>CAVQQM010000015.1:0-37482 GCA_963714915.1 uncultured Gammaproteobacteria bacterium
GATCATGCGCGACCGCGAACCCTGGGCTCCTTGCCTCTGCATCTCTCGGGATCGTCCGGTTCGACATCGTGCCTCGGCCTATCCTTGACCTCGAGTCCCCTCGCCGGGACGGCACCTTGGGCGCTGGAGGGTAATGGCCTTGAACGAGATCGACCAGTTGATCCGACTTGCGACTGCGCTGGCGATCGGTCTGTTGATCGGGATCGAGCGCGGCTGGAAGGCCCGCGGCGCGGTGTCCGGCGAGCGCGTCGCCGGGGTGCGCACCTTCGCGCTGCTCGGACTCTTGGGCGGGGCCGTCGCGATCGCGGCGTCCGATCTGGGGGCAATCGTCCTCGCCCTCGGCCTGGTCGCGCTCACCGCGGCCCTGACGACATCCTACGTGCTGAGCTTCCTCCAGAAGCGCGATGCCGGGGTCACCAGCCTCGTCGCCGCGCTGGTGGCCTTCGTGTTGGGGGCGCTCGCAGGGCTCGGTTATCTGGAGTCGGCCGCAGCGGCGGCGGTGGCCGCGACCCTGTTTCTCGGATTCAAGCCCGAGCTGCACCGCTGGGTCGAGAGCCTGACCGAAAAGGAGCTCCGCGCGGGCCTGAAGCTACTGGTGATGTCGGTCGTGCTGCTGCCGGTGCTCCCGAACCGGGGCTACGGGCCCTGGGAGGCGATCAATCCCTATCAGCTGTGGTGGATGGTGGTGCTGATCGCCTCGATCAGCTTCGTGGGCTACTTCGCCGTGAAGCTGGTGGGTGCGCGACGGGGCATCCTGTTCACCGGGCTCTTCGGGGGGCTGTCGTCCTCGACGGCGCTGACCCTGCATTTCTCGCGCACGGCCCGGCAGAACCCAAGTCTGAACGACCCCCTCGCGGCCGGGGTGCTGCTCGCCTGCGGCACCGCCTTTCCGCGCCTCGCGGTCATTGCGACCCTCATCAATCCACCCTTGACGCGGGTCGTCGCCCTCCCCCTGCTGATCATGGCCGTGGTCGTCTATCTGTCCGCCCTGGTGCTGGGCCGCAGACCCACGGATGGCAGCGCGGAGACCGATGCCGTGCTCGAGAATCCCTTGGAGCTCAAGTCGGCCTTCACCTTCGGGCTACTGCTTGCGCTGATCTTGCTACTCGGGCGGGCACTCCAGGCGGGTTTCGGCGATGCCGGGGTGCTCGGGCTCGCCGCGGTGTCGGGGATCGCGGACGTCGATGCCATCGCCTTGTCCCTCTCCCGGATGAGCGCGGAGGATCTTTCCCTGGAGATCGCCGGTCTGGGTCTGATCATCGCCGCGGCGGTGAACACCCTGGTCAAGGGCGCGATGACCGCCTCGGTCGGCGGCTGGCCCTTCGCCCGGCGCGCGGGGATTCCATTGGCCGTGTCGGCCGTGGCGGGTCTGGTCGTCGCCTGGATCTCGTTCGCGGCGTAACTGATCGGTGCCCTCGGGTTTGCCTCATCGGGGTCGATTGCACATGATGGTGCCCCGAACCAGCATCACGACCGCCTCGTCCCAATGTCCGCCCCAGCTGACCGATCCGACCAGCTCGACCTTGCCGGCGAGTTCCCGCTCGACCCTGGCTTGTGCCATCTGAACCACGCCGGCGTCGGACCATGGCCTCAGCGCTCGGTGCTCGCGGTGAAGCGCTTCGCCGAGGAGAACGGTTACCGTGGATCGGAAGGCTATCCGCACTGGATGGCGGTCGAGCAGGCCCTCCGGGAGCGGCTCGCGCGACTGATCGGAGCCGCGGGCCCGCAGGATATCGCGCTGGCCAAAAGCACCTCCGAGGCCCTGTCGATCGTTGCCCAAGGCCTGCCGTGGGAGGCCGGTGACGAGATCCTCGGTATCGCCGAGGAGTTCCCCTCCAACCGCATCGTCTGGGAGGCCCTGGGCGAGCGCGGGGTCCGCTGGCGCGGGCTTTCCCTCCGCGAATCCCAGGATCCGGAGTCGGATCTGCTGGAGGCCTGCAGCGAGCGTACCCGGATGGTGGCGGTGAGCTGGGTGCAGTACGCACGCGGGCTGCGGCTCGATCTGCGACGCCTGGGAAAGGCCTGCCGCGCGCGCGGCATCCTGCTCTGCGTGGACGCGATCCAAGGCCTGGGCGCCCTGCCGTTCGACCTCGGCGAGGTCCCGGCGGACTTCGTGGTGGCAGACGGGCATAAATGGATGCTGGGCCCCGAGGGTCTCGCCTTACTTTATGTCCGCCCGGAGCTCCGCGAGCGGCTGCGTTTGGTGCAGTTCGGCTGGAACATGGTGGAGCAGCGCGGGGACTACGAACGCCAGGATTGGCGGCCCGCCTCCAGCGCCCGCCGCTTCGAGTGCGGCAGCCCCAATCTGCTCGGCGTGTACGCCCTCGAGGCCAGCCTGTCATTGCTCCAGGATGTCGGGATCGGACGCATTGCGGCGGCAATCGACGAACGGGTCCGTCACGTGATCCGGGGTGTCGATGCGCGGGGCTTCGAGCTACTCTCCCCCCGCGACCCTGCACGGCAGGCGGGGATCGTCACCTTTGCAATCCCCGGTAGGGATCCAGTCTGGATCCATCGCGAGCTCATGGCACAACGTGTGCTTTGCGCCCAGAGAGGCGGCGGAATCCGTTTTTCCGCGCATTTCTACACGCCCCATTCGGTCATCGAGACTGCCTTCGAGCGACTCGATGACCTGCTCTCCCGGAGCGGTCCCTAGGCCGTCGGGCCCCAAGGCGCATCTTGAAGCGCTTGAGGCGCTGGACGAAAACCGGACCATCCCGGACTCGGGCGGGAAACGCCATGAAACAGCGTTTCCCCAACCCAGGGCTCGGATGCTGCACGAGGGGGATGGGCCGGGATCAGGCTTCGACGGCCACTTCAGGGAAACCCGCAGGCCGGTACCCCATTGGGATCCGGCGAGCCGGAGACCTCGGTGGGATCGCTGGAGTCGAGTCCAGGACGGGCTGGTGGTATGCGAGGCGAGGAGCGGGGCGTTCCGCCCCGGGCGCGACAGATTGGCGATCTGATTTGCAATCTGCGTGTCCCGCCTGGGGCCATCGCAGGATGCGCCGCCCGACTCCATCCACCGAGGGGCTGCCGCGTGCGTCGCTACATCCGTCACTCTACCGATCTGCCAGTCGAGATCTCGCTCAGTCACGTGGTGCCCCGCGGGCGCGAGTATCTCTACGACATCAGCCGCGGAGGCCTGAGATTCCGCTCGACCATCGCCCTGGAGCCGGGTCGGGTCATCCGGGTCGGCATACCGGTGGCCCAACCCGTCTTCGAGACCCAGGGGGTAATCGCCTGGTGTCAGCCCGCGAGCGACGGTAAGCCCGGGTTCGATGTCGGGGTCCATTTCGACGGTCTAGAACCCTCCCTCGGTGAGCGGGTCATGGACCGCGTCTGCCATATCGAGCAGTACAAGCGCGACATCTGGCTGCGCGAGGGACGCTGGCTGACCGGCGAGGAAGCGGCCCTCGAATGGCTGCAACACGAGACCCAGCAGGCCCCGACGGCCGAGTCGAGCGCGCCCCTTTCTAACGGCCTGTCGGACCTGGGAAAACGCTGATCTACCCAACAGATGCGAGTATCGAGTTGCGAGAGCGAGTAGCGAGGATTCCTCGCTAAAACAACTACCTAGTTTGCGCGAAAACGAAAAACTGACGTGGGTTGGGTATCACTTGTGCTGTTCGATCCAGCGCCAAGTCTTGGGCCCGCATAGAATCCTCGCGACTCGCCACGTCCACTCCCCTGCCCCCCAAGCATGACCGACCCGGCCAACCCGCCGACCGCTCCCCTCGATGCCTGGCAGCTCGCCATCCGCGTGGTCGCGATGCCCGAGGACACCAACGCCTATGGAGACATCTTCGGCGGTTGGCTCCTGTCCCAGGCGGATATCGCCGGGAGCACCCTGGCCATCCGGGCCGCGCGGGGTCGGGTCGCCACCGTGGCGGTCAAGGAGTTTCGGTTCCTCGCACCGGTGCTGGTGGGTGACCTCGTGGAGGTCTATGCCAGGGTCGTGCGCCGGGGTGCGACCTCCCTGTCGGTCGAGATCCAGGTCTATGCCCAGGCAGAGTCACCACCCGAGTCCCGGCGCAGGGTGGCCGACGCCTTGATCGTCTACGTGGCCGTGGACGCCGATCGCCGCCCGCGACGTCTGACCGCCCTCAGCACCCGCCAGGCCTGATCCCGGTCCGGTCCCAGCCTGATCTGAATCGGGCGGGCCTTCTGCCGAGCCCGCGCGTGTGGCGCCCGGGTTTATGCCCGATCTCCCCCGGCGCTCGCGCGATGGGCGCGATTCCTTCCCTACCGGCGAGGAGGTGGGGTTATCATCCCCCGCGTTTAGCGGCCAAGGCCGCGCGGCGGGCCTCGCCCGATACCCAGAGGAGGCAATCCCCATGTTCGAGGCGACCAAGGTCGGGCGATCGGTCAATAAGGAGGACTTCAAGGAGCAGCAGGAGGAGCTGCGCACCCAGTTGCTCGCGGTGCAGAGGGAGCTTCGTCAGACCGACATGCCCGTGATCGTGCTCGTATCGGGTGTCGAGGGCGCCGGCAAGGGTGAGGTGGTGAACCGACTCAACGAGTGGCTCGACACCCGTGGTCTCCAGACCTTCGCCTTCTGGGACGAGACCGACGAGGAGCGCGAGCGACCGCGCTACTGGCGATTCTGGCGGACCATGCCGCCACGCGGCGAGATCACCATCCTGTTCGGCGGCTGGTACATGACCCCGCTGGAACATCGCTTCCAAGGCCATTGCACCGACGCGGAGCTGGATGCGGAGCTGAACCGTATCGTCGATTTCGAGCGCATGCTGATCCAGGATGGCGCCCTGATCGTCAAGTTCTGGTTTCACATGTCGGAGAAGGACCAGAAGGCCCGCCTGAAGGAGCTCGCGCGAGACGACCGCAGCCGCTGGAAGATGAACCCCGCCAAGGCCAAATTCTCGGAGCATTACCAGGCCTTCGAGCGGGTGGCTGAGCGCATCATCCTGCACACCGACAGGGGCGTCTCACCCTGGTATCTGGTCGAGGCGGAGGACCGCCGCTATCGCGATCTCACCGTGGGCAAGACCCTGCTGCACGCCATCCGCACCCGGCTCTCCGAGCCGGAGCCGGACGATCACTCGGTGCATGCCGGCAGCCCCGAGCTCCCCGCGAGCCCGAGCGCCAGGATCACCGTGCTCGATCAGCTGGACCTCAGCCAGTCGCTGGAGCGCGACCTCTACAAGCGCCAGCTCAAGTCCCTCCAGACCGAGATCAACGAGCTCGCCTGGACGGCCTATCAGCAGAAGCGCTCCACCGTCCTGGTCTTCGAGGGGGTCGACGCCGGAGGCAAGGGCGGCGCCATCCGGAGGATCACCAGCGCGATCGACGCCCGGATCTACCGGAGCATCCCGGTCGCCGCGCCGACCGACGAGGAGAAGGCCCACCATTATCTCTGGCGCTTCTGGCGGCATATCCCGCGCGCTGGCTATATCACCATCTACGACCGCTCATGGTACGGCCGCGTCCTGGTGGAGCGGGTCGAGGGTTTTGCCAGCGACACGGAATGGCGGCGGGCCTATTCCGAGATCAATCGGTTCGAGGAGCAACTGGTCGAGCGCGGGGTGATCCTGCTCAAGTTCTGGCTGCACATCAGCCAGGAGGAGCAGCTCGTCCGGTTCGAGGATCGCGCGGCCGTGCCCTACAAGCGCTACAAGATCACCGAGGAGGACTGGCGCAACCGGGAGAGCTGGCCCAGGTACAAGGACGCGGTCAACGAGATGGTCGTGCGCACCAGCACCAAGCACGCGAGCTGGACCCTTGTGGAAGGGAACGACAAACCCTTCGCGCGGATCAAGGTCCTGAGCACGGTTTGCAATGCCCTGCGCGAGGCGCTGAAGGGCGACCAGCCACCCGCTAGCGAGTATGTCCCCTGTGGCGACCGGGCCATACCCGCCCCGCCGAGCGATGACCCGGAGCAGAGCAAGGGCAAGGAGAAGACCGACAAGGATAAGGATTGACGGCGGCTGTCGGCGCCAGGCTGCCCGGTGCGACGCCCGGGTCCTGTCGCCGATGTGCGGATCCTTGGCGGCTCGAGGGATCGGGCCCCTGCCCCTTTAGCGCGAGGCCCTGACAAGCTCCGGGGCGACCTCTCTATCGGCAGCTCGAACGCCTGAGGGACCGTCTCGACGGTTCTCGATCAGCCCTCTATTGCGGCGCCAGCCAAGTGGCCGGCCCGTCTCGCAATCCTCGCTACTCGCGACTGTCCGTTATCAGCGGGCCAGGCGACGACCCATGCCCGTGGCCAGTAGCCCAGCGATGAGCAGGGCCAGGGTCCCCGGCAGCGATACGGGCTCGAAGTCCCCGATGGTCTCGGTGAGCTTCCAGTTGATCGCCCGCCGCTCGCGGCTGTTACCCCCGTCGAGGTTGAAGGTCGCCGTCCCTTCCACGTACCAGCGCTGGCTGAAATCCAGGTCGAAGAGCAGGAAATAGGGGCTCCCGACGCCTCCGGCGGTCTGGATCTCGGCCGAACCCGGCGCCAGGGTGCGCAGCGTCCCGTTGGCGAAGATCTTCGAGATGCTGACCGGGCTGGGATCGGCACGGGGCGCGCTCACCAGTGGGATCCAGAGCTGCTCGGTCAGGCTGCTAGACGGCTTGCCGAGGTTGCTCAGGGCGGTCTGAGGCGCCTCCAACTCCACTCAAGCTTGCCCAACGCGGCAGATGGCCGCTTCTCGCCTCGCCCGAAGGGAGCCCCCCAAGCGCCTCAATCCAGCGTTACGGCCCTTGGAAATGGCACCCACTATTCCCCGCGGTCTGTGGCCTTGGCTTGGGGCGCTTGGGGGGCTCTGAGGAAGCGAAATTGGGTGACATGAGAGTCTAGCAACCTGTCGGACTTGCGGCGATCGAAGCGAGGGAATCGGAGGGCGAGGTCAGTTTGGTCCGGAGTCGAGGCGCATAGTGGGTGCCATGAAACGAGGATCCGGGCCGAAACGGACCGTGATCCCGGTTCCGCAGCTGATTCATCCTAGGTCCGACAGGCTGCTAGGCCCCGTCTCCTTGCCCCGCGGTCACCCTGGACCCAACTGTGGGCTGGGGCCGACCTTGCTCCCGACTGCGCCATGCCCGCCCGAGAGACGACCACCGGAACCAAGCCATGCTCGACGTGCTCCCCCACCTGATCGACAGCGACTTCCCGAGCCTGAGGCGCCAGACGCCGAGCACCCTCCAGATCAATCTCGGTCGGCTGTGCAACCAGCAGTGTCTCCACTGCCATGTCGCCGCCGGCCCAAACCGCAGGGAGGTGATGGACGCGGGGACCCTCGATCTGGTGATCGCCTGTCTCGATCGGCTATCCGCCCGGGGGTGGCTGAACACCCTGGACGTGACCGGCGGGGCACCTGAGCTCAACCCTGGGTTCCGGCGTCTCGTCGCCCATGGTCGAGACCTCGGACTGGAGGTGATCGATCGCTGCAACCTCAGCATCCTGCTCGAGCCCGGACAGGAGGATCTGGCCGACTTCCTCGCCGAGCAGCGGGTGACGGTGGTCGCCTCCCTGCCCTGCTATCTGGAAGAGAACGTCGATGCCCAACGCGGTCGCGGGGTCTTTGCGAAGAGCCTTGGGGGGATTCGTCTGCTCAATGCACTGGGCTACGGGAACCCGGGCTCCGGACTCCGGCTCGATCTGGTCTACAACCCCCAGGGACCGACCCTTCCGCCGGCCCAGATCGCCCTCGAGGCGGACTACCGCCGCGTCCTCGAACGTGACTACGGAATCCGCTTCAATCGGTTGTTGACGCTGGCAAACCTCCCGGTCGGGCGTTTCGGCAGCAGTCTCCTATCGAAGGGTGAGTTGAGTGGCTATCTGCGTGTCCTCAAGGAGGCGCACCAACCGGAGAACACCGGCGCCGTCATGTGCAGGACCCTGATCAGCGTGGATTGGCAGGGCTGGCTCTATGATTGCGATTTCAATCAGATGCTGGGTCTATCTCTGCAAGGACCTGAGGTCCAGGCAGACCGTCGCATGCACCTGCGGGATCTCATCGAGGCGGGGCTTGGGGATTCGCTCGAGGGTCTGCCGATCCGGGTCGCGGATCACTGTTACGGCTGTACCGCGGGCCAGGGCTCGAGTTGTGGTGGGGCCCTGGGTTGACCGACCTTGCCGCTGCGCCGGTGCGCTTGGTCGGCAACGGATCCGGCGGCCGATGCACCGGGATGCCGAATGAGCCCTGGCTCAGTGGTGCTCCGGTTCGGCGGCCGGCAGCGGCTCTCCTCTGGCGAGCGCGCGCACCGCGACCAAGGGATCCGAGAGGCTGGTCGTATGCACCTTAGCCCCGACCCGGCCCATGCGTGCCACGAAGCCCTGCCCCGCGCCCTGGGTGATCAGGGCGTCCAAACCCAGGGTCAGCAGGGGATGATCGTCGCGGTGGTCGTCGTGCATGGACATTCCCATCGGCAGGTCAAGGCGCTGGACCTCCCGCGGCTCCCCGGCGGCGTCGACCTCGAACACCAGGAAACGCCGGGACTTACCGGCATGTCCCGTGATGGTCTTGAAGTTCTGGCTCGTGACTGCGATACGCATGCGGATACCCCGGACGGCCATCAGGCCGGTTGGATGTGACGGTCACGGATCCCCTTCGCCCAATCCTCCATGGCGGCGTTCGCCACGGGCATGGGGGCCTCCATGAAGGTCACCACGAATCCCCGCCCGGTCTCGGCCACCCCGATGGAACGGGGCCGCAGGGCGAGCACCTGGGGATCCGGCAAGGCGATGCCGAAACAGAAGACCAGGTTCTTCGCGGCGAGGATGCCCTCGCCGATGCGGCCCTCGGGAAGACTCGCCGTATGGGCGTAATGGTCGAACTCGGCGATGAACACCGCCGACTTGTGGGCGTCGATGCGGCCCCTGAGATAGGCGCAGATGTCATCGACGCTTGCCAGGCTCGTCTCGCCCCGGTCGATCTCCAGGCTGTAGATCGGATAGCGCTCCAGGAGCACGCTCTGTTTCAACTGACTACTCCCGAGCTGATAGAGGTCTTTCCCGGGGGATCCTGCACTCGCGATGCGGACTGCGGCCCGCTGAATCTGCCGAAACCTGGGCCTGGCTGATCTCATCAATGAGCCGGTACGCAGATGCCCTTCGCCGCGACCGCCTGGACCGTTCGATAGACCAGATAGGCCACCATCAGGGTTACCAGGGTGAGCAGCAACCAGGCGATGGCGGCGATCCCGGCCAGCCCCGTGTGCTCGTACATGACCAGACTGGCGATCGCGATCGCGGCGAGCGGGAAGCTGTAGGCCCACCATGACAGGTAATAACGGATGCGGGTGAATCGCGAGACCTGGGTCAGCAGCAACAACACCAGGAAGAGCCCCACGTAATAGAGGACGCGGGCGAAGGCATCGAGTTCGCCCGTGAGCTGGCAGTAGGCCACGAACCCCACGGCCGGCGGCGCGATGAGGATGAAGAAGGTCGGCATCAGGCGTTCCGCCAGGGGATGGTGGAAGAGCACCCGGTACAGGATGATGCTGAATAGCAGCAGCCAGAACAGGATTCCGACGCTGAAGAAGAACCAGGAGACCTCCACGAACCCCAAGGGCACACCCGCGATCGGCACGAGCACGTTTCCGACCACGGGGATGAACCACGCGGGGTTGATATGCTCGATCTGCAGGTGCTCGTGATGCATCCAGACCCCCATCACATAGAGGGTGAGGAGCAGGTGCAGGGCTGATCCCAATACCCACAATACGCCCGCGATCCCGGGATGCAGGTGCAGCATGGCGATCGCGAGCAGGATCAGACTGATGGAGATCGCCGGAAAGAAATTCAGTTGGATGGGATGGGCAAGCTCTGCACGTACCGCCGTGGGATGACGCAGGGCCTTGGCGCCATAGAGACCCGCGACGCCCAGGAACACGACCACCGCGAGGGTCAGGATCGCGCCCGAGGGGTGAAATGGCAGAAGGAAGACTCGTTCGGCCTTTGACCAGGCGATGGCCAAGCCAGTCAGGCCCATCACCATCGAGAAGAAGGCGATGGGGAAATGGGCCAGCCGGTCTGATCCAGCGGACTCTCCCGTTTCGGCGACCATATCGTTCATGACCTATACCCGCGGACAGGATCAGCCGTCGATCCTCGGGCGGCCGGGCGGCAGGCCGCCCGAGCGGTCCATTGGGATCACCGGTGCCAACTCGCTTGTGATTGAGGGCGCTCGGGCGAGCGAATGGGGTACAGGTTACCGAGCCGCACCCAAGGGCACATTTAGAAAGCGCAATGGGCCCGATCTGCGTCTCCCAAGGCCTGCTCGACCGCGGGAGGTTGCCACGGGGCGAGGGCGCTCAATCCTCGGCGATTCGCCGCAGATTGGGGATGTCCAAGAGGAACAGGTTGGGCGCCGTCTCTACCAGCAGGCTCTGGCGCTTGAACTCGGCGATGGTGCGGCTCGCGGTCTCGGTGGTCACGCCGAGCATGGCCCCCATGTCCTCACGGCTGAACAACTGGCATTCGCTCGACTCGCGGTCGCGCACCAACCGCAGCAGCAGCCTTGCGACACGTTGGCGGGCGGAGCCGGTAGACAGCTCAGTGAGCCAGGCGTCGGCCTCGCTCAGGGCGCGATGCCAGCGCGACATCAACTCCTGGTGCAACTCCGGACTCTCGCGGGTGAGCTCACGCACGACCCGGGCCGGGAACCGGCAGATCTCCGACGGTTGCAGGGCCACCGCCTCGTGCTCGTAGGCCCCGTCCAGCAGGCATTCGAGGCCGACCACGTCGGTGGTGCGCACGATGCGCACGATCCGCTGACTCCCGTCCGGGAGATACTGGACCAGCTTGAAGGCCCCGCTGCGCACGGTGAACAGATGCTCCCCCTGGTCCCCTGCGCGATACAGGACGCTCCCCGGCGGCAGCACGAACTGATCGATGGGGTCATGGATGCGCGCGAAGTCCTGCTCCTTCAACCCCGCGAACAATACCGAGGTGCGCAGGGAGCAGTTCAGACAATCGGCCTCTCCAGACCAGGCGTCCCGCAGTGTGACGTTCTTCACCATCGGCTCGGTTCCAATCGGGTCTTATGGGCAAAACCGGTTTCCGGTCCTCCTCGCGAGTGTAACCGATCCCACGCTGCCCACGTCCGCCCCCGAGGCGCGACCTTTGCGGGGCGCGTGGGACCTGCCCCAAGGGATTGCCAGGCCGTTGCCAGCCCCGCGCTGGCCGATCGGCGTTGCGTTGAATGAGCGAGCGCACTGGACCCTAGGAGCACCCCCCTTGCGCGATCCCCGTCCGATCCCCGAGCCCGTGATCGCTGGCCCCGAACAGGTGCAGTCAGCCCTTCACTCGGCCGGCGTCGGCGCCGCTGGCGACGCACTGATCCTGTGTGATGCATCCGGCGCGATCACCTATCTGAATGCGACCGCCGAGCGTCTGGTGGGCCTCGACCGCCAGCTCCTGCTCGGCCGCACCCTCGACTCGGTCCTGCATCTGCGGGCCGCGGATGGTTCACAGCGGCTCGACTGGGAGCGGGTCTCCCAGCGCGAGCCAGCATCCGGGGAGTCGGGCCCAGAGCGGCTGCACGGTCAGATCGAGGATCTTCGCGGTCACAGGCGCGGTGTGGTCTTCGAGCTGGTGCCCTTCCCGCCCCACACCGCCCTGGTCATCACCCCGCAGGACGCCCCGAGCGGCGACGGCAAGATCCTCGCGTATCGCGCCAACTTCGACGGACTCACGGGCCTGCCGAACCGCGCGGCCCTGCAAGAGCGGCTCAACCTGCTCCATCGCAGCGCGCGGTCCCTGGGCGGACACTACGGATTGCTGCTCCTCGATCTCGATCACTTCAAGATCATCAACGATCGCTTCGGCCATGCCACCGGGGATCGCGTGCTGGCAGCCATCGGCAAACGGCTCGCCGAGCAGGTGCGCGGACACGACAACATCGGCCGCTGGGGCGGCGAGGAGTTCCTCTGCCTGCTGCCCAAGGTCGACCGCACCCAGGCGGCGGAGATCGCGGAGCGGGTGCGCACTGGGATCGCCGCCGCGCCCGTCGAGCACGCGCGCCGGCAGATCCGGGTGACCGCGAGCATCGGCGCGGTCGCCTTTCCGGATGACGGCGACGATCCGGATACCCTGCTCGCCAAGGCCGACTCCGCCCTCTACGAGGCGAAGCGCTCCGGGCGCAACGCGGTGCGTTGTCATACCTCGGCCTCAGCGAATGTCTTCAGCCTCGCCAATCTCATCGAGCATGCCCTGGCCACGGATCGCGTCCAACCGGCCTTCCAGCCCGTCGTGGACCTCGCGACCGGGGAGCTTCGGGGGGAGGAGGCCCTGGCCCGGATCCGCCGGCAGGACGGCGAATGGATGGCGGCGGCCAGCTTCATCCCGGCGGCCGAGCAGCTCAACCTGGTGCATCGGATCGATCACCGGATCATCCAGCGGGCGGTGCAGCGCTGCGTCCGGCGCACCCTGGATGGCCCCCCGCCGGCCGCCATGTTCGTGAACTTCTCCGCCGATTTCCTGCGCCATCGCGATCTGGTGCTCGATGTCCTCGATGAGATCAAACGCCAGTGCGCCCGCTGCGAGGGGCGACTCGGCGCGGAGAAGCCCTTGGTGGTGGAGATCACCGAGCGGCAGTTCCTCGCCGATACGGAGGAGGCCCGCGCCGTGCTCGAGCCCTTCCACGAGATGGGGATTCGCCTCGCCATCGACGATTTCGGCGCGGGACATTCGTCGTTGAACTATCTGGCCGAGTTACCGGTGGAGTTCCTCAAGATCGAGGGCAGCCTGGTGCGTCGGATGGTCTGCGAGTCGCGCGTACGCGGCGTGGTCCAGGGGATCCAGTCCCTGGCCAATGACCTGGGGGTGGTCACCGTGGCCGAGGGCATCGAGGACGAGGCCACCCTGGATCTGCTGCGTCGTACGGGGGTGGACTGGGGACAGGGCTATCTGTTTGGCCGCCCGTCGACGCCGGAGACCCCTGATCCCCCGGCGGTCTCCGAGGACGAGCCCCCCGGGGTCTAGCGGACTCAGCGGTCCCAGTTGTCCTCGCCGGCGTCGATGGTGCCGTTGCGGTCCCTGTCCCAGCGTCGTTCGCCCGTATCGGTCATCTCGAGGAGACCGGCACCCGCCTCGCTGCCCTGGGGGGTCGCGCGCAGCTCAAAACTATTGCGGGCCAGGGCGGTGACGGCGATGGCGTAATAGGCCTCGTTGCCATCGATCGGTGACTTGCTGTAGGGCATGGTCACGCCGGTCGTGGCGGTGCCGGCACAACTGGCGTCTGGGTTGTAGCAACCGTTCTCCGTGTAGATCCGCTCCATGAACTGGGCCGCCTGCATCAGGACTGTCTGGGCGTCGACCCGGCGGCTGCGCTCGATCTGGTTTCGGTAAGAGGGATAGGCGATGGCGGCCAGGATCGCGACGATGGCCACCGCGATCAGCAGCTCCACGAGGGTGAAACCGCGTGCGACGCGCCGCGCCTGGGTGTGGACTGGGTGGTGCACTGGGAGCCTCCGAAGGGTCGATCGCGCGGACCTGTGACCTGAAGTCTAACGCCCTCTGCCCCCACCCCGGTGACAGCCCGGTCGGGCATATCGGCGAGCCCGGCGAATCGTTCGGGGGGCCTGAAGCAGCGGTGCGCACCCGCCGTCTCATCGGCCCCTCATGGGCCCAGCTTCCATTCCAGGGACTCGAACCAGTAGTCCTCGACGCCACCCAGCCAGCCGCTACGGCTGTTGTCGTCGATCCATCGGTTGAGCCATGCGAGCAGGTCAGTGCGCCTGGGCGGCACCGCCATCGCCTGATGGATCACGGCCAGCGGCGGCCCCGGGAGCAAGCGGATCTCCCCCGGATGACTCAGTGCGAGGAACCGGGGCCCGGGTTGGGAACCGAAGAAGACGTCGACCTCGCCCCTGAGCAGGGCGTCGTAGAGTCGCCCGGCGTCGAAGAAGGGTACCCGCTTGGCCCGCGGAAAGCGCTTGCTCACCAGGGTATCGGCGACGGTCTGGCGCACCACCCCTATCCGCACGGCCCCGTTGTCCAGGTCCTCGAGGCTGCGCGGCCCGTCGCCCCCACGGCTGCCGACGGCGGCCTTGATCTCACTGCTCGCGTAGGGCTTGGTGAACGCGACTTGCTTGGCGCGTGCCGGGGTGACGGTCATCCCGGCGATGATGACGTCGATGCGGTCGCTGGCGAGGGCGGGTAGCAGCTCGTCCCAATCGAGGACGTGATAGACGGGCGATACCCCCAGATCCATCGCCACGCGCGCCGCGACCTCCGGCTCGAACCCGGCGAGCGAGTCGTTCCGGCGCTGCATCGCCCAGGGGACGAAGAGGCTGACCCCGACGTGCAGCTCGCCGCTGGCGCGGATGGACTCGAGGTCGCGTCCGCTGGCGCACCAGGGGGCGATGGTCAGGAGCAGGGCTAGCCAGCAGAGTGCCCTCGCGCCCCGTCCGCTCACTGATCGGGCGCTCATCGGCATGCCGCGCTCACGAACTCGACCCGGCCCTGGCGGATGACCCGGCTGCAGAAGCCCTCACTCCCCGCCGGCAGGCCTCGTGACTCAAGGTAGCGTCGGAATCCCGGGCTCTCCCCCGGATCGCGCCCGTCGCGCCCGCCGCGGATCGCGACGAGTAGCCCTCCGGATGTCTGCTGGTCAATGGCCCCGTCCGCCGGACCGGCGATGGCGGCGAGGAGGTCGTCGCCGAGATCGTCCCTCGCCGGCGAGCCGCAGCCACAGGCGAGTCCGACGATGGCGCACACCAGTCCAAACCTCAACGATGACCCCAGAACCCTCGACATGGCACGGCCCGCCCCGAATTGACGCACGGATCATCCATGGCCGCGCCACTGACGGCAAGTCCACGCCGGGTCACAAGGTCGCGATCCCAACCATGTGGAGCAGACCCCACTCGGCTGGCGCCCGGTCTGCCCTGGGCTTGGCTTTCTCCCCGACGGGAAATCTGTGATGCTAGGAGCCTGTCCGACTTGGGGTGAATCGGCTGCGGACGCGGGAGGACGGTTCAGTTCGGCCCGGGTTTTCGTTGCATAGAACCCACTATGCGCCTCAAACCCGAACCAAACTGGCCTCGCCCTCCCACGCCCTCGCTTCGATCCCCCCAAAACGGACAGACTCCTAGTCGAGCCAGCGTAGTCCTCCCGCGAACCCCCTATGATCGCCCTGACCCTGAACGATGAGCCCCGTACCCTCGACCTGGACCCGGAGATGCCCCTGTTGTGGGCCCTGCGGGACCACCTCGGCCTCACTGGCACCAAGTTCGGCTGCGGGGCGGGTCTGTGCGGGGCCTGTCTGGTCCATCTCGACGGGCAACCCGTCAACGCCTGCGTGACGCCCCTGTCGGCGGTCGCCGGACGCCACGTGACCACCATCGAGGGCCTGTCCCGGGACGGGCGCCATCCGGTGCAACTGGCCTGGATGGCCGAGGAGGTCCCCCAGTGCGGCTATTGCCAACCGGGACACATCATGGCCGCGGCGGCCCTGATCGCCGAGCATCCCCAGCCGACCGATGAGCAGATCACAGAGGCTATGACGCGGGTGCTGTGCCGATGCGGGACCTACAACCGGATCCGCCAGGCCATCCGCCGCGCCCTGAGCCCGGAGATGCAGGAGTCGCGGGTTGGCTGAGCCCCTGTCGCTGACCCGGCGCGGGTGGCTGCGTCTGGGCGCCCTGTCCGCCGGCGGGCTGCTGATCAGCCTCGCACTGCCCGCGACGGCCCAGGGTTCGCGCTGGCACCCGCCCGAGACCCGGTTCGCACCCAACGTCTGGATCCGCATCTTCGGTAACGGGCGGGTCGAGCTGATCGTCGCGCGCTCCGAGATGGGCCAGGGCGTCACCACCGCCCTCCCCATGCTGCTGGCCGAAGAGTTGGAGATCCCGCTGGCCCGGGTCGATGTGGTCATGGCGCCGGCGGGGCCGGATTACGTCAACCGGCTGCTCGGCGCCCAGGTCACCGGAGGCAGCACCTCGGTCCGCGATGCCTGGCTGAGGCTGCGCGCGGCCGGGGCAGTCGCGCGCGAGCTCCTGATCCAGGCCGCCGCCATCCGCTGGGGTGTCCCGCCGGGCGAGTGCAGGGCCCATGCCGGGCGGGTCGAACACGCCGATGGCGAGCGCCGTTCCACCTACGGCGCGCTCGCGGCCCTCGCCGCCAGCCTGCCGGTGCCCGAGTCCGTGTCGCTCAAGGATCCCTCCCAATGGACCTTGATCGGGACCGAGCAGCCCCGGCTCGATACCCCGGACAAGGTCGCCGGCCGTGCCCGATTCGGACTCGACGTGCGTCTGCCCGGGATGCTCTTCGCGAGCATCGAGCGTTGCCCGGTCCTCGGCGGCCGGCTGGTCCGTATCGATCCCCACGGGGCCAAGACCACCCCGGGCGTGGTCGAGGTGCTGAAGGTTCCGGGCGCGTCCGCCCCCGGGGTCGCGGTGATCGCAACAGACACCTGGAGTGCCCTGCGCGGGCGGCGCGCCCTGAAGGTTCAATGGCAGGAGGGTCCCAACCGACACCTGGACACCGAGCGCATCCGCGCATCCCTGACGGGCGCACTGGAGCGCCCGGGGGCGGTGGCGCGTGACGACGGCAACGCCCTCGCCGGCATCGAGGCCGCGAGCATCCGGGTCGAGGCCGATTACGAGGTGCCCTTCCAGGCCCATGCCTGCATGGAGCCGATGAACTGCACGGCGGATGTCACCTCCGAGCGCTGTGTCGTCCATGTCCCGACCCAGTCCCAGGGCGGGGTCGTGGAGACCGTGCAGCGCATCACCGGGCTGCCGCCCGAGCGCATCCGGGTGAACACCACCTTCCTCGGCGGCGGATTCGGCCGTCGCGGGGAGCAGGACTTCGTGGCCGAGGCGGTGGATCTCTCACATCAGCTCAGGCGCCCCGTCCAGGTGATCTGGACCCGCGAGGACGATCTGCGCCACGGGTTCTACCGCCCCATGACCCACAATCGGTTGCGGGCGGGGATCGACGACGCGGGCAATCTGGTCGCCTGGCATCACCGCATCGCCGGCCCCGCGATCCTGGCCCGGGTGCGACCCGCGGCGATCCAGGGCGGGATCGATCCAACCTCGGTCGCCGGCGCCGCCGATCTGCCCTACGCGATCCCCAGCGTGCGGGTGGAATACCGTCGCGTCGACACCCCCGTGCCCGTGGGCTTCTGGCGCTCGGTCGGGCACAGCCAGAACACCTTTGTCACCGAGTGCTTCATCGACGAGCTGGGGCGCGCCACGGGCAAGGGGCCGCTCGGCCTGCGCCGTCTCCTGCTGGCAGAGCATCCGAGACTGCGGGCGGTGCTCGAGCTCGCCGCCCACAAGGCGCGCTGGGACCGGCCGCTCCCGGAGGGTCAGAGCCGGGGCCTCGCCGTTGCCGAGGCCTTCGGCAGCTATGTGGCCCAGGTGGCCGAGATCTCGATCATCGACAACGCGGTCCGGGTCCACCGCGTGGTGTGCGCCATCGACTGCGGTCGCGTGGTCAACCCCAACACCGTGCGCGCCCAGATGCAGAGCGGCATCGTCTTCGGTTTAACCGCGACCCTCAAGGGGTCCGTCACCATCGCGGACGGGGGCGTGGTGGAGGGCAACTTCGACCGTTTCCCCCTGCTTCCGGCCGACGAGATGCCCATCATCGATGTGCACCTGGTCGAGAGCGACGCCGATCCGGGCGGGGTCGGCGAGCCCGGCACCCCGCCCATCGCCCCGGCCGTGGCCAACGCGGTCTTCGCCGCCACCGGACGCCCTGTCCGGCGCCTGCCCATCCGACTCGCGACGGGCTGAGCGGAACAGCTTCCCCATGCGGAGACGACCGGCGCCGCCCCGCGGCCGCGCCGTCATCACGGCGTGGGGTGTCAGACCAGGACAGATCACCCGGCATCGAGAAGTGTTGCGGTATATGCTAATACGCTTGCGGGCCAGTCGGGCACCTTCGGCCGGTCACCGCTGACGGTTTTCAGTGTGATCCGCGGGGGCATTCGCCCTCACAACCGACGGGCTCTCCATGGTGTCCTCCGCAGCATCCGGCTGGTCCTGGCTCCTTCCCTTCATGACCTGGCTCCCGGGTGTGCGCCGGGACGACGTCCGCGCCGACTTCCTCGCCGCCGTGACCGGCGCCATCGTGGTGCTGCCCCAGGGGGTCGCCTTTGCCACCATCGCCGGGATGCCCCCCGAGTACGGTCTTTACGCGGGCATGATCCCCGCGATCATCGCGGCCCTCTGGGGCTCTTCGCGACATCTGGTCTCGGGTCCGACCACGGCAGCGTCGGTGGTGCTGTTCTCCTCCCTGTCGGTCATGGCCACGCCTGGAACACCCGACTATGTGGCCCTGGCCCTGACCCTGACCTTCATGGTGGGTCTCATGGAGCTGGCGCTCGGCCTGGCTCGACTTGGCGCCCTGGTCAACTTCATCTCCCACTCGGTGGTGGTCGGGTTCACCGCTGGCGCCGCGCTGCTCATTGCCGTCAAGCAGCTCAAGCATTTCTTCGGCGTGACCATGGACAGCGGCGGCCACTTCCACGACGTCCTCCTCGAGTTCGGCCGTCATGCGGTGGAGATCAACCCCTACGCGACCGCCGTGGCCCTCATGACCCTGCTTTCGGGGATCGCCCTGAGACGCTGGCTACCCCGGGTGCCCTACATGATCGGGGCCATGGTCGCCGGGAGCCTGCTGGCCGTGGCCTTGGATGCCCTGTTCGGCGCCGATCGTACCGGGATCGCGACGGTGGGCGCCCTGCCCGCCTCACTGCCGCCGCTCTCCGCGCCGTCGTTCGACCTCGACCACATCAAGCAGCTCGCCCCGTCCGCCCTCGCGGTGACCCTGTTCGCGCTCACCGAGGCGGTCTCCATCGGCCGCGCGCTGGCCGCCCGAGGGGGCTACCGGATCGACGGCAGCCAGGAGTTCATCGGGCAGGGGCTCTCCAACATCGCCGGATCCTTCTTCTCGGGCTATGTGGCCACCGGCTCGTTCAACCGTAGCGGGGTGAACTACGACGCCGGCGCTCGGACCCCGCTGGCCGCGGTCTTCGCCGGGCTGATGCTCATGCTGATCGTGCTCTTCGTCGCACCCCTGGCGAGCTATCTGCCCAAGGCGGCGATGGCCGGGGTGCTGTTCCTGGTCGCCTGGGGGCTGATCGACTTCAAGGAGATCCGCCACATCGCCCGGGCGTCTCGGTCAGAGACAGGTGTCTTCCTGGTGACCTTCCTCTCGGCCCTGTTCCTGGAGCTCGAGTTCGCCATCTTCGCCGGGGTGCTGTTGTCGCTGGTGGTGTATCTCGACCGCACCTCCAAGCCTCGAGTGGTGACGCTCGCGCCGGATCCGCGCCTGCCCAAGCACGCCTTCTCGAGCGATCCGAGCGTCGCCCAATGCCCGCAGTTGAGGATCATTCGTATCGACGGCTCGGTGTTCTTTGGCTCCGCGAACCATGTGGAGGCCGTCTTCGATCGGATCCGCCAGGAGCACCCCGATCAGCGGCACCTCGCCGTCGTTGCCGATGGGATCAACTTCGTGGATCTCCAGGGCGGCGAGGCCCTGGTGCGCGAGGCCCGGCTGCGGAAGCGCAATGGCGGGGGTATGTACATGATCAACATCAAGCAAGGCCTATGGGAGGCCCTGGAACGGTGCGGTTGTATCGACGCCGCGGGGGCGCGCAACGTCTTCCAGTCCAAGGAGGCCGCCATCCATGGCATCTATCAGAAGCTGGATCGCAGCCAATGCGCCCTGTGCACCCAACGCGTGTTCTGGGAGTGCCGCGTGGCCGCGCCTGGTGCCGGTTCAGTGGTCGGTGGGGCGACCTGACAGCGGGTCCTGCCGATAGAAATCGCGCAGTTGCAGGTAGACCTCCGGATATTCGGAGTCGAGCAGCTCGGGGATCTCGAAGAACACCTCGCAGAGGACGGCGAAGAACTCCGCCGGGGACTCGCTGCCATAGGGGTCGATGGGGGTGTCCTCGCCCGCGTCAACCCGTCGGCAGTGGTCCGCATAGGCATCCGACCAGGCACGCGACCAGGCCTCTCCAGACATCCCCGGATGCAGGGGTGGGCGTCCGTTGGGTGCCCCGTCGTGCATGTCGATCTTGTGGGCCAGCTCGTGGATGACGACGTTGTAGCCGTCGGGCTCCAGTCCCGCCTCGATATCCGCCCAGGACAGGATCACCGGGCCGCGCTCCCAGGACTCGCCGCTGCGGATCTCGGCCTCGTTCCACACCACCCCGTGCTCGTCCATGTGCTCGTGGTCGCTGACGAACTCGCCGGGATAGACCACCACGGCATACCAACCGTCGTACCAATCGAGTCCCAGCTCGAGGATGGGCAGACAGGCCTGCAGGGCGATCACCAGACGCATGGGGGCGTCGAGCACCAGCCCCTGGACGGGCTCCAAGCGCTTCTCGTGCAGGAACAGCAGGGCGAGCTCGGCGAGCCGCCCGGCCTGCTCGTCGTCGAGCCGATCCAGCAACGGCAGGGCCTCCCAGGCGACCTGCCAGTCATTCTCGGTAAATGCCTGACGCTGGCGTTCCAGCGCCCGGGAGCGAAGCCAGCGGGTCAGGGGAAACATGATGATCGGCCTTCGGTTCGCGCGAGCAGCCGCGCCGGATGACGGTGCACGCTGCCTCGCCAAGCGGGGCCGGACGACGCCTCGGCCCGGCGGCCAGTACCATTGATCTCCGTCAATGAGGCACCCGAGGCGGCCCGCCTAGAGTGCCGGGTCCCGCCGGCCGCGGCCGCTCGAGCGTGCAGCACAGTCCCATGAATCGAACACTCCCGATCGCCGTCGTCATCCTCCTCACGGGGATCCTCGCCTGGCTGCTCTGGTTCTGGGAGCCCGATCTCGGGTCCGAGGCCCGCCACCAGACCCTGGATCTCGCCGCCCCTCCAACGGGCGGCGACTTCCGTCTGGAATCGCCGGGTGGGACCCTGGACCTCGAGACCCTACGCGGCAAGGTGGTGCTGATCTATTTCGGATACACCTGGTGCCCGGACATCTGCCCGACCAACCTGGCGTTCATCGCCAATGCACTCAAGGACCTCACCCCAGAGGAGCTGGCCCAGGTGCAGGTGTTGTTCGTGAGCGTCGACCCGGAACGGGACGACCTGGCGCGACTGGCGGAGTACACCGCCTATTTCCATCCGGGCATCCTCGGTGTTACCGGGACGCCCGAGGAGCTCGCGGCCGCGGCCAGGCTCTATGGCGCGGCCTACCGCCGCACCGAGCAGGAGGGGTCGGCGATGGGCTATCTGGTCGACCACTCGGCCTATACCTACGTGGTCGACCCCCTTGGACGCCTCGTGGCCACACTTGACCACGCGACCCCTTCGGACGCCATCGCCGCGGTCATCCGGCGAACCCTGGGGACGCCGGAAAACCCGGCGGAATGATCCCCGATCCGGGGCCTCAGCGCGCCGCGGTGGACGGCGGCAGCCAGACGTCGCCGTAGGGATAGGGACGGGCGCGGCCCAGGGGTGCGTAGCCGAATACGATCTCGCCCTTGGTCCCGTCGTCGAGGGCGAGCTTACCGATGCCGGCGCTCCCGCTCATGTCCAGGATGATGTCGGCCCAGCCGGCACGCCCATCGTCGCAGTAGACGTCGAACAAGGCGTCGCGGGAGCCCGTCAGCACGTCGTAGGACCCGCGGCAGGCATTCACGCCATCGCTCACGTAGAAGCTCGCGGAGAACGGGGGAATCGAGCTGTAGTTGCCCAGATAGAGCGCCTCCCCCATGGCCACGGCGAAGGGTCCCGACGTGCTCTCCCCGGGGCCCGGGTTGGCGCGCGGCACCTCGAAATAATCGAGGACGGTACTGAGACATCCTGGATAGGCCTCGAGGTCGACGCCCCCGCACAAGGCCTCCCCGTACCGCTCGGGGGTGACGCGGGTCGCGATGCCGCCCATGTTTCCGGCCGAAAAGACGCCACAGCCCCCGAGAGACAGGGCGCTGGATGCCAAGGATACGAGCGCCAGGCGCTTGAGAGTGGATGGAGCCACGCGTCGAGACCTCCGTTAGGCGAGGGATGCGGGTCAGGGGACGCCCGCGGTCCGGGATCACCCCGACACCAGTCGTGCGCCTCAGGGGCGCTCGGGCCCGGTTTCGGTGCGGCGGCCCCGAACCGGGTCCACTGGCCGGCACGGGCAGTTTAGCGGCTCGCGTGCCCAGCTTGTGCTGCCGTTCTCTCATTTATGGATGTGCGCGGGGAGATCATTAGGGCTACAGTTTTGAGCGCTGGCGCCCGCGAGCGACCCGCTCACCCTCAGACGGAGCCGAGAGTCATGACTTCCCCCCGCCGCTTGTCCCCAGGGTCGATCCGAGCCACCGTCGTCGCCCTGATCCTGATTGCCGCCGGGGCGCTCGCCGGGTGCAGTCCCCCGCTCGTCCTCGATCAGCCCCTACCGCAGCAGATCGATCGGATCGGATGCGTCAGCCGCTGCCAAGCGGTCAAGGACAGTTGCGACGACGATGCCCGTTATGACTATCGGCAATGCCAAGCCGGCTACAGCGACAACATGCGCGATTACCGATGGTGCCGCGCGTCCAGCGCCGAGGATTGCGGATATCCCTGGTGGAGCTGCGCGGAGAACAGCTACGGATACTGCATCAACCGCTTCAGCGAGTGCCGCGACGCCTGTATGGCGGCCTATCCCTGAGATCCTTAGGGGTGAGATCCCTAGCGCTGAGAGCCTGATCGCTGAGCTAGCTGGGCCTCGGCAGCGGGTTGCCAGACGCCTTTGCTGCACTGCACAATACGACCATCCCTCACGGTCGCCCTCGGCTGGTCAACTGCCAGCCGTTCCGGCCAACGACCGAGCCCGGAGGATGGTATGTCGTACCAACCCAATCTGCTCACGCATGACCTCCTGACCCTCAGGGACGGCGGGCACTACCGCATCCGTCCCTCCGGCCCCCAGGATCGAGAGCGACTCGTGGCCTGCTTCGACGCCCTCTCCCAACACGCCCGCCGGCTGCGTTTCTTCGGCCACAAGACGGCCCTGAGCCCCTCGGACATCGATCGCTTCACCCAGGTGGATGGAGACACCCACCTCGCCTTCGCCGCGGTGCGGGTGGATGACGCCGGACAGGAGCAGGACGCCCTGGGTTTCGTGCGCTGCATGCGCCTGGACGTGGAGCCCGTCACCGCGGAGCTTTCCGTCGCGGTGGCCGATCAGGCCCAGGGGCAGGGCGTGGGCTCCGCGCTGCTCACGCGGCTCATCGCCGCCGCCCGCGAGGGGGGTATCCAACGCCTGCGCTGCGAGGTGCTGGTGGAGAACCAGGGGATGCGCCGGCTCGCGAGCCAGCTCGGGGGCGAGCCCCACTGGCTGGGCGACGGGACCCTGGAGTACGACTGTGCGTTGCCGGCGCCTGCCGCGGATCTCCCTGGCCTGCCCTGGTTCGCGGACCCCTGCGCCTGGGGCCTCTTTTGTGCCGATGTCTGGCGCACGGGTACCGACGGCGCGCTCGACGCGGCCAACGACTATCTGGACCGCGCGACCCATTGGCTCGATCGGGCCGCCTGATCTGCCAGTCGATTCGCCTGGCAGATCAGGGGTCGATCCCCGGCATCCCGTGGTAACCGGGTAGGCGGGGGAACCGCTCGAGCCAGGCCTCCACGGCGGGATAGGGGGCGACTGGGATCGCCGCCTCGTCGGCGAGGGCCACGTAGGGATAGCAGGCTACATCGGCGATGGTCGCCACCTCACCCACCAGCCACTCCCGGTCCCGGAGATGCGCCTCGAGCACCGCGAGCCCAGCGCGGCCTTCCGCCTGGCAGGCGGCGAGGTCGAATGGGCGATCGAAGAGCAGCGCGGCCCGGGCCCGCGCCAGGCCATAGAGCAGCTCGTTCTCGGAGAGGGCAAGCCACTGCATCACCTGGGCCTCGCCCACCGGGTCGAGTGGCAGCCAAGGACCGCCGGGGCGCTCGGGGTCGCCATGGCGGCGGGCCAGATAGACCAGGATCGCCTGGGAGTCCCAGAGCCTCAGATCGCCGTCCTCGAGCACCGGGATCTGGCCGCGCGGGTTCAGGGTCTTGAACTCGGGCGTCTGGGTCTCGCCCTTGCTGCTGTCCACCGGGACCCGCTCGTACTCGAGTCCCAGCATGCCGAGCAGCAGCCGCACCTTGTAGCAGTTCCCCGAGCGTTCGAAGTCATAGAGCCGCATGTTGGTCCTCCCGGTTGGGGGCGCCTCGCCCCATCGCCTATGTCGTCATACCCGAGCCACGTCAGTGTTCCGTTTCGGAACAAGCCAAGCAGTGGCCCAGTCAGGGCATCCTCGCCACTCGCCACTCGCCACTCGCAACTGTCGGTCAGATATGTGGGCGGCCGAACCCAATCCGGCGGATGGCATCACCGGCGGCCCGTCGCGGCCTCAACCGAAGACCCCGTGCAGATACCAGGCCCGGGGACCTTTGATCTCCTGGAAGATCCACAGGCGCTCACCACCGATGGCGGTGGCCACGAAATAGTCCCGGGCCACCTCGAAGTCATCCCACCAGCCGGTGTCGATGCGCTCGCGCTCCTCGCCCAGATCCAGGGGACCATCCAACCAGGGGCGACCGTCGCGCTGGGCGAGGGGCCGGGGCTCGGGCAGCAGCCACAGGGGACGATCGAGCCGGGGGATGCCGGCGGAGCGCTCCCCCGGCTCGCACCAGCGCGATGCCCGCTCGGGGCGATGATCCGCCGCCAGGGCGAGCCCCCGCACGGCGGCGCCCCCCAGACGGGCGCGCAGTCGGTCGAGCAGGGTCGGATCGGGCGCGGCATCGGCCCCGGGCAGATCGGGGAAGAGACCGGGCGAGAGGTCCGCGGCACGCGGGTCCAGGGTGATCATGTCCTCGACGCACAGGGTCACCTCCCGCACCGGTGCCGGCAGCTCGAGTCGCTCGAGGGTGCCCTGCAGCAGCATCAGCCAGTCCTGCGCGCGCCAGCGCGGCCGGGCGGAACCGAGTTGGAAGCCCGTGTCCGGTCGGTCGGGGTGCGCAAGCCGCCAGTCCAGTCGCCGGGTACCGGCCTCGCGTCCCACCAGCACCCCCTCCAGCTCCAGGAGCAGACGCCGGCAAGGAAAGACCAGGGAGGCGGCGAGCTCGATCTCCCCCGGCAGCTCGAGGCGTGCCCGATGGACCGCCGGCGGCACGAAGGCGGGGCGCGGATCGGGTGACTCGCCCAGCAGGCGCCCGAGCCAATCCATGCGTCGCGGCCCGAGGCGCTCCCGCAGTCCGCGGCGGGGCAGGCGCAGCAGATCGGCGACCCGGACGAGCCCCATGCGGGTCAGGTCGTCCAGCTCCCGGGGACCCAGGCCCAGGGCATTGATGGGCAGTAGGGAGAGTCTCGCGCGCAGGGCGCACAGGTCCTCCATCACCGGCGCGGCGCCCGCGGCCGGCGTCTGGCCCTGGATCGCCAGCACCAGGGCCCCCAGGGGTGTCGGGGCCATGGCCAGACGCGCGTCGTGTCCCAGCGCCACCAGACCCGCATCGACCCGGGCGATCAGGGCCTCGGCGCCGCCGAACAGCCTCAGGCTGGCGGCCACCTCCAACAGCAGCGAGCGGGGCGGGGCCAGACTCACCAGGGGGGTGAAACGGATGCACCAGGCGGCCAGACGCTCGAGCAGGTCGCGCTCCGCCGACGCCTGATGGGGGCGCACCACCAGGTCCGCGCAGAACGCCCGGGCGGCCCCGATCCCCTGCCCTGCCCTCACCCCTCGCGCGGCGGCGGCCTGGTTGCAGCGCAGGATGCGCCCTCCGCGCCGCTGGATGCTGACGGCGAGCGGCACCTCGGGGTCCAGGGCGCGGGCATGGACCTCCAGGGGCAAGGCGGACAGATGGACGGCGAGCCAGCGCATGGGTCGGACAGGTGTGCGTCGCCGCAGGCCTCATAGCGCATGGATGCGGGCGGGATGATCCGGTGATGGCGGCGAAGGTCGGTGGATGTCTCCCACCTCGGCCCTCGCCCCTTGGTCCTCGGCCCTGATCGCCAGCACCGCCCCCGCCCGCCTACCCCGCTGCTTGAGCACCTCCACCCGCCAGCCCCCTCCACTGGGGGACACCGCCAGACGCAAGGGGGCGGGCGAGTGCTCCCCCATGGCGGCGACCCCCCTGAACAGGAACGCGGGCACGGTGGCGGTCTCGGCCGCGAGCTGTAGCCGGCGCAGCGCCGCCCCTTCCCAGCGCCCCCGCCACAGCAGCACCGCCGCGCAGGACCCGGATCTCAGTCCCTGCTCCGCCGCCCAGGCGCCGCGCTCGCCCGCCGCGACCACCACCAGCCGCTCCAGGGCCAGTCCACGGGCCGCCAGGGCCGGGGCGAAGGGGGGCCAGGGCGGATCCACCAGGAGCAGCCAGCGGCAGGCCGACCCCAGCCGGATCAGGGCCGGCAGGACCAGCCCGAGCCCGCTACCTGGCCGTGACTCCAAAAGCTCGATCAAGCCGCCCGGCGGCCAGCCGCCCCAGGGCAGCTCGGCGTCCAGGGTCTCGAAACCGCTTGGCAGCCCGGCCGGCAGGACACCCCGGGAGACGCGCCCGCGCCAGAGGTCGGGGCGCCGATCCAGGAGGGATTGCAGATCGGCCGGGGAGCCCAGGGACTCCAGGGCCGAGGGCCCAGGGTCAAGGGCCGAGGAAGATGGCTTGGTGGCAGGCTTCATGAGGTATTAGCGAGGCGATGCCTCAGACCGACGAGAGCACGGCGCCATGATTCTTGACCTGTAGGCGTCTTCAAGTGGGCCGAGGGCCGAGGATCGCGCCACAGCGCAATCGCGCATCTTTGGCCCTTGGCCCTTGGCGCTCGGCCCTTCGGGCGGCAAGCGCGTCGTCGCCATGAAACTTGACTCATCTGCAAACATTCGGCGCCCTCAAGCAATCTAGAGCCGCCGTGGCTCGGCGAGACCCAGGCGCAGGACACCGACGGCGATACCCTCGATGCAGAGCTCCTGCTCGCGCAGATCCACGGCGATGGGCGCGAACTCGGGGTTCTCGGATAGGAGCTGCACCCGGTGGGGCCAGCGGGGGTTGCGGCGCAGGCGCTTGACCGTGACCTCCTCCCCCAGCCGGGCGACCACGATCTGGCCGTTGGCGGCCTCCCGAGCGGCGTGCACGGCGAGCAGATCGCCGTCCAGGATGCCGGCATCGCGCATGCTCTCGCCGCGTACCCGCAGCAGATAATCGGCGCGGGGGCGGAACAGGGCGGGGTCGATGGGATGACGGTCCTCCACATGCTCCGCGGCCAGGATCGGGCTGCCGGCGGCCACCCGACCGATGACCGGTAGACCACCCTCCTCCGCCGTCGCGCGGTCACGCCCGGCGGTGAGCAGCCGGATACCCCGGGAGCGCCCCCGGGTCAGCTCGATCACCCCATGCCGGGCCAGGGCGCGCAGGTGGTCCTCGGCCGCGTTGGCGGAACGGAAACCCAGGGCACGAGCGATCTCCGCCCGGGTGGGCGGGACGCCCGTGGTACGGATGTGGCGTTCGATCAGATCCAGGATCTGGCGCTGGCGATCAGTCAGGTTGGAGACCATGGCGCGGACAAGGGGACATAGGGCAGCCTCGGTAACTGTATCTTTGTACAGCCCGCGGTCGATTTCAACCCGGATGCCCGATGTCCGCCCGATACCCCCGGCCCTTGGCCAAAGGCCCGTCGCCCCCTATCCTCGCCGTCCCATGAACGACGCCAAACGCCGCCAGATCTTCGAGCGCCTGCGCGCCGCCAACCCGGCGCCGACCACCGAGCTGGAGTATTCGACCCCCTTCGAGCTCCTGGTGGCCGTGATCCTGTCCGCCCAGGCGACCGACAAGGGCGTGAACAAGGCCACCGCCCGACTCTTTCCGGTGGCCAACACCCCCCAGGGCATCCTGGCCCTCGGCGAGGAGGGCCTGAAGGCCCATATCCGCACCATCGGACTCTTCAACAGCAAGGCCAAGAACATCGTCAAGACCTGTGGGCTCCTGTTGGAGCGGCACGGCGGCGAGGTCCCCCGCGAGCGCAAGGCACTCGAGGCCCTGCCCGGGGTGGGCCGCAAGACCGCCAACGTGGTGCTCAATACCGCCTTCGGGGAGCCCACCATGGCCGTCGACACCCACATCTTCCGGGTCGGCAACCGCACCCGCATCGCCCGGGGCAAGACCCCGCTGGCCGTGGAGCAGCGCCTGCTACGCCATACCCCCAAGGCGTTCCTGAAAGACGCCCATCATTGGCTGATCCTGCACGGGCGCTACGTCTGCACCGCCCGCGGGCCACGGTGTCCCGCCTGCCCGATCGCCGATCTCTGCGAGTACCCGGACAAGACCCCGGCCCCGGAGACCACCCCCGCCGCGGGCCCCCTCGCCGCCGTCCATTAGCCGCCATCACGCCAGCCTATCGACACCATGTTCAGCGACGACCGACAGACCCATCGGCGGGTCTTCATCGAGGCCTGGCGCAAGGCCGGGGCCGGTGAGCCGCTCCAGCCCCTGGAGGCCCAGATCGTGGAGATCCTGCGCCTGCACCCGGAGTATCACGACCATCTCCGCGACCCCGACGGGGTCTTGGATCGGGACTGGCTCCCCGCCCAGGGCGAGACCAATCCCTTCCTCCATCTCGGCCTGCACCTGGCGGTGCTGGAGCAGACCGGACTCGACCGCCCGCCGGGGATCCGCAAGCTCTACCGCCAGTTGATCGAGACGACCGGCGACGTCCACGCGGCGGATCACCGGGTGATGGAGTGTCTGGCCGAGGCACTCTGGCGCACCACCCGGGACGGCAAACCCTTCAATGAAAAGGCCTATCTCAAGTGCGTCAAGCGCTCGGGCGGAGGCACGCGGCGCCGCGATCCTTGAGAAACGATTTCGGGGGCGGCTGAAACGAACGCGAGCCGGCGGGGGTCTATGCAAGTCGATAGCACGGGCAAGCGACCCCAAGAGCCGGTGGTTTGAATTCACACGGACTCAGTGCTATCTCAGGGGAGCCTGAGCGTCGCGCTGGGAAATCATGACGAGCGAATGACGCGGGCCCACTGAAAGCCTCACCTTTTCAATCCTTCAACGAGGAATCCTCCAATGTCCAAGAAGACCATGATCCCCGCCGCCATCGCCGGCGCCGCCCTGATCGGCAGCCTGGCGGCCGTCAACATCGCCTCCGCGGGCGAGAATCCATTCGCCGCCAAGCCCCTCGACTCCGGTTACATGCAGCTCGCCGGCGAGACCGGTGAGGGCAAGTGCGGCGAGGGCAAGTGCGGCGAGGGCAAGGGTAAGGAAGGCAAGTGCGGTGAGGGCAAGGAGACCAAGGAGGGTAAGTGCGGCGAGGGCAAGTGCGGCGGCAAGTGATCCGCACCTGACCCTGAACTGAGACGCGGACCATGGGCATCGGGAGCTACCCCGTTCATGGCGCCGGCCTCGGCCTGCGGCGCGACTTCCTGCGCGCCGTGGCCGAGGACACCCCCGAACAGGTCGGATTCTGGGAGATCGCCCCCGAGAACTGGATCGGGGTCGGCGGTCGTCTCGGGAGACGCCTTCGGGCCCTCACCGAGCGGCATCCCTTCGTCTGTCACGGTCTCTCGCTGTCCATCGGCTCGTCCGCCTCCCTCGACGAGTCCTTCCTACTGGATCTCAAGGGTTTTCTGGATACCCACGGGATCCGTGCCTACACGGAGCACCTCAGTTATTGCTCGGATGAGGGTCATCTCTATGACCTCCTTCCCATCCCCTTCACGGAGGAGGCAGTGCGGCACGTGGCTGGCCGGGTGAGGCGGGTACAGGAGATCCTGGAGCGGCGGATCGCGCTGGAGAACGTCTCTTACTACGCCGCGCCCGGACAGGCGCTCGCCGAGATCGACTTCATCAAGGCGGTGATCGAAGAGGCCGACTGCGACCTGCTCCTCGACGTCAACAACATCCACGTCAACGCCGTGAATCACGGCTACGACCCCCATGCATTCCTGGCCGCCCTGCCCGGCGAGCGCATCTGCTACGGCCACATCGCCGGCCATTATGTGGAGGCCCCGGATCTGCGCGTGGATACCCACGGCGCGGACGTGATCGACCCCGTGTGGGACCTGCTCGACGCCGCCTATGCGCGTTTCGGGGTCTTCCCCACCCTGCTCGAGCGCGACTTCAACATCCCCCCGATGCCGGAGCTGCTCGCGGAGGTGGATCGCATCGCCGACGCTCAAGCCCAGGCCCTCAACCGGAGCGTTGCACCTGTCGAGCGCCGCGCCACCATGCCCGGGCGGGTGGCCCGTGCCTGAGACGGCCCCTGCAGAGCTGCGCGCGACACAGCGCGCCTTCACCGCCCATCTGCGCGACCCCGAGCATGCCCCCGCCCCCGATGGCATCGAGGACCGGCGGGTCCAGATCTATCGCGACCTCATCTTCAACAACCTCGACTCGCTCCTGTCCTCCGCCTTCCCGGTCCTGCACCAGATCCTCGGCGAGTCCGGCTGGCACTCACTCGTGCGGGCATTCCTGGTTCACCATCGCGCCCGCACCCCGCTCTTCACCGAGCTGCCCCGGGAGCTCTTGAGCTATCTCGAGGACGAGCGCGGCGAGGTCCCCGGGGACCCGCCCTTCCTGCTCGAGCTGGCCCATTACGAATGGGTGGAGCTGGCGCTCCAGATCAGCGACGACGAGCCGGATCTCGGCGAGCTGGATCCCAACGGCGACCTCCTCGCCGGCCAGCCGGTGGTCTCACCCCTAGCCTGGCCCCTCAGCTATCGCTTCCCGGTGCACCGCATCGCGCCCGACTTCCAGCCCACCGAGCCACCCGGCGAGCCGACCCACCTGGTGGTCTATCGCACCCGCGACGACGACGTGGCCTTCCTCGAGACCAATGCGGTCACCCAGCGACTGCTGCATCTGCTGCAAGAAAATCCGGAGCGATCGGGTCAAGAACACCTGAGCGAGATCGCCCGGGAGCTTGGCCACCCCACTCCCGAGCAGGTGATCGCCTTCGGCGCAGGGCTCCTCGACGACCTGCACGCCAAGGGCGTGATCCTGGGCACCCGCCACACCTCTGCCTGACCAGGCGTCCATGGCGCGCCGCGGCGCGGGACTTGCGGGTGCTGACCCGGCGGTCCGATCCCCGATCAAGACCTCGCACCGCCATCCCGGAGGACATCCATGCTGCGCCTGATGAACAAGCTCCAAGACTGGCTCGACGCCACCCGCGCGGTGGACTTTCTCGCCCCCCTGGCCCTGCGGCTCTATCTCGCGCCCGTGTTCTGGGTAGCGGGGGTGGAGAAGGTCACCGGCTTCTCCGACATCGTCGACTGGTTCGGCAACCCGGATTGGGGTCTCGGCCTGCCCGCCCCCGCCTTGATGGCCTTCCTCGCCACCGCCGACCGAGGTGCTCGGCGCCCTGATGCTCCTGATCGGCCTAGGGGTGCGCTGGGTCGCCATCCCCTTGATGGCCACCATGATCGTCGCCGCGGTCACCGTCCACTGGGAGAACGGCTGGCAGGCCATCGCGAGCTCCAAGGCACCCTTCGCCGCCGACAGCCTCGGCCCCTTCGCCTTCGAGGATCACGGCAGCCACTTCGAGGCCCTCCAGAGCGCCAAGGATGTCCTCCAGCAATGCTCCTGGGAGGCCACCTCCGGCACCCTGGTCGTGCTGAACAACGGCATCGAGTTCGCGGCCACCTACTTCGTCATGCTGCTCGCCCTGTTCTTCATGGGCGCCGGCAGATACGTCAGCGCGGACTACTGGATTGCACGGCGTTTCCGGGGCGAGACCCGCACGCCCGCCCGAGCATAGGACGCCCCCTCGCGTCGAGGGACGTCGGCACCCTTGGCGCGCGGACCGATGTCGCCCTCGATCTCACCGACCAGCAGCAGGCCGCGATCCAGATCGTCATCCGCGCACCGCAACCCGACTGCAAGCTGGTCGAGCGCCTAGGGTCCGGGAGAGAATGATTCACCACGAAAAACACTAAGGCCACGAAGAATGCCAGGATTCAACTTCGTGCCCCCTGTGTCTTCGTGGAGCAAATCGACAACGCCGAATAGGCAACCACTATGCAACATGCCTTCAAGCAGACGCTGTACGAACAGTTGGAGTCCCTTCCGGAGGGTCTGACCGGAGAGATCCTCAACGGGCAGTTGCACACCCAACCCCGACCGACGGGTCCGCACGGACGAGCGGAGGTCGAGCTGGCATACGATCTTGTCGACAGCTATGGGCGAGGCCGACGCGGCCCCGGTGGCTGGTGGATTCTCGTCGAGCCCGAGATCCATTTCATTACCAACCAAGAAGTCGCCGTGCCCGACTTGGCGGGCTGGCGGAAAGAGCGCATGCCGCAGATCCCGCAAGGGCACCGTTTCGAGGTGGTTCCGGACTGGGTCTGCGAGATCCTCTCACCAGCCACCGCCAGCAAGGACCGCGAGGTCAAGATGCCCATTTACGCCCATTACGGCGTTGCCTACGCCTGGCTCGTCGATCCCCAAGCGTCGCACCCTGGAGGCCTACGCGCTCGCTGAAGGGACGTGGCGCTTGCTGGCCGAGGCGTCGGGCAACGACAGCATCGCCGTTGCCCCCTTCGACGCCTTGCAGCTCGATCTGAGCAACCTCTGGAGCTGACGCCGATCGATGCGTCGCGGGACCCGGTCTCCCCACGCCGCCTACAGCCTCGGCCCCTTCGCCTTCGCGGATCACGGCAGCCACTTCGAGGCCCTGCAAAAGCGCCAAGGATGTCCGCCAGCAATGCTCCTGGGAGGCCACCTCCGGCACCCTGGTCGTGCTGAACAACGGCATCGAGTTCGCGGCCACCTACTTCGCCATCCTGCTCGCCCTGTTCTTCATGGGCGCCGGCAGATACCTGAGCGCGGACTATTGGATTGCACGGCGTTTCCGGGGCGCGACCCGCACGCGGGCCTGAGCATAGGGTCTTTCACGACGGGATTCGGGGTGCGTCCATCCCGCCCACCTCGCGGTCGAGCGGCCCCGTCCTCATCCATACACCTCGTCATGGCTGCCGATGTCGAGCAGCAGGATCTCATGCTCGGTGATTTGCAGGGTGAGGGTGATGCGGTAGCTGTACATGGGGGTTTTGGCCCAAACCGCCGAAAATATGCAGTAGGCGTCGGGGCGAGTTCTACCAGGTTCAGCGGCTCCCAGATTCGGCTGCGGTGCTGAGGAATCAGTAGCCTACGAACGACGGACTGTGGCCGTGCCGCGGTGATCAGACCGGACGGCCGGGTATGATCGGATATTTTTCGATCCGCCCGTCACTGTCATGTCCGAGTTTCTACCGGAACATTCCGCTGGCGAAGGCCTCCCGCAGAGCGACCGATTGCAGATCCTCTCGCCGGAGGAGTACGAGCTGCTCTGGGGCTTCCCCCGCTTCACCCAGAGCGATCGGGATCTGTTCTTCACGCTGACGGCGCCGGAGCGCGTGGCCGTCGAGCAGTGCCGCTCGGTCCGCACCAAGATCCACCTCCTGCTGCATCTGGGCTACTTCCGGGCCCGACAGCGCTTCTTTCGCTTCGAACTGCCGGCGGTGCGCGACGAATCCCCCAAGCCACCACCGCTGCGCCTCCATGTCATTCGGCGGCGGGAGCAATTCCGCACGTCCCCCACCCTCCTCATAGGCATCCCATCCGACGTCGAACCAGTCCTCAGCCTGCATGCTCTCTCAGTGGATGTGCTCGTGTGAGAATCGATCTCGGTGCTTCCAGTACGGGCAGTGCGGGCACGATTCGCCCAGCGGGTAGTCGATGCCTTCCTCGTGGGGGCAGCCGAGGAGCCCCTCCGCCATCGCCACGGTTCTGGCACCGTGCTCCTCGATGAACGCCAAGACCTCGCCGAGGATCTGCTCCGACGTTCTCGCCTCACCGTCGGTGAACCACTTGCGCATCGGGTCGGGATCGGCGTCTTCATGCTCGATGATGCTGCAGACGACCTTCGAGGCCCTGGTATTGTCCGGCCCATAGAACGCAACGGTTGCCACGGGGAACCCCTTCTCTCCTTTCCGCACGCGCTTGGTGAGCGCCTTCTTGTGCTTGCCTTGCGACATATTCGCTCCTGCTCTGCTTCCGCCCGTGGCCGAGCGACCTCCCCCGCTACCTAGCCCTCGCCTCGCCGCCGCAGACTCCACAGGATCATCGCCAGGTTCGCGGCATCGACCTCCTCGCCCTCGGCAACCGCCGCGTGCTGCATCATCATCTCGACGATGCGCTCGTACTGCGCCGGATCGTCCCAGCCGCGGTACCCCTTCATCGCCTGCTCGCGCAGCCGCGCCTTCATCTCCGCGGCGAACTCATCGACCGCGCGGTTCAGCCGCTCGATCTCTTCTTGCGTCTCCGCGATCTATCGTCATGGCGTCGTCTGGCTCTCTCTCGTCGCGTTCAAAGGCCTCAGGATACCCGACTCCCCAAATCCTCGACCTTTCGCGCGGACGCTCCCTCCGGCACCGGCACCCGCAACCTACGCAACACCTCCAGGGGGTTTTGGCCCAAACCGCCGAAAATATGCAGTAGGCGTCGGGGCGAAGTCTACCAGGCTTCAGCGGCTCCGCAGATTCGGCTGCGGCGTTGAGGAATCAGTAGCCTACGAGCGACGGACTGCGGCCGTGCCGCGGTGATCAGACCGGACGGCCGGGTATGATCGGGTATTTTTCGATCCGCCCGTCACTGTCATGTCCGAGTTTCTCCCGGAACGATTCCGCTGGCGATGCCCTCCCGCAGAGCGACCGACTGCAGATCCTCTCGCCGGAGGAGTACGAGCTGCTCTGGGGCTTCCCGCGCTTCACCCAGAGCGATCGGGATCTGTTCTTCACGCTGACGGCACCGGAGCGCGAGGCGCGTCGAGCAATGCCGCTCGGTCCGCACCAAGATCCACTTCCTGCTGCATCTGGGCTACTTCCGGGCCCGCCAGCGCTTCTTCCGCTTCGAGCTGCCGGCGGTGCGCGACGACGTCGACTATCTGCGCCGACGCTACTTCGACAACGTGGCCGTGGCCGATCTGGCGGTCTCGCTGCATACCCGCCAGCGCCACGTCGAGACCATTCTCGGGCTGTTTCGCTATCGCCGCTGCGCCCTGGACGAGCGGGCGATGCTGGAGGCCCATGCCCGCCAGGCCGCGCGCATCTCCAGCCGGCCGGTCTATGTCCTGCGCGAGCTGGTGGATCTGCTACGCCGCGAGCGGGTCGTGCTGCCGGGTACACCTATCTTCAGGACCTGGTCCGCGAGGCACTGGCCTTCGAGCGCAAACGCCTGGCCGGAGCGCTCGAAGGACTGATGAGCGCCGAGGACGCCAGATCGCATCGACCGCCTGCTCGCCGACGACGAGGGCCTGCACCAGATCACCACCATCAAGCGCCAACCGCGGGACTTCACCTACCAGCAGCTGCTTCGGGAAATCGAGCGCGGTCAGCAGCTTCGAGCCCTGTTCGCCCTGGCCGAGCGCGTGATCGCGCAGGTCGAGCTCTCCGCCGAGAGCGTGCGCTACTACGCCTCGCTGGTCGAGTTCTACACCGTCTACAAGCTCAAGCGGATGGACCGCGAGGCGGTCCATCTGTACCTGCTCTGCTTCGTCCATGATCGCTACCAGCGGCTCAACGACAACCTGCTCGGCGCCTTCTGTTCCCTGGTGCGGCGCTACGTCGAGGAGGTCGATGCGGCCACCAAGGAGGCCATCTACCGGTTCAAGCTCCAGACCAGCGAGGATATCGAACAGGGCGCGAAGGTGCTGGCGCTGTTCGTGGATCCGGATATCGACGGGGAGACGCACTTTGCCGAGGTGCGCGAGCAGGCCCACAGCCCTGCTGCCGCCGGAGCGGTTGCGGCAGTTGTGCCTGCCACCTGGCCGGCGAAGGCTCCATCGACGAGGGCGCGTTCGAGTGGCGCGAGGTCGATGCCATCATGGGCAAGGTCAAACGCAACCTGCGGCCACTGCTGCGGTTTCTGTCGTTGCAGGGAACCTCGGCCCACGCCAGGCTGCTGGAAACGCTGGCGACCATGGTCGAGGCCTTCGAGCTGGGCGAGCCGTTGCCGGTGCTTCAGGTATCGCCCGGCCTGATCCCCACACGCTTGAAGCGCTACCTCCTGGAACCCTCGGGTGCGATCGTCCGCGATCGCTACGAATTCATGGTCTATCGACAGCTGCGCGACGGGCTCGAGGCCGGGGATCTGCACTGCCGCGACAGCGCACGATTCCGCAGCTTCGACGACGATCTGGTCGACGACGAGACCTTCGATCGGCGTGCCGAGCTGTTCCCCCGCCACGGCCTGGAGAACGCCGCTCGCCCGCTGCGCGAGCAGCTCGAGGAGCTGCGGGATCTGGTCGAGGAGCGTTTCGAGTCGGTCAACCGCCGCATCCTCGCCGGCGAGAACCGGTTCGTGCGCGTGCAGGACGGGAAAACCGTTTGGGAACGGGCGGTTCGCAGCGAAGAGCCGGTGCCGGGCGAGCCGTTCTTCGACATGGTCGAGCGCCTCGACATCGACACGCTGCTGTTGTTCGTCGACCGGCGCATCGGCTTCATGGAGGCCTTCGAGCACGTGCTCGGGCGCTACCGGAAATCGACCCCGTCGAAGCCGGCCATCATCGCCAGCCTGATGGCCTACGCCACCAACATCGGCCTCGGTCGCATGGCCGACATCTGCAACCTGAGCTACCAGGAGCTCTCGACCACCGCCGGCAACTACATCCGCCTGGAGACCCTCAAGGAGGCCAACGATCGCTTCGCCAACGCCACCGCACGCCTGCCGATCTTCCGCCACTTCGACATCGACGAGGCGGTGCACTCGAGCAGCGACGGGCAGAAGTTCGAGGCCGCGATTCCGACCATCAACGCCCGCCATTCCTCGAAGTACTTCGGCCTGAACAAGGGCGTCGTCAGCTACACGCTACTGGCCAACCACGTCCCTCTGAACGCCCGGATCATCGGCGCCAACGAGCACGAGAGCCACTTCGTCTTCGACATCCTGTTCAACAACGCCACCGACATCCTGCCGGCGATCCACTCCACCGACACCCACGGCACCAACCACGTCAACTTCGCGCTGCTGCACCAGTTCGGCTACCGTTTCGCGCCGCGCTACCGCAATGTCAAACGCCAGGTGAAGAACGGACTGGTCGGGTTCCGCCATCCGACGCACTACGACAAGGACTGGCCGATCAAACCGAATCGCCGCGTCCGCGAAGGGCTGATCCTCTCGGAAGAGGCCAACATCGAGCGGATCCTGCTCTCGCTGGCGCTGAAGAGCACGACCCAGAGCGTGATCGTCGGGAAACTGAGCGCCTACCGCCGCAAGAACCGCACGAAGCGAGCGCTGTGGGAACTCGACAGCATCATCCGCACCCTGTACCTGCTGGACTACATCGACTCGCCGGTGCTGCGGCGCAACGTCCAGAAGGCGCTCAACCGCGGCGAGGCCTACCACCAGCTGCGCCGCGCCATCGCCTACGCCCACGGCGGCCGGTTCCGGGTCAGATCCCAGCATGAGCAGGAGGTCTGGAACGAGTGCGCCCGACTGGTCGGCAACGCGGTGGTCTACTACAACGCCCTGATCCTGTCCGAGGCACTGGCCGAACTCGAACTGCGCGGCGACCTGGCCTCCGCGGAGGTCCTCAAGCGCGTCTCCCCGGTGGCCTGGCAGCACATCAACTTCTACGGCCGCTACCAGTTCGACGAG
>CAVQQM010000016.1:0-78949 GCA_963714915.1 uncultured Gammaproteobacteria bacterium
CTGACGCCAGCGGGGGTAGGAACGCGCCTCTTCCGGGCGCGCCAGAAACTGCGCGACGCACTGGGAGAGCGGGGATAGACGCCTGGGGTGGCGCCGCGCGGGGCACCTCATCGCCGGATATGGGCGGCGGTGACCTGCGGAGGGCGGGACTCAGACGGCATCGTCGAGCAGAGACCGGTGACGCTCCCGCAATTTTGCGAGCTTGGGGGCGATCACCATCTGGCAGTAGCCTTGGTAGGGATTTCGGCGGTAATAGTCCTGGTGGTAGTACTCGGCCGGATGGAGGCTGGCGCCGGGGCGATCTCGGTGACGATCGGATCGGGCCAGATGCCCGCCGCCGTCAGGTCGGCGACGAATTGCTCGGCGGTTTCACTCTGGGCGTCGGTGTGGTAGAAGATTACCGAGCTGTACTGGTTCCGACGTCCGCCCCTTGGCGGTTCAGGGTCGTTGGATCATGGACGGTAAAGAAGACTTCGAGCACGGTCCGGGTTGTCGATCAACGTCGGGGTCGAAGGTCATCTGCACCACCTCCGCATGCCCGGTGGTGCCCGCGCAAACCTGCCGGTAGCCGGGATTCTCCACCGCCCCGCCGGCGTAGCCGGACACCGCGGACTTCACACCCCTGAGCCCCAGATAGGCCGCCTCTACACACCAGAAGCACCCGCCGCCCAGGGTAGCCATTTCGGTCGCCATGCTTGCTCTCTCCTGCTTCGGTTTTGTTCGAAGGCGTCGGCATCGCCGACCTATTTCAACCTTGGCACGCCCCAGTAGGGGCACCCCCCTCGCCGGTGCCCACGGAATGGGCCATTCGTCGACCTGCGGCTGAATCCAGGGTTGACAGCTCAAACAGTATTTAAGAAACTGTTGATGTACTGAAGCTCTCGGCTTCAGTGCACTCCTCCATCCTCCTTTGGTGGTAACTTTGAAGCGCGACCCCCCGTCGCGCTTTTTTTTCGCCCGCGAGACGAGCCCCGGTCGCCACCTGGCCCCTTGGATCGTGATCGCACCGCTCCCTTGCCGCCGTGGCCCGCTTTAGGGGAAGCTGATCATCGGCGCCCGGCCCGCGCCGGGTGTCCGTCTTCCCTCTTCGAAATCATTCAGGAGACAGTCCATGTCCAACGAGGGCTATCACGAACCGATCGACGAGCTTTCCGACGAGACCCGCGACATGCACCGAGCGATCGTCTCCTTGATGGAGGAGTTGGAGGCGGTGGATTGGTACAACCAGCGGGTCGATGCCTGCAAGGACAAGGCGCTCAAGGCCATTCTGGCCCACAACAGGGACGAGGAGAAGGAGCATGCGGCCATGGTGCTGGAATGGATCCGCCGCAAGGATCCGACCTTCGACAAGGAGCTGAAGGACTACCTGTTCACCGACAAGGAGATCGCCCATCATCCCTGATCGCCGAAGGGCCTCGGGACCCGCCCCAGGAACCGCCCCACGAGGGACGGCGATCACCTCGCCACCGGCGATGTGCGCGCCCGGACTATCAAGCCGGCGATCGCCGCGCTAGGCCCGAGGGGCGGCCGATACACCTGGATGCGATGGGTATCGACGCCCTCGTCCGCCAAGCGGCGGGCGATCGCATCGACCCGCCCCGGCGCCCATTCGGGCATCGGGGTCGTGCGCACCTCCAGTGGGATGCGCGCCTCCAAGAGCAGCCGCAGACTCTCCCAGGCCCGCACACCCGAGCCGGCGACACCGGTCACCGACGGATAGTCCTCCGGCAGGGCCTTGATATCGAGACCAACCCAATCGAGCAGAGGGATCAGCCGGCGCAGTCGCTGGGGATAAGGGCCCGCGGTATGCAGCCCGACCTTGAACCCAAGTCGCCACACCTGACCGATCGCCTCAGGCAAGCCGGGTTGCAGGGTCGGCTCGCCCCCACTGAAGACCACCCCGTCCAGCAGGCCCCGGCGCGTCTCGAGGAACCTGAGCACGGCCTGCCAGGGGATCTCGTCGCTTCCCCGCCCCGGGATCAGATGGGCGTTGTGGCAATAGGCACAGCGATACGGGCAGCCCTGACAGTACACCACCGCAGCCAGCTCCCCAGGGAGGTCGACGCTGGTCAGGGGAGTGAGGCCGCCGACGCGCAGGCCCATGATCGGAGCCTCAGGCCGCCCGCCGAGGGCCCTGGGCTCGGGCTTGTAGGGCCGAGCCGGCGACGGGCGACTCCCGGAAGAGCCTGCGCTCGGCGTGCTCTGCACGCTTTCCGGCGTTAAACGCGGCCACCGGCCGATGGTAGCCCATCACCCGCGTCCAGACCTCACAGGGGGTCCGCTCCTCCGGTCTCAGCTTGATGTCTTCCGCGCTCATGGGTGTCGTCTCCTCGGGTTGGACGGTGGTTGGGGAGTCGCCGCTCAGGCGGCGCATGTCGTGGCGGCCGCCGCGCGCTTCTGGGCGATCACCTCCTGGTCGCAGATCGGGCAGTAGGCGTGCTCGCCGGCGATATAGCCGTGCTTCGGGCAGATGGAGAACACCGGTGTGATGGTGATGTAGGGCAGACGGAAGTTCGTCAGCGCCCGGCGCACCAGACGCTTGCAGGCCTCGACGCTGCCGATCTGCTCGTTCATGTAGAGGTGCAGGACGGTGCCCCCGGTGTACTTGGACTGGAGCTCCTCCTGCAGGGCGAGCGCCTCGAAGGCATCGTCGGTAAACCCCACCGGCAGTTGGGAGCTGTTGGTGTAGTAGGGGGCCTCGGGGGTACCCGCCTGCACGATCTCGGGGAAGCGCTTGCGGTCCTCGCGCGCGAAACGGTAGGTGGTGCCCTCGGCCGGGGTGGCCTCGAGGTTGTACATGTGCCCGGTGTCCTCCTGGAACTCCAGCATTCGGCCACGCACCCGGTCGAGCAGTCGGCAGGCCAGGGCGTGCCCCCGTTCCGTGGTGATGTCGTCCCGGTCGTCGCTGAAGTTGCGCACCATCTCATTGATCCCGTTCACCCCGATGGTCGAGAAATGGTTACGCAGGGTGCCCAGATAACGCTTGGTATAGGGGAACAGACCCGCGTCGAGATGACGCTGGATCACCTTGCGCTTGATCTCCAGGCTGTTACGGGCGAGGTCCAGGAGTCGGTCGAGTTGCGCCAACAGGCCGGCCTCATCACCCCGGTGAAGGAAACCCAGGCGCGCGCAGTTGATGGTCACAACACCGAGGGACCCCGTCTGCTCCGCGGAGCCGAACAGCCCGTTGCCGCGCTTCAAGAGCTCACGCAGATCGAGCTGGAGCCGGCAGCACATGGACCGCACCATGTTCGGGGAGAGCTCGGAGTTGATGAAGTTCTGGAAGTAAGGCAGGCCGTACTTGGCAGTCATGGCGAACAGCCGGTCGGCGTTTTCCCCCTCCCAGGGAAAATCCGGGGTGATGTTGTAGGTCGGGATCGGGAAGGTGAAGATCCGGCCTTTGGCATCGCCCTCGGTCATCACCTCGATATAGGCGCGGTTGATGAGGTCCATCTCGGCCTGGAGATCCCCGTAGGTGAAGGGCTGCTCCTCGCCGGCGATCACGGGCACCTGGCCCCGCAGGTCCTCCGGGCACACCCAGTCGAAGGTCAGGTTGGTGAAGGGCGTCTGGGTGCCCCAGCGCGAGGGGACGTTGAGGTTGTAGATCAGCTCCTGGATGTACTGGCGCACCTGGCCATAGCTGAGCCCGTCCTTGCGCACGAAGGGGGCCATATAGGTGTCGAAGCTCGAGAAGGCCTGGGCGCCCGCCCACTCGTTCTGCAGGGTCCCGAGGAAGTTGACGATCTGACCCACCGCGCTCGACATGTGCCGCGGGGGTCCCGCCTCCACCCGCCCGGGCACCCCGTTCAGCCCCTCCGCGAGCAGGGTGCGCAGGGACCAACCCGCGCAATAACCCGAGAGCATGTCCAGATCGTGGATGTGGATGTCGCCGTCGCGGTGGGCCTGGCCGATCTCCGGGGGATAGACATGGGAGAGCCAGTAGTTGGCGATCATCTTGCCGGAGGTGTTGAGGATCAGCCCACCCAGGGAGTAGCCCTGATTGGCGTTGGCCGCGACCCGCCAATCGGAGCGGTCCAGGTACTCATCGATGGACACGGCCACGTCCACCAGGGTGCGGCGGTCCTCGCGCAATCGGGAGTGCTGCTCACGGTAGACGATGTAGGCCCGGGCGGTCTCGAAGTGGTTGGCGGCGATGAGGGTCTGCTCGACCACGTCCTGGATGCCCTCCACGTCCGCAAGGCGCCCGTTGCCGTAGCGATGGGCCAGGACCTTGACCACCTGGGCAGTCGAGTATCCCCGCCTCCAGGGCCTCGAACTCGCCGCTGGCGCGACCCGCGCGCAGGATCGCGGACTCGATCCGGGAGGGCTCGAATGGGGTCTCCCGCCCGTCGCGTTTACGGATACGCGTTGGCAGGGTCGCCAGATTGATAGGACTCGACATGCCCGCTCCCCCTCGTCCAATACCCAACATTTTGTGCGCGAGAGTATAGGCGGCACAACATGTAGGGGTTGCCCTGGCCTGAGGGTTGATTGACCCAGATCAACACAGGGCCATCGGACGCAGTCGACAGGGGGCCGAAGGTCTCGCGGACGTCCGCGTGGCGCTCAGGCCGGTTCGGGATCCAGCCGGCGCGCGATGAGCCCGGACCAGCGCAAACGCTCACCTGCCGGGGTGGGGATGGCGCGGATGGTCTCGCCCCGCGTGCGACCCAGCCCTAGGACGATCGCCTCGTCGTCGTCGAGCGGGCCGACAGGGACCTGAATGGCCCCGGCGGCGAGGCCGGGCATGCGGTAGGTGAGACAGAGGTGCTCCCCTCGGCGCTTCAGCTCCACGTCCTCGATCGGGAAGCCAGGATCGGCGTTCTCGACCTGGTAGCGCCCGACACGGCGCGCCCAGGTGTCTGGCAGCGGGCCGTCGGGGACCTTCTCACCGAGCATCGCCTCGCGCCCGTCGCGGCGCGCGATGATCACCTCGCGACCCAGGATGCGGCGGGTCTGCAGACGGATCCCGACCAGGGGCCGCAGCGCTTGGGGCAGCGTCTGGCCGGAGGCCGCCGGAGCGAGGGCGTACCATCCCTCCCCCACCGGCTCCAGCGGCACCTCGACACCGAAGAGGCAGGCGCACAGCCTGTCCGCGTTCGGGGCGATCGCGACCATCCCGAGATCGGTGGCATAGGCCCCGGCGATCCCCGACAGGGGGTCCGGGGCGGGAGGATCGGCCAGTCCCTCGAGCCACAGCTCAGCGGCGGCTGGGGCGTTCCCTCGGCCCCCCCCTGGCGCGGTCCCATCCCCAAGCATGCGCGCCAGGATCTCCTCGCTCAACTGCACGCACAGGTCGCGGCTGGCGTCCCCATTGGTCAGGACGGCGACGCCGAGACCATCCTCGGGCAGCAGGACCATCTCGGCGCTGTAGCCGGGGGTACTGCCGCTGTGGCGGGCCACCCGGCCACACCCAGCGAGGGTGCCCTCCTCCAGCACCCAGCCCAGACCGCTCAGGGTGCCCATGTCGAAGCCGCTGCGGAGATATTGGGGCTGGAACGACGCCTCGACCACGCTGGCCGTGATCACCTGACGTCCGTCGATCTCGCCGCCGCCCAGCAGCACGCGCATCAACCGGCCCAGGTCCGCGGCGCTCGAATACAGGCCGTGGGCCGGCAGGTCGCGGATCGGCAGGGGCGCACCCGCGACCCTCTCCCGGTGGCCCGAGGCCCAGTCGCCACCAGGGGGCGGACGGTTAGCGAAGCCGCTCCCGGTGAGCCCGAGAGGATTGAGCAGGGCCTCACCCATCTGCTCGGCGAATTCCCGTCCCGAGGTGCGCTCGATCAGTAGTCCGAGCAGGGTGTAGCCGAGATTCGAATAGCAATGGATGAGCCCCGGCGGGAAAGCAGACGTATTCCTCTGCCAGGTCCGGGAGGATGGAGTCGAGGGTCACATCGCGCCACATGCCCTTGAGGAGATCGGTCGGAAGTCCCGCCTGGTGCGCCAGGACCCGTCGCGGGGTCATGGCATCCATGTCCCCGGTGAAGCGGGTGCGGATCCTGAGATCCGGGAGGAGCCTCGCCAACGGTGCATCAAGATCGAGCCTCCCTTGCTCGGCGAGGCCGAGTGCCACCAGGGCCGTCAGCGGCTTCGCGATGGAGCCGGCACGAAAGCGGGTCTCCGGTCCCACCGGCACACCGGCCCCGACCTCGGTGACCCCGAAGCCCTCGCACCAGAGCAGCTTGTCCGCGCGACTCACGGCCACCGCCAGTCCGGGCACCCCGAGCTGGCCCTGCACCTGACGGATCAGCGGGGCCAGGTCGCGACGCAGGGCAGCAGACCCCGGATCGACCAAGCCGCGGCCCGCGACGGCTGGGCCGGCACCCCCAGGGCCCGGACGCACCCCGAGCCCAGCCGCGCACAGTCCGGCGAGAAACTGGCGGCGGCCAAAGCCTAGATCGGTCGACTCAACCATTCATTCACCAAGCCCATGGCTGCCTTGTTCGGGCAACATCGGTCTTCGTTTGCGGCACACCGCAGGTCGTTGGCCAGCGGGGATTCTCGCTAGCTCGACGCTCGCAACTGCCAGTTAGTCACGAGGCCCCGTGGCCGCGGCACCCCACGAACCCTCCCGATCCGGGGGTTGATCCCTGCAACGCCGAGCCGATCAAACACCGAAGCGGCGTTTGATCGGCTGCTAGTCAAGGGACGCGACTCAGTACGTCAGGTCCGGATTGGCACGCAGGCCCTGATAGATGTCCGGGCGCTCGCCCGCCTCGCCCGTACGCTCGCGGGTCTGGAACAGGCTCGGGTTGCCGTCGGCCAAGCCGTGGTAGACATCGAAGCTCCCGCCCACCCCGGGTCGCACGCCGACCATCTCGGTGTCTTGAGCGTAGACGGATGCGTCCGGGTTGCCCTTCAGGAGGGCCTCGTAGTCGGCGAAGGCGGTGCCAGAAATCAGGGCGGCGAAAGCGGCGGCGATGACGGTCGTCTTCATGATCGTGTCTCCAGAGGTTGGGTTGGACTCAGGGCGTCGGCACCTTGCCGTCGCTTGCCCTTTTAAAGCAGGCACCGTGCCAACTCTGGATTTTCCGGTTTTTTCTATATTTTTCTTATTGATGCGACATCCATGGTCGCATCGCTGATCAGGCCGTCAACCGGGATCGAAGAGACGTTCCGTTCCATGGCGTAACGAATCGTTGAACCCGTCTGGCCAGTCCGACACCCACGTGAGGGAGACGGTTCGGGTGGACGGGGCGGGTCGAGGTCCGCGACAAGATCCGCAATCGGGAGTCGCGGCCAATCACAGCGAGGGAATCGCCCCGACTATTCGCCCTCGATGGGGCGCTGTTCGGTCACGGCACTGGTGCGCAGGCGTTGGCTGCCGCGCCACACCTCGAGGGAGACGGCCCGATCTGGGCCGCTACCCGCGATGGCGTCGAGCAGGTCCTGGAGGCTCGCCACCTCGCGATCGTCGACCCGGGTCACCACGTCCCCGGGCCGCAGCCCGGCCTGCTCCGCTGGGCTGCCCTCGAGGGTGGAGGAGACGAGCACGCCGCTTGCGGCACGCAGCCCGAAGGACTGGACCAGATCGGGGGTGACGCTGCGCCCGCTCATGCCGATCCAGCCGCGGGGGACCCGGCCATGCTTCACCAGGCCGCGCGCGACCTTGAGCGCCAGATCTGTGGGAACGGCGAATCCGATGCCGGCGGCGGCGCCCGAGTCCGAATAGATCGCCGTGTTGATGCCCACCAGCTCGCCGCGGGCGTTCACCAGGGCCCCGCCGGAGTTGCCGGGGTTGATGGCCGCATCGGTCTGGATGAAGTTCTCGATCGGGGTGATGCCGAGCTCTCCCCGGCCGATCGCGCTCACGATGCCCTGGGTCACCGTCTGCCCGACCCCGAACGGGTTGCCGATCGCCAGCGTGAGATCGCCGACCCGGAGATCCGCGGGGTTTCCGATGGGCGCGGCGGGCAAACCGCTCGCGTCGGCCTTGAGGACGGCAAGGTCAGTGTCGGGATCCAGCCCGACCAGGGCGACATCCAGTTGGCGCCCGTCCGCCAGGACCACCCGGATCTGGTCGGCGTCCTTGACCACGTGAAGACTGGTGAGGATGAGCCCGTCGGCACTCAGGATGACACCGGAGCCGAGGGCGGTCTCGCGGGTCTGCCGAAACGGCTGGCGGGAGGGGGCGAGCGACTGCGGCGAGTAGACCACCCCCGCGCCCGCTTGAGCAGCGGGATCCGTCCGAGAGGCGAAGATACTAACCACGGCCGGGGCGGAGCGGGTGACCGCCTCGGCCAGCGTCCCGGGGATCGACGCCTCGCGGTGCTCGCCCGGGCCCGCCGGGGAGGTCGGCGGGCCGTTGTCGTCCCCCACCCAAAGCACCACCGCCGCGCCCGTCGCGCCGGCGATCAGGGCGGTGATTAGATGCGTCGTTGTGCCCCGGTACGACATGGCTCTAAGCTAGCACGATCCTGTGACAGCGTGTGCGCCGGCGCGACCGACACCGTCGCTCCGCGCGAGCCCGGCGCCAATCTGAGCCCGTCATGATCGAGCCCCAAGCCCTGGCCGAGTATTGCAGCACGCTCCTGGACGCCCCGAGCTTCAGCGACTACGCCCCCAACGGTCTTCAGGTGGAGGGTGAGCGGCCCATCTCACGCCTGATCACCGGAGTCACCGCCAGCGCCGCACTGATCGAGGCGGCTCAGGACGAGGACGCCGATGCACTCCTGGTGCACCACGGCTGGTTCTGGAAGGGGGAGTCGCCGGCCCTCATCGGCACCAAGGGCCGCCGGGTGCGCACCCTCATGGCGAGCGGCGCCAGCCTGATCGCCTACCATCTCCCGCTCGACGCCCATCCGGAGCTCGGGAACAACGCCGCCCTCGCCCGGGTGCTCGACCTCCGCGACCCGACCCCGTCCGCTATCGGACAGGGATTGGTCTGGGTGGGTCACCTGGCACGACCGCTGCGCCCGGATGAATGGGCGCAAGCGGTCGCCGAGCGGCTCGGACGGACGCCTACGCTGGTGGACGGCGGCCGCCGCGAGATCAGCCGCGTCGCCTGGTGCACCGGCGGCGGTCAAGGCTACATCGAGGAGGCCGCTGCGCTCGGCGTGGATGCCTTCCTCAGTGGCGAGATCTCCGAGCAGACCACCCATGCCGCCCGTGAGCTGGGGATCTGCTATCTCGCCGCCGGACATCACGCGACCGAGCGCTACGGGGTCCAGGCCCTGGGCAGTCATCTCGCGCTCCGCTTCGGTCTGGACCATCGTTTTCGTGGAGATCGACAATCCCGCCTGAGGCGGCCCCGCCCTGGTCGAAACGGCTGGCCACCCACGACGGAAAAATAAACCCAAAGTATTCGAGGGTTTCGCCTTGACCACGCGCGCGGCGATCAAGGAGAATCCGCGGTCGGTCTTGCAGTGATTTTGCATATTCTTATTCTTCCATCCAGTCCAGCGGGTGGCGCGAGTCCTCTTCAGGCCGCGTGATCCCGCGTAAGCCCGGGGGTCAGCCGGATATGAGCGCTAACACAGCCGTACAGGACGTCAACACCAACAGACGGCGTGTCCTTGTCGCCGCCACCAGCGTGGTCGGTGCAGTAGGCGTCGGTTTCGCCGCCGTACCCTTCATCGCGTCCATGAATCCCAGCGCCAAGGCCCGGGCCGCGGGCGCACCCGTGGAGGCCGATATCTCCAAGCTGGAACCCGGCGCGTTGCTGCGCGTCAAATGGCGCGGTAAACCGGTGTGGATCGTGAACCGCACCCCGGAGATGCTCGCGGCGCTGCCGACGCTGGACCCGGAGCTCTCGGATCCCAACTCCGAGGTGCCCCAGCAGCCCGAGTACTGCCAAAACCCAACCCGATCCCTCAAACCGGAGTTCTTCGTGGCCGTCGGCATCTGCACCCACCTGGGCTGTTCGCCGAGCTTCCGCCCGGAAATGGCCCCCGACGACCTCGGTCCGGAATGGAAGGGCGGATTCTTCTGCGCCTGTCACGGCTCGCGCTTCGACCTCGCCGGGCGAGTCTTTAGGGGCGTACCAGCACCCACCAATCTGGTGGTGCCGATCCACACTTACACCGACGACACCACCATCCTGGTTGGTCAGGATCAAGGAGCCGCCTAAATGAGCGCCGAAGAGCAAACCACCACGGGTTTCATGGGCTGGATCGACAAGCGATTCCCGGCAACCGAGACCTGGAGATACCACCTCTCCGAGTATTACGCGCCGAAGAACCTCAACTTTTGGTCGTTTTTCGGCTCCCTGGCGATCCTGACGCTGGTACTGCAGATCGCGACCGGACTGTGGCTCGCCATGAGCTACAAGCCCTCCGCTGCCGAAGCCTTCGCCTCCGTCGAGTACATCATGCGCGACGTGAACTGGGGGTGGCTGATCCGCTATCTGCACTCCACCGGAGCCTCGGCCTTCTTCATCGTCATCTATCTGCACATGTTCCGCGCCCTGCTCTGGGGCTCCTACCGCAAGCCGCGCGAGCTCCTGTGGATCATCGGCGTGGTGATCTACCTGGCGATGATGGCCACCGCCTTCTTCGGCTATCTCTTGCCTTGGGGCCAGATGTCCTACTGGGGCGCGCAGGTCATCGTGAACCTGTTCGCCGCCGTCCCGGGGATCGGCGAGGAGCTGTCGGTCTGGGTGCGCGGCGACTACGTCATCTCCGACGTAACCCTGAACCGCTTTTTCGCCTTCCACTTCCTGGTGCCCTTCCTGCTGGCGGCTCTGGTCTTCGTCCACTTGGTGGCGTTGCACCATGTCGGCTCCAACAACCCCGATGGCGTGGAGATCAAGCAGGGCCCCAAGGGCAATCGTTGGGACCCGAAGGCACCGGCGGATGGGATCCCCTTCCATCCCTATTACACGGTCAAGGACATCGTCGGCGTCGTCGTCTTCCTGGCGATCCTGCTCGCCATCGTGTTCTTTGCCCCCGCCCTCGGTGGTCTCTTCCTGGAGGCGCCGAATTTCCAGCCAGCCAACCCGCTGCAGACCCCGGCGCACATCGCCCCCGTCTGGTACTTCACACCCTTCTACGCGATGTTGCGCGCCGTCCCGCCTATGTTCGGCTCGCAGTTCCCCGGGGTGGTGGTGATGTTCGGCGCCATCATCGTGCTCTTCTTCCTGCCCTGGCTGGACCGCTCGCCGGTGAAGTCGATTCGCTACAAGGGGCCCATCTTCAAGTGGGCTGTCGGGATCTTTGCCGTGACCTTCGTGGTGCTGGGTTACCTCGGACTGCAACCGGCCACGCCGACCGCGACCGTCTTCGCCCAGATCTTCACCGCCCTGTATTTCGCCTTCTTCTTGTTGATGCCGATCTACAGCAAGTTGGACAAGACCAAGCCCGTTCCGGAGAGGGTGACCGCATGAACAAGCTCATCGCCGCATTCCTAGTTGCACCGATGCTGTCCCTGGCTCCCGCCATCGGGTCTGCCGCGGGCGGTCACGTCGCCCTGCAGGACGCCAACATCGACCTCACCGATCAGGCCTCCCTGCAGAGCGGCGCGAAGTACTACATGAACTACTGCATGGGCTGCCACTCGCTGAAGTACATGCGCTACAACCGCATGGCCCAGGATCTGGGTATCGATGAGGCCACCCTGCGCGCCAACCTGCTCTTCGGTGACGCCGGGCCGGGCGACCTGATGACCAACGCGATGCGGCCCGAGGACGGCGAGAAATGGTTCGGCACCGCGGTCCCCGACCTCACCCTGGTGACCCGCTGGCGCAGCCCGGATTGGCTCTATACCTATCTCAAGAGCTTCTACACGGACCCCACCCGCCCCTATGGCGTCAACAACCTGATCTTCCCGGCCGTGGGCATGCCTCATGTCCTCGCGGAGTTGCAGGGCATCCAGGAGCCCATCCTAGAAGAGCATCACAATGGGGGCGGGGCACCCGTGGTCACGGGCGTCAAGCTGACCCAGCCAGGCTCCATGTCGGCCGAGGAGTACGACGGAATGGTCAGGGACCTCACCAACTTCCTGACCTATGTCGGCGAGCCTATGCAGCTCGAGCGCAAGCGCCTGGGCATCTATGTGCTGCTGTTCCTGGGACTCTTCTTCATCGTCGCCTATGCCCTGAAGAAAGAGTATTGGAAGGACGTTCACTAGCCGTCTCCAATCCGGCGGCACGCGGCGGCCCCGTCTCATCGGGGCCGTTTGCTTTGTGGCCGGGTGTATTTGCGGCTGGAAAAAGCCCCTTCCACTAAGGGCCGCCCGGTTATACTTGGGGGCTTGCGGTCCTGTCGCGGCCTCAACGGCTGTAGACAGATCGTCGCGGGGGCTCCCCGCGCCCATCACCCGGGCGGACGGGCCACGGAGCGAACGACGAGACATCTCACACGGGATGGAGGTCGAATGAGCGCGACAGCGACGCCCAGATGGGGAGGCGCGGCCGATATTCACAACCCCTGAGCGATCCCACCGACCCACTGGAGCAGTCGCGGCCCCGACGACCCGTGATCTGCCCGCCAGAGCATCCGGCCAGGATCGGCCGGCACCCCAAATCTTGGAGCCCTGCCGGGCTCGGCCCTCACAGACCGGGGCCGGAGATAGGACACAAGGCAGCGGCCGCGAGTACACCATCCGTGATGACTTTATTCTCCGACCCACTCTGCCCCTACTCCCACCGGGTCCGCATGGTCCTCGCCGAAAAGGGGATCACGGTCGAGATCGTCGACGTGGACACCCAGGACCTCCCCGACGAGCTGATGGACTTCAACCCCTACGGGACGGTGCCCACCCTGGTCGACCGCGACCTCAAGCTCTATGAGTCGCGAATCGTCATGGAGTATCTGGATGAGCGTTTCCCTCACCCGCCCTTGCTGCCGGTGGATCCGGTTTCGCGCGCAAACGCCCGGCTCTTCATGTATCGGGTCAACCGCGACTGGTATGCCAACATGGACCGGATCTTCAAGGGCACCGAGGCCGAGGCGACCCAGGCCCGCAAGGAGCTGCGCGAGAGCCTGATCGCCACCGCGCCCGTGTTCGCGGCCCATCCTTTCTTCATGAGCGACGAGTTCTCTCTGGTCGACTGCTGCGTCACTCCCCTGCTGTGGCGCTTGCCCGCGCTGGGCATCGAGATCCCCGAACAGGCGAAGGGGCTCAAGGGCTACATGAGCCGGATGTTCTCCTGGGACTCCTTCCGGGCGAGCCTGACCGAGGCCGAGCGCGAGCTCGTCGCCGACCTGCACTGATCGGCGCCCACGAGATCGCGCCGATCACCCCGCACCCGAGCCATGCACACCGAAGACCAGACACTCACCTCCACCAAGCCCTATCTGACCCGGGCGATCTATGAGTGGATCCTGGACAACGGACTGACGCCGCACCTGCTGGTGGACGCCGGATATCCGGGCACGGAGGTGCCCGCGCAGTTCGTCCAGGATGGCCAGATCATCCTCAACCTCGCGCCCACGGCGGTGCGTAACCTGGTGATGGGTAACGAGTGGATCAGCTTCGGGGCGCGATTCAGCGGAACCCCTTACGAGATCTTGATACCCAGCGAGGCGGTGCTCGGCGTCTTCAGCCGGGAGAACCGTCAGGGGATGGTGTTCGCACCGCCCGAGCATCCCGAGCAGGGCTCACCAGAGCCCGCGGGCGACAGCCCGGCCCCGGCCGAGCCGATCAAGGGCAGTCCGGGCCCGAAGGATCCTCGCGGCGGCAAGCCCAAGGGCGGACCCAGGCTCAAGGTGGTGAAATAACGGCGGCTCAGGCGTCCAGGGTTTGATCAGGCAACCCGAAGCTCAGGTCCTCCAGGTCGAGGCCACGCAGTACCAGATAGCCGTCGCGGCGCCCGACACCCTCTTCGCTGAAATCGAACCGATACACCCGCCGCAGCCGCAGGCCCTCGCTCCCCCAGGTCACGCCGAGACGACGCAGGGCGACCGCCTGGTCGAGTAGCTGCAACCCCCTTCGGTCGCAGGCCGCCTTGCAGATCCCAAGGGCGATCTCCCGGGCGCGCAGGCTGTCCAGCCAGAACCAGCCCACGGCGAGCACCAGGAAGAGTGATGAGAGGCTGGCGAGACTCAAGGGCCACATCCGGGATAGCGCTGGACCAATACCCGAAACGACGGCCGTTACGGGTGAGGGACAAGACATTGGAGTGATCTGAGGATCGCGCCCCTCAGATCACGAGCCGATCGAAGTGCCGCGATGGCACTTGATCAGCGTCTACTCGAGGCGCCATTGTACAGACCGCCCGGCAAACCGATTCGCGCGAGACGCGCCGAGTAAGGGGTCGCACGACGCCCCAGCACCGCATTTTTGCCAGCCCCCCATGCCACGAAGACACCAGGAGTCGCCAATGAAGAGATCCCAGATCGCATTCGCCGCCACCCTATCCCTCTTGCTGGTCGCCTGCGGGCCCAGCGAGGAACCCAAGGAGCAAGCCGGCACACCAGCCGAACCGAGCATGGTCGACAAGGCCGTCGATGCCGCGAAGGATGCCGCCGAGATCACCCAGCAAAAGGCGGGTGAGGCGGTCGAAGCAGCGACCTCGGCCGCCGACGCCGCCATGGACAAGGGCAAGGAGATGTCGGCTGCCGCGGGCGCCAAGGCCGCCGAGATGATCGAGCAGGTCAAGACCTACATCGCCGATAACCAGCCGGAGCTTGCTCAGGGCATCCTCGACCAGCTCAGCGCCTTGAAGGACAGCCTGCCCGAGTCGCTGAAGGCCGAGATCGCCAAGCTCGAGGCCATGCTCGGCGGGGGCGAGCCGACCATGACGCCGGCAGCCGCCACGACACCAGCCCCGGCAACCCCGCCCGCCGCGAACTAGCGGCGTCGACACCGGGTCCCGCCGCGGACCCGGTGCCGCCCATCGGCCCGAGACGGACCCGATCGCCTTTGGAGCAGCGCCCGCCCTGTTTGCCCTGTTCGGCCGACGCGCATGGCCTGGACGGTGACCCACCCCGCCCTCAGTCGCAGGTCACCTCGGCGAGATAACGACCCGCGACCCAACCCAGCTTCCCCTGATTCTCGACCCTGCATCAGCCGGGATTGGCCCGGACCGGCTCTCCTTGTTGCGACGGCCACAGGTTGGCGAACTCCACGAAGGTTAGGCCGCCCTGTCAATCCAGGTTGCGGATACAGGTCCCATCGGGAGGGATCTCGCCAACCTTGACCGCGTGAGGATCGGGCTCCGCGCGCGTCTCCAAGGCGTCATTGCGGGCGACATCCGTCACCCGGAAGTCGTCTGGCCCGTCCGCCCCGACCATGACCACACCGCGGAGCGCGATCAGAACAAGGCAGTGGGCGGCCGCCGCGACTTGCCCCTCAGCCTCACCGACGGCCCCTGGACGGTCATAGGCTCGACCCGCCGCCGCCCTGGGCCCAAGCCTTACTCGGGACCAGTAACAAGGCGAGGAAGACGAAGAGGTTCAGCGCACTCGCGAGCTGGGGGCCAATCCATTGGGAGATGAGGTTCACGACGATCAGTACGCCGAGTAGGACCAGCCATGGCGCCGGGACGCCGATGTCCCTGACGCGCTTGGCCGCGATATTGAGCTGGGCAAAGACCAGCAGGGCGAACACGGCAACGACGAGGATCATGCCGACGACACCCAGTCTCTCGCCGATCATCAGCGGGGCATCCGCCAGATCGCCGTCGGCCATGACCTCGGTGGCACCGATGGCCACGCCGATGCCGATCACGAGGGCCAGGAACAACAGTACGATCAAGGCGTAGTAGCCGAGATAGGGCAGCCGCTGGAGCCGTCCGGAACGCGTGTCACCAAGCAGTGTTCTGATCATGGTCTCCTCCGATGGTTGTCCGCTCTCCGCGACCCGCCGGGACGCGGGTCAATCGATGGGGCCGATCGCGCGGGATTCAGTCGGGGCCGATCAGTGGGCCCGACACTTGAGATCTCGACCTGACCACACGAGCGCGGCCTCACCGTGATGCTCCCAGAAACTCAGGTTCGCGGACTCGTAGCGGGCCCCGCTCCCGCTCGGCACCGCGAAGGCGATGGACTGATCCAGACCCTCGTGGGGCCCGACCGGCGTCAACACGGCAGCCGGGGGATCGGTCGGGTAGAAGACCACGGCGAGGTCGAAGACACCGCAGTCGTAACGCACCTCATCCGGCACCTCGAGCTGGCCGTACTGGATCTCCAGCTCCGCGATGCGTCGACGATAGCCGGACTCCAAACACCCTCCGACGTCTGCCGACTCGGCGCACCGGTCAAGCCCTTCGAGCCAGAGGCCCTGAGCGGGACGCGGATCAGCGTATCCGTCCTCCGCATGGCGCTTCAGCGCCTCCGCGTAGACGGCGGCGAGCCGGCCATCGAGCCCCGCGAGAGCGGAATCCTGACAGGTCGATCGCTCGACCGAATCCGTTGCGTGCGCGCAGTCGAGACTCGCAGCACCAGTCCCGAGAGCGGGCGGCGCCGCGAGGGCGGCGGCGCATGCCGCGAGGATGACGCACGCCACGACTGGCGTTTGGGATGGCTTCATGGCGGGGCCCCGTTCAACCTAGAAAGAGCGGTTGAACGGCCTCCAGGGTCCGTCCCGCGCGGTTTCTGGCTAGGCACAACGAGGCGGAATGGCCATTCCATTCCAACGAGTTGTAACGACGCCAGGGGCCGCGCGGGGCGTGCCATGGAGGTCGTAGCGAGCCTCACCCAGCGGGTGAGCTTGACTGAGGGTAACAATCCGCGACAACTCCAAGACTTGTTTTTCGCGTGAAGCGGTCAACCGCGCTTTCTAGGTTCAGCCCCTGCCGGGGCACGCCATCGATGATAACGCATCGCCCGGCGCGCTCGTCCGATCGGCACGGCGGGACCCACGGCTGGACCGGACCTCGGCCCGTCTGCGCTCTCCACCAGGGATCGGCCCCCGGATCCCCCCAGCGATCAGCCCAGGGCATGGGCAAGCGCATGGAGCAGCAGGCAGGCGATGAGCCCGGCCGCGAGATCGTCGAGCATGATTCCCCAGCCGCCGTGGATCCTCCGGTCGAGCCAGCGGATCGGCCAGGGCTTGGCGATGTCCAGCAGCCGAAAGAGCACGAAACCCGCCAGGGCCCAGCCCCAGCTCACGGGCAACGCGGTCATAGTGACCAGATAGCCCACCACCTCGTCCCAGACGATGGCGCCAGGATCCGAGTCACCGAGCTCCCGCGCGGTCCGACCGCAGGCCCACACCCCGAGCCCCGCGAGCACCAGGACCAGGGCCCCATAGGCCACCAGGGGCAAACCGCTGACGAGCCAGTAGAGGGGCATCGCGGCCAGGGTGCCGAAGGTGCCCGGCGCCCGGGCCACCAGCCCGGATCCGAATCCAAACGCGACCCAATGATGGAGGCGACGCGGATCGAAGTGCGCGGCCACGTCAGCCCGCCCCGCCCGCGAAGTGATCGTAGCCGCCGGATCTAGGCACATAGGCGCGACCATCGGGTGCACGACAGTCCAGACCGGGGGCCTCACGGACATGGCCGATGGCTGTGAGGTCGCAACCGGCCAACGCGGCGAGCCCCGCGAGGCGCCCAGACTCGGCCGGCGGCAGGCAGAAACACAGCTCGTAGTCGTCCCCCGAGGCGAGGGGCAGGGACCAATCGCCGTCCGCCGCCACGGCGGCGGCCACCCCGGGCGACAGGGGCAGCGCGGCGAGCTCGAGTTCGGCGCCGACCCCGCTGGCCGAGAGGACATGGCCCAGATCCGCCAGGAGTCCGTCCGAGCAGTCGATGGCGGCCGACGCGACCCCGCGCAGGACCCGGCCGAGGGCGACCCGCGGGCTGGGTCGCTCGAGGCGCCGCCGCGACCAGGCCTCGGGCTCCCGCCCGGCGAGCAACGCGCGCAGCGCGAGACCGGCGTCACCCAGGGTACCGCTCACGCAGACCAGGTCGCCCGGGCGGGCGCCGGAGCGCCTGAGCTCCGACCCGGCGGGCACGAATCCGTGGACCTGGATCGAGACGGCGAGCGGACCAGCGGTGGTATCGCCCCCCACCAGGCGCAGCCCGTGCGCACCGGCCAGCTCGCCGAACCCTCGGGCGAAGTCGCGCACCCAGGGCGCCTCGCCGGTGCCCAGCGCCTTGGGAAGGGTCAGGGCGAGGGTCGCCCAGGCCGGCTCCGCGCCCATGGCCGCCAAGTCGCTCAGCCCCACGGCGAGCGACTTGTGCCCCAAGGACTCGGGGTCGCAGTCGGGCAGGAAGTGCACCCCGGCGACCAGGGTATCGATGCTCACCGCGAGCCGCATGCCGGCCGGCACCTCGAGCAGGGCGCAGTCGTCCCCGACGCCGAGCACCACATCCGCCCGCGGCGCCCCGAGATCGGAGAAACAGCGGCGAATCAGGTCAAACTCGGACATCGGAGGGGCGTGCGGGTCGGCGGACCCGCGCGGGTCAGGGCGAGACGCCCGCAGCGGCGGCCCGACGCGCCACCTTGTCGAGCACCCCGTTGACGTAACGGTGGCCGGCATGGGCGCCCAAGAGCTTGGCCAGCTCCACCGCCTCGTTGATGGCGACCTGGTGGGGGACGCTCGCGGAGAACAGGATCTCGTAGGCACCGAGCCGCAGGATGGCGAGCTCCACGGGGTCGACCTGGGAGATCGGCCGGTCGAGCACCGCGTCCAGCGAGGCATCGATATCGGCGAGGTGTGCGGGGACCCCGACCATCAGCTCGTCGAGCAGGCCCTGATCGAAGCGGAAGCGGTCCTTGGGATCGATGGGGGCATCGTCCTCCGCCCCGCTGAGCGACGCCGCCAACGCGTCCAGCCACTCGGGGTCGTCCAGCATGTGGCGCTTGATGCTCACCGGGGCCTCCTTGGTCAAGCCCCATTGATAGAGCGCAAGCACCGCGTAGCGGCGTGCCTGACTGCGCGGACTGACCCCAGCCTTACCCTTGGTCATGACGGGCGGTTCAGTCCAGGGCACGCAGCAGGTTAACCATCTCCAGGGCGGACAGGGCGGCCTCCGCACCCTTGTTGCCGGCCTTGGTGCCGGCGCGCTCGATGGCCTGCTCGATGCTGTCGACGGTCAACACCCCGAAGGCGACCGGGATGCCGTGCTTCAGCATCACCTGCGCCATGCCCTTGACGCATTCCCCGGCGACGTACTCGAAGTGCGGCGTGCCGCCCCGGATCACCGCCCCCAGGGCGACGATGGCGTCATAGCCGCCCTTGGCCGCCACGCGCTCGATGGCCAGCGGCATCTCGAAGGCGCCCGGGACCCGCACCAGGGTCAGGTCGGACTCGTCCGCCCCGTGGCGCACCAGGGCGTCGATCGCCCCCTTCTCCAGGCTCTCGACGATGAAGGCGTTCCAGCGCGACACCACCAGACAGATCCGCGCCTTGTGGGCGGTGAGCCCCCCCTCGACGGTCTTGATACTCACGGTTTCGATCTCCCCGTTGGGAACGAATGGGCGTAGGGAACATGGGCCCGAGAGGCGCTCGGCACGCGACGGTCGCTGCCCGGGCGCACGCGGCAACCCGGTCAATCAGCCCGGCGGCTGCCCGCCGGTGACATACTCGACCACCTCCAGATCGAAGCCGGAGATGCCATGCATGGCGCGCGGGGCGCTCATGACCCGCATCTTGCGGACCCCGAGGTCGGAGAGGATCTGGGCACCGATGCCATAGGTGCGCAGCTCCGTGCGCTCCGGGTGACGGCGCACGGGCACCGCGTCCTCGACATCATGGAGCTGAAAGTCCCTGAACCGGGCCAAGAGGTCGGCGGCCGAGTCGCGATTGCGCAGGACCACGATCACCCCCTCACCGACCCGCGCGATCTGGTCCATGACGTCGGCCAGGGGCCAACCGCAACCTGGATGGCGGGTGGCGAAGAGATCGCACAGGCTGTTCTGTAGATGGACGCGGACCAGGATCGGCCGTTCGGGGCTGATCTCGCCCATGGTGAGCGCCAGGTGCAGCTCGCTGTCGATGCTGTCGCGATAGGCGACGATGCGGAAGGTGCCGTGCTCGGTGGGGAGCTCGCACTCGCATTCGCGCAGCACCGCCTTCTCGTGACGCACCCGGTAGTGGATCAGGTCGGCGATGGTCCCGATCTTGAGCCCGTGGGTCTCGGCGAAGGACTCGAGGTCTGGGCGGCGGGCCATGGTGCCGTCCTCGTTGAGGATCTCGACGATCACCGCCGCCGGCTCGAAGCCCGCGAGTCGGGCCAGGTCGCAGCCGGCCTCCGTATGCCCCGCCCTCACCAGCACCCCGCCCGGCTGGGCCATGAGTGGAAAGATGTGGCCCGGCTGGATCACGTCCTTCGCGGTCGCCTCGGGGTCCACGGCGGCGCGCACGGTGGTGGACCGGTCCGCTGCCGATATCCCGGTGGTCACCCCCCGCGCGGCCTCGATGGAGACGGTGAATGCAGTGGAATGGGCGGCCAGGTTGTCGTTGACCATGAGCGGCAGGCGCAGCCGCTCGCAACGCTCCTTGGTCAAGGTCAGACAGATCAGGCCGCGGCCGTACTTGGCCATGAAATTGATGGCCTCGGGGGTCACGGAATCGGCGGCGAGTAGGAGGTCGCCCTCGTTCTCGCGGTCCTCGTCGTCCATGATGACGACCATGCGTCCGGCGCGAAGCTCGTCGATGATCTCTTCTGTGGTGTTCAGGGCCATGGCTGGGCGTCGAGCAGGGGATCTTGGGTCAAAGACCGCGGGCGGGCGGGGCCCTGGCCCCCGCGCCCGGTCCATTAGAGGAAACGGCCAGTAGCGGGAGACTCCGCTGCCGCCCCCGGGATCTCGCGGGAATCTAGCCCCGTGGGCGGCGCGCGGCATCTGGCCGACGCCCGTCGCACCCGCCGGTGGCCCGCAAACCAGGTCACCCTGGTACCGGCACCGCTCCCGGCACATCGACACGTCCCTCGTATCGAACGGACACGTAACCCACCGAGGCGCCACGGGAAACTACGACAAGACCGATAAGCTTAACGTTCCTGTCGAGATTCCACAACACAAAGCGCCCGCCAAGATCCTGTGGGCACCCGGACCAACCGCTGCGCGAGCAGGCCTCTCCTGGCCCCAATGGATGCGTTTCGGCCGCCGCCGCCAGGCTCAACTGCCCACTCGGGCGGATCTCAGGCGCTCGAGCAGGTCCAGAAGGGCCGCGGCCTTGTGGTAGGTCTCGCGGTACTCGGACTCGGCGTCTGAGTCCGAGACGATGCCGCCACCGGCCCACAGGCGCGTGATGCCATGGGAGTGCACCAGCGTGCGGATGGCGATGTTGGTGTCCATGGTGCCGTCAAAGCTCAGGTAACCGATGGCGCCGCAGTAGATCCCGCGCCGATGGGGTTCCAGCTCTTCGATGATCTCCATGGCGCGCAACTTCGGCGCCCCGGTGATGGAGCCGCCCGGGAAGCAGGCACGGAGCAGATCCAGCGGGGTTCGCCCTTCCGCCAAGCGGCCGCGCACGGTGCTGACCAGGTGTTGCACCCGGGTGTAGCGCTCGAGCTCAAAGAGCCGCGGCACCTGGATGCTCCCGATGGCACAGACCTTACCCAGGTCGTTGCGCATGAGATCCACGATCATGAGGTTCTCGGCGCGGTCTTTCGGGCTGGTGCGCAGGGCCTCCGCCAGCATCAGGTCTTCGCTGGGGTCACGGCCACGCGGGGCCGTGCCCTTGATGGGTCTGGTCTCGACATCGCGGCCGTCGACCCGCAGAAAGCGCTCCGGGGAGGAGCTCATGACGGCACAGACAGGGGTTCCCAGATAGGCCCCGAAGGGCGCGGGGTTGAGCCGCCGCAGGGTCTGATAGGCCTGCCAGGGGTCTCCCTCGGCGGGCACCGAGAACCGCTGGGAAAGGTTCACCTGATAGCAGTCGCCGGCGCCCAGATAGTGCTTGATGCGCTCGATCGCCGCGAGATACTGCCCGTGGCTGAGGTTCGACTGCACCCGGCCCAAGACCCGAAACGGCGACCGTGGCCTCCCGGCCCGGCGCTCGGTCAGGGCAGCGAAGCGCCTGAATCCTTCCCGAAGACCGGCCCGATCCTCCGCAACGACTCGGCTCCGTCGCTCCTGGTGGTCGACGACCAGGGCCCAGTCGTAGATGCCGATCGCCATCTCCGGGAGCTGCTCGGCGTCTTCAGCCAGGCTTGGCAGCCGCTCGATCCGCCGCCCAAGATCGTATCCGAAGTACCCGATGGCGCCGCCCGTGAAGGGCAGTCCGTCGATACCCGGCCGCGGCGGACCGAGCACCTCGTGCAGGAGCGCGAAAGGATCGCCCGGCGAGAAGCGGCTGCCGGCGGCGGTCCGCACCTCGGTCTCGAGGCAAGTGGTGATCAGCACCGCACGCGGGTCTGCGGTCAGGATATCGTAGCGCCCGTGCGCGCAATGGGGCCGGCCGCTATCGAGGAACATCGGCCAGGGGAGATCGACCAACGCGTCGAAGAAGGGCGCGCTATCAGGGCTGTAGGGAAGATCCTGGGCGACCGCCATCGTCAAATCACCGACCAACTCCCGGAGACGATAAGGCGTGGTCCGCCCGCGCGCACGGCGGACGACAGGTGCCGGCTGTCGTTGCCAAGGGCCCGGCCCATCGGTGACAGGTGCCGCCGCCACATGGGCCTCAGCCCCACGGGGATCAATTCACAGACGTCGGCATCGTCACGTGGTTGGTCCCGCGGGTTGGCCCGGGCGGTTCCCGCGCCCCGACGGCTAACACCCTGAGATGCGAGTGATCCCGTCTCGCCCGCAAGCCTCCAAGAGATCCGAAAGGGGTCCGCACGCCGGTATGGAGAGCCCGCTCGGGGCCACGTCGGCCAGCGGCACCAATACGAAGGCCCGGCGCGCCATCTCCGGGTGAGGAATCCTGAGCCCAGGCTCCCGCACCTGCTCGTCGCCATAGAGCAGGATGTCGAGGTCCAGGGTCCGTGGACCCCATCGGGCGCCGTCCCGGTGTCTGCCGTGCGCAAGCTCGACGGCCTGCAAGGACCGCAGCAAGGCCCGCGGGGCGAGACGCGTCTCGAGTCTGACGACAGCATTCACGAAGTCGGGTTGGTCGACCGGGCCCACGGGGGCCGTCCGGTAAAGTGGCGACCGGGCGCTCAGCGCCGTCTCGCGCAGTCCGCCCAAGTCGTCGATCGCCTGTCTGACTTGAGCCTCGGGACCGGCCAGATTGCTCCCGAGCCCGACATAGGCGACGACAGATGTCTGGCGGAGACGTTCATTCACCGCATACACCCTTTGCGCCTCGGGACGCTCCCGAGATGCACCCCAGAATCGGATACGGAGACCGAGAATGCGTTGGACACCGTTTCGTCAATAGATGAGGTTAGCATGGGGACGACGGGCACGAATGTTACGGAGGCGCTGAACGGCCCGCGATCTGAAGGGCACGACCCTCAGATCCCTCCATGTTCTTGCCGCCGACTTGGCCCTGGAGAAGCCGCACCACTGAAGTGACTCGGGTAGGGATGGGGGTATGTCAGCCTCCCTCCGACCGCCGATCCGGGGGCGGCGGAGGAAGGCTCTACGGCGGGCATCGCGCGGCGCCTTCGGCCCGCGGACGCCGCTCAGGCGGCTTGTCGGGTGGGACCGGCGTAGTGCCCGGAGATATGCACGACGACCTCGTGGTCACCGCAGCTCGTTTGCCAACACTCGAGATCGCGGTTCCAGGATAGGGTCAAGTGGTTGAATGAATCGCTCTCGACCGGACCCTCGCATTGGATGTCACGGGGGTCGACGACGATGGATAGATCCTGCTCGTCAACGATGGCCTGAACCTCGAATTGGCCCCGGAAGTGACCGCATCCCTCGCAGCCGATCCCGAACAGCTGTACGACCTCTCCGATCTTTGGGAGATGGCTCATCTTACTTCTCCGATACTGCTTGCCCACCACCCGTCCGGGACCCGAATCGCTCCCGCGTCACCGGGCGACCTAGGGGCAGGGAATCAACGCGAGACCGGAACCGCGCGGGAACGGCACCGCTCACGAAAAGACTGTAGCGCACGCCGAAAGGCCACACATTGCGAATGTTCGCATCTCGCAAGGCCAAGGGGTGTTTTGAAGCTGGGACACGCCGAAGCGATACGGAATACCGCTGAACGGAGTGCCTTGGCCTCAGGCCGAAGGTCAGCAAGCAGGCCACCTGATCGACGGGGCCACATTCTGAGGCTGGGCCAGGGCTTGGGTTCCATGGCCGCCCGTTCTCGGCAGGCGCTGATGGATCACCGCCTCTGAGCCAGGCCCACGTGGATCACGGGTGGCTCCTCCTATGGCGGCGGACCGTTGTCAAACGTCGCGAGACACACCGACCTGCTTCAACACGGAGGGTCGGTGTGCCGATCCTCATTGCGCGGCGAAGGTGTCGCAGTCGCTCAGGTTACCGTGCCTGACGCCCTTGGCGAACCATTCGGTGCGTTGCTTGGAGCTGCCGTGGGTGAAGGTATGGGGGATCGCAAACCCCCGCGCCTGCTTCTGAAGCCTGTCATCGCCAATAGACGCGGCCGCGGTCAACGCCTCCTCGAGATCCCCTTCCTCGAGGATGTCGAATTGCTGGTGGGCATGGTTCGCCCAGATCCCGGCGTAGCAATCGGCTTGCAGCTCGAGCCTGACCTGGAGCTGATTCTTCTGACCTTCTCCGAACGCCCCCTGCTTGGCGCGCTGCACCTGATCCAGGGTCCCCTCGAGACGCTGGATATGATGGCCCACCTCGTGCGCCAGCACATAGGCTTGGGCGAAATCACCACGGGCGCCGTATTCCTGCGCGAGCTCATCGAAGAACCCGAGATCCACATAGACCTTCTGATCTTCCGGGCAATAGAAGGGCCCCATTCCTGCGCTGGCCGGCCCACATCCACTCACGGTCGATCCGCGATACAGCACCAGGGTCGGCGGTGGATAACGCCGTCCCGCCTTGGCGAAGACGTCCGACCACACGGCCTCCGTATCGGCAAGAACGGTCGTGATGAAGGCGGCCCGCTCATCGTCCAACTGCGGATCCATCACCGCCGACCCGCCGCCGCCCATAAACGAGGAGGGATTGAGAAAGCCCCCAAAGTACGCAACCGCCCCAATCCCTAGGATTGCGAGGCCCAGTTTGGAACGTAACAGCGGCTTGATGACCGGCCAGAGGAAGAGGAGGGTCCCTATCGAAGGCGAGCCACGGCCACCACCGCCACCGGCTCCGCCGCTGCTGTCTCTCCTATCCTCGACATTCGAGCTTTGTTTTCTATTGCGCCATTTCATTGGTGATCTGCCAAGCTGCGAATAAGCGATTCAAGTGTTCTCGTACGCTGAGCTCGAGCGTAGCCCAGGGGGACGGTCGTCCGCAAGGTTCGCCCCCACCAGGAGACGGCCCACGCTGACGCCAATCCTTAGCGATCCATCTCCGCGGGCTTTCGCCGGGCGACTGTTTGCGGCAGGATCGCGGAGTCGGGTGGATCCAATCGAACGACCGAGTTACAACCCGATGGCCCCCCCGCCCTGTCCCAGAAGCCCAGGCCACGGCGGCGGCGCGTCTCACGAATCATGGACCACCGCGCGAGCAGGACATGAGCCCAACATGAAATACAACGACCTGCGCGACTTCATCGACCAGCTCGAGGACCGTGGTGAGCTCAGGCGCATCACCGTCGAGGTCGACCCCTATCTGGAGATCACCGAGATCTGCGACCGCACCCTGCGCCGCGCGGGACCGGCCCTGCTGTTCGAGCGCCCGAAGGGCTCGGCGATCCCACTGCTCGGCAACCTGTTCGGCACCCCGCAGCGGGTCGCCCTCGGGATGGGAGAGGAATCGGTGGCGGCGCTGCGCGAGGTCGGCAAGCTGCTGGCGTTCCTCAAGGAGCCCGATCCCCCGCGCGGCATGAGGGAGGCCTGGAAGACCCTCCCGATCTTCAAGAAGGTGCTCGACATGGCACCGAAGGTCCGGCGCAATCCCCCCTGCCAGGAACGGACCATCGAGGGCGAGCAGGTCGACCTCAGCCGACTGCCTATCCAGCATTGCTGGCCGGGGGACGCGGACCGTCTCATCACCTGGGGCCTGGTGGTCACCAAGGGACCGGAGAAGCCGCGGCAGAACCTCGGCATCTATCGCATGCAGGTGCTCGGTCCCAATCGGGTCATCATGCGCTGGCTTGCCCATCGGGGCGGCGCACTCGACTTCCGGGACTGGCAGCGCGCCCATCCGGGCGAGCCCTTCCCGGTCTCGGTCGCCCTGGGGGCGGATCCCGCCACCATCCTCGGCGCGGTGACGCCGGTCCCGGACAGCCTGTCGGAGTATGCCTTCGCGGGGCTACTCCGGGGCAGCCGCACCGAGCTCGCCGCCTGTCAGGGGTCGGATCTCCAGGTCCCGGCGAGCGCCGAGATCGTTCTGGAGGGACACATCCATCCAAACGATACGGCCCCCGAGGGGCCATTCGGCGACCACACCGGCTATTACAACGAGGTGGACCGCTTCCCCGTCTTCACCATCGAGCGCATCACCCAACGCCAGGATCCCATCTACCACAGCACCTATACGGGACGGCCACCCGATGAGCCGGCCATCCTCGGGGTCGCGTTGAACGAGGTCTTCGTTCCCATCCTGCAGAAGCAGTTCGCGGAGATCGTCGATTTCTATCTGCCGCCGGAGGGCTGCTCCTACCGGCTCGCGGTGGTGAGCATGAAGAAGCAATATCCGGGACACGCCAAGCGCGTGATGATGGGCGTTTGGTCCTTCCTGCGGCAGTTCATGTATACCAAGTTCGTCATCGTGGTCGATGACGATGTCTGCGCGCGGGATTGGAAGGACGTGATCTGGGCCATGACCACCCGGATGGATCCGGGGCGCGATACGGTGGTCATCGAGAACACACCGATCGACTATCTTGACTTCGCCTCACCCGTCTCCGGTCTCGGCTCCAAGATCGGATTCGACGCCACCAATAAGTGGCCGGGGGAGACGACCCGCGAATGGGGCCGCCCGATCCGCATGGATGATGCGATCAAGGCGCGGATCGATGAGATCTGGGACGGCCTGGGGATCGACACGCCGAGCGATCCGGATCCGCGTTGAGGTCGATCGGGCGGAATGAACCGGGAGCAATCGACACGGCCCGAGCACCACGCCGACCGGGCCGCGCCGAGACCGGGAGAGGATCAGTAACGGCCCCCGCCCTCGCGACCGCCGCCCCCACCCCAGCCGCCGCCGCGCGGGCGCTCAGCCCGAGGCCGGGCCTCGTTGACCGTGAGCTTGCGCCCCTTGACCACCGCCTCGTTCAACGCCTTGATGGCGGCGTCCGCCTCGCTGTTGTTTGGCATGTCCACGAAACCAAAGCCCTTGGACTGTCCGGAGAACTTGTCCTGGATCACCTCGGCGCTCGCCAGCTCGCCATACTCACCAAAGACCTCCCGCAAATCCTCCTCGGTGACGCTGTACGGCAGGTTTCCTACATAGATCCTCATCGCTTTCTCTCAGGTTCGCGTGCGTTGATCGGACCACACCCGCCGAGCGGCCAACACACAAATCCGCTCGGACGACATTGCCATGTGCCCACCCGTCGCTGAATCGCGGGGCACGCTGCGACCTGTCAGCCCGAGGGGCACGACGACGTAAGTCTGCCGAGCAATAGACCGGAGAGGGACGGGTTGCTAGAGGAGGTTCGGCGACCGGGGCGTAGCCTCGATCAGGCTGACGCGGCGCTGATCCGAACGGATCCCAGTGAACATGCCCGGGCGGTCGGGAGGGGCAATGGGCAGAAGTTGCGTCGAGCGGTGCGAAACCCTGGATGCTGGCCGCGAAGATCAGGCGAAAAAATTAGTAGAAGCCGCAGGGGGCGTCAACCATGCCCCAGAGAAGAAGGCGTGACGGTTTGGTGACTTCTGGTCAGCCCGATGTCTCCGGCGTGGCCCCCGCGACCTGAAATCCTGCCTTCTCCACCGCGGCGACCAATGCCGAGGCGTCGAGGTTTTCGCCACGCACCCGCACCAGTCCAGAACCCAGATCGGGGCTCGCCTCGGCGACCGAGTCGCAGCCTTCCAGGGCCCGCTTGACGCTCGCGACACAGTGGTTGCAGGTCATGCCCTGCACCTTCAGGGTCAGGTCGGACGGACTCGGGGTTGCGCCCGCGAGCCGGGTCTTGAGCCGCCCCAGGGTGAGCAATACGAGCAACCCGATCAGCAGCCAGGCACTTGCGACCTGGATGAGGCTCGCGCCATGGGCGTGGGCGTGCGCTGCGCCGCCCGGCGGCGTCTGGATCAGGCCGTCGAAGGCGAGCCCGAATCCGATGCTCATCAGAATCACGGTGGCGAGATAGATGGCGAGGATACGGCCGCCGAGCGCACGGTAGACCGCACCGAAGGTCGCCAGGTTGGTGGCCGGTCCCGCCATGAGGAACACCAGGGCCGAGCCTGCCGGTAGCCCCGCGGCGATCAACGAGGCCGCGATCGGCACCGATCCCGTGGTGCAGACATAGAGCGGAAGCGCAACCGCCAGCATCGCAAGCATCCCCCAGATCCCCTGGGACCACGCCTGGGAGGCGAAATAGTCCGCGGGCAAGAGCACGGTGATCAGCGCAGCGACCACCACCCCGGCGAGGATCCACATGTCAATGGCCGAGAGCAGATCGAACACGGCGTAGCGGACCACCTCGGCCACCCCCCGAGGAGACGATGCCTCCTCGCTGCCAACTGGCAAGGGCTCCGGCTCTGGATCAGGCTCGGTGAGCCGATTGACCAGCGCACCGCCGATCAATCCGGTGACGAAGGCCGCCGCCAGCTTGAACACGGCGAAGGGCCAGCCCAGGAAGGCGGCGCTCACCAGGATGGAGTCCACGCCCGTCTGGGGCGTGCTGATCATGAAGGCCGTGGTGGCCCCCTTGGACGCGCCCTCGCGGCGCAGACCGAGCGCGGTCGGGATCACCCCGCATGAGCACAGCGGCAGGGGCACGCCCACCAGGGATGCCCGAACCACGCTGGCGAGGTTGGGCGGGCTCAGACCGCGATGGATGAAGCCGGTGGGCAAATAGACGTGGATCAGGCCGGCGATCAGCAAGCCCAGCAGCAGTGAGGGCGACAGGTCGAGCATGACCTGCCAGAAGGCGTCGATGAAGTCGGCGAACAGACTCGGCATCGGTCGCGGATAGTGGCGGTCAGTATGGCGGTCGGCGCTGCCTGACCGCGATCAAGGGCGTCGGCGGTGCGGGTCGGCCCCGCCCCCGACGCCCGTTGGGGCTCAGTCGAAGCTGCCGCGCTGGTGCTCGTCCACCAGCACGCCGCCCAGGGCCCCGACTCCGGCGCCGATGAGTGCGCCCCTGCCGGCATTCGCGCTGAACGAGCCGATGATGGCGCCGGTGGCGGCGCCCATGGCCGTGCCGCTGGCCGTCCTGCTACGGGAGGTGGAGCCACAGGCCACCACGGTCATGGCGACGGCGGCCACCAACAAGGGGATGGCGATCTTCTTCATAGGGGTAACTCCGTTGGGGAGGTCGTCAATACTGGGACAGTCGGTGGTTCGGGAGGGTTCGGATTACTTGCAGGGATATTTCTCGGCCAAGGCCCGCACCAGCCCCACCACCGGCAGCTCGTTCATGCGCTCTGCGTTTCCCGAATTCGCCTCTCCCCAGGCCAGGAAGGCGGTGCGTCCGTCGGCGATGGTTGCGCTTTGCGGGTAGCAGATCAGGCGCTTGAGGTTCTTGCGGTCGGACACGGCGTCGTGGTACTGGACCGTTGCCTCGATGAAGGCGCGACAGGCCAGGATCGCCGCCTCGCTGCCCTCCCCGGTCGCGCCGCAGACCGCAAGCAGGTCGGCTGTCGTGTCGTAGTTGAAATCCGTGTCGTCTAGGGCAAAGGCGCCAGCCGAGAACAATGCGGCAATCGCCAAGGCCGCGGCCCGGCGCCGAATGGATGGTTTCATCTAGAGAGCTCCTCGTGTGATCAGTCGTGCTGAGGTCGGTCGATCCGGTCGGACCGGTCGCGTCCGCATTCTAACCCGGCGCAGACCCGAGACCATTACCGCCCACACACCCGGCCAGGCCAAGGCATGAGGTCGCGGGAGCCGACCTTATCAGGCGCCATCGATGGCCGCCACCAGGGTCCGCACGGGCATGATCTCCAACCCCACGACACCCTCCTTGGGCACGTTCCCCGCCGGCACGATGGCCCGGCGGATCCCGTGCTTGACCGCCTCACGCAGGCGGTCAGGACCGTTGGGGACCGGGCGCACCTCGCCCGACAGCCCCACCTCGCCGAACACCGCCAGGTCCAGCGGCAGGGGTCGGTCACGATAGCTGGAGAGCACCGCGAGCACCACGGCCAGGTCCGCCGCCGTCTCGCCGATGCGTACCCCGCCCACCACGTTGACGAAGACATCCTGGTTGAACATCCCCACCCCGCCGTGGCGGTGCAGGACCGCGAGGAGCATCGAGAGGCGGTTTTGATCCAGACCCAGGGCGACGCGGCGGGGATTCGCCAGCGGACTCTCGTCCACCAGGGCCTGGACCTCCACCAGGAGCGGGCGCGTGCCCTCTCGGGTCACCATCACCAGCGAACCAGGAACCGGCCGGTCATGGCGCGATAGGAAGATGGCCGAGGGGTTCCTGACCTCGCGCAAACCCCTGTCGGCCATGGCGAAGACGCCGAGCTCGTTAACCGCCCCGAAGCGGTTCTTCACCGCCCGCACTAGCCGAAAGGCCCCGCCCGACTCACCCTCGAAATAGAGCACCGTGTCGACCATGTGCTCCAGCACTCGCGGCCCGGCCAGCGCCCCCTCCTTGGTGACATGGCCCACCAGGAAGACCGCGGTATCCGTCCGCTTGGCGAAGCGCACGAGCTGCGCCGCGGTCTCCCGCACCTGGGCGACCGAGCCAGGCGCGGACTGGAGCTGCTCCGTGTAGAGGGTCTGGATGGAGTCGACCACCATCACCCGCGGACCCTCCAGCTCGGCCTGGGCCAGGATGCGCTCGACCCCGGTCTCGGCCAGCAGGCGCACCCCGGCCCCTCCGATCCCGAGCCGCCGCGCCCGCAGCCCGATCTGCTGGTTCGATTCCTCGCCGCTCACGTAGAGCACCGGCTCGTCGGAACCCAGGTGATCGCAGGCCTGGAGCAGCAGGGTCGACTTGCCGATGCCCGGATCGCCGCCGAGCAGCACCACCGAGCCCGTCACCAGTCCACCACCGAGGACGCGATCCAGCTCGCCGATCCCGGTGCCGATGCGCGCCCGCTCCTCCGGCTCCAGGTTCGCGAGAAGCTCCACCCGGGCCCCCTCCACGGCGCCGGCGAACCCGGCGCGCCCGCCCGAGCGCCCCGCCGACCTGGGGGGCCGCGCCTGCTCATCCATGCTGTTCCAGGCCCCGCAATCCGGGCACTGGCCGCTCCACTTCGGCTGGGCCGCGCCACAGGCGTTGCAGACGTAGGTCGACTTTGGCTTGGGCCCGACCGGCATGTCAGTCTGCGGACGGACGATCGACGCGCAGCAGCGCGCAGGCCAGATCGGCCCGGACTGCCAAGGCTTCGTGGATTCGACCCGCCTGCCCCGCGAAGTCGGCGTCGAAGGTGCAGGCGACGATACCGCAGTGAGCAGCGCCTTCTTGGTGTAAACGGATGAAGTCTTTGCGATTTAGGGTCAGCAGAACACGTTGGTCGGATGCCGCAAAGCTGAGCACATCGGCGTCCGGGATGGCCTCTCCCCCCCGGCCGGTCTCTTGGATCGTGATGCAGTCGTGGCCGAGCTCGCGGAGGGCAAGCACCACGGGGAGAGGAAAGTTCTCGTTGGCGTAGAGCCGCGCCATGCGCCTAAGCCTCGTTGGCTTCGATGTCGGCCTCGACCTCGGCGGAGAAGAGCCGGGCGTAAGCCCAGGCATTCGCCAGGTCTTCCGCTCGGAGGGTCGGATAGCTCGCGAGCAGACCGGCCTCGGAGACCCCGAGACGCCGCGCCTGCACCAGCGTCCAGACCGGGATGCGGGTACGGATCACCCGGGCCGCCCCACCGCAGGTGCCAGGCGTCTTTTCGATACCCGGCGCAGCACCGGCCAGATCCCGCGCAAGCCATTGCAGCAGAAGGGCCTTCTCCCCCGGGGAGAGCTCCGGCAGCATGATCTCGATGGAGTGGAGTGTCGCGTTCATCCCAAGAAACGGCAGTTGGACGCCGCCCAGAGTGCGTCCCGCGTGGTGGCCTGATTACAAACAGGCAAGGCGCAACTCCTTGCAATAGTGGTTCTATCGTAAGGAGTTGCAACGCCGTCCAGGCGCCGCGCAGGGCGTGCTCTGGAGGCCGTAGCGGCCTCACCCACGTGGTTCGCTCGCCAGCACAAAGGAGCTCGAGGGTACACAACAGCTTGCATATGGCACGAAGCGGTCATCCGCTGTTTCGGGGTTCATAAGATCCTCTGCCACCGGCACCACCAGGGACGTTTGGAGCTCGTCCGCACGGCTGTCGTTGCCGATCAACAGTGCGAGTCTTCCTGGGCGGATCCCGCGTCGGCGTCCCCGGGCGTTCTCGATCGCGCGATTCTAGCCCCGCATCCCCGTGGCCGCCGCCTCGCGTGGTCAGGCCATCTCCTCGCCGTAGAAGCTGTCGATGTAGTTCTCGAACTTGGTGTACCTGCCGAGGAAGGTGAGCCGGGAGGTGCCGATGGGGCCGTTGCGCTGCTTCCCGATGATGATCTCGGCGATCCCCTTGTCCTTGCTCTCGGGGTTGTAGACCTCGTCGCGGTAGATAAAGACGATCAGATCGGCGTCCTGCTCGATGGCGCCGGACTCGCGCAGGTCGGACATCACCGGGCGCTTGTTAGGGCGCTGCTCGAGGCTGCGGTTGAGCTGGGAGAGCGCCACCAGGGGGACGCGCAGCTCCTTGGCCAGGGCCTTGAGTGATCGGGAGATGGCGGAGATCTCCGCCACCCGGTTCTCGCCCGACCCCGGCGCCTGCATGAGCTGGAGATAGTCGACCACGATCAACCCCAGGTCGCCCTGTTCGCGCTTGAGGCGGCGGGCGCGGGCACGCAGCTCGGTGGGCGACAGGGCGGGCGTGTCGTCGATGAAGAGCGCGGCGGTGGAGAGGATGTTGACCGCGGAGGTAAGTCGCGGCCACTCGTCGTCCTCGAGCTTGCCCGTGCGCACCCGGTGCTGGTCGATGCGACCCAGGGACGACATCATGCGCATGGCGAGCGAGTCCCCCGGCATCTCCATGCTGAACACCGCCACCGGCCGCTTGGTACCGATGGCGACGTTCTCCGCCAGGTTCATAGCGAAGCTGGTCTTGCCCATGGAGGGGCGCCCGGCGACGATGATGAGGTCAGAGGGCTGGAGTCCCGAGGTCATCTCGTCGAAGTCGGTGAAGCCAGTGGCCAGGCCCGTGATGGGCTCGGTGCGCTGGTAGAGCTCGTCGATGCGCTCCACCGCCCGGGAGAGCAGGCCCTTGATGGGCTGGAAGCCACCGCCCCCGCGACTCTCCTGCTCGGCGATCTCGAAGACCCGCCGCTCCGCGGCATCCAGCAGCTCCGCCGCGTCACGGTCGCCCGGATTGTAGGCGCTGTCGGCGATGTCGGTGCCCGCCGCGATCATCTGGCGCAGCACCGAGGTCTGGCGAACGATGCGGGCGTAGGCCTTGATGTTGGCCGCGCTCGGGGTCTCGTTGACCAGGGTGCCGAGATAGGGGAGCCCGCCCGCCGCCTCGAGCTGCTCGTTGCGCTCCAGGTTCTCGGCCAGGGTGACCACGTCGAAGGGCTGGTCGTCCTCGGCGAGCTTGGCGATGGCGCGAAAGACCAGCCGATGCTCCCGGCGATAGAGATCGCGCTCCACGACCATGTCCGCGATGCGGTCCCAGGTGCTGTTGTCCAGCATCAGCCCGCCGAGCAGAGACTGCTCCGCATGCAGGTTGTGGGGCGGAACGCGCAGGCCGTCCCCAATCGGCCCGCCCGCATCCTCGCCAAGATCGTACATGCTCCCCCCGGATGACTGGACGGGCCACGCGCGTACACGCGGCGATGGATAGCGGAAACCCGCCGACCTCGCGGCCACCCGGTCTCGCGGCGCTGGGCCCTCACGGGAGCAAGCCGCGCCGAGCGCCGGGCAAAGCGGTATCGACCCGGCGATTCTGGCCGGGGTTACGACGGGGAACAAGGGGGTTCAAGCGGGCCGCCCGGTGGCCGCCTATCGGTGAGACACACGCGAAGGCCGCGCCGGGCACGTCGCCCGGCGACAGCGTCACGTGTACTAGCAGATTCGGGGGACCGGGCTCGGCGAGGCGCGCCCGGGGCCGATCAGGATCCCGGCACCACGTGCACGGTGACGGTGGCGTCCACGTCGGCGTGCAGGTGCAGCAGCACCTCGAACTCGCCGGCCGCACGCAGCGGGCCCTCGGGCAGACGCACCTCCTGCTTCTCGACGGCCACACCGGCAGCGGTCACCGCCTCTGCGATGTCCTGGGTTCCGACCGAGCCGAACAGCCGCCCTTCGTCCCCGGCACGCCGGGCGATGGTCACGCTCAAGCCTTCGAGAGACGCCTTGCGCGCCTCGGCTGCCGCCACCGCCTCGGCGGCCTCGCGCTCGAGCTCGGCGCGGCGCGCCTCGAAGGCCTCCAGGTTGGCGGGCGTGGCCAGCACCGCGTAGCCCTGGGGCACCAGATAGTTGCGGCCATAGCCCGCGCGCACCCGTACCTTGTCGCCCAGGGCGCCGAGACCGCCGACGTTCTTCAACAGAATCACTTCCACTTGTATTTCCTCGAGTCGATTCGATTCGGCCGATATCCGGGGCAGGCCTTCAGCCCGTTGCCCCGGGACGCCTGGCTAGGCGTCCACGGATATCGGCCCAGATGTCCACCAACCCGATGCAGGCCACCATCAGGGCCGCATGGGGAAAGAAAACGACCAACAGGACGTAGAGCCCGAACAACCAACCCACGTGCCCGCCGCGCTGATGGAGGGCGCCGTGGACCACGGCCAGGCCCTGGAGCAGATACAGGGGCATCAGCACCAGCACCAGATCGGATACGAGACCTGGCGCCTTCGTGAACCCGACGGTGGCAAGCAGGACCAACCCCGCGACCCCGAACCCGGGATGCAGACGCAGGGCCCGAAACTCCGTGCCGAAGCCCCCGGGGTTGTAGAGCTCCGCCTGCCACCAACGCCCGACGAACAGGGCCAGCAGCCACTGAAGCACCAGGGCGGCCACGAAGGAGCCGGTCATCCAGCCCGCCGTCGCCGTCACCAGCTCGTCCGCCCGGGCGGCGTCCAGACCGCCGTCCCGGATCAGGACCTCACGCAGGGGCGCGATCAGCTCCAGCCAGAATCCGCTCAGGTCCCCAACGGCGGCGTGCAACAGCACCACCACCGCCACACCCGCCACGCCCGCTGCCTGGACCGCGAGCGCCAGGGACCGGGACCAGCGCAGCAGTGTCCCCAGCCCCCAGGCCGGCAGCCACAGGACCAGCAGGACGCCGAGCGCTGCCCACGGCGAGCCCAAGGCCACGGCCGCGAGCAGGGCCAGCGCCAGGGTGGCGAACCCCCAGAGTGCGGCGCCGGCGCGCGCGCCATCCCGCAGGGTGACCAGCGCGATGGCGCCGCCACTGATCAGGGCCACCGGGGGCAGCAGCAAGGACATCAAGGCGGTGACCGAGGTCACCAGCGCCCCTTGAAGCCTCCCGCTCATGATGAAGCCCGCTAGGGTCTTCATGGCTCAGTCCGGATCGCCGCCCAAGCCGAACGGTACGGGCCACGCCCGGCGACCGCGCGGCCCGGCGCGATCAATGCCCGTCCGTGTACGGCAGCAGGGCCAGATAGCGGGCGCGCTTCACGGCCTGGGCGAGCTGGCGCTGATACTTGGCGGAGGTGCCGGTGATACGGCTGGGGACGATCTTGCCGGATTCGCTGACATAGGCCTTGAGCAGGTTGAGATCCTTGTAGTCGATCTCGGTGATGCCCTCGGCTGAGAAACGGCAATACCGCTTGCGGCGGAAGAAACGGGAACCGGATTCCATGATGGCGGGCCTCCTCAGTCGTTGTCCGAATCGGCGGGCGCCTCGGCCCGCTCGTCGCCGCTCTTGGCCAAGGCCGACGGCTCGGTGATGGCGGCATCGCGACGGATGATCAGGTTGCGCAGCACCGCATCGTTGAAGCGGAAGGCACTCTCCAGCTCGTCGATCGCCTCCTGGTCGCACTCCACGTTCAACAGGATGTAGTGCGCCTTGTGCACCTTGTTGATCGGATAGGCCAGGGGACGCCGCCCCCAGTCCTCGAGGCGATGGACGACACCGCCACGCTTCTCCAGGTTGCCCCGATAGCGCTCGACCATCGCCCCCACCTGTTCGCTCTGGCTCGGATGAACCAGGAATACCACTTCATAATGTCGCATCGTGCTCCTCACGGATTGGCAGCCTCCCGACCGTCGGCCCGTCAAGCGGCCCGGACCAGGGCGGTGAGGCAAGGAGTCTTCCCCAGGATCGGGGAAACCGCGCATTATACGCATGGCACGGGCCTGGTCAAAACGGGGTGTTTGCCGTCCCCCGCGTCCCCGCCCATCCATCCCCACGGCCGAGGGATTCGAGCGTAGTGTCCCCAAACCGCCCCACCCGCACCGCCATGGAACGGGTTCGCCCGACCCTGCCCCTGATCGGGGCCTTGCTCGCGGCGATCCTGCTCGGCGCGGCCGCAGCGCTTGCCCAGGTCAGCACCGCGGGCGTCGAGGCCCAACTGTCCGCCGTCGAGGTGGGCGCCGGTGAGCCGGTGGAGTTGACGCTCACCGCCACCTCGGCCGGCGGCGAGGTGTCCCCGCCCGACCTCGGGCCCATCGAGCACGGTTTCGAGATCCTCGACCGGCGGATCGAGCGTCAGATGTCCGTGGTCAATGGCGAGCGCCGCGAGCGCGTGCGCCTGCGCCTCCTGCTGATGCCACGACAGACCGGTGAGATCGAGGTCCCCGCGGTCACCTTCGGCGCGGCCGCCAGCCGGCCCCTGACCTTGCGGGTATCCGCCGGGGCCGAGGGGCCCCTCACCGCCCCGGATCCCGGCAATCCCGCGACCGGCTGGAGCCCGCCGCCCTCCGTTTGGGCGGGGCCTCCCGTCTGGCCCGACCCGCTCGCGACCCCGATACCCCCGCCCTTGCCCTGGGCCGACCCCACGGTCTCCGTGCCGGGAGCCATCCGGAGCGAGCCCCCGGCCCCTGAGCCGACGCCGCCCGGCGCGCTGGCAAGAACCCTGCGCGACCCCTGGTTCTGGGCCGCACTGGTGCTGGCCGTCGGACTCTGGTGGTCGCTTCGCCGGCGCCGGGTCCAATCCGGGTCGGCTCCTCCGCCAGCGGCGGTTCCAGCAACGAGCCCGGAGCCGGACCCGCTCGCCGAGGTGCTGACCCGAGTGGGCACGGCGTACGCGTCTGGAAACGCCGGCGCGGCGCGCGAGGCCCTGCTGGCGTGGGGCCGACTGCGCTGGCCCGAGGACCCGCCCGGAAACCTCGCTCGTCTGGCCCAGCGTTGCCCGGCGGACCTGGCGGCAGCGATTCAACAGCTGGAGAAGGCCTTCTTCAGCCCGACGCCCATCCCCTGGCAGGAGTCGGGGGTCGCCGAGGCGATCGGGAGAATGGATCCGCCGGCGGCGCAGCCCTCACCGGCGACCGAGGGGGCTCCTTGAGCGAGATCCCGCCCGGGCCATCGATGGGGTCCGATTCAGGCGCCCCGTCCCGACTCCAGGTTACGGCTGGCCGCCTCCCCCGCAGCGGGATCACTCATCTCCCGGCCCTGGACGGGATCAGGGGCGTCGCCGTCGCCTGGGTGATCGCCTTCCATGCCTACGCCTTGCTGGCGGGCGGGCTCTCGACTCCGCCCTCGGGACTGGGCCAGGCCGTGGCAGAGAAGGGTCTGCTTGGGGTCCAGCTCTTTTTCGTGCTGTCCGGCTTCTTGCTGGCCCGTCCCTGGATGGAGGCGGCCCGGGCAGGCCACCCGCCGCCTGCTGCCTGGTCCTTTTATCTCCGGCGGGCCCGGCGCATCCTGCCTGCCTATTGGCTCCACCTCGCCCTGCTCTTCGGGGTGGTCCTGCCCCTGCTGACCGGGGGCTACGGGATCCTCGCGAGCGACCTGGGCCGGCTCAACCTGTGGCTGCATCCGCTGGTGGCCCAGTTCGCTCACCCGGGATCCTCCAGCTCCCTGGGACTCAACATGGCCCTGTGGAGTCTGACCCTGGAGGCCCAGTTCTATCTGCTGCTGCCGATCCTGGCGCCTGCCTTCACTGGACGCCGGGTCCTGCTCGCCCTGCCGCTGGTACTGGCACTCTCGCTCCTCTGGAAGACCCATGCGCCCGGACTCCTGGTGGACTGGATCATGACCGAGGTCCCGGCCGACCTCCTGGTGTATTTCGATCCCCTGTCGGGGCAGCCCTTGGCCTTCCCGCCGCCGGTGCTGGGGTTCTTCGTGGAGCGACAGCTCCCGGGTGAGCTCTTCGCCTTCGCCCTCGGGATGGCGGCCGCGAACCTGCACCTGCGCCTGGACGCAGGCACCAGGCTATCCGCGCGGTCAGCGTCCTGGCTCGGTCTCGCCGGCGTCGCACTGCTATGCCTGGCGCCTGCGCTCCTGGCGAGGATGGATCTCCAGCAGATCCTGTTCGGGGAGACCTGGCGGCTATTCGGGATGCCCATCTTCCTCACCGCGTGCGCCCTGGTGGTGCTCGCCGCCGCGTTGGGCGGGAACCTCACCGCCCGCGTGCTCTCGGTCCGGGCGCTCGCCGGGCTCGGCGCGGTGAGCTACAGCCTCTATCTCTGGCACGAGCCCATCCTGCGTCTCACCCGGGCATTCGGTGCCGATTGGGGCGTGGGGCCCCAGATCGCCGTCGGCGTCTGCGCCGCCCTGCTCGCGGCCGTCCTGTCCTACCGGCTCGCCGAACGCCCACTGCTGCGCCGCCCGATCCTCGCGGCCCCAGGCCCCGCGACCCCAGTCGCTGATGAGGCATGACCCGCCGACCGGCGGGTGCGCCGCCGCTGCCGTTGCACCGGGTCAGGGCACCCGACACGGTCGCATTGACGCGGTGAATTCTCAGTATTGACCCAGTCTCGCGCTGATATAATCGCGGCCCTCCGCCGCCTCCGGGATCACCTCAGGGATCACCTCAGGGATCGCCTCAGGGACCCCGGGGCACCGCTGGCTTCCAGACCCCGCACCGGGAACGCTTCATGACGACCAAGCCCGACATCGATCCCCAAGAGACCCAGGAATGGCTCGACGCCCTGGAGGCGGTGCTTGAGAACGAAGGCGTCGAGCGCGCCCACTTCCTTCTCGAGCGGCTGATCGACAAGGCGCGGCGCTCGGGGGCCTATCTTCCCTACAGCGCCAACACCGCCTACCTGAACACCATCCCCGTCCAGCGTCAGGAGCGTTTCCCCGGGGATCGAGCCATGGAGCGGCGGATCCGGTCCTTCGTGCGCTGGAACGCCATGGCCATGGTGGTCCAGGCCAACCGACTATCCACCGAGCTCGGCGGCCATATCTCATCCTTCGCCTCCTCGGCCACCCTGTTCGACGTCGGCTACAACCACTTCTTCCACGCGCGCACTAAGGACCACGGTGGCGACCTGGTCTTCATCCAGGGCCACTCCGCCCCCGGCATCTATGCCCGCGCCTTCCTCGAGGGCCGGCTCTCCGAGGAGCAGCTCTACAACTTCCGCCAGGAGGTGGACGGCAACGGACTCCCGTCCTACCCCCACCCCTGGCTGATGCCCGGGTTCTGGCAGTTCCCCACCGTTTCGATGGGGCTCGGTCCCATCATGGCGATCTACCAGGCGCGCTTCATGCGCTACCTGAACGACCGCGGGGTGGTGAGCACCCAGGGCCGCAAGGTCTGGGCCTACCTCGGAGACGGCGAGATGGACGAGCCGGAGTCGCTCGGGGCCATCTCGCTCGCCGCCCGCGAGCGGCTGGACAACCTGGTGTTCGTGGTCAACTGCAACCTCCAGCGCCTCGACGGCCCGGTGCGCGGCAACGGCAAGATCATCCAGGAGCTGGAGGCCGTCTTCCGCGGCGCCGGCTGGAACGTCATCAAGGTGATCTGGGGCAGCTACTGGGACCCGCTGCTCGCCCGTGACAAGCAGAGCCTGCTGCTCAAGCGGATGGAGGAATGCGTCGACGGCGACTACCAGGCCTACAAGGCCAAGGGCGGGGCCTATACCCGCGAGCACTTCTTCGGGAAGTACCCGGAGCTCAAGGAGATGGTCGCCAACATGACCGACGAGGACATCTGGCGCCTCAACCGCGGCGGCCACGATCCCGGTGAAAGTCTATGCGGCCTATGACGAGGCCATGAAGGCCAGCGGAAAACCGACCGTGATCCTGGCCAAGACCGTCAAGGGCTATGGCATGGGGGTGGCCGGCGAGGGGATGAACATCACCCACTCCCAGAAGAAGATGGGCGAGGCGGCGCTCAAGGCCTTCCGCGACCGCTTCAACATCCCGATCTCCGACGACCAGATCGGCGCCGCACCCTTCTACAAGCCCGGCGCGGACAGCCCGGAGATGCAATACATGCACGCGGTGCGCGAGCGCCTGGGCGGCTATCTGCCCGCCCGCCGCGACGAGGCCCCGGCGCTCAAGGTCCCCGACCTGGAGGCCTTCCACGCGCTGCTCGAGGGCAGCGGCGACAAGGAGATGTCAACCACCATGGCCCTGGTGCGGCTGATGAACATCATCATCCGCGACAAGGAGATCGGACGATACGTGGTGCCCATCGTGCCCGACGAGGCGCGCACCTTCGGGATGGAGGGCATGTTCCGCCAGCTCGGCATCTACTCCTCCGTGGGCCAGCTCTACGAGCCGGTGGACGCCGACCAGGTGATGTATTACCGCGAGGACAAGAAGGGGCAGATCCTCCAGGAGGGCATCAACGAGGCCGGGGCCATGTCGTCTTGGATCGCGGCGGCCACGGCCTATGCGAACCACGGCCAGAGCATGATCCCCTTCTACATCTACTACTCCATGTTCGGCTTCCAACGCATCGGCGACCTGGCCTGGGCCGCCGGCGACATGCAGGCGCGCGGCTTCCTAATCGGCGGCACCGCCGGGCGCACCACCCTCGCGGGCGAAGGTTTGCAGCATCAGGATGGCCACAGCCATCTGGTGGCGGCCACCATCCCCAACTGCATCGCCTACGACCCCGCCTATGCCTATGAGCTCGCGGTGATCGTGCAGGACGGGCTGCGGCGCATGTATCAGGAGAAGGAGACCTGCTTCTACTACATCACCGCCATGAACGAGAACTACCTGCAGCCGCCCATGCCGGAGGATGCCGAGGGGAGCGTGGCCGCCGGCATCCTCAAGGGCATGTACCGAGTGCACCGGGGCGAGGAGCGCGCCCACCGGGTGCAGCTCCTGGGCTCCGGGACCATCCTGCGCGAGGTGCTGGCCGCCTCCGAGCTCCTGGCCCGGGACTGGGACGTGGGATCGGCCGTGTGGAGCGTCACCAGCTTCAACGAGCTGCGCCGCGAGGGCATCGACGTGGAGCGCTGGAACATGCTCCACCCCCACGAGGCGCAACGCACCACCTATGTGGAGGGTCAGCTCGCCGGCAGCCGCGGCCCCATCGTCGCCGCCACCGACTACATGCGCACCTATGCGGACCAGATCCGGCCCTATGTCCCGCGCCGCTACGTGGTGCTCGGTACCGACGGCTTCGGGCGCAGCGACATGCGCAGCCAGCTGCGGAAGTTCTTCGAGGTGAACCGCTACTACGTGACGGTGGCCGCACTCAAGGCCCTGGCCGACGAGGGCGAGATCCCCAGCGCGACGGTCTCCGAGGCGATCGCGAAGTACCGCATCGACCCCGAGAAGCCCAACCCGGTCACGGTCTAAGGCACCGGCACACAGGAGATCACAGTGGCAACCGTCGAAGACATCCTGCTGCCCGATGTCGGGGATTTCAGCGACATCCCGGTCATCGAGATCCTGGTGGGTCCGGGCGACCGGATCGAGCCCGAGCAATCACTGCTCACCCTGGAGAGCGACAAGGCCACCATGGAGATCCCCGCGCCCAAGGGCGGGGTGATTACCGAGGTGCTGGTGAAGCTCGGCGACAAGGTGCGCCAGGGGACGCCCCTGTTCCGGCTGGAGGTCGAGGGCACCGCTGGCCAGGCCGCGACGGATGAGACCAGAGAGCCCGAGCCGTCGCCTGCCGAGTCGCCCGCCCCCGAGACCGCTCAGGCCGCGGCTGCTCCGGCTGCTCCGGCCCCTGCCCCGCCCGCTGGCGAGCCGGTCCCGGTCGTGCTCCCCGACATCGGCGACTTCAAGGACGTGCCCGTGATCGAGGTGCTGGTCTCACCGGGCGAGCGTATCGAGGTGGATCAGTCGCTGCTGACCCTCGAGAGCGACAAGGCCACCATGGAGATCCCGTCCCCCCGCGCCGGGGTGGTGGAGTCGATCGCCGCGAAGGTGGGCGATGCCCTGAACCAGGGCGACCTGATCCTGAGCCTGATCCCCGAGGGTGACACGGCCCCCAGCGCCGAGGGCCCAGACACCTCTCCCGAAGAGGCCGAAGCCCCCCAGGCGCCGGCCGCGGCCGCCAAACGCGAGACCGCCCAGCCCGCCGCTGGACGCGCGCCCGGCGAGGCCGAGCGACGCCAGGCCCCGGTGCTGCCGCGTCCCGAGGACATGGCCGCCATCGCCAAGGGCCGTAAGCCCCACGCCAGCCCGGCGGTACGCCGTTTCGCCCGGGAGCTGGGCGTCGACCTCACGCTGGTCAAGGGGTCCGGCCCCAAGGGTCGGGTCCTGAAAGAGGACGTCCAAGGCTTCGTCAAGCAGGCCCTGGCCCAGGGCGCCCCGACCGCCGCCGGCACCGCCCTGCCCTTCGCGCTGCCCGCGGCCCCGGAGGTCGACTTCTCCAGGTTCGGCCCGGTCGAGGTCCAGGAGCTTCCGCGGATCAAGAAGATCAGTGGCCGCCATCTGCACCGGGCCTGGCTCTCTGTCCCCCATGTCACCCAGTTCGACGAGGCGGACATCACCGAGCTGGAGGCATTCCGAAAGGGCCAGAAAGATGCGGCCGAGCGTGCGGGTGTCAAGCTGACCTTCCTGCCCTTCCTGTTGAAGGCGGTCGCCACCGCCTTGAACCGCATGCCGATCGTCAAGGCCTCCCTTACCCCCGATGGCGAGGGGCTGGTGATGAAGGGCTACACCCATATCGGCGTCGCGGTGGACACCCCCAACGGACTCCTGGTCCCCGTGGTGCGGGACGTGGACAAGAAGGGCGTCTACGACCTCGCCCGGGAGCTGATGGCCCTGAGCCAGAAGGCCCGCGACGGCAAGCTCCTGCCCGGCGACATGCAGGGCGGCTGTTTCTCCATCTCGAGCCTCGGCGGGATCGGCGGGACCAAGTTCACGCCCATCGTGAACGCCCCCGAGGTGGCGATCCTCGGGGTCTCGCGCTCGGACACCAAACCCGTGTGGAACGGCCGGGAGTTTGCCCCGCGGCTGATCCTGCCCCTCGCCCTGTCCTACGACCATAGGGTCGTCGACGGCGCCGACGGCGCCCGCTTCACCACCCTGCTCGGCGGACTCCTCGGCGATATTCGGCAACTGCTGCTCTGAGGGCCTACCGGAAGCCGGCCCCCCATTGGGCAGCGACTTGACCTGGGCCGCCGGCATACCCAGCTCCCCGTATTCAGCGCCGCCACTGGGTCATCGAGATGCCAAACCTGACCAGCATCGCCGCGCGGTTCGCCGCCGCGGCCCCCGCCTGCGACTACTGGACCCTGCGTCTGGTGGCCGAGACCCACGACCAGATCGAGGTCCGCCAGGGCGTCGTCGAGCCGAGCCTGATGGCCGAGTCCCTGGGGGCCATGGTCACCCTGGTTCGCGGCGGCGGGCTGGGCTATGGCGCGACCAATGACCTGAGCCCCGCCGGACTCGCGGCAGCGGCGGAGCAGGCCCTGCGATGGGCCGATGTCCACGACCGCCTGGGGCTCTTCGACGCCCGATTGTTTCCCCGCAGCGCCTTGGTAGCCGAGTATCGGACGCGGGTCGCGGAGCCCTGGGGGTCCGTATCCCTCGAGGACAAGCTCGGCGTGCTGCAAGAGGCCAACGGGCGCCTGGCCATCGACCCGCGTATCGTCGATTGGTCCGCCTGGCTCGCCTACCGAGAGGTCGAGCAGCTCCTGGCGACCGCAGACGGCGGACAGATCATCCACTGCCTGAGCTTCGTCACCCCGGGGCTGATGGCGGTCGCCAACGCGGGCAGCCAGACCCAGCGCCGCCGGGGCGGCGGCGCGGACGGCGCCCAGCAGGGTGGCCTCGAGCGGCTCGCGGCCGCCGCACTCTTGGACGATGCCAGCCGCGTCGCCGAGGAGGCCATCGCGCTACTCGCGGCGCCCGAGTGCCCCAGCGACCGCCGCGACCTCATCCTGCTGCCGAGCCAGATGGTGCTTCAGATACACGAGAGCATCGGCCACCCGTTGGAGCTCGACCGCATCCTCGGCGACGAGCGCAACTACGCGGGCGGGAGCTTCGTCACGCCGGAGATGTTCGGCAGCTACCGCTATGGCTCGAGCCTGCTCAATGTCACCTTCGACCCCGGGGTCGCGGGCGAGCTGGTCAGCGGGGTCGCCGACGACGAGGGGACCGCGGCGACGCGCGAATATCTGATCCGGGATGGGATCCTGGAGCGCCCCCTGGGCGGGCGACTCTCCCAGGCCCGGGCCGGACTCCCCGGCACCGCCAACGCCCGCGCGGCGGGCTGGGAGCGACCCCCCATCGACCGCATGGGAAACATCAATCTGGAGCCGGGCGACGGCAGCCTCGGCGAGCTGATCGGCCGGGTCGAGCGCGGCATCCTCATGGACACCAACCGCTCCTGGTCCATCGACGACAGCCGCAACAAGTTCCAGTTTGGCTGCGAGCTAGGCCGCCTGATCGAGGACGGGGAGCTGAAGGGGCTGGTTCGCAACCCGGGCTATCGCGGCATCTCGGCCAACTTCTGGCGCAGCCTCGACGGGGTCGGCGGCGCGGAGACCCGCGAGGTGCGCGGCGTGCAGAACTGCGGCAAGGGCGAGCCCAATCAATCGGTCTATGTGGGCCATGCCTCCCCGCCCTGTCTGTTCCGCGATGTCGCGGTGTTCGGGGGTGGGGAATGAGCCCCGAGGCCTTCTTCGCCCTGGCCGAGCGGCTGAACGCCGGACTCACCGGCGGGGAGGTGCTCTTCACCAGCCTCGACGGCGAGGCCTCCGATTTCGTGCGTATCAACCGCGGCCGGGTCCGTCAGGGGGGCTCAGTCCGCTCGGCCGGTCTCGGGCTGACGCTGATCGAGGGTGGGCGCCAAGCGGAGGCCGCCTGCGATCTCACGGGCGACTCGGAGCAAGACCTCGCCCGGGCAGGCGCGCTGGTTGCCCGGCTGCGCGAGCGACTCGCCCATCTACCCGAGGACCCCTACCTCAGCTACTCCACCGAGGCATGGTCGAGCGACGAGCGCACGGGCGAACCGCCGCCCGCCGCCCAGGACGCCATCGCCGAGCTGCTGACCCTGGCCGATGGACTCGACCTGGTGGGCATCTGGGCCTCCGGCGAGGTCGCCGAGGGGCTCGCCAGCTCGCTCGGACACCGCCACTGGCACGCCTCGCGCAGCTTCAACCTGGACTGGAGCTGCTATCTCTCGGGCGACCGCGCGGTCAAGTCGAGCTACGCCGGTCTGCGCTGGGACCCGGCGGCGCTGCCCCAGCGGCTCGCCCGCATGCGGGCCGATCTCGAGATCCTGGCCCGACCCGCCCGCACCCTCACGCCAGGCCGCTACCGGGCCTTCCTGGCCCCGGCCGCGGTGGCCGAGTTGACGGACATGCTGGCCTGGGGCGGATTCGATCTGAAGGGCCAACGCACCCGTCAGACCCCCTTGTTGAAGCTCATGGATGGAGAGCGCAGCTTCGATCCCCGCATCAGCATCCGCGAGGAGCACGACCGGGGGCTGATGCCCCGCTTCACCCCGGAGGGCTTCCCGAAACCCCCATCGGTCACCCTGATCGAGGGCGGCCGCATGGCCCGGCCACTGGTCGATGCCCGGGACGGTCAGGAGTACGGCGAGCCGGTCAACGCCGCGAGCGGCGCACCGGAATCCATCGCCCTCGAAGCCGGCGATCTAGCCGCCGGCGAGACCCTGAGCCGCCTCGACACCGGGCTCTCGATCGGCAACCTGTGGTACTGCAACTGGTCCGACCCCAACGACTGCCGGATCACGGGCATGACCCGATTCGCGACCTATTGGGTCGAGGGCGGCGAGATCGTCGCCCCGGTCGAGGTCATGCGATTCGACGACAGCCTCTACCATCTGCTCGGCGACCGGCTCGAAGGACTCACCGCCGAGCGGGAGCTGATCCTCTCGCCCCAGACCTATGACGGACGCTCGACCGAGAGCGCCCATCTGCCCGGGCTGCTCGTTTCCGGGATCGACCTGGCCCTGTGACCCGCCCTGACGACGCGAGAGTTGCGCGTCGCGAGTGGCGAGTCGCGAGGATTGCTGTCCGCGCCAGAGGCCCTGCCCTAGCAGCCTGTCGGACTTGGGGGGATCGAAGCGAGGGAGTGGGAGAGCGAGGTCAGTTTGGTCCGGATTCGAGGCGCATAGTGGGTGCTATGCAACAAGGATCCGGGCCGAAATGGACCGCGCTCCCGGTTCCGCAGCCGATTCATCCTAAGTCCGACAGGCTGCCAGACAAACCGGAACGCTGAATGTGCTCGGGGGATTAAGATATGGGCCCGAACGATTCACTAGCGGTGCGCGCGCACGGCACCCCGACTCACTGACGCGAGGACACCTAGATGAGCGAGCCGATGAACCAGGACGCCATGAAGAAACAGGCCGCCGAGGCCGCCCTGGCCTATGTGCAGGACGGCATCATCGGCGTCGGCACCGGCTCCACCGTCAACCACTTCATCGACGCCCTGGCCTCCGTCAAGGGCAAGATCGATGGGGCGGTCTCGAGCTCCGAGGCCTCCACCGAACGTCTCAAGGCCCACGGGATCGAGGTCCACGACCTGAACAACGTCGGCGAGCTCGCGCTCTACGTGGACGGCGCCGATGAGGCCAACGCCCAGCTCCAGCTCATCAAGGGCGGCGGCGGGGCCTTGACCCGCGAGAAGATCGTCGCCGCCGCCAGCCGGCGCTTCGTCTGTATCGCCGACGAGAGCAAGCTGGTCCGCATGCTCGGCCGCTTCCCGCTCCCGGTGGAGGTGATCCCCATGGCCCGCAGCTACGTGGCCCGAGAGCTGGTGAGGCTCGGCGGCACGCCGGTGTGGCGCCCGGGTTTCGTCACCGACAACGGCAACCTGATCCTCGACGTGCAGAACCTCGAGATCATGGAGCCCGCCAAGCTCGAGCAGCAGATCAACAACATCGCCGGCGTGGTCACCGTGGGCATCTTCGCCCTGCGCCCGGCGGACGTCCTGATCCTCGGAACCCCCGAGGGCCCGCGCACCGTCAATCCCGCACCCTGAGCCCCGGGGCGACCGGGCGGATACGGCACCTGCAAGGTCAGTCGACCGGGTTGGCGCAGCGGCCAAAGTGTCCCTCAATGCGGTGGTCCGCTTCTTGCGCGGAGCACCGCATTGACGAGTCGCCTTCCCAATCAGGCTAGATCGTAGCGATCAAGGTTCATCACCTTGTGCCAGGCCGCGACGAAGTCGCTGACGAGCTTCTCCTTCCCATCGTTGCAGGCATAGACCTCGGCGATGGCCCTCAGCTCGGAGTTGGACCCGAACACGAGATCGACGCGAGTGCCGGTCCATTTGACGTCGCCCGAGGCCCGATCATGGCCCTCGAATATCCCTTGGGTTGAAGAAGGCCGCCACTCGGTCTTCATATCGAGCAGATTGACGAAGAAATCGTTCGTCAGTGTCTCAGGCGTCGAGGTCAGTACGCCGTGCTGGGTCTGCCCGACGTTGGCGTTCAGGGCACGCATGCCACCGATGAGCACCGTCATCTCGGGGGCGGTGAGCCTCATCAGCTGGGCGCGATCCACCAACAGCTCCTCCGGGGCGATCTCGACCCCCGTGCGGATGTAGTTGCGGAATCCGTCCGCGATGGGCTCCAGGACGGCAAGGCCCTCCACATCGGTCTGCTCCTCCGAGGCATCCGTGCGTCCCGGGGAGAACGGGACCTCCACGGCGTGGCCGGCCCTCTTTGCTGCCGCCTCGACGGCGGCACAGCCGCCGAGCACGATGAGATCGGCCAGCGAGACCCGCTTGCCGCCCGACTGCGCGTCATTGAATCCATCGCGGACGCCCTCCAGCGTTCGCAGCACTTGGGCAAGCTCGGCGGGCTCGTTCGCCTCCCAATCCTTCTGCGGCGCGAGTCGAATGCGCGCGCCGTTCGCGCCACCGCGCATATCGGAGCCGCGGAAGGTGGCAGCCGAGGCCCAGGCGGTCCTGACCAGTTGGGAGATGGACAGGCCCGAGGCGAGGATCTCGGCCTTGAGGGCCGCGATGTCCTGCTCGCCGATCAGCTCGTGATCGACCTCCGGCACCGGGTCTTGCCAGATCAGCTCCTCGGCCGGGACCTCGGGACCGAGATAACGCGAGCGCGGGCCCATGTCGCGATGGGTCAGCTTGAACCAGGCCCGGGCGAAGGCGTCGGCGAAGGCCTGCGGGTCCTTGTGGAAGCGGCGTGCAATCGGCTCGTAGATCGGGTCGAAACGCAGCGACAGGTCGGCCGTGCTCATCATCGGCCGATGCCTCTTCGACGGGTCGTGGGCATCCGGGATCATGTGCTCTTCGCGCACGTCTTTGGCTCGCCACTGCCACGCACCGGCCGGGCTCTTCTCCAGCTCCCACTCATAACCGAAGAGCATCTCGAAGTAGCCCATGTCCCAGGTGGTTGGGTTTGGCTTCCAGGCCCCCTCGAGACCGCTGGTCGTGGTGTCCGCGCCCTTGCCCGACCCGAAGCGGTTCTTCCACCCGAAGCCCATCTCCTCGAGGGGTGCCCCCTCGGGCGCAGGGCCCATCAGCGCCGGATCGCCCGCACCATGGCACTTGCCGAAGGTGTGCCCGCCGGCCACCAGGGCGACGGTCTCCTCATCATTCATGGCCATGCGCGCGAAGGTCTCGCGAACATCGCGACCCGAGGCGACGGGGTCCGGATTGCCGTCCGGGCCCTCCGGGTTCACGTAGATCAGGCCCATCTGCACGGCGGCCAGGGGATTCTCCAGCTCTCGATCGCCGGAGTAACGGCTGTTGGGCTTGTCACTGGTGGCCAGCCACTCGGCCTCGGCGCCCCAGTAGACATCCTCCTCCGGCTCCCAGATGTCCTCGCGGCCGCCGCCGAAACCGAAGGTCTTGAAGCCCATGGATTCGAGCGCGCAGTTACCGGCAAGGATCATCAGGTCGGCCCAGGAGATCTGCTTGCCGTATTTCTGCTTGATCGGCCACAGCAGCCTGCGTGCCTTGTCCAGGTTGCCGTTATCCGGCCAGCTGTTGATGGGAGCGAAGCGTTGGTTGCCGGTGTTGGCGCCGCCGCGCCCGTCGGCGATGCGGTAGGTGCCCGCACTGTGCCAGGCCATGCGGATGAACAATCCGCCGTAGTGTCCCCAGTCGGCCGGCCACCACTCCTGGGAATCGGTCATCAACGCATAGAGATCGTGCTTGACCGCGGCCAGGTCGAGCTTCTTGAACTCTGCCCCATAGTCGAACTGCACGCCCATGGGGTTGGATTTGGAGGAGTGCAGGTGGAGGATCTTGAGGTTGAGCTTGTCGGGCCACCAGTCCTGATTCGAGCGGGCGCCAACCGCCGTGCGGCCGCCATGAAATGGACACTTGGATGCGTTAGACATGATCGTCTCCTCTCAGACAAGGGCGCGGGATCCGCCCGAGTCGGGTGAAGGCGCCGGCGAGATACCGGGCCTCTGAAGATATGCTACTGCGGAGGGGTCAATCCGGGAAATGGATTGTTCCGCTTACTGGGATCGTCAATCCCGATTTACTTGAGGGGCGCGGATCGGTCCCGCTCCCCGCTTGAGCTGACCCTATTCGAGTGCCGCAACCGCTTGAAAACGTGGTAACCCGAACGTCGCGCCCCTGAGACTGCCAGCCGGTCAGACGCCACGATGGCATTCGATCGGCCCCTTGGGGGCCGGTTGGCTGCATAAGGCCGGCATGCGCCGGGCCTAGGGTGTCGCCTGCTCCGAGGGGCCTGTCGGGCTCGAGGGCGCGAGCGCGGACCCCACGCCCGGGCACGCCGAGTGAATCAGCGTTGGACCTCCCCGCTGATGAGGTTCCTGATGCGAACCACGACACCATCGCCCTTCTTCACATCGAGCTTGGTGAGCAGAGACTTGTCCTCGACCTCGTAGGTCTCTGTGGTCTCCGCGCCGCGGATGGTGACCTCACCCGCACCCAGGTCGACGTCGGTGATCTGCCCATAGAGCGTCATGCTGTCCATGATCATGCCGCTCGGCTTGGACCCGGCGTCGCGCTCCACGTCCGTCTCGGCAACCATACCCATTGCGCCGGCGTCGCGGCCCTGTTGTAGCTCGATGATGGCGACGCTGATGATGTCGATCTTCAGCTGGTCGCCGATCTTGATATCGGAGAGCCGTTCGACCTCGGGTGGGGCCTGCACGACCTCGAAGCGGCCGTCCGCGGTCCGGACCGTCAGCAAGCGGGTCTCGGGGTTGACGACGGTCACCTCACCGGAGACCTCGGACTCCTCCGCCACCGCCCTGATCTGAGTGACCTCGATGCCGGCCAAGACCGCGGTCGAGGCCACCATGAGCAGGGTGGCCACCGCGGCCATCCGAATGATTGATATGGAAACCATAGGGTTTGAGACCTCCTCGATCATTTGTTTCTGCTGGTCGCATTGACGTCGCCCACCACCTGTTCGGGGACTGGGTGGGTCTTCGGTGAGGCAGCGTAACCCCGCCCTCAGAGGCTGTGAATCCATCTACTGCGCGGCTCCGTCCGCTCGAGGCTGCTCGCTAGGATTTCTTCAAGACCCCTCAGGCCAGCGCGAGCATCTCCCGCAGCTCTGCGCTGGTGACCACGTGGCAGTAGATCAGGTTGAGGATGGCGAGCTCCTGCTCGTGGAGCGCATCGGTGCCGGCCGCGCAGCAGTCCTCCACCAGCACCACGTTGAAGCTCTCGTCGGCCAGGCTGCGCACCGTGGATGAGACACACTGATCGGTGTAGATGCCGGTCACGACCAGGTTTCGGATGCCCATGTTGCTCAGCACCAGACGCAGGTTGGTGCCGGTGAGCGCGCTGTCGGTGGTCTTGGTGACCACGATCTCGCCCGGGGCCGGGGCCAGCTCGGGTACGATCTGGCTGGCCTCGCTGGTGAGCGGCATCAGCAGGTTGTTCCAACCGGGCAGCTTCTGGCTCAGGGAGCGGTCGCGCCCGTCCTCGAGCAGACAGGCGATGCGGGCATGGATCACGTCCATGCCCGCGGCGCGGAAGGCGTGCTGGAGGGCGCGCAAGCGCGGAATCACGATCCCGTGCATGCGCGCGTGGAAGGGCGCCCAGCGCGCCCGCTCGGCCGGATCCTCGGCGAGCACCATGCCGTAGTTCTGCACATCGATGCAGAGGAGCGCGGTCTCGGATGGGACCAGGTCGAGGTCGGCCGGCTCGGGGGCATTCTGGTAGTAGAAGGAACGGTGGGCGGTCTTCCAGCTCATGGGTGCGCCTCCGGGCGTAGAGCGTATGGCGGAGGATGGGCAACGCGCAGCGTGCCCACCGTCTCGGGGCAGGCACGTCAATCGGCCGATCAAACCGCGCGGATGCCGGCCCTCGGTCGCTCGATCCTGATGAGAAGACCCGGCCGTAGCGCCGATCAGTCCTCGCGGCGAAAGCGCCCCTCGATCACCCTGGGTCCGCGCTCCGAGGTCCCACGATCGGATGCCGCCCCGGAAGCCGGTACGATCCGTACCGAATGGCGCAGCATCCAGCGCCGGATCGGCGGGACCAAGAGCAAGAAGCCCGCGGCGTCGGTCAGGAAGCCCGGCAGCAGCAGGAAGAGTCCGGCGACCAGTATCAGAGCGCCGTCCAGCATCTCCAGGGCCGGGACCTCGCCCCGGTCCGTCAGCACGCGCACCCTGGCCAGCACCCCGAATCCCTGGTGGCGGACCAGGGCGGTGCCGATGATGGCGGTGAGCACACTGAGGCCGATGGTCGGCAAGGCGCCGATCTCGCCCCCGACCTGGATCAGAAAGTAGATCTCGATCAGGGGCAGACCGATGAATAGAAGTAACAGGGGCACGTGTCGGGTCTCAACAGATTGAGGATGGCAGGCGCGGGCGAAGCGCACGGCCGGATGATTACCCTGGAAATCTTGTCCCATGACATCGATCTCAAGACCACGGCCAGCGTCGGCGGGCAAACCGAGACCAGTCGCTACAGGGCGAAGACCATGAGTGAACCCCAACCGCACCTCCTGATCCTATCGACCTGCCCGGACAGCGACACCGCATCCGCCCTCGGCGAGACCCTGGTCGGAGAGGGCCTCGCGGCCTGCGTGAGCCTGGTCCCCGGGCTGACCTCCATCTATCGCTGGGAGGGCGCGGTCCAGCGCGATTCGGAGGTGCTGCTGCTGATCAAGACGTCCGGCGGACGTTTCGACGCACTCTCCCGGCGGCTTCGCGAGTTGCATCCCTACGACGTGCCGGAGATCATCGCCGTCCCGATCGTTGCCGGGCTCCCCGACTATCTCACCTGGGTCACCGCATGCACACCATCCAACCACTGATCACCCCCACCATGCCGCGGCGCGGCCGGCGCTGGCCGCTGAGTCTTCTGACCCTGCTCGCCCTGCTGCTGGGTGTGACCGTTGGCGTCACGGCCGAGGAGGAGTTCCTGCTGCCCGATCAGGCCTTCCAGATCTCCGGCGGCACGGATGGCGGGGAAGCGGTGCGGGTGCGCTGGGACATCGCCGACGGCTACTACATGTACCAGAGCAAGTTCCGGCTGGTCTCCAAGACCGACGGGGTGGAGATCGGTGCCCTGGACCTGCCGCCCGCCAAGACCAAGCAGGACGAGTTCTTCGGCGAGGTCCAGGTCTACCGCAATTCGGTGGAGATTGTCGCGCCGGTGGTCCGTCAACCCGGGGCAGAGAACATCCTGACCCTGGAGGCGACCTCCCAGGGCTGCGCGGATGCCGGACTCTGCTATCCGCCCCACCGTCAGACGGTGCTGCTCGAGCTACCGAAGCTCGCAGCGGCGGCAACCGAGCCGAGGTCCGGTGCGGCGCCGCCCGCGCCAGCGCGAGCTGCGCCGCCCCCCCTGGGTGAACAGACCCTCGGGGCCCAAACCATCGGTGAGCAGACCCTGGGCGGCGGCGCGGGCGGTGTCTCGCTCGGGTTCGGGATGGAGGACGACATCCTCACCGCCGAGCAGGCCTTCCAGCTCGACGTCCAGGTGGCCGCACCCGACCGCCTGGCCCTGAACTGGACCATCGCCCCCGAGACCTATCTCTACGCGGACAAGGTGGAGCTGAGCCTCGAGGGTGCCGAGGACACGGCGCTGGGCACCTGGGAGCGGCCCACGGGGGATATCAAGAAGGACTCCATCCTCCCGGACGGCACCACCGGCGACGTCGAGGTCTATCACGACCAGCTCGCGATCGAGCTGCCCCTGCTGCGCGGGGCCACCGCGCCCACCGAGGTGACCCTGGTCGCCAAGTACCAGGGCTGCGCCGACCGCGGGATCTGCTATCCGCCCCAGACCCAGAAGCTGAAGCTCAGCCTCCCCGAGGCCCTGGCAGCGGCGGTGCTGCCGGCGGCCGCGGCCGCCGACCCGGGCGCACCCGCGGCGTCTCAGGCGGTCTCGGGCGGATCCCAGGGCGCGTCCGCATCGCCGGATGCGGGCATGGTTTCCGAGCAGGATCAGATCGCCCAGGTCCTGGCGGGTGGCAATCTGTGGCTGATCCTGGCCGCCTTCTTCGGGTTCGGCCTGCTGCTCGCCTTCACCCCCTGCGTCTTCCCCATGATCCCCATCCTGTCGGGGATCATCGCGGGTCAGGGATCGGGCATCACCACCCGCAAGGCCTTTACCCTGTCGGTTGTCTACGTGCTCGCCATGGCCCTTACCTACACGGTGGCGGGCGTGCTGGCGGGGCTCTTCGGCGCCAACCTCCAGGCCGCATTCCAGAACCCCTGGATCCTGTCCGTCTTTGCCCTGGTCTTCGTGGCCCTGGCCATGTCCATGTTCGGTTTCTACGACCTACAGCTGCCCTCGAGCCTCCAGTCGAAGATCACCGAGATGAGCAACAAGCAGGAGGGCGGCACCCTGATCGGGGTGGCCATCATGGGCTTCCTGTCGGCCCTGATCGTCGGGCCCTGCGTGGCGCCGCCCCTGTTCGGGGCCTTGATCTACATCAGCCAGACCGGCGATGCGGTGCTCGGCGGCATCGCCTTGTTTGCCTTGAGTCTCGGTATGGGCGCACCCCTGATCGCCATCGGCACCTCGGCGGGCAAGCTGCTGCCTCGCGCGGGGGCCTGGATGGATGCGATCAAGGCGGTGTTCGGAGTCCTCCTGCTGGCGGTCGCTATCCTGCTGCTGGAGCGCATCCTCCCCGCCGCCGTCTCCATGCTGCTGTGGGGCCTACTGATGATCTGCTCGGCGGTCTACATGGGCGCCCTCAGCCAGCTCCCGTCCGAGGCAAGCGGCTGGCGCAAGCTCTGGAAGGGCCTCGGGGTCGCGCTGCTGATCTACGGTGGACTGATGCTGCTCGGGACCGCCGCCGGGGGTAAGGACACCATCCAGCCCCTGCGCGGGCTGGCGGCCGGCAGCGGCGGTGGGGCGGCGGCCGAGCATGCCGCCTTCAAACAGGTCAAGACGGTCGCCGATCTGGATCGGGAGCTGGCGGCTGCCAGCGCCGCCGGCAAACCCGTGATGCTCGATTTCTACGCGGACTGGTGCGTGGCCTGTAAGGAGATGGAGCGCTACACCTTCAGCGACCCGGCGGTGATCGCCGAGATGGACCGCTTCGTGCTGCTGCAAGCCGACGTCACCGCCAACGACGCCGAGGATCAGGCCCTGATGCAAGGCCATTTCGGCATCCCGGGGCCGCCGGCGATGCTCTTCTTCGACCCCGAGCGCGGCGAGCTGCGTAACTTCCGGTTGGTCGGATTCACCCCCGCCAAGGAGTTTGCCGAGCATCTGCGTAAGGCAGCCCCATGAGCCCGGTCAAGGTGGTCCTGGTCACGGTGCTGGCGGGCGGCATCAGCATCGGCGCGGCCATCCTCGGCGAACGCCTGCTCGCCCCCTCGGGCGAGGGACAGATCGCCGAGACGGCGGGGCCGGGCGCCGCCCAGCTCCACAGCCTGCCGGACTTCAGTCTCCCGGATCTGGCCGGACGCGAGGTCGCGAGCACCAGCTGGTCGGGCAAGGTGCTGGTGGTCAATTACTGGGCGAGCTGGTGTCCGCCGTGCCTGCGCGAGATGCCCATGATGATCCGCGCCCAGGAGGACCTGCGCGAACGCGGCGTGCAGTTCGTGGGTATCGCCCTCGATCGCCCCGACGACGTGGCCCAGTTCCTGGAGCAGTACCCGGTCAATTACCCCATACTCATCGGCGATCTCCAATCCGTCGAGCTATCGCGACGCCTGGGCAACCGCTTCGAGGGACTGCCCTTCACGGTGATCTTCGACGCCCGCGGTCGGCGGGTCTTCAGCCGCATCGGAGAGCTCACGGAGCAGGAGCTGGGGACCGAGATCGCCGCGGCGCTAGGGGACAAGGCGACCGCGCCCGGCCCGGAGGACGACCCGGCCGAGGCGACCGGACCGCTTCCGAAAGGGTCGTCATAACTGGACAACATGTAGCGATTTCTGGACAATTCGCGGCGTTTTACCGGAATCCTCGCGCACTGGGGGAAAGCTTCCGGTAGGCGCGGCGCCGGCCCGCGGCCGGAGATGCACCAGAGGCGCCCGGCGACATGGCCACCCTCCTGGTCCTCAACGGACCCAACCTCAACCTGCTCGGCCGGCGGGAGCCAGGCCACTACGGTCGGGCGACCCTCGCCCAGATCGAGGAGCGCCTGACCACCCGCGCCGCCGATGCCGGGCATCGGCTGCTGTGCGTGCAGAGCAACGCCGAGCATGAGCTGATCGCGGCGATCCACGAGGCACCGGATCGGCAGGTCGGGTTCATCCTATTCAACCCGGCGGCCTTCACCCACACCAGCGTGGCCCTGCGCGACGCCCTGCTGGCGGTCGGTATCCCATTCATCGAGGTGCACCTGTCGAACGTGCACGCGCGCGAGGCCTTTCGCGCTCATTCCTACTTCTCCGACATCGCCGTGGGGGTGATCAGCGGTCTCGGGGCACAGGGCTATGAGTTGGCCCTCGAGGCGGCCCTGGCCCGCCTGGACGACACCTGAAGCCCGGCCCCGAGGGGGACCGGAGACCACGACCGCCCGGCCGAGATCCACCCAACCATCGGGGCGCCCGGCATCGCGTCACCAAGAGAATCACGACAATGGACATCCGTAAGGTCAAGAAGCTGATCGAGCTGTTGGAGCAATCCAACGTGGCGGAGATCGAGATCCACGAGGGCGAGGAATCGGTGCGCATCAGCCGCCACGGCAGCGCACCCCTGATGATGCCCCAGGCCATGCCCATGATGGCCCCGGTCTCCGCCCCCGCGGCGGCACCGGCGAGCGCCCTGGTCGCCTCACGCCGATGCGGATCCGCTCGACGGCCTGACGGGGGAGATCGTGCGCTCGCCCATGGTGGGGACCTTCTACCGCTCCCCATCGCCGGGCTCGGCATCCTTCGTGGAGGAAGGTCAAAGGGTCAAGGCCGGCGACACCCTGTGCATCATCGAGGCCATGAAGATCCTCAACCAGATCGAATGCGAGCAGGGCGGGACCCTGCGCCGCATCCTGGTCGAGAACGGACAGCCGGTGGAATACAACCAGCCCCTGTTCGTCATCGAATGAGGATCCCCGACGGCCTCTCCCGCGACACCCACGCACTCCACATTCGCACGGCCCCGACCGCCCCAAGCCCGCTGGCGGGGCGCCCCGGCGACCGCTGACAGGCGTTCCCACCATGGCAGCCATGATCGAGAAGATCCTCATCGCGAACCGGGGCGAGATCGCCCTTCGTATCCTGCGGGCCTGTCGCGAGCTGGGCATCAAGACCGTCGCGGTCCACTCCGAGGCAGACCGCGACCTCAAGCATGTCCTCTTGGCGGACGAGACCGTCTGCATCGGTCCCGCACCGTCGCGTGACAGCTATCTCAACGTCCCGGCCATCATCAGCGCCGCGGAGGTCACGGACACCGTGGCCATCCACCCGGGCTATGGTTTCCTCTCGGAGAACGCCGACTTCGCCGAACGAGTGGAGAGCTCCGGTTTCATCTTCATCGGCCCGCGCCCCGACACCATCCGCTTGATGGGCGACAAGGTCTCCGCGATCGCCGCCATGAAGGCCGCCGGGGTGCCAACGGTCCCGGGCTCCAACGGCCCGGTGGACGACAACAAGAAGCGCACCGTCGAGCTGGCGCGCGAGATCGGGTTCCCGGTCATCATCAAGGCCGCCGGCGGGGGTGGCGGACGGGGGATGCGGGTGGTCCACTCGGAGGCGACCCTGCTCAACGCCATCTCCCTCACCAAGGCGGAGGCCGCGGCGGCCTTCAACAACGACATGGTGTACATGGAGAAGTACCTGGAGAACCCCCGCCATATCGAGTTCCAGCTGCTCGCCGACCAGCACGGCCATGCCATCTATCTCGGGGAGCGAGACTGCTCCATGCAGCGGCGCCACCAGAAGGTGGTGGAGGAGGCCCCGGCCCCGGGGATCACCGAAGCCCAGCGCCGGGAGATCGGCGAGCGCTGCGCCCGGGCCTGCCGCGAGGTGGGCTACCGCGGCGCGGGCACCTTCGAGTTCCTCTACGAGAACGGGGCCTTCTTCTTCATCGAGATGAACACCCGGGTGCAGGTGGAGCACCCGGTCACCGAGATGGTGACCGGGGTGGACATCGTGAAGGAGCAGATCCTGGTCGCCGCCGGCGAGCCCCTGCGCTATCGCCAGGAGGATATCGTGATACGCGGTCACGCCGTAGAGTGCCGCATCAACGCCGAGCACTCGGAGACCTTTCGCCCCTGTCCAGGCAAGATCACCGAGTTCCATGCCCCGGGTGGACCCGGTATCCGCATGGAGACCCACATCTACTCGGGCTACACGGTGCCGCCCTACTACGACTCGATGATCGGCAAGCTGATCGCCCACGGCGAGGACCGCGACTCGGCCATCAAGCGCATGTGCAATGCACTCCGCGAGACCATCATCGAGGGCATCGACACCAACATCCGGCTCCAGCGCTCGATCCTGAAGGACAGCGCCTTCCAGGCCGGCGGCGCGAACATCCACTATCTGGAGAAGAAGCTCGGGTTATAGGGGAAGTGGCGAGTGGCGAGTGGGGAGTAAGCCGCCGCCTCGCAGCTCGCCCCTCGCAACTCGCCACTTCTTAACTCGCACCTTCCTACCATGCCCTGGCTCCAGCTCACTCTCACCGTCGACCAGGCCCAAGCGCCCCTGGTGGAGGCCGCCCTGGAGGGCGCGGGCGCCCTCGCCGTGACCCTGGGGGACGCGGGCGACTCTCCCTTGCTCGAGCCGGCGCCGGGGACCACGCCGCTCTGGGAGGGGGTGCGCGTCACCGCACTCTTCGAGGACGATGGGCCCTCCCGCGCTCGAGCCTCGGAGCTGATCGCGCGCCTCGGACACCTGAGCCGGACCGCAACCGAGATCGAGACCATCGCCGATCGGCCCTGGGAGCGGGCCTGGATGGACGACTTCCGGCCCACCCGGTTCGGCCAGCGACTGTGGGTCTGCCCGGTCGGCCAGTCGTCCCCGGACCCCAACGCCGTGGTGGTCGACCTCGATCCTGGCCTGGCCTTCGGAACCGGCCATCATCCGACCACCGCGCTCTGCCTCGAATGGCTCGACGGGGCCGATCTCGCCGGCCGCACCCTGCTCGACTACGGATGCGGCTCGGGCATCCTCGCCATCGCCGCCCTCAAGCTCGGCGCGGCCCGGGCGCTGGCGGTGGACCACGACCCCCAGGCGCTGGAGGCCACCCGCGACAACGCGCGCACCAATGGCGTCGCCGAACGGATCTGGGCGGGTTCACCCGCCGAGCTGGATGGCATCGCCGGGGCCCGGCACGCGGACCTGGTGGTCGCCAATATCCTGGCCGGCCCCCTGGTGGAGCTCGCCCCGAGCCTGCTCGCCTGTCTGCGCCCGGGCGGCGCCCTCGCCCTCTCCGGGGTGCTGGCGGATCAGGTGGACTCGGTCCAGGCCGCCTATGCGGGGTCCGTACACCTGGGGCCCACCCGGCTGCGCGACGACTGGGCACTGATCAGCGGGTTCAAGGAGCCCCACCCTCAGGACGCGTCCGCGCGGCCATGCCCCTGACCGCCCGCTGCGACCGCTGCGGTCGGCTCTTCCCTGTCTACGCCCAGGAGCTGAGGGCGCGGCGCGGTCGGGTCCAATGCCCCCAGTGCGGACACCGCCTCAATGGCCGGTCGGCCCTGATCGACGAGTCCATCCCCATCGCTTCGGCCGCCGGCGGAGTCTCCCGAGTCGGGATGGAGGCCGGTCGCCCGGTCGCGCCCGGGCCTCATGGGAGCACGAAGGTGCCGAGCGAGGCGCGGCGTACCCGGAGGGTCCCCACCCTCGCCTGGCTCGCCGTCCTGCTGGTCCTCGGCCTCGGCCTCGCGACCCAGGCGGCCTGGTGGGCGCGCGGCGACCTGCTGCGTCATCCCGAGTCCCGCGGCTGGCTCGAGCGGGCCTGCAAGCCCCTGGGCTGCACCGTGCCGGCGCCCCGCATCGCGGGAACCCTGGAGCTCCGCGATCCCAGGCTCTCGTCACCCGGAGTGGATCACGCGGAAGCTGACCAGGCCGATCCTGACCCAGCCGACGCCGACCAGCCCGAGGGCGAGACCCTGACCCTGCGGTTGCGGGTCAGGAACGCGGCGACCCTGTCCCAGCCCCGCCCGCACCTCGACCTCGAGCTGTTCGACCTTGCCGGCGACCTGATCGCCGCGCGCCGATTCGCACCGGCGGACTATGCAGAGGACGACCCGGGGCTGATGGCCCCCGGCGAGGAGATCGCGGTGGAGCTGGTCTTCGCCTCCCCCGGGGTGGAGACCTCGGGCTTCAAGGTACGGCTCCTGTGAGCGCCGCCCAGACCGCGCCGGAACCGGCCCGCACAGGCCCTCGCCCGTTTCGCATCGGCCCGCACCGGCTCGCCAACAACCTGGTCCTGGCACCCATGGCGGGGGTGAGCGACCGTCCCTACCGCAGCCTGTGCCGCCGCTTCGGGGCCGGGCTCGCGGTCTCGGAGATGGTGTCCTGCGACGCCAGTCTGCGCGGGAGCCCCAAGACCATCCGCCGTCTCGACTTCGCCGGCGAGACCGGCCCGATCTCGGTGCAGATCCTGGGCACCGACCCCGCGGTCATGGCCGAGGCGGCGCGGGTCCATGTCGGGCTCGGGGCGGAGATCATCGACATCAACATGGGTTGTCCGGCCAAGAAGGTCTGCCGGGTGGCCGCTGGGTCCGCGCTGCTGCGCGACGAGGTCCTGGTGGGGCGCATCCTGGGCGCGGTGGTCGCGGCTGTCGCGGTCCCGGTGACGCTGAAGATCCGCACCGGCTGGTCCCCGGACGCCCGTAACGCGGTCGCGATCGCGCGCATCGCCGAGGACGCGGGCGTCGCGGCCATTGCCGTGCACGGCCGCACCCGGGCCTGCGGCTACGGGGCGCCCGCAGAGTACGAGACCATCCGCGAAGTCCGTGACACGGTTCGCATCCCATTGATCGCGAACGGTGATATCGACTCGCCCGCCAAGGCCCGCGACGTGCTGGACTACACGGGGGCCGATGCTATCATGCTCGGGCGCGCGGCCCAGGGACGCCCCTGGGTCTTCCGCGAGATCGCCGCGTACCTGGCCCGGGGGGATTCCCGGCGCGAACCCGAAGGCGATCAGGCACGGACCGACGCCCCCCCGAGCGACTGGATCAGGGATATCGTCCTCGAGCATCTCGAGGACCTTTATGCCTTCTACGGCAGCCACCTGGGCGTGCGCATCGCGCGCAAGCACATCGCGTGGTACACGCGGGGCATGATCGGGGCCACTGGCTTCAGGGAGCGGATCTACCGGGTGGAGGACCCGGTGGACCAGTCGAGCCAGGTCCTAGCCTTCTTCAATCAATCCCCGCAGAGGGAGGACGAAGCGGCATGAAAACAGCACTGACCGGCACCGCCCCGGCACACGACGAGCCCACCCCCGCCACAGGTCTCACGGCCAGACCGGCGGACCCCGTGCCAGGCGAGCCAGTCAAGCCGCGGACCGCCGCGGTTCAACTGCATGTGATCCAATCGGGACGCAGCGACCCCCTGAGCAAATGCGTCGAGGATGCCTTGAGGGCCTACCTCAAGACCACGGACGGACATGATGTCAACGACCTGCACCGTTTCGTGATCGGCGAGGTCGAGCGCCCCCTCTTTCAGACCGTCCTGCGGCACGTGGACGGCAATCGCAGCCGCGCCGCCAAGCTGCTCGGTCTCACCCGCGCCACCCTGCGCAAGCGTCTGAGGGACTACGGACTCGACGACTGATGGGTGGATGAACCGCGAGCACCGTCCCGCGCCCATCCGCACCGCCCTGTAGGTCCCCACCGCCCCATTGACCCCCGCCGACCGGCGGGCAAACCGGAATCCCATCCCATGCTCAGCATCCGCCGTGCCCTGATCAGCGTTTCCGACAAGACCGGGGTGGTCGATCTCGCCCGGGGTTTGGCCAGCCGGGGGGTCGAGATCCTGTCCACCGGCGGGACCGCCCGGCTGCTCACGGAGGAGGACATCCCGGTCACCGAGGTCTCCGACTACACGGGTTTCCCCGAGATGATGGGCGGGCGGGTCAAGACCCTGCACCCGCGCATCCACGGCGGCATCCTGGGCCGGCGGGGCGTGGACGACCTGGTGATGCGCGAGAACGAGATCAAGCCCATCGACCTGGTGGTGGTCAATCTCTATCCCTTCGAGGAGACCGTCGCTCGACCCGAGTGCGACCTGGCCACGGCGATCGAGAACATCGACATCGGTGGTCCTACCCTGCTGCGCGCCGCAGCGAAGAACCACGCCGGGGTCGCTGTCCTGGTGGACTCAGGCGATTACGCCCGGGTCCTCTCCGCGCTGGAGGCGTCCGGGGGTCTGGACGAGGCCACCCGCTTCGACCTCGCCGTGAAGGCCTTCGAGCACACGGCGGCCTACGATGCGGCCATCGCCAACTATCTGGGCGCCGTGATCGAGCATCCCGAAGGCCTTCCGGACGGGCTACCGCGCACCTTCAGCCTGCATCTGACCAGACGCCAGACCATGCGCTACGGGGAGAATCCCCACCAGGAGGCCGCCTTCTATGTGGAGCGCGACCTGCTCGAGGCCTCGGTCGCCACCGCCCGCCAGCTCCAGGGCAAGGAGCTGAGCTACAACAACATCGCCGACACCGACGCGGCCATCGAGTGCGTCAAGCAGTTCGACGAGGCCCCGGCGTGCGTCATCGTCAAGCACGCCAACCCCTGCGGCGTGGCCCTCGGGGCCAACATCCGGGAGGCCTACGAGCGCGCCTATGCCACCGATCCCGAGTCGGCCTTCGGCGGCATCATCGCCTTCAACTGCGAGCTCGACGGGGAGACCGCCCGGCTCATCGTGGAGCGCCAGTTCGTCGAGGTGATCGTCGCCCCCAAGGTCTCGGAGGCCGCCTCCCAGGCGGTGGCCGCCAAGAAGAACGTGCGCCTGCTCGAATGTGGCGAATGGTCGGCGGAGCTGGCCCATCGGCTCGACTTCAAGCGGGTCAATGGGGGGCTCCTGGTGCAGGAGGCGGATCTCCCCCTCAGCGGCGTCATGCGTGCCGTGACCGAGCGCAAGGCGACCCCCGAGGAGATGCTCGACCTGGTGTTCACCTGGCGGGTGGCCAAGTTCGTGAAGTCGAACGCCATCGTCTACGGGCGCGGGCGCATGACCATCGGTGTGGGTGCGGGACAGATGAGCCGGGTGAACTCCGCGCGCATCGCCGCCATCAAGGCCGAGCAGGCGGGGCTTGAGGTCGCCGGCTCGGTGATGGCCTCCGATGCCTTCTTCCCCTTCCGCGACGGGATCGACCAGGCCGCGGCGGCCGGCATCACCGCCGTGATCCAGCCCGGTGGATCCATGCGCGACGAGGAGGCGATCGCCGCGGCCAACGAGCACGGCATGGCGATGATCTTCACCGGCATGCGGCACTTCAGGCATTGATTCATCCGACCGCCATCATCGAGCCCGGCGCCCAGGTCCACCCGTCGGCGAGCGTCGGGCCCTTCTCCATCATCGAGGCCGGGGCCGTGGTCGGCGAGGGCTGCCGCGTAGACAGTTGCGTGCGGATCTTCTCCCCCACCCGGCTCGGGACCTTCAACCGGGTCTGCCATGGCGTCACCCTGGGCTCGGACGCCCAGGACCTCGGTTTCGATCCGGCCACGGCCAGCCCCCTGGTGATCGGCGATCACAATCACTTCAAGGAAGGCGTCAACATCAGCTGCGGGACCAAGAGCGCCGAGGGCACCCGCATCGGTAGCCACAACTACTGGATGGCCTTCTCCCACGCGGGCCACGACTGCGTGGTGGGCGACTACAACATCTTCGCCAATACGGCGACCCTCGCGGGCCACGTGGAGGTCGCCGACCGCTGTTTCCTCTCGGGCCAGGTGGCCGTCCATCAGTTCTGCCGTATAGGCTCCTATGCCATGGTCGCGGGCGTCACGGGCGTACCCCAGGACGTCCCCCCGTTCACCCTGGTGGACGGCCATCGGGCGCGGATCATCGGCCTCAACGTGGTCGGCCTGCGCCGGGCCGGGTTCACTCAGGAGCAGCGCAACCGGATCAAGTCGGTCTATCGGCTGGTGCTGAGATCGGGGCTGCGGCTCGCCGAGGCCGTGGTCCGCGCAGAGTCCGAGTACCCGAGCCCCGAGACCCAGACCATCGTGCAATTCATCCAGTCCAGCAGGCGCGGGATCGTCTCCTACGCCTGACGCACCCGAGCGCGGGGACGGCGCGGGCGACCGAGATTGCGGGATCCCGTCAGGGTCTCGCGGCTCACGACATCCCACCGGGGCATCGCGACCGTCCCGGCTGTGACGTCGCCGGGACTGCCCCAATCCGGAGAACAACCATGCAGGTCCTCATCATCGGCGGCGGCGGACGCGAGCATGCCCTCGCCTGGAAGGCTGCCCAGTCCCCCCGGGTCTCGCGGGTCTATGTCGCGCCGGGCAACGGCGGCACAGCCGTCGAGCCCGGGGTCGAGAATGTCCCCATCGCGGTGGACGCGATCGACGAGCTGGTGGCATTCGCCAGCGCCCGGGGGATCGGTCTCACCATCGTCGGACCCGAGGTTCCGCTGGTGGCGGGCGTCGTGGATGCCTTCGAGGCGGCCGGCCTGCGCTGCTTCGGTCCGCGGCGCGCCGCGGCCCAGTTGGAGGGCTCCAAGGCCTTCACCAAGGCCTTCCTGGAGCGCCACGCGATCCCCACGGCGGCCTACGGCACCTTCACCGAGATCGAGCCGGCGCTCGCCTATCTCGATCAGGTCGGCGCACCCATCGTGGTCAAGGCCGACGGGCTCGCGGCCGGCAAGGGCGTCATCCTGGCCGATGACCTCGAGACCGCCCGAGCCGCCGTGCGCGACATGCTGGGCGCGGGCGCCTTCGGCAGCGCCGGGGCGCGGGTGGTCATCGAGGAGCTCCTGACCGGGGAGGAGGCAAGCTTCATCGTCATGGCCGACGGCACCAGCTGTCTGCCGCTGGCCAGCTCACAGGACCACAAGGCGAGGGACGACGGCGATCGCGGGCCAAACACCGGCGGCATGGGCGCCTACTCACCCGCCCCGGTGGTCACCCCCAAGATCCACGAGCGGGTCATGGCAGAGGTCATCCGCCCCACCCTAGCGGGCCTGGCCGCCGAGGGCATCCCCTATCGCGGCTTTCTCTATGCGGGACTCATGATCGACGCGGACGGCACCCCCAAGGTGCTGGAATACAACTGCCGCTTCGGAGACCCCGAGACCCAGCCCATCCTGATGCGTCTGCGCTCGGATCTGGTCGAGCTCTGTCTCGCCGCCTGCGAGGGGCGGCTGGACCAGTCCAGCGCCGACTGGGATCCGCGCGTCGCCCTGGGAGTCGTGATGGCAGCCGGCGGCTACCCCGGCGACTATGCCAAGGGCCGCCCGATCGACGGCCTCGCCGGCCTGGACGGGCTCGACCTCAAGGTCTTTCACGCGGGAACCGAGCGGCGGGACGACCAGATCGTCACCAACGGCGGACGCGTGCTCTGCGTCACGGCGCTCGGGGGATCGGTGCGGGCCGCCCAAGAGCGCGCCTACCAAGCACTCCACCAGATCCATTGGCAGGATGCCTACTTCCGCACCGACATCGGACACCGTGCGATCGCAGTGGAGACGGCGTGACGGGGCCGCCGGATCACAGCGACGACGTCAAACAGCAGGACGGAATCGTTCTTGCTGGAAATCGTTCGTTCTGCCAACGAGTTGGCCGCCGGTCTGCACCTACCGCTGGGAATCAGGTAGAAAGGTGGACATGACGACCCCGGTGCAAGGCGCTGCGCATGGATCTGCGAGCGGTGGTGCGCCCCGTGGGGGCGGGCTTCCAGGCGCTGATGCAGCCCCATCACTACTTGGGAGCCTTGCCGAAGATTGGCCATACCCTGTGGTATGTCGCCACGTGGCGCGAGCAGTCGCTGGCGCTGCTGAGCTTCTCGGCGGCGGCCTGGAAGTGTGCGGCGCTTCGCTCGCTTGCCGCGGCCCCCACAGCGATGCTGATTAACCTGGAAGAAGCGTTTCGGCCGCAAACCACGCAAATTTACGCAAATGGTTCAGTAGCTTAGAGGCGGTCCTTAGGTCGCCCGAAAGGTGAGTCGGCCGCAGACACCAAGCCATTGGTTACTTGCGTCGATTTGCGTTCATTTGCGGCTGAACTGCTCTTTTTGGGATTAAAGCCGTCCCCGGCTTGACTCAGCTCCCGCCCCCGAGGCGCGACTCGTGGGGAGATCCATTTTCAACGGCTTGCCGTTCAGAATGGCGTGCCATCCTTGGCCCGCACGGGAAGCGCTTGAATCGGCGCTTCCCTAAGCTGGAACCGCCATCTTCAGGTTGGCCTCGATGGCCGCCTGGGGATCGACGTTGAAGCGCTGACCGCGTTCCAGTGCGTCGATGCGGGCCATCTCCGCGTCGGCCAGCGTGAGACCATCGAGGGCGATGTTCTGCCGCATGCGGCCGGGATCCTCGGATTTCGGCACCGGCACCCAGCCGTGCTGCTGGTTCCAGCGCAGGATCACCTGCGCCGGGGAGACATCGTGCTGCTCCGCGATCTCCCGGATCACCGGGTCCGCGACCGGTTTGCTGGCGTTCGGGATGTTGCTCCAGGAGCCCGTCCCCAGGGGCGAGTAGCTGACGATCTGGATCCCGTGCTGCCCACAGAACCCCCTGATCTCCGGCTGGGTGAAATAGGGATGCAGCTCGATCTGGTTGCACGCCGGAGGGACATTGGCCGTGGCGAGCAGGGTCTCGAGATCGGTGATGCGGAAGTTGGAGACGCCGATCGCCCGCACCCGTTTCTCGTCGAGCAAGCGCTCCATCGCCCGCCAGCTCTCGGTGATGCGCGCGGGAAACGGCCAGTGCAGCAGGTAGAGGTCCACCTGCTCGAGGTCCAGGCGCTGCTGGCTGGCCTCGAAGGCGCGCAGGATCTGATCGTAGCCGTGCTCCGTGTTCCAGGCCTTGGTCACCACGCACAGGTCCTCGCGTGGGACGCCGCCGGCCTTGATCGCGCGGCCTACGCTGCGCTCGTTGCCATAGATCGAGGCGGTGTCCAGATGCCGGTAGCCGACCCCGATCGCCTCGGCGATGAGATGCGCGACCGCCTCATTGTCGGTCTGCCACCCGCGGATGGCCGCGGTGCCGAAACCCGGGGAAGGTAGTTCCACGCCGTTGTCGAGCCTTACGTCCATTGCCACACCTCGCTGGGTTGTCTCGGCCGGGTCGGAGGGTCCGCCCAGGCACTCGGTCGGTCGCATCTCACGGTCAGGATGGTCAACCATGGGCGGCGATGCAACCGGGCCCGACCCAGTCAGAGACGTTCCCAGAGCGCTCGCAGACGCCCCATGTCCCGCTGACCACGGACGCGTTCGGGGACGATGAGGGTCGGATGGGGGTTGCCACGCTCGGCGACGCGGAAGGCGAATACATAATCGGGCGCGACGCCCATGCGCAGATCGCTGATGACCACGCCCTCCCCGTCCGGGACGACGCGATAGAGGCCCCTGGTGAACCAGCGCAGGCGCTCGACGACCGGCGCGGTCTCGATGCCAGTGAGGAGATCGGGGCGATGTGCAAAGTGCCTCAGGGTGAGTCCCTTCTCGGGGCTCGCCAGGGACCAGAGCCCCTCGAAGTAGCGCTCCCCGTCCACGCCGACCACCCGCCACAGCAGGGTATTGAAGGGGGTGGGCTGGGTCTGAAGTTGCTGGTAGGGGATACCCTCCCGGGCCAGGATGTCGCGTACCGATCGATCGGCATAGAGCTTGGCGCCCAGGCTCCAGGCGAGATAGAGGCTGCTCAGGGTCAGGCCGGCCAGGTTCCAGCGGCGGGCACGGGGCTGGCGGCGAAGGATGAGGGCAGCGAGCACCCCGACGGCCAGCGGCAGGGTGTAGAGCGGGTCGATGATGAAGATACTCGCCCAGCCGATCGGCGGCACCGGCAGCGGCCACAACGCCTGGGTTCCGTAGACCGTGAAGCAGTCGAGCAGCACGTGGGTGGCGAACACCGCAAACACCAGCCGGTACCAGCCAGGGCGCTGGTCGGCGGTACCTGGGTGGAGCTTCAGGATCAGCCACACCACCAAGGGCGTCAGGGCGGCGAGGACGAACAGGGAGTGGCTCGGGCCGCGGTGCCAGGTGAAGGCGCTCACCGGGTCGGCGAAGGGGTAGAGCACGTCCAGATCGGGCAGGGTGCCGAGGATGGCGCCCCATAGGGCGGCCTTGGCCCCCACCCGGCGACCGAGGGTCGCCTCGCCGACGGCGGCGCCGAGAACCGCTTGGGTGATCGAATCCATGGCCGCTGGTGTTGGTGCGGTCAGGACCAATTCAATCGACCGACGGCGCCCGCCGGACCCTGGCCTCGCCATCCGGGTCAGCTTTGCTCGAACAGGGTCCGTGACCTCAGGGGCGGTCGGTGACCGACCTGGGACTCGCGACCGATGACCCCTACCCTGGCAGGGCGGGCGTCCAACACCGACTCATGACCGACGCGCCCCGCCGGCAACGACCTGTGCCGGATCTGGATCTGGGTCTGGATCTGGGCCCGCCTCTCGTTCAGGCTCATCGGCTCGATGGAGCCAATCGATGGCGCCCCCGCCGGTCACCGCCGCGGCATCCACCCGACAGGCCTCGATCCCGGTCATGGAAGGCAGCTCGAACATGGGCCGTTGCAGCAGCCCCTCGAGCACGCTGCGCAGCCCACGCGCACCGGTACCGCGCTCGATCGCCCGGCGGGCGATGGCGGTGAGGGCGTCAGCACTGAAACTCGAGCCTGACCCCCTCGAAGGCGAAGAGCTGCTGATACTGGCGCACCAGGGCGTTGCGGGGCTCGGTGAGGATGCGCACCAGCGCCGACTCGTCGAGGTCGTGAAGAGCGACCACCACCGGAAAGCGCCCGATGAACTCGGGTATGAGACCGAAATGGCGAAGGTCCTCGGGATGGGTCTCCTCGAAGATCCGCCCCTCGGCGGTCTCGCGCGTTCGGTCCTTGGGGACGGAGTGAAAGCCGATCCCGGAATTGGCCGGCTCGAGTCGACGCCTGAGCACCCGCTCCAGCCCCGCGAAGGCGCCCCCGACCATGAACAGGATGTTGCGGGTATCGAGCAGGGGTGTATCGCCCGCGTCCTTGCGGCCCTTGGTGCCGATCTTGACCTGGGTGCCCTCCACCAGCTTCAGCAGGGCCTGCTGGACCCCCTCGCCAGACACGTCCCGGGTCCCGTGACTGTTCTCGCCGGCCCGCGCGAGCTTGTCGATCTCGTCGATATAGACCATGCCCCATTCAGCCAGCGTGGGGTCGCCGTTGGCGGCGTCCAGCAGGCGCGCCAGGATGCTCTCCACGTCCTCGCCCACGTAGCCTGCCTGGGTCAGGGTGGTGGCGTCGGCGATCACGAAGGGAACCCCGACGATGCGTGCCAGGGTGCTGGCGAGCAGGGTCTTGCCGGTACCGGACGGGCCGAGCATCAGGATGTTGGACTTGTCGATCTCCACCCGATCCGCGGCGTCGAGGGACCGACTCGGCGCCTTGGCCTCTGCGGCGAGACGCTTGTAGTGGTTGTAGACGGCCACCGCCAGGCACTCCTTGGCGGACTCCTGACCGATCACGTAGCGGTCGAGCTGCTCCTTGATCTCCAGCGGCTTGGGCGGCGTCTTGAGCGGACCCGACAGACCGCGGGTGCGGCTCCAGCTTCCGACCACCTGGTGGGCGAGGGCCACGCAGGCCTCGCAGATGTGTCCGTCGATACCGGCGATCAGCGGCGTATCGACCGCTTGGGGCGCCCCGCAGAAGGAGCACGCGTGGACTGGATCGCTCATTGGGCCCCCGTGTTGTCGAGCCGGGCCTCGGTTGTACCGACGGCGCCTCGTCGCAGCTCGCCGAGCCAGGCCTTCTGGCAGTTGCGGCGCCGCCGCTCGATGAGCACATCCCGGATCTGCTCGCGCACCTTCGAAAATGGCAGGGTGTGCCCGCGCTCGATGCGCTCGCAGAAGACGAGATGAAAGCCGAGCTCGGACTCCACCGGCCCACCGATCTGCCCTTCGGCGAGCCCAAAGAGGAGCGCGTCCAGCTCGGGATAGAGCCCGCCCCTACCCACCTCGCCGAGACGCCCGCCGTCGAGGGCCGTGGGACACTCCGAGTGCTTGCGGGCCAGGGTCGCGAAGCGCCTGGCGATGGCCTCCGGGCGGCCAGCGAGCTTGTCCATCAGGCGCTCGATGCGTGCCCGGGCGACCTCGCGGCGATTCTCGTCGAACGCGTCGTTGACGGTGATGAGGATGTGCCTGGCGGCGCGCCGCTCGGCGCTGGTAAAGCGCTCCCGGTGCAGCTCGTAGAAGAGACGCTCGTCGATCTCGTCGACCTGGGCATGATGGGCCGCGACCAGCTGCATCACGGCGTCGAAGACGAGCTCCCGGCGCAGGGCCGCGGCCAGGCCCTCGGGATCGAGACCGTTGCGCTCCAGGTCGAGATGAAAGGCGTCCGGGTCCGCATAGCGCCCCCGGACCTCGGCGACCGCGGCCTCGACCCGTTCGGGCGGGATCACGACCTGGCGCGCCTCAGGGGAGGCCAGCACCAGGTCCTCGATCTCGAGGGTGCGGTTGGCCTGCCGCTCCACCTCCTCCCGTTCGGCCTCGCCGAGGCCCGCGAGGTCGCCCTTGAAGCGTTCGTTGGCGGCGCGCAGGAGATGATAGCGATAGACCCCGGAGGACTGCGCGGGCCGGCTGAGGGATCGTGGGGACGTCGATGCACTCATCTCGTGGTCGCGCGCTCGCTGCCTTGGCCCGTCAAGGCCCGATCAAGCCGCCTCGGACTCGCCCTCGGACTCGCCGGGGGACCCGTCCAGACAGGCGAGCGCCTCGAGGGCCGACTCGGGTACCTGGAGGGTACTGCGGCCGTCGAAATGGACGTGGTAGGCCACCCCGCCCGGGGCGTCCCGCAGGACCTTGAGGACCTCGCCGATCTCACCCCGCTCCACCAGCACGCGGCCGCCGGACCCCAGCCGCAGCCGGGCCGCCACCCTGTCGCGGAACTCGAATCGGCTCGGTGTCCAGGGCTCGGAGGCGAGCTGGAGCTCCTCCTCGCGGCAGCCCACCAGCCGGTCCTCGGCGAGGAAGTGCACCGAGTAGATAATCTGGTCCTGCAGGAAGGTCCCGCGGTCGCGGACGAAGCCGGTCGTGCCGCGGCGCACCAGGAGATTGCCCACCTCGGCCCCCGGAAAGGTGCCGTCGTTGCGCACATTGCGCAGGACCCGCACCTCGTCGCCATAGTCAAATCGGGGCCGCATGGGGCACCTGCGCGAGAAGATCGTCCAGCGGGATCGCGACCGTCTTCGGCTCGTGCATATGGAAGACGCGGAAGACCTTCTCGGTCCGGGCATCGGAGACCACGAAGTCCTGGTAGGCGGCCGCCAGCAGGTCGGCGTAGAGGGTCCAGCGGGTGGACGGGGCATCCGGCATCTCCTCGACCTCGGCGAGATAGTCATGGAAGCGCTGCAGGATGTGCAGGCGGCTCACCTGGACCACCCCCGGGTCGTAGGTGATCCCGAAGTAGTCGAGGAAGTCCTCGGCGCTGGAGAGGTCGTCCAGGTCGGCTTCGAAGTCGGCGTCGATCATGATGGCCTCCGATGGTCGATGAGCAAGTGAGTGAACGATTTGTGTGCCCAATCAGAGCAGGGGCCCCGTTCAAAGGGCCAGATATCGGACATTGCCGCCGAGGCGTTCCGCGGCGGCCTCGGCAACCGCCCCTCGGGCCATTGCGGTCAGCTCCTTGATCCCGATCCGGTCGTTGGTGTCGATCTCGGCGATCTTCTCGAACCGTGCCAGCGCTCCCACCGAGTCCCCCAGCCGCAGCAGCAGATAGCCCGCGCCTTTCAGCGCGAGGAGCAGGAAGCGGGTGAGGGTCATGGATTGGAGCACCGAGCGACCGAGATCCGCCTCGGAGAGATCCTTCCAGCTCGTCGGCAGCCCCAGACGCGACGCGGCCAGGGCGATGGCCCGGTCGGCGGTCGCCAGCGCCTCGTCGTACTGCCGCCGGTAGTAGAAGTAGCGATAGAGAGCGACCAGCACCGTCAGGTGCTCCGGCTCGAGGAAGTAGGCCCGCAGCAGGCAGAGCTCGGCGCCCGTGTCCTCGGGGCCGGCCCCGTAGTGCTCCGCGGCCTGTGCGAGCAGGGCCTCGACCCGCGGGGTCACCGGCTCGTCGAAGTACATGGCCTCGCCGTTGAAGTCGAGCAGATCCATGGTGTCAGACGCGCTCCGTCACGCGGGTGTCGTTCGTGGCCTGGGCCGCGCGCGGGGGCTCGCACACAAGCTTGGCGTCACAGTGTCTGCACTCGTCCTCGGCCTCGGTCCCGCCGGGGAGACAGCCGTGCACCCCGACGTGACGCTCCAACAGCCGGATGCGATCGAGCAGGCAGGCGATGGCCCCGGCAACCGGGTCGGGGATCAGATGATGGTCGAGGTCGATCCCATGGGGACCGGGTCGCTTGCTCGGCTTGGTCCGCACCGCCTTGGCCGGGATGCCGACCACGGTGCTGCCCTCGGGCACGTGGTCGATGACCACCGAGTTGGCGCCGACCTTGACCCGTTGGCCGAGGGTCACCGGACCGAGGATCTTCGCCCCGGCCCCGACCACGCAACCGTCGCCCAGGGTCGGGTGACGCTTGCCCTTGCGCCAGGACGTCCCCCCTAGGGTCACCCCGTGGTAGAGGGTGACGTCGTCGCCGATCTCCGCGGTCTCCCCGATGACGACCCCGGCCCCATGATCGATGAAGAACCGCCGCCCGATCACCGCGCCGGGGTGGATGTCCACGCTGGTCCAGACACGCGCGATGTAGCTGATGAAGCGCGCGGGCCAGCGCCAGCCACGCCGCCAGAGTGGATGGGCGAGACGATGGAGGATCACCGCCTGGACGCCGGGGTAGGTGGTGTAGACCTCGAAGCGGTTGCGCGCCGCCGGGTCGCGGTCGAAGACGCTGGCCACGTCCTCGCGCACCCGGCCCCAGGCCCCGGGGACCCTGGGCCCATCCATCACCGCCTGGCTCAAGGTCGCCGTCATTGTAGGACCGCCGCGGGATGGCAGATCTCGGTCAGGAAGCGGCGCAGGTCCCGCCGGGTGGGGGAGCGCTTGGTCTCGGTGACGAAGCGCCGCACCAGTGGCAGCAACTGCTCGGCCTGCTCGGGCCGCAGGTCCAGGTTAAGCATCCGGGCATAGGCCTGGCACACCCCGTGGGTACCCGAGTGTTTGCCGAGCACCAGACGGTGACGGCGCCCGAGCTCCGCCGGGTCGACCCCCTGATAGTTGCGGGCGTCCTTGAGCAGACCGTCTACGTGGATGCCCGCCTCGTGGGTGAAGGCGCCGCGGCCGACCAGGCTCTTATGCCAGGCCACGGGCTTGCCGGAGGCCCGGCTGACCAATCGGGACAGGCGGGCGAAGCCGGACAGGTCCACCCCAGTCGCGACCCCCGCGATGTGCTTCAGACCCATGGCGACCTCCTCCAGGGCGGCGTTCCCGGCGCGCTCGCCGAGGCCATGGACGGTGGTGTTCACATGGGTCGCCCCGCCGCGCACCGCCGCCAGGGTATTAGCAGTGGCGAGCCCGAGGTCGTCGTGGGCGTGCATCTCCACCTCCAGGTCGACCACGGCGCGCAGATCGCGGATGCGCTCGAAGGTGGTGAAGGGATCCAGCAGACCCAGGGTGTCGGCGAAACGAAAACGGCTCGCCCCCGCGGCCTGGGCGGCCTCCGCGACCCGCCACAGGAGCTCGGGCTCGGCGCGGGAGGCATCCTCCGCGCCCACGCAGACGTCCAGGCCCAGATCCATGGCGCGGCTGACCTGGACCGGGATCTGGCGCAGCACCCAATCGCGGTCGCGCCCCAGCTTACCGGCGATCTGCTGGTCCGAGACCGGGATGGAGAGATCGACGGCGTGCACCCCAAGGTCGCCGCACAGGGCGATATCGCCGGGCAGCATGCGCGCCCACACCATCAGCCGCACCGGCAGGCCGAGGGCCGCAAGGGCGCGGATGGAGTCGCGCTCCTCCTCGCCCATGGCGGGGATGCCCACCTCCAGCTCGGGCACCCCCAGGGCGGCCAGGCCGCGGGCGATGGCGAGCTTCTCGTCCAGGGAGAAGGCGACCCCGGCCGACTGCTCGCCGTCGCGCAGGGTGGTGTCATTGATCGTGACGGCGGACGGGGACGATCCCACGGCAGGGCTCCGGCAATCGGCTTGGACGATGCGAAGCAACCGTTATGCCAGCAAGAATATCTCGGTATTTTGGTGACTTGGATCTCGCATCCAGAGCGGATGCGAGTTATGCGACGGACAGGGCAAGCGGGCATTGTCGGTTAACCGACGAGACGGGCCGAGCCGGGTCGCCGGCACGCGCCGCCGTAAGCAGAAGCCAATCGGCCTCGCCGAAGGGTTGCCCGGGATCACCGGCCACCCCGGTGGGACCTCCCCCGGCCCAGGCCTGACCCCCGGGATCAGCCCCTCAACGGCTGCCCACGATGACAACGGCGGCACCGGCCATGATCAAGAGGCCCCCGAGGGCGGAGGTCCAGGTCAGGTGCATCTCACGAAACAGCAGCCAGGTGAAGAGCACGATGAAGATCGGGTAGGAGATCTCGATCAGTCCGGCCATGGTGGCGTTCTTACCATCGATGGAGAGGAAGAGCAGCACCGTCGCCAGCAGACTCGAGAGGGCGACCGACAAGACCGTCCAACGCTCGCCGGCACCGAGCTGGGCGAGGGTACGTGCATCGGCGAGGAGGACGTGCCCATAGAACGGCACCAGCAGCAGCACCGGGAGCGCGGTCAGGAGCAGGACCGTCAGCAGGGATACACGTCTGAGTGCGAACTCGATCAGCGGGTAGTGGATACCCCAGACCACCGCCGCGCCGAGCGCGGCCACGTACCAAGGGATCATGAGCGACATGAGGACCGCCTTCGTCAGAGGAACCGGTTCGAGTCTCGGCGGCAAGTCCGCCGGGTATCCCGATCACCGAGACAGGCGCGTCCTGGGATACACCCGAGTGGGCCCCGACCTGACCGATGTACGCGACAGGATCCGCGACCTCGACGGCCACGACAATCTCCCAGCATGGCTCGAGATCCTGCCGGGCGACAGAGGTGCGGAACGCGCGCCTGGCGTGCTCACCCAGTCGCTAGCGGCCCACCTACGACGACTCCCTGCCTCCGCATACCTGGTCGCGACACAGGTCCAACCGCACCGGCAAAGGGAGAGCACGCGACGCGTCCACACTCGCTTGATTGCAGTGCAATCAACACCTAATCTGCCGAAAAACCGATGGAGGGCGCCATGGCCAGCATCACGATCCGCAATCTCGACGACAATCTGAAGCGCCGTCTGCGCATTCGCGCGGCTGAGCACGGCCGATCAATGGAAGAGGAGGCGCGGGAGATCCTGCGTAGGGTGGTCGGCGACCCGGCGCCGCCCGCCAACCTCGCGGCGGCCATCCGTGCGCGCGTCGCCGCCTTCGGCGGCGCGGACATCGAGCTGCCGCCCCGCGAGCCGATGCGCGAGCCGCCGGCCCTGGATTGATGCCGCGATGATCATCCTGGACACCAACGTGGTCTCGGAGCTCCTGCGCGCCGCGCCCGCACCGGCGGTCGAGGCCTGGCTGGCTGACCAGGACGGTGCGGAGATCTACTTGACGGCGATCAGCGAGGCGGAGCTGCGCCACGGCGTGGCTATCATGGCAAACGGCAAACGGCAGACGCTGCTGGCCGAGGCCGTGGACGAGATGCTGCGGGAGGATTTCCGCGACCACATCCTCCCTTTCGATAGCGCTGCCGCCGTCGAATACGCCCGCATCGGCGCCCAGCGCAGAGCGGCGGGACGGCCGATCAGCCAGCTCGATTGCCAGATCGCCGCCATCGCCCGGGCTCACGGCGCCGCCGTGGCCACCCGCAACATCGGCGATTTCGAGGCCTGCGGCCTGGAGCTCATCGATCCCTGGCGTCACCATACAGGCGACTGATCAGCCGGCCGTTTCATGTCGATGACAACCTTCGCGAGCTCGCCGCTGAAGGCGAAGGGCCGCTGGGTGCACACCGGGATCAAGAATGCGCGCATTGCGCCCGCCACTGACATCCTCTGGGGTGGCGCGGCACGTCCCGGTGCCGCGCGAGCTGCGGACCGGGGGCCGGTCAGGCGTAGGCCGGGGCGAAGGCCTTCTCGGGCTCTTCGACGGGGCCGTTCTCGCCCCAATAGGGCGAGAGCTTGCGCAACTGGGCGACGATGGGCGGCACGGCCTCGATCACCCGCTCGATCTCGTCCATGGTGTTGTAGCGCGACAGCGAGAAGCGCACGGTGCCGTGGGCCGCGGTGAAGGGGATGCCCATGGCCCGCATCACGTGGCTCGGCTCCAGCGACCCAGAGGTACAGGCGGAGCCCGAGGATGCGGCGATGCCCTGCTTGTTCAGGAGCAGCAGGATGGCCTCGCCCTCGATGTACTCGAAGGCGATGTTGCAGGTGTTGGGCAGACGGTTGCCCGGGTCGCCGGTGACGAAGCAGTTGGGCACGGCGGCTAGGATGCCCTGTTCCAGGCGGTCGCGCATGGCCTTCACGAGGGTCTTCTCGTCCTCCATGTGGCGCAAGGCCATCTCGCAGGCCGTCCCTAGCCCGACGATGGAGGCGCTGTTCTCGGTGCCGGCACGCCGCCCGCGCTCCTGGTGGCCGCCCCGCAGCAGGGGCCGGAATCGGGTGTTGCGGCGCAGGTAGAGCACCCCGACCCCTTTGGGGGCATGGAGCTTGTGGCCGGACAGCGAGAGCATGTCGATGGCCGTCTCCTTGAGATCGATGGGGACCTTGCCCACCGCCTGGACCGCGTCGGTGTGGAACATGACGCCCGCGGAGCGGGCAAGCTCGGCCATCTCCTCCACGGGGAACAGGGTCCCGGACTCGTTGTTGGCCCACATGACGGAGACGATGGCGACCCGATCCGAGAGCAGGTCCATGTAGGCGCGCATGTCGAGCCGGCCCTTGCCGTCCACCTGGAGGTAATGGACCTTGTAGCCCTCCTTCTCCAGGTGCTCGCAGAGCGCCAGCACCGCCGGATGCTCCACCACCGTGGTGATGATCTCCTTGCGATCGGGCTGGGCCCTGAGGGCGGAGAGGATGGCCGTGGAGTCGGATTCGGTGCCGCAGGAGGTGAAGACGATCTCGGAGTCATGCTCGGCGCCGAGCAGGGTCTGCACCCGCTGGCGGGCCTGCTTGAGTGCCATGCCCACCTTGTTGCCGTACTGATGCAGGGACGACGGGTTGCCGAACTGCTCGGTGAAGAACGGCAGCATGGCCTCCAACACCTCGGGGGCGACCATGGTGGTGGCGTTGTTGTCCAGATAGATGCCTTGGGTCATGGGGCTCACTCCGATCGCGGCGCGCGTCTCGGTGCGCCGACGCGCACCGTTGAACGCGGTTGGTGAGGGGCTGGCGAGGCCGCCCGGCGGCTGGCACCGGCTCAGGCCCGCTGCATGGCGCTGGCAGGCAGCACGCGCACGAATTCGCCGAGGTCCTCGACGATGCGCTGCTGGATCCCGTCGAGGGTGGTAGCGGCCATCTGACACCCGGAGCAGGCACCCGTCATGTTGACGTAGACGTTCTTGCCGTCGATCTCGACCAGCTCCACGTCGCCGCGGTCGCGTTGCAGGTTCGGCCGGATCGCCTGTATGGCCCCTTCGATGCGGCGCACCCGCTCCAGGGTGCCGAGCTTCCGTCTCTGGGGGGCCGCCGGCGCGGCGCCGCTGGGGTCGAATGCACGGCCCTGCTCGGCGAGGACCCGGGTGAGGATCTCCTCGATCCCCTCGTGACAGGCGGAGCAACCGCCGCCGGCCTTGGTGTAGTTGGTGACCTCCTCCACCGAGGAGAGATCGTTGGCCCGGATGGTGTCCTCGATCAGCACCGCGTCCACCGCGAAGCACTTGCACACCAGGGCGCCTTCCTCGTGGTCGTCGCACCACGTCTCGCCCCGGTAGTTGGCCACGGCGGCCTGCAGGGCCTCGCGGCCCATCACCGAGCAGTGCATCTTCTCGGGCGGGAGACCGTCGAGATAGTCCGCGATGTCCTGGTTGCTCACCTTGAGCGCGTCCTCCAGGGTCATGCCCTTGACGATCTCGGTCAGCGCAGACGACGAGGCGATGGCGGAGCCGCAACCGAAGGTCTGGAAACCCGCATCCAGGATGATCTCGGACTCCGGATCGACCTTGAGAGACAGGCGCAGGGCATCGCCGCAGGAGAGCGATCCCACGTCCCCGATGGCGTTGGCACCCGCCACCGCCCCGGCATTGCGGGGGCTGAAGAAGTGTTCTTTGACCTTTTCAGAGTAATCCCACATGGCGTGTCTCCGGTCTCGGTGATCAGGCGCTGAACGACTTGCCGCAGCCGCAGCTCGCGGACGCGTTCGGGTTGGTGAAGCGGAAGCCGCTGCCGTCCATGCCGTCCTGAAAGTCGACGGTGACCCCGGCGAGCATGGGCGCGCTCAAGGGGTCCACGAAGACCTTGAGCCCATCGATCTCGACGATGACATCGTCGCTGCGCGCCTGCTCCTCCAGGCTCATCCCGTATTGCATCCCGGAGCATCCGCCGCCAGTGACTGAGATGCGCAATCCGGCGATCGGGTCCTCGGCCCCTTTGATGAACCGGGAGACTGCCTTCTGGGCGCTGGGTGTCAGGGTCAGCATGGGTGTTGGGTCCTGTTGAACGGTGGTCGGTTGATTCTGGCTCGGGCCTCGAGGCCCCATGGCGAGCCTCATGCAAACCACTTGCCATCCAGAAAGGCACGGCGATCTCACTGATCGACATGCCCTTTTCTCTCAACCGAGGGTCCTGTTTGTCGTCAAAGTGACAGCCCCGCTCGCCCGCCGGTGGGATTGCGGACAGGCCCCTGAGCGCCGTCCGGCCCCCGGCCCCGCTGATCAGTCGACGCCGTAGCCGAAACGCTCGATCACGCCCCGCGCCTCGGGACCCCTGAGATACCCCAACAAGGCCGCCGCGGCCGCCCTGCCCTGTCCGGCCTCGAGCAGCACGGCGTCTTGGCGGATCGGGTCGTGGAGGTCCTCGGGGACGCGCCAACTGGAGCCGGTGTCCTGGGTTATCACCTGGGATAGGGCGACGAATCCCAGCGCCGCGTTGCGGCTCATGACGAACTGGTAGGTCTGGGCGATGTTGTCCCCCTGGACGAGCCTCGCCGCCAGGGTCTCGTAGACGCCCAGTGCCTGCATGACCTGGATCGCGGCCGAGCCGTAGGGGGCGGTCTTGGGATTGGCGATGGCCAGCTTGTCGAAACCGCCCGCGGCCAGCACCTGCCCCGCCCCGTCCACCAGGTCCTCATCGGCGCTCCACAGCACGAGGCGGCC
>CAVQQM010000017.1:0-71982 GCA_963714915.1 uncultured Gammaproteobacteria bacterium
CGACCTTCAGCACCTCCTCGAGGCTGGTCTCGCCCAGCGCCGCCTTCACCGCGCCACCCAGTCGCAACGGCTTGAGTCCCTTCTGGTAGGCCAGTCGGCGCAGGGGCGGCTCGTCGAAGTCGCGGGTGATGAGGTCGCGGATCTCCTGGTCCAGGACGAGCATCTCGTAGAGCCCGACCCGGCCGTGATAGCCCGTATTGCGGCACTCCAGGCAGCCCTTGGGCTCATAGATCGTCGGCGGGCGGTTGAGCCGCCAGGGGCGGATCAGGGACTCCCAGATGTCCGCATCGATGGGCGCGGCCTCCTTGCAGTGGGGGCACAGGGTGCGCACCAGGCGCTGGGCCACCACGCCGATGACCGTCGCCTTGATCAGATAGTGGGGGACGCCGATGTCGAGCAGCCGGGTGATGGCGCTGGGGGCATCGTTGGTGTGCAGGGTGGAGAGCACCAGATGGCCGGTCAGCGACGCCTGGACCGCCATCTCGGCGGTCTCGAGATCGCGGATCTCGCCGACCATGATGATGTCCGGGTCCTGGCGCATCAGGGTGCGGATGCCGGAGGCGAAGTCGAGCCCGATGTTGTGCTGCACCTGCATCTGGTTGAAGGCCGGCTCCACCATCTCGATGGGCTCCTCCACGGTGCACACGTTCACCTCGGGGGTGGCCAGGGTCTTCAAGGTGGAATAGAGCGTCGTGGTCTTGCCCGAGCCGGTCGGCCCGGTGACCAGGATGATCCCGTTGGGGCGGGCCACCAGCTCCCGCCAGCGCCGCGCGTCGTCCTCGCCGAAGCCAAGGGCGGCGAAGTCCTTGAGCAGCACGTCCGGGTTGAAGATGCGCATCACCAGCTTCTCGCCGAAGGCGGTAGGCATGGTGGACAGGCGCATCTCGAGCTCGCGCCCGTCCTCGCCGCGGGTCTTGATGCGCCCGTCCTGGGGACGGCGCTTCTCGGCCACATCCATGCGCCCGAGGATCTTCACCCGGCTGGTGATGGCGGTCATCACGCTCGCGGGGACCTGATAGACCGGGTGCATGACCCCGTCGATGCGGAATCGGATGTTGCCCAGGTCACGCCGCGGCTCGAGGTGAATGTCGCTCGCGCGCTGGTCGAAGGCGTATTGCAGCAGCCAGTCGACGATGTGGACGATGTGGCTGTCGTTGGCGTCGAGCTTCCCCGCCTTGCCCAGCTCCACCAGGGCCTCGAGGTTGCCGAGGCCGAAGCGCCGTTCGTCCCCGCCCGTCTGGGCGCCCTTGATGGAGCTGGAGACCCCGAAGAACTCCTTGCGGTAGCGCTCGATGTCCCTCGGGTTGGAAACCACCCGCACGATCTCGCGGCGGATGATCCCGCGCAGCTCCTCGACCCAGCCGGTGAGATAGGGCTCGGAGGTGGCGAAGACCGCCCGCTCTGGCGTGATCGCCACCGGCAGGATGCGGTTCCAGGCGGCATAGGCCGCCGTGACCAGATCACCCACGTTGGGTGCGTCGATCTTGAGCGGATCGATGCGCAGATAGTCGAGCCCGCTCTTGCGGGCCAGCCAGAAGCTGAGCTCTTCCAGGGTCAACAGCCGTTTGGGCGACTGGGCGTGATGGAGCTTGGCATCGGCCACCAGCTCCAGGGCATGGCGCTCGGCGCGGTCACTCGGGGTGGCGGTCCGCAGCAGGTTCTGGGCGGCCTGGGCCGTGACCAGCCCGTCAGCCACCAGGTCCTCAAGGACCTCCTCGAGGCTCAGACGGCGGTCGGCTTGGGCTTCGGTCGGGAAGACCTGGGACATGGCGGATGCTCACGCGGGGGGATCTGGCGGCTGGCCCGGAACCCGGCAGGCGACCGAGGGCGCCAACCTTGGACGCAAACGGACCGGATGGGTCACATTGCGCCCCCGCAGATTGCAACGGCCCGCCCCCGAAACGCAACGTCCGCGCCCGCACGATCCGGCAGACCGCCCGACCCTGGCCAACGTCCGCGGGTCACCCCGGCTATTGGGTTCGCGGCCTCAGGCCGCAACCTGACCTGGCGTGGAAGATGCTTATCTGATCGCACAGGGCCCGCACCAGAGCCGGGCCGGGAGACTGACGATGATGCTCACACAGCTGCAACTGCTCGAAGTAACCGTCGAAACCCCTCCGGCGCCACGGGACATGGAGCGCGAGCGCCGCCTGCACGGGGTGCTGACAGAGATCGCACTCGCCGACGAAGAAGGACTCTATGCGCGCACCCACGGCGCACGCCGGGGCGACCGACCCCAGGGCTTCGTCCCCGGGTTCCGCAACGAGGTCACCGGTGAGCTGGCGCGCTCGCGCTATGCCGACGGCGCCCCCGCGCCCATGCACCTGCTGGATGGTCTACCCGAGCACTGGGTCGCCGAGCGCGATCCGGAAGGGCGGGTCACGCGGGCACGCCCTGGTGTCGTCTCGGGCTTCCTTCGCGACGGCCGTTTCTACACCCGCGACCAGGCCGCCCAGGTCGCGGCCCACTGACCGGCACCCACCCCACCAGGCGGGTCCGACGACACGGACCCGCGCCCCGCGGCCGATCGGGGCTGGTACAGACCCCGAAGCTACAGGTTCAGGGCTCGGCCGACAGATAAGCAATCCAGCCCGCATCCGGCTCGCCGCTCTCGACGGGGACGAAGACCCCGTCGGGATTGCCCTCGGCATCCCAGCCCTGCCAATAGACCAGCACCCGCGAGAAACCCGCCTCTGCGAGCAGATCGCGGATCTCGGGCAAGGACCACAAACGCCAGTCGTAGCTAAAGGCCCGCTCGAGACGCGCCCCGTCGGGCAGCTCGAAATGGATGTGGCAGACCAGCCGTCCGCTCACCGGGTCATAGAGCTCCTGCTCCCACACGTACTTGAACTCGCCGAGGCCGGGATGCGGGACCGTGCGCTCCTCGACGATCACCCGATAGGCGTCGTAGCCCCCGTAGGCGTCGAGGAAGAAGATGCCGCGGGGGCCGAGGGCTTGGCGCACGCGCGAAAAATAGTCCCGCAGCGACTCGCGCCCGGCGAGCAGCCAGTAGCTGAAGTTCATGGCCAGCACGATATCCAGCGGTGCGCAGGCGACGGTCAGCACGTCCTCGGCGCGCAGATCCACTCTCCCACGCTGGTCTTCGTTCAGCCGCTCGAGGTTTTGGCGCCTGCCCCAGTCCAGCACTTCCCGGTCGAGATCCACCCCGACCGCCCGGTTGCCCTTGCGTCGACGCACCCACTCGCAGGCAACCGCGGCGGTGCCGCAAAAGTCCTCCCGCAACACCCGCGCGGAGCGCCCGCGCAGGGCTCGATAAGTGCGATCGACGAAGTCGACCTCCGCGCGTGGATTCTGGACCGCTAGCTCGTAGAGTTCGAAGCGGTCGGCGAGGGTGGCGGCAGGCGCCGCTCGATGTGCGGATTTCGACACGGCTGGGCCTTGTACCTGACAGTTGCGGGCATCCAGTGGCGGATCGCGCAGGTTGGCCCCTGGGCGAAACGTAAGAACGACGGGGCTCGGTTAGATCAGCGGCCTGCGCTTGAGGCCGTGAGGCTGTCCAGTCGTTTGAATCGCCCCCCCGCTTCATGTATCTTCCCCGGCTCGCCCGCGCCGGGGCCAGGACGGCAAAGACGCGGGCGGATCTGGAGAGGTGTCCGAGTGGCTTAAGGAGCACGCCTGGAAAGTGTGTATAGGTTAATAGCCTATCGAGGGTTCGAATCCCTCCCTCTCCGCCAATCTATCGTGGCGCAACAGCTGCCGCCACCGCCCGCCGACCACGCTCCACTCACGCCGCCCGCTCCCCGCCGAGGGTGACACGGATCTGGATCTCCTCCCAGGGCACCCAAACGCGGCCCGCCTCGGTCTTCGCCACCCGATCCAGCTCCAGGAGCTTGCCTGTATCGGCATGGACGCTGGCGCCATCCTTCCCCAGATACCTCGCAAGGGCCTACCTCGCACGGGCCTGGATCGTCACCGGCCCCAGCCCCTTGAGTGCATCGAGCAACGCCAGCCGCGCCGGGGTCAGCTCAGCGAACAGCTGCGCCGCATTGGCGAAGCCCAGATGGTAATCCGCCTCTGCCAGCGCCTCGCCCCCATCGGCCCGCCGCGCCGCGTCCAGCGCCTGGTCCAAATATGTGCCGCGCCCTGGGATCTCCACGATTGCCTTGGACATAGTCGCCTCCGCCAGGCGCGCCTCGTCTCAATGCCGCTCGAGCTGCCCCAGCTCGCGCAGGATGTCGAGGACCAGTTGCTCGGTGCGGGTGTCCATGCCCCGACAGAGCCGATCGGGGTCGCGATCGCCGTTGATCAGGGGTCGGATCGCGCCCGCCAGGCGACCCATGCTGCCCCCGACCTGCTGCATCTGCTCGGCCAGGTTGCCGATCAAGGCGAGCGCGTTGGGGTCGCTGCGGGCGGCGTGGATCATGTGGGCAAGGCCGGGCGCGGCGAGGGTCGCATCCTGGGCCTGGGCGGGGTCCGGCAGGGTGCGAGGGTCCTGGATGCCGGCCAGGACCGACTCGGCGATCACCCGGTCCTCCTCGTCGAGTCCGGCGAGGACCGAGGCGGAGCGCTCACCCGCACCGATTCGGCGCAGGGCGCGCCCCAGGTCGGTCCATCCCTGCTGCTCGGCCGAGGCGATCAGTTGGTCGAAGGCCGGGCGTGTGTCCGCACCCTGGCAGGTCTCCACCACCTGGCGGATGAAGGCCGCGTGCACCAGGCGGATCTGTTGCTCGCGATCGGGCAGCTGGGCCATGGCGGGATCTCCTCCAATCCATTCGGGCCGGGGCGGTTTGGGCACCCATGGGGCTGCGATGATAACCAAGTGTCTGCCGCCCCGGCATTGCACGGGTCTGCGCCGCGCGCCCTGGGCGCCGCGGTTCGAGAGGGGGAACCGGGAGATGCCCCGTCGATCGAACCTCACCGCACGGGGGCTCTGTCCCGATCTGGTGGGTTCACCGGCCGACCGAGGGCGGGATCGGCAACCTTCGCGCAACAGGCCCGCGTTAACCTGGAGCGCAAGACCGCGACCTCGATCCAGCCATGTCGACAAAGGGAGCCCCGATGCACCAGATCCCGGATAGGCCCTGCAACTGGTCCAGGCGCGACCTGCTGCGGATCTTCGGCGCCCTCGCACTCACCGGGGCCACGACCCGCTTGCGCGCCAGGCCCTCGTTGGGCGTCTTCCCCTTCACCCTCGGTGTCGCCTCCGGCTATCCCAGGCCAGACGGGATGGTGCTCTGGACACGACTGGCACCGCAGCCCTTGGTCCCGGGCGGGGGCATGCCGCCGGAGACGATCCCGGTGCACTGGGAGATCGCCACCGAGCCCGGGTTTCAGACCATCGTCGGCAGCGGGACGGCCTATGCGACCCCGGCCTGGGGTCATGCGGTGCACGTGGAGCCGAGCGGCCTCGCGCCGGACCGGGAGTACTGGTATCGCTTCCACGCCGGCGAGGCGACCAGCCCGGTCGGACGCACCCGCACGGCACCGGCGGCGGACGCCTGGCCCGGGCGCCTGCGCCTCGGGGTCGGCTCCTGCCAGCATTACGAGCAGGGTTGGTTTGTCGCCTACCGGCATGTAGCCGCCGACGACCTGGACCTCTTCCTGCACCTGGGCGACTACATCTACGAGTCGTCTGCCCGAGGCGCGGGGGTGCGCAGCCACGGCGCGCCCGAGCCCCACACCCTCGAGGACTACCGCAGACACTTCGCACTCTACAAGTCCGACCCCGACCTCCAGGCCGCCCACGCCAGCTGTCCCTGGCTGGTGGTGTGGGACGACCATGAGCTCGAGAACGACTACGCGGGCGACCGCTCCCAGAACGACGACGAGCCGGCCTGGTTCCTCCAGCGCCGCGCCGCCGCCTACCAGGCCTACTACGAGCACATGCCCCTGCCGCGCGCCATGGTGCCCTTCGGACCCCACCTGCGCCTGCACACCCGGGTCGAGCTTGGGCAGCTCGCCGCCTTCCACATGCTCGACAACCGTCAATACCGCACGCCGCAACCCTGCCCGAGGCCGGGTCGCGCGGGCTCCAACCTGATCGAGCACTGCGCCGAACGCCTCGATCCCCACGCGACCATGCTGGGCGCCCGCCAGGAGGCCTGGCTCGCGGCCGGTCTGGACGCCTCCAAGGCCCGTTGGAACCTGCTCGGTCAGCAGACCCTCATGGCCCAGGCCGACGGCAAACCCGGTCCAGGCGGGCAGTTCTTCTCGGATGGCTGGGACGGCTATCCCGCGGCCCGTCGGCGCCTGCTCGACTATCTCGCGGTGCGCCGACCCGCCAACCCGGTGGTTCTCGGGGGTGACCTGCACTCCTTCTGGGTCAGCGATCTCAAGCCGGACTTCGACGACCCTCGCTCGTCCGTGGTCGCGAGCGAATTCGTGACCACCTCCATCACGTCGGGCCCCCCGCCCGAGGCGCGCATCCAGACCGCGGTCTCGGAGGGCCCACACATCCAGCTCGCCACCGGGGCCCGGCGTGGCTATCTGCGACTCGAGCTGACCCCCGAGCGCCTCACCGCGGAGCTGCGCGGGGTCACCTCAGTCGACCAGCCGGACGCGGGCTGCGAGACCCTGGCCGCCTTCGCCGTCGAGGACGGCCGACCTGGGCCACGACCTGTCTAGATGGGAAGGTGAGAGTGGCGAGTTGCGAGGGGCGAGGGACGTGCCAGCTACTTGCCCGGGTGTTAGGTCCCAGCCGGCGGTACGCTCCAGTCTGGGCGATCGGAGATCCCAGATCGAAAGCGGCCAGGCTGTCCCGCCTTTCACGTCGGCCAACACTCCTCGCCACTCGCTACTCGTACCTCGCCACTCTCACAGATAGAACAAGGTCACCATCAGGAAGAACACCGCCACCGCCATGATGTCGTTTCCGGTGGTGATGAAGACCCCGGTGGCCATGGCCGGGTCGATGCCGATCCGATCGAGGACAAGGGGGACGGTCGCCCCCACGGCCACGGCCAGGGTGATGACGGTCATCAGGGCCACCCCGGCGGTGAGGGCCAGTCGAACCGGGTCGTCGAGGGCCACGAAGCGCGATATCAGGATCACCAGGGCCACCAGGACGGCGGCCGCAATCGCCCCGTTGCTGAGGGCGGCGATCAGCTCCTTACCCAGACGCCAACCCAGATCACCGAAGGTCACCGCGCCGGTCGCGAGACCCTGGACCGCCACGGTGGAGGCTTGGATGCCCGCGTTGCCGGCGCTGGACATCACGATGGGGATGAAGGTGGCGAGGATCGCGGCCCGGGCAAGCTGGTCCTCGAAGGCTCCAACGACGGCGGCGGAGACCGACGCCCCCGCGAGCCCGATCAGGAGCCAGGGGATGCGTCCGCGCACGATGCGTCCGATCGACTCGTCCGGGCCCGTATCCGCGGGCAGGCCCGCCATCAGATTGATGTCCTCCTCCGCCTCTTCGCGCAGGACCCGGCGCAGCTTCTTGGGGGTGATACGCCCGATCAGCCGGCCTTCGCGATCGACGACCGGGACCACGCTCAGCTCGTAGCGATCCGCGATCCGGGCCACCGCCTCCTGGTCGATGTCCGGGCCGACCGCGATGAAGTCCGTGCTCATGATGTCGCGGACGCACGCCTCCTTCGGCGACAGCAAGAGGTCACGCAGGCGCAGATAACCCACCGGTCGATGATCCGCATCGACCACATACACCGCGTAGAGCCGTTCGATCTCCCGTGCATGGGCGCGGATCTCTCGGGTCACCTGACCGACCGTCCAATCGGGCGGCACCGCGACGAACTTGCGGCTCATGATGCTGCCGGCCGACTCCTCCTCATAGCCGCGCGACGACTCGATCGCCGCATGATCGCGCAGGCGCGGCAGGACCTGCTGGACGACGGCCTCGGGCAGCTCCCGCAGGGCGCTGGCCGCGTCCTCGGGCTCCAAGCCGTCCAACACGTCGGCCAGACGCTGTACCGTGACGTCCTCGAGCAGGGCGTCGCGGAACGACGGGTTCAGCTCCGCGACCACCCTGGCCTGGTAGCGGTCGAGCCAGTCGAGAAGCACGCGCGCCCGTCTCAAGGGCAGGTGCACGAAGAGGGCGACGAGATGTGCCGGAGGCCAGCGCTTCAGGGCTCGGGTGACGGCCTCGCGATCGCCGGCCTTGATTAGACGGGAGAAGGCATCGACCACGGCGCTGTTGTGGTCATCGAGGTCATCGCTGATGCCGGCCTCCCCGGCCGGACGCCAGATCAGTGGGGGCTTGGTGGCCTCTGCCTCGGTGGTCATGTCATGCCTCAATCTGGATGTACCGCGCGGGGCGGGCGACCCTCTCCGGCCCACTCAGCTATCCGTGATCGGCTATCCGTAGGAACCGGCCGATGATCGCGTGTAACGGCGGTCCGCCCCTAGGACGCGGGCACCAGCCGCCGCTTACGGCCAGTCCCCGCGACCGAGACCGAAGGCGGGCGGCGCCGGTGTTTTCGCGTCTTGCGGGTCCCCGGAGAGACAGGAGGCGAATCGCGAATGGAGATCTTGTGCGCGAGCACCGTCCGTGCTCCGTTCCGGCGCGAGCAACTGGCCCGCGAGCCACGAATCCTCGCGACTCGAATCTCGCCACTCGCGACTCCCCCGCCCCGTATACCACGCCCCCCATGACGCTTTCGTGAACCCACGGCGCCGCTACCGACCCCGGGGAAGCCGCCGATCCCGGGGTGCTCGCGCCATCGCGCAAAGGCCATCATCTCTGGGTTAAGTTGCGTCGACTCCTTCGAGCTGATCCTGTCGAAGGGATGACAACCGCCGGTCAATCCGATGAATTCGCGATCCCTCCACAGGAGCTGTGGATAAGCCTGTGCGCAACCGACTGGCGAGCGACGCAAAGGGTTCATGGCGTGACGGTTTCGTTGCCCTGGCCAAGGATTGACCAGCGCCGATTTTTCTTTTTTTCAGGAGTTTAGGGCCCGCGGACTAGGACCGAGCGGCGCGCCCTAGTCTGCGGGTTTGCCGCCCTTATGCCACCAGGGATGCTTGGCATGGACGAAGGCCTCCCAACGCTCGTCGAAGCCGTCCAGGAGCTGGTAGGCCTCGCGCGTGCGCCAGCCCACCAGGGCGCCGGAGAAGCGGATCAATTCGGGGTCTGATTGACCCTCGAGCAGGGCGTCGAGGAGACCACCCATCACCGAGACGTCGTTGAGGACCCCGAGCAGGTCCTGGAGTCCCTTCAGGTGGGCGATGAAGCCGTCGAGGCCAGGCAGCACGGGCGCGAAGAACTCCGCTGCGTACCGCAGCTTCTTGCACTCGATGCGCAGGCGATGCATCTGCGCGGCGTCGTTCTTGTCCACCTCGCTGCCCGCCTCCAAGACCTTGCGCTCGAGGCGGTCGAGGAGTCTGCGCGAATAGACGCTGATGCCCTCGTCCAAGGTGCGGCGCTGCTTCGAGGGTAGATCCGGCTGGTTCCAGGCCTGTGTTTCCACCCAGCGCGCGAACCCGTTTTTGAAGCGCGCGTAACGGTCGCTGTCGAGCATGGCACGGACGGCCTCGTAGGCCTCGGCGCGATGTGTCTCGGCAAGTGCGATCAGCCTGTCCCCGCCGGCCAGGGGGAGCCTGTCCACCACCGCCCCGAGGCCCTCGTCGATGAAGACATCCAGATCCCTGGCCCTGCCCAGCTCCCCGGCGATCCAGCCCAGCTCCTGGGACCAGGGAGCGCTCAACTCCTTGGGCACGGCGCCCCGAAAGGCGGACAAGGCCGCGCGCATCCGCCGGGATGCGACTCGCATCTGGTGGACGCCCTCGATGTCCTCCCAGGAGCGAGCCGTTGCCTCCCATTGCTCGAGGGCCTTCAGGTTGTGACTCAGGATCTCGGCCAGCGCCGAGCCGACCCCGAGCTCCTGGTTCAATTGGACGCGCTTCTTGGACTTCTTCGCATTCATGGTGACCGGATCCCCGCGGGCTCTGCCCGAGACGTGCTTGCTCCTGACAAGCCTCGCCCGGGACGGCGGTCCCTGTCTAGCGCGTCGCCCTCGTCGTGGGCTGTTCGAGGGCGTACGGACCCGTGTCTCGCGGGGATGGCTTGGGGCTCGTCAAACCCCCGGATCGCATTGATGCGCGACCGCGCCAGGTATAGGCTTCCCGCGCCTCAAGCTATGGCGCGCTGATCGAAGCGCTTCCCGTCCGGGTCAAGGATGGCCCGCATGTCCAACGGCTGCAAGCCATTGAACATGGAGCCTTCCAGGAGTCGCGCCTCTTTGGAAGGCGCGCTGAACAAATCCATGGACGGATCTGTTCAGCGTCACTCGATTGATCCCGAGGTGGTCATGTCAGAACGCGAGCCCATCACCCTGGACTCTCCGCAGGCGCATATCAACCGGGAGCTCAGCTGGCTCAGCTTCGCCCGCCGTGTCCTGGCATTGGCGGAGGACCCGGATCAGCCGCTCCTCGAGCGGGTCAAGTTCGCCGGGATCATGGGCATGATCTACGACGAATTCGCCATGAAGCGCATCGGCGGGCTCTGCCGCCAGGTCGAGAAGGGCGACCAGAAGCCGGGGCCGGACGGTCTGACCCCGGCCGAGGAGCTCGCCGCCTGCCGGCAGGAGCTGCGTGCTCAACAGGGACTGGTGGCGCGCCTGGTGGAGGAGGAGCTCCGGCCCGCGCTCGGCGACCTCGGGATCCCCATCTACGACATGGACGCCCTCACCCAGGACGAGCGGGAGGCATTGGCCCGCTATTTCATCGAGTCGGTCGAGCCCATCCTGACCCCGCTGGCCGCGGACGCCGCCCACCCCTTCCCGTTCATCAGCAACTTGGGTCTGAATCTGGCCGTTCAGGTCACCGACCCGGGCCGGCACCGCGGCCGATTCGTAAGGATCAAGGTGCCCGCGAATCGGCCCCGCTGGATCCCGATCCCAAACCGGCGCGGCTGGGTACCCCTGGAGCAGGTCATCGCGGCCAACCTGGGCGTGCTCTTTCCCCTGGCCACCGGCATCAGCTGCTCCTTCTTCCGGGTGATCCGGGGCGCCAAGGACGACCCCTGGAAGGATCTGGCCGGACCCGAGGACGCGGACCTTTCCCCCGGGGCCATCATCGGTATGGTTACCACCGAGCTCACGGCCCGCAGGTTCGCGGGCGTAGTGCGCCTCGAGGTGAGCGCCGACATGCCCGAGGCTCTGCGGTCATGGCTGCTCGCCCAGCTCGGGGCCTGCGCCGGGGATGTCGTGATAGCCCCGGGGATGCTGGGCCTGGGGGACCTGATGCACCTGCCGGTGGAGGGTTTCGCGGACCAGCGCGATCCCCCGCACGAGCCGGTGACCCACCCCCGACTACGCCAGCTCGACCGCGGCAACCCGGGCGCGATCTTCCGCGAGATCCGCCACGGCGACATCCTGCTCCATCTCCCCTACCACAGCTTCGACACCTCGATCCTGCACTTCCTGCAGAGTGCGGCGGCCGACCCGAGCGTGCTCGCCATCAAGCTCACCATCTATCGGACCAGCAGCAACTCGCCGATCATCCAGGCCCTCAAGGACGCCGTGCGCCGCGGCAAACAGGTCGCCGTGCTGGTGGAGATCACCGCTCGTTTCGACGAGGCACCCAACATCGGCTGGGGCCGGGAGCTGGAGCAGGCGGGGGCCCACGTGGCCTACGGTGTCGAGCGCCTCAAGACACACATCAAGCTGGCCCTGGTGGTCCGGGAAGAGCCCGACGGGATTCGCCGTTATGTCCACATCGGAACCGGGAACTACCACACGGGTACGGCTCGACTCTACGAGGACCTGGGGCTGCTCACGGCGGATCCCGATCTCGCCGCCCACGCCGCCGCCGTCTTCAACGAGCTGACCGGCGGGATCGCCCCGCCCATGCAGGGCAAGCTCCTGGTGGCACCCCACGATCTGCGCGAGCGCTTCACGGACCTCATTCGCCGTGAAGCGGAGAACGCCCAAGCTGGGCGCCCCAGCGGCATCCGCGCCAAGCTGAACCAGCTACAGGACGCGCAGATCATCCGTGAGCTGTACGTGGCGAGCATGGCCGGGGTGCCCATCGCCCTCAATGTCCGCGGCCTTTGCTGCCTGCGCGCTGGGGTCCCGGGGCTCTCCGAGACGATACGGGTCTACAGCACCCTGGGGCGTTTCCTCGAGCACGGGCGGATCTTCCGCTTCGAGAATGCCGGTGAGCCGCAGTTCTTCATCGGCTCCGCGGACTGGATGAGCCGCAACCTCTCGCGGCGCATGGAGGCCGTGGCACCTGTCTGCGACCCGGCTCTGAAGGCCGAGCTGGAGGAGATCCTGCGCATCTACGAGGCCGACAACTGCTCGGCCTGGGACATGCAGCCGGACGGCGGCTACCGGCGGCGCCGTCCCGCGGAGGGCGAACCCTGCCGCGCGGCCCAACAGGTCTTCATCGACCGCGCCCAGGCTGAATAGGGACCGCCTCGGGTCCGCGCGCCAGCCGCTGAAAGGTGCCGTTGGAACTCTGTAACCCATTCGTCACACGTGTTTTTCTGGCGCGACACCGGCCGATCGCGCACAATCGGGTCACCGCGGGGCACCCGTCCACCCGGTGCCAGGTTGTCGCGTGCTGGTACACAGTTACAGATCCGCCTTCATCCTGCTGTTCACCCTGCTGCTGGTGCTCACCACCGCGGCGGTGGGCTACAACGCCTATCGGCGCGCGGCCGAGGTCTCGCTCGCACTCTCCGCGGACATCATCGACCAGATGTCGGAGAAGGTGGCTGACCGCACCTTAGCGATCCTCGAGGACGCCCATGCCTTCCTGGAGACGAACGCCCTGGTGGTCTCGCCGCAGGGGCTGGCGGCCGAGCGGGAACAGGTCTTCCGGCTCTTCTGGCGGCAGCTCGAGCTCTCGCCGCAGATCCTCTCCATTTACGTCGCCGATCCCTCCGGCGGCTTCATCCAGGTGCCCGACAGCCCCCAGCGGGTGACGCGATTCATCGACCGCAGCGGGGAGCGGCCCCGGGAACAGCTGATCTACCGCGACCGCGCCTACCAGCCCATCGCCCATGTGGAGGGGGGCGGACTCTACCACCCCAGGGAGCGGCCCTGGTACATCGGCGCCCTGGCCGCCCAGGGCAACCTGAGCTGGTCGTCGGTCTACCGCTTCTCCAGCATCGAGAAGCCGGGCGTCACCGCATGGTCTCGGCCTTGCGGGAGATGACTGGTCACTTCACCCAGGTCGCCGAGCACATGGGCACCATGACCGGGACCATAGCGTCGATGGACGAGGACGTCGCCCTGATGCCCGTCATCCGCGATCAGATGCACGAGCTCGCCGGACGGGTGGAGCGCATGGGCGGCGACGTGGCGGGGATGCGCGCGACCACGACCCGGATGGATACCCGCATGGATGGACTGAACGCCGGCATCCACGACATGTCCCAGCGCTTCCGCGCCCTGAACCGCAGCGTCGCCGGCATGGGGGTGGACGTCGACCAGATGGCGCGGCCGATCCCGTGACCGTCGCCATCAAGACCGCAGCGCCCCTTTGGGAAGCTGGTTGATCGCACTTCTTGCGGCACATGGATCTGACGCCACGCAAGCAGTGCGCCTCTTGGATGGCGTGGTGACCTTGGCCGATGATCAGGCCCTTTCTAGAGCTGGGCCACCGATAGCTTGCGCAGGGTCGCGCGCCGCTTGATGTAGTGCTCGTCCATGCGGTCGATAACGCCGCTCAGGAAGCGAACCGTCCCGACGATGTTGGGCCCCTTGTTGAGCATGGCGCACTCCGCGAGGATGCTCATGGCGGCGTCCGAGACCTCCGCCCGCGAGGGCGCCCCCTTCTTCGCCATCCCCTCGAGGATCTGAGTGGCCCAGATCACCGGCACGTGCGCCGCCTCGCAGAGCCAGAGGATCTCCTGCTGCACCTCGGAGAGGCGCTCGAAGCCCACCTCCACGGCCAGATCGCCACGGGCGATCATCACCCCGACCGGCGGCGCCCGCAGACTCGCAAGCAGGATACGCGGCAGATTCTCGAAGGCCTGGCGATTCTCGATCTTGAGGACCACGCCCAGACGGCTCGCGCCGAGCCGGTGGAGCTCGTCGTGAAGCCGGTCGACATCCTCGGGCCCCCGGAGGAAGGACAGGGCCACCATGTCCACCAGGTTTGCGACCTGGGTCAGGTCGACGAGGTCCTTGTCGGTCAGGGCCGAGGTCTTGAGCCGCGTGTCCGGGAAGTTGATGCCCTTCTCGGCGCGCAGCCGCGCCCCCTGCGGCCCGGTCTGGGTGATCTCGACGATGATGCGTTCTCCATCGTTCTCGCGCACGATGCCGCCAATCTTGCCGTCGTCGAACCAGGCGCTCTGGCCCGGCTCGACCTGCTCGAACGCCGCCGCCAGGGTGCAGTGGATGTGCGCGGGCTCGATCGCCTGGCCATCGGCATCCCGCAGCGCATTCGCGCCGGGCAGACCCTCCCGGGTCAGCACCAGCCGCTCGCCCGGGAGCAGGGCGATGGGGTTCACGACCTCGGGCACGCCAACCACGCGACCCCCGCCGATCGGCTCCCCGTCGCGCAGCGCGACGACCTGGGTACCGTCCTCCACATAGGCGGTGCGATCGATCTCGGCGATGCGGCCATCGCCGACACACTCGACGACGGTCAGCTCATGGGACTGACCACGGGTATCCGTGAAGCCGATGAGGTCGCCCACCTGGGTCATCGGCACCAGGTCTCCCTCGATGGCCAGCCTGAAGTGCGCGTCCTCGGGGGGCGGCTGATCCGCGAGCGGATTCGCGAGCCAGATACGCCCGGCGATCGTCACCCGGCCGAAGGCATCCCGACGGGGGTTGAGCTTCAACACCCGCCCGCTGGGACGGATCCGTCCGGTCCGCAGTTTCGGGCCCGCCAGGTCCGCCTGAACGCGGCAGCTACGCCCGACGGCGCGCTCGGCGAGCCTCAGGTTCTCCACCATGGCGGCCCAGGCGTCAGGCCCGTCATGGGCACAGTTGATGCGCATGACGTCCATCCCCGCCATGAGCAGGTCATGCACCAGCTGCGGGTTGGTCGCCGCCTCACTCGGCATGGTCACCATGATGCGCACGGTGCGCCCCTGGGGGTCGGGGCCCAGCAAGACCCGGGTGTGATCGCGCAGGAGCAGGGGTCCGGTGCGGAAATCCACCGGGGCCTGGGGCCTGCCGCCGAAGGTCTCACCGGTGAGCTGCTCCAGCACCCCGATCACCGCGTTGAGGCTCGCCATCGCATGGGGCTCGAGCACGCCCAGGGACGACAGGCCGAGGGATGCCAGATCCTGCTGCAACGGGCGGATGTCGTGTTGCCTGATGCTCAGATAATGGAGCAGGTTGGTGGCGCTCGCGCGGTAGCTCGGCTCGACCTGGGCGAGATCCTGCGCATAGGCCTCGGCGAGCTTGATCGCGCCGTCGCGCAGGTTGGCGAGCTGCGCCTCGAGCCGCTCCAGCTGACGCTGCGTGGGGCTGGGGGTCATGGTCATGTCGCCTCCTGGCATGCCTTCGCGGACCCTCGGGGCTGGTTACAGCGTTGCGGTCCGCCGGACCCAAGCCCCCGGGAGCACCCTAATGCAACGCCGGCAGCGCGCCCTCGGTGGTGCCGATATAGCCGATGGCCGCACGCCGTTTGTTGGCCCACTGGCTGTTGATGCGAGCCAGCACGTCCGCCTTGTCCGCCCCGGTGTAACGCTTGAGGTCATCCTCACCCGGGTGCTGGAAGTTGCTCATGATGTAGGCGTGGCCATTGTAGTTCGGCGCCACCATCAGGCCCGTTGCCTCGGCAGCCATGGGCACGGACAGGATCCGCGAGAGCCGACGCGTATCGATGTTGAAGGCCCAGACATAGTTGTTGTTGCGGCGACTGGTGTCCTCGCCGATGAACAGGGTGCGGATGGAGTCCGCATACACCAGGTTGTCGGGTCCGCAGATCCTGTCCTGGGCGCAGCGGTTGCCCTCGGCGTCCTTGCCGTCCTTGCCGAGCCAGCCGCCCACGAGCTCGGGGATCGAGGTCAGGCTGGTCCCGACGAAGGGGCTGTCGATCGGGTTGCCCGCGGTGTCCTTGCGCTCTCCGGCCGTCGTCATCTCGAGGATGATGCCGCCATCGTTGGGGGCCACGCGGATGTCGCCGGTATCGTCGGCCATACCCGCCTCGACCCGCGAGAGGACGAGATAGAACCTCCGGTCCGTCGGGTTGTAGGCGATGTACTCCATCTTGGAGAACTCGGTGGTGGCGCCGAGCAGGGCCGCGTAGCGACGGGTCTCGAGGAAGGCGGCGGCCTGCTCCATCCCCGGCCTGAGCCGCAGCCATTCGGTGCCGTTGTAGGTCCGGACCTTCTGGAAGCTGCTGTCGCCCGGGTCGGTGATCGCAACGTCGAAGATGTCGCTGAAGCGGATGCCGCCCTTCACCAGGGCCTCGATCTCGGCGTTGCTCGCGTGCCCCAGCCTGATCCAGTCGAGATCGAAGCTGCCCCCGTTCTCGGCGCTGGTCTGGGTGGCCTTGGCCGCATACAGGGTGCCCGCGGAGAGGTCCGCCGCCTTGTCGGCGACGAACATGAAGAGCCCCGTGTTCTTGCCGTCGTCCCCGCCGATCGCGGTGCGGTCATCCGCGGCCATGATCTGCATCTCCCGGGCATAGCGCCCGGGGGCATGGTGCTTGACGACCCGGGTGCCGCCGTCGGCGCCGACCCTGATCTCCGGCACCAGGCCGTAGTGATAGGGGTTGGCGGTGGCCGCGTCGCCGAAATAGTACTGGCTGAAGCTCGCGATATCCGTGCGGTCGTCCGAGTCGTCCGCCGGCATGCCGCCGCCGCGCACCTTCGCATCGGGCTCGTACTCCTCGGAGCCGATGTGGGTGTTCCAGGCGGATAGGGTGGAGCCGCAGTGGATCCAGCCGCCGTTGACCCCCGAGAAGTCGATGGGCCGGTAGGCCTTGGCCGCCAACAGGCCGCTGGCCGGGTCCTGGTCCAACAGGGTCAGGCCCATGACGGCCGGGAGCTTGGACCAGAAGCCGCCTGAGCTCACCCCGTCGTTGGGCGGCAGATCCTTGAACTCGAACTGGGTCACCATCGCGAGCGGGTTGCCCTGCGATCACCTCGGCCTCGATGCCCTCGATCTGGATCAGGGAGGTGCCGTCGGGGCGTCGGAGGCCATCTGACCGTCGTTGTCCGTCAGGGGCTCGCCCGCCGCGTTGAACAGGCCACCGACCACACTCGCGCCAACCCGGTCAGTGGTCGCGAAGATCTCGTGGTAGCGCAGCGGGTAGTCGGTCGTCTCACCCCCGGCACAGGTGGCCCGCATCACGGCGCTGGAATAGGCGTCCGCCTTCTCGGCGCTGGTGGCCGGCGGCGGCATGCCGATGAACTCCACCGACCTCAGGTTGGATGGATCGGCACCGGGACAGACCGCCAACGCGGGGCCGGCGAAGAGGGAGGCGAGGAGACACTGAGGCAGGCGACTGGGCATGGGGAACCTCGAGCCGAGTGGGATTGGGCCGGGTGAATCCTACCCATCAACGCGGGACGGGGTGTTTCAGCGGCGTTTCGGGTTGATGACATCGCCCACCGGCCGGTGGTACTGGTCCTGGTCCTGGGCGACGGGATCCCTGGCCGCCCGTCGCGTCGGTCTAGCGCGTCAGAAACTCGCGATTCGCCGTGTCCTTCAGCAAGGAGGCCAAGCGCTTGCGCAGCTTCGGCATCTCGAACAAGGCGCGGATGCTGCGCTTCCTGCAATCCTTGGCGAGGGAGGCGGGATCGAAGTAGGCCTTGGCGTTGTCCACGGTGAGCACGAACGGGGGCTTGCCCTCACTGGCGAGGACATAGCTCATCACCAGGCAGCCCGTGCGGTGATTGCCCTCCATGAACAGCTGCGGCTGGGAGAGGATGTGGATGAAGGCACCGGCGGCCCGCTGCCAGGCGGACGCCTCCTTGTGGTCGGCCAGATAGCCCATGAGCGCGCGCACCCCGCCGGCGCTGAGGTCGTCGTAGAAACGCCGCTCGGTCTCCGCGACGAGGGGCGCGCAATGCGCCTGGGTCTTCTCGTCGGTGCCGCACAGGACGAGGGTGTTGAGCTCCAGGAGATGCTGGGTGTAGCCGCGAGCGAGGGGGTTGATCCCCCTCGAGAGGAGCGAGTTGACGTACCTGTATCCCAGCAGGAGATGGGCGATCACCTCGTCGCTCAGGGGGTCGCGCGGGGTGTCGAGGGTGGCATTGATGGCGTCGAAGTCGCCCTGAACCTCGCGCAGGCACCGCTCGATCGCGTTGAGGTCAAGTCTCGGTCCCACCTTGCGCGCCGCCCCTCGTCCAGTCCTTGCAGTGTCGCGAACTGCGAGCCGATCGAATGGACCCACGTCACTTCACCCCGAGAGTCTGTGCCCGACGGACCCGCTCAAGGCCCGCACCCCAAGAAAAAGGGGGCGGCCCAAGGCACCGCCCCCTCATCACCCGATTCGCGCGGCCCGCCGTCACGAGGCCTGCGCAAGACCGTCCAAAGCCCCGTTCCGCACCCCCTATTGCACCTGGGCCAGCACCGCCTGGGCCTTGGCGACCATGGAATCCGGGAGCGGAATATAGCCCATCTCGATCGCCGTCGGCTGTCCCCGGGTCAGCCCCCAGTCCAGCGCATCCTTGAGCGCCTTGGCAACCGCTGGATCCGGATAGCGCGCGTAGAGCAGGATCCAGGAGTAGCTGGTGATGGGATAGGCCCCGGGCCCCTCCGGATCGGGGGTGAACACCCGTAGCAGCGGGGTCTCCTCCGTGGGGGGCTCCAAGGCCGCCTGCCCGGATTCGGGACTCGGCACGACCATCTGTCCCGAACGGTTCTCGAGGGCCGCCACCGGGAGCCCCAGCCGCGTCGCGAAACCGTACTCCATATAGCCGATGGCCCCATCGGTCATCTTGACGCGTTGCGCGACCCCGGCGTTGCCGACGGCGGTCATGGCGTTTCCGGGCCAGTCGACGAGTTTGCCAAGCCCAGGCCCCTGCTCCGTCCACCAGGGGCTTGCGGCGGCGAGATGGCTGGTCATGGCGAAGGTGGTGCCGCTCGAGTCACGCCGCACCACGGTCAGGATGTCGAGGTTCGGCAGCGCGAGCCCCGGGTTGGCCTCGAGGATGCGCGGATCGTTCCACTTGCGGATCTTGCCGGCGAAGATGTCGATGTAGACATCACGCGCGAGGCTCAGGCCGGCGTCGACTCCCGGAACGTTGTAGGCGAGCACCACCATCCCCGCGGTCATGGGGATCAACAGGGCGCCGCGCTGCGGGTCCACCTTGGCCAGGTCGGCGTCGGACATGGCCGCGTCGCTGGCGCCGAAGTCGACCGTCCCGGCGAGGAAGCGCTTGACGCCCTCGCCGCTGCCGACCCCCTCGTAGGTGAAGGTCACGTCGGGGTGCTCCTTGCGGTACTCCGCGATCCAACGTTCGTAGAGCGGCTGGGGGAAGGTCGCGCCGGCGCCCTTGACGACCAGCCCGCCCGGGCTCGCCGATGTCTCCGCTGGCTGGTCGCCACAGGACGCCAGGGTAACCGAGAGGAGCGCCGCCAGGACGACGCCCGCGATCCGCTTCGTGCCCTTCATGGTGCCCCCTGATTCGGACCGGCTAGCTGAATTCGCCGGAGATATATTCCTTGGTGAGCTGCTCGCGCGGGTCTTCGAAGACCTGCTTGGTGGGGCCCATCTCCACCAGATACCCGGTGCGCCCGCCCTGGGAGATGTCCACCGAGAAGAAGGAGGTGGTATCGGCCACGCGGGTGGCCTGCTGCATGTTGTGGGTCACCAGGGCCAGGGTGTAGTTCTCCTTGAGCTCGAGCATCAGCTCTTCCACCTGGCGGGTGGCGATGGGGTCCAGCGCCGAGCAGGGCTCGTCCATCAAGAGGACATCGGGCTCGGTGGCGATGGCGCGGGCGATGCAGAGACGCTGCTGCTGGCCGCCCGAGAGCGAGAGCCCGCTGTTCTTGAGCTTGTCCTTGACCTCGTTCCAGAGGGCCGCGCGCTTGAGTGCACGCTCCACCCGCTCGTCCATGTCGCCCTTGTAGCGGTTGAGCCGCAGCCCGAAGGCGACGTTGTCGTAGATGCTCATGGAGAAGGGGTTCGGCTGCTGGAAGACCATGCCGATGTAGCGGCGCACCACCACCGGGTCGACCTTCTTCGCATAGACGTCCTGTCCGTGATAGATCACGCTGCCCTCGAAACGGAACACCGGGATCAGGTCGTTCATGCGATTCAGGCTGCGCAGCACCGTGGACTTGCCGCAACCAGAGGGCCCGATGAATCCTGTGATCTTGTTCTTCTCGATCGGGACCTTGCTGTCGCGCACGGCGAGGAAATCGCCGTAGTAGATCTTCTCCACGTTGCAATCGATGACGACGTCGCCCTCGGCTTCGTACGGCTCCGCGACGAAGACCGCCTCTGCTGTTGCGCTCATGATTCCGATACCTCGGTGTGTGAAATCAGACCTTGGGCTGGCCGACCAGACGCGCCAGGATGTTGAACACCAGCACGATCAGGACCAGTACCAGGGACGCCGTCCAGGCCAGCTCGATCTGGTTCTGGAAGGGCATCCCCGAGAAGTTGTAGATAAGGATTGAGAGCGAGGCGGTGGGCTCCGTCAGCTCAGAGATGAAGTAATTGCTGAACAGGGCCGTGAACAGCAGGGGCGCGGACTCGCCCGCGGCCCCGGCGATCGCGAGCATGACCCCCGTGAGGATCCCCGGCAGGCCGGTCGGGATGACCACCTTCCAGATCACCTGGCTGCGGGTACAGCCCATGCCATAGGCGGCATCCTTCATGCGCTGGGGCACCTGGGCCATGGCCTCCTCGGCGGCCAGCACCACGGTCGGCAGCATCAGCACGGCGAGCGCCACGCCGCCGGCCCAGGCCGAGTAGCCGAACTGGATGACCAGCACCGCGTAGACGAAGACACCGGCGAGGATCGACGGGAAGCCAGTGAGGACCTTAGCGAGGAAGCGCGAGGCGCTGGCGATCCGGCTGTTGGGCTCGAGCACGCCCAGATAGATGGCCGCAAGGATGCCAATCGGGATGCTGAGCAGGGCGGCGATCAGCACCATCACCAGAGTACCCACGATGGCGGGACCGATGCCCCCGCCCTGCTCGAAGCCTGCCGGCGGCAGCCCGGTCAGGACCTCGGCGAAGTCGGCCCCGAATAGCCGGCTACCGCCCTGGACCAGCAGCATGTAGATCACGGAGAAGAGCGGGACCGACGCCAGGATTGCGGCCAGCCAGGTGAGCGAGGTCAGCAGGCCACTCTTGAGCGCGCGCGGCTCGAAGGCCTGGCGCCCCAGCTGGGGGATGGGACGGATCTCGCGGGCGGCCGTGGTGAGGTCGATGTCGGTCATCACTTACCCTCGAACTTCCGGATGGTGTACTGCTGCACGCCGAGCCCCACCACGTTGACCACGAAGGTGATGGCGAGCAGGACAAGGGCCGCGTACATCAGGGCCTGGACCTCGATGCCACCGGCCTCGGGGAAGTTTGAGGCGAGCAGGGAGGCGAGGGTATTGGCGGGCGCGAAGAGCGACACGCTGATCTGATTGGCGTTTCCGATGAGCATGGCCAGCGCCATGGTCTCTCCCAGGGCACGCCCGAAGCCGAGCACCAGCGCGGCCAGGATGCCGGAGGAGGCGGTCGGCAGCATCACCTTGAGGATGGCCTCCCAGCGGGTGGTGCCCATGCCGTAGGCCGCCTCTTTCACCTTGTAGGGGATACGGCGGAAGGCATCGACCGAGATGGCCGCCACTGTGGGGAGGATCATGATGGCCAGCACCAGCGCCGCCGGCGCCATGCCGGGACCGGCGAGGTCCGTATCGAAGAGGGGGAACCAGCCCAGGTGCTCGTGCAGCCAGGCGGCGATCGGCTTGATCAGGGGGATCAGGACATAGATGCCCCAGAGTCCGAACACCACCGAGGGGATCGCGGCCAGCAGCTCCACGATGGTACGGAAGATGGTCGCAAGCCGATGGTGGATGAAGTCCTGGGTCAGGAAGATGGCGATGGCGATGCCGAAGGCCCCGCCGAGCAGCAAGGCCAGCAGGGAGCTGTAGAGGGTGCCCCAGATCTCGGGCAGGACCCCGAACTCCCCCCTGGTGGCGTTCCAGGTCGTCCCGGTGATGAATCCGAGACCGTGCTCGCTCATGGCCGGATAGGCCTCGCGGCCGATCTCGTAGAGGATGTAGGCCGTCAGCGCGATGATCGCCATGGCCGCCACCAAGGCGATGCCACGAAAGATCCGGTCGCCGGAGTAATCGGCCGCGGAGGGCGGCGCCGAGATCGAGCCGGAGGCACCGGCGCGCTCGAACATTTGGGTGGCCATGGTCGCCTCGTTAACGTCTAGGGCCGATGGCGGTTCCGTGGTGGGCGGGGCCCCGGACGTTCCACCCGGCAGAAAGGCTTGGTGGGCCTGGGGATAGACGGACCGCATGAGAACAGGGGCAGTCTAACCCCGTATTGTTACGGATTGACTACAGGGAGCATCCGCCTGGGCGGGACAGGGGCGAGTTGCGAGTAGCGAGGTTTCGCCGGTTGGACAGCTGACTCACTTGTCCAAAACGCAGGTCTGACGTGGATCGGGTCTAGGGCGGACGGGCCAGGTCCGTCTGGCCCGCAGGACAGGGCGCGGCAAGGCCGCGCCCTCCCCGCTTACTGGATGAACTTGGCCGCGGACCTGACCTTCTCGGCGACGTTCTCAGGCAGGGGGATGTAGCCCATCTCGTCGGCGATCTTCTGACCCTCGGTCGCCCCGTACTCCACGAGCTTGCGCAGGGCCTCGGCCTTCGCGTCGTCCTGGTCCTTGTAGAACAACAGCCAGGTGAAGGTGGCGATAGGGTAGGAGGTCTCGCCGGCCGGGTCCCACACCCAGGCGATCAGGTTGGGCACATCGCTGCCGGGCAGGGTCCCATCCGGGAACTCGGCGGCGGCCAGGGCGGCGGCACCAGACTCGGGACCGGGGGAGACGAACTTGCCGGACTTGTTCTCGAGCTGGGCGACCTGCTTCCAGCCGGTCAGCTTGGCATAGCCGTACTCCACGTAGCCGATGGCCCCCTCGTTCTGCTGGACCTGGGCGGTGACGCCGTCATTCTTGGGCGCGGCGACGAACTTGCCGGACTTCGGCCACTCGGGGGCCTTGCCCTGACCCACGGCGTCCTTGAAATCCTCATTGATGGCGGCGAGATGCCCGGTGAAGACATAGGTGGTACCCGAGGAGTCGGAGCGGGTCACCACGGTGATGTTCCGATCGGGCAGATCCACGCCCGGGTTGGCCGCGGCGATCGCCGGGTCGTTCCACTTGGTGATCTCGCCGGTGAAGATCTTGGGGTACACATCGCGCGGCAGCTTCAGCTCATCGACGCCCTTCAGGTTGTAGATCAGCACAACCTCGCCGGCGGTCATGGGCAGCAGGACCACGCCCTGCTCGACCTTGGCCATCTCCTCCTCGTTCATGGCGGCGTCAGAGGCGGCGAAGTCGACCGTGCCGTTGATCAGGTCCTGGATCCCCGCGCCCGAGCCCTTGGCCTGGTAGTCCACCCGAATGTCCTTGTTGGCGGCGCTGAAGTCCTTGAACCACTTCGAATAGATCGGGAAGGGGAAGCTTGCGCCCGAGCCGTTCAGCTTGACATCGGCGCTGACGGTGGCCGAGACGGCGAACAGGGTGACGAAGCCGGCGGCGACCGCCGTCTTCAGGAAAGAGGCCTTCTTCATGTAGGAGCTCCCGGACATGACGTTGGTTTGGGAATATCGGAAGTGCGTCGCGTATTCTGCGCACCCGATGCGATCCTTTCGTGAAAGTTCGATGACGGAATTGTGACGGTCGGGGATTCCCGACCGGGAGGTCTGTAGGTCGGACTTCGGTCCGACAGCAACCTTTCACACGGCCTAGCAGCCTGTCGGACTTAGGATGAATCGGCTGCGGAAGCGGGAGAACGGTCCATTTCGGCCCGGATCCTCGTTACATAGCACCCACTATGCGCCTCGGATCCGGACCAAACTGACCTCGCCCTCCCACTCCCTCGCTTCGATCCCCCAAGTCCGACAGGCTGCTCGGGCGTCGCAGTCGGGCTGAAGCCCGACCTACCGGTCACCTTGCTGGGCGTGCGGTGGATCGGCGCGGCGCATCCACCAATGCCAGGGCCTAAAAGAGGAAATACCGCTGGGCCATGGGCAGGACGGTGGCGGGCTCACAGGTGAGCAGCTGGCCGTCCGCCCGGACCTCATAGGTCTGGGGGTCGACCTCGATCGCGGGCTGCCAGTCGTTGTGGATCATGTGGGCCTTGCGCACCAGACGGGCATCGCGGGCCACCCCGATCAGGCGATGCAGCCCGAGCCGCTGGGGCACGCCGGCCTCCATAGCCCATTGGGAGAGGAAGGTCATGGAGGTCGCGGCCAGGGCCCGCCCGAAGGTCGCGAACATGGGCCGATAGTGGACCGGCTGAGGGGTGGGGATGGATGCGTTGGCGTCGCCCATCGGGGCGGCGGCAATCAGCCCACCCTTGATGATCAGGCTTGGCTTGGTGGCGAAGAAGGCCGGTCGCCAGAGCACCAGGTCCGCGAGCTTGCCGGGCTCCACGGAGCCCACCTCGTGGGCGATGCCGTGGGTGATGGCCGGGTTGATGGTGTATTTGGCCACATAGCGCTTGGCGCGGGTGTTGTCATGGGTGGCCGGATCCCCCGCCAGGGCACCGCGCTGGACCTTCATCTTGTGCGCGGTCTGCCAGGTACGGGTGACGACCTCGCCGACCCGTCCCATGGCCTGGGAGTCGGAGGAGATCATGGAGAAGGCGCCGAGGTCGTGGAGGATGTCCTCGGCGGCGATGGTCTCCCGTCGGATGCGCGACTCGGCGAAGGCCACGTCCTCCGGGATGGACGGCTTCAGGTGATGGCAGACCATGAGCATGTCCAGATGCTCGTCCACGGTGTTGACCGTGTAGGGGCGGGTCGGATTGGTGGAGCTGGGGAGCACGTTCGACAGCCCGGCCGCCTTGATGATGTCCGGGGCGTGGCCGCCGCCGGCGCCCTCGGTGTGATAGGTGTGGATGGCGCGATCCTTGAACGCGGCGATCGTGTCCTCCACGAAGCCCGACTCGTTCAGGGTGTCGGTGTGGATGGCCACCTGCACGTCATAACGCTCGGCCACGTCCAGGCAGCAGTCGATGGCCGCCGGGGTGGTGCCCCAATCCTCGTGGAGCTTGAGGCCCATGGCCCCGGCGCGCAGCTGCTCCTCCAAGGGGTTCGGAAGACTGCCGTTGCCCTTGCCGAGAAAACCCAGGTTCACCGGTAGCCCCTCCGCCGCCTGGAGCATGCGGCTGATGTTCCAGGGGCCGGGCGTACAGGTGGTGGCATTGGTACCCGTGGCTGGTCCGGTGCCGCCGCCGAGCAGGGTGGTGACCCCGGAGGTTAGGGCCTCGTCCACCTGCTGGGGGCAGATGAAATGGATGTGGGCATCGATCCCGCCGGCGGTGAGTATCTGGCCCTCGCCGGCCACGATCTCGGTCCCCGGACCGATGAGGATGTCCACCCCAGCCTGCACGTCCGGATTGCCGGCCTTGCCGATACCCGAGATGCGCCCATCCTTGATCCCCACGTCGGCCTTGACGATCCCCCAGTGATCCAGGATCAGGGCGTTGGTGATCACCAGGTCCGCCACCTCGGCGGCCTGGCGCTGGCACTGGCCCATGCCGTCGCGGATCACCTTGCCGCCCCCGAAGCAGACCTCGTCGCCGTAGACGGTGCGATCCTCCTCTACCTGGATGATCAGCTCCGAGTCTCCCAGGCGCACCCGGTCGCCCACCGTGGGGCCATAGAGCGAGGCGTAGGCCGCGCGATCGATTCGGCTCATGGCTCAGCCCTCCTCGCCCGCGCTCAGGGCGGTATCCGCCGGTTGGTCCGGCTCGGGGTCCAACGGCCCCATCACCTGACCTCGGAACCCATAGACCTCACGCCTGCCCGCATAAGGCACCAGGCTCACGGTGCGGGTCTGACCCGGCTCGAAACGCACCGCCGTTCCGGCGGGGATGTCGAGCCGATGTCCGCGCGCGGGCTCGCGGTCGAAGGCAAGGGCCTCGTTGGTCTCATAGAAATGGTAATGGGAGCCCACCTGGATCGGTCGGTCACCCGTATTGGCCACCGTCAGGGTCAGCACGGGGCGACCGGCGTTGAGCTCGATCTCGCCGGGGGCGGGGAAGATCTCACCTGGGATCATTCGGATATCCTCCGGGCAGGCTCAAACGATCGGGTCGTGGACGGTCACCAGCTTGGTGCCGTCGGGGAAGGTGGCCTCGACCTGCACGTCGTGGATCATCTCCGCGATCCCTTCCATCACGTCGTCGCGGGTGAGCAGGGTGCGGCCATGGTCCATGAGCTCGGCGACGGTCCGGCCGTCACGGGCGCCCTCCAGGATGGCGCAGCTGATATAGGCCACCGCCTCCGGGTAGTTGAGCTTGAGCCCCCGGGCCTTACGGCGCTCGGCGAGCAGTCCGGCGGTGAAGAGCAGGAGCTTGTCTTTCTCTCGCGGGGTGAGGTCCATTGGCGCCTCCTCTTGACGACATGACGACTGGCGACAACACTGCGGCGGCCGGGCCGATTCGGGCCTATTCAGGTCGCCCAGATGCGCGGCGGGCACGGGGGGCGCCCCAGCAGTCTGGGGCGCAGTATGCCCCAAACCGCCCGCAAAAGCCGATGGGCGGGCTCGGCGTACCCGGCAAGGGCGCGCACCACCAGCAGGTCATCGACCCGGGTCGCGGCCCAGGTCAGGGCAGGCTCGGCGGGGATCCCGGCGCGCACGGCCTCCAGGTCCTCGGGGCCGGTGCCGGCGGCGACCAAGGTCGCGGCGACCGGGTGGCCGCGCAGTCCGCTCGCCCCGTCGAGTCCGGCCCCGGCCTCGACCCGCAGACGCTCGAGGAGGAGCGGACGGCCGTCGCGCCGGATGGCCAGCGCGAGGTCGGCGCGGCCCCGGTCGAATCGCTCGCCATTGGCCGGGCGCCCCAGGCACTGGACCTCCCAGCCGATGAAGCGGGCCGTGCCCGCGAGCTCCACCTCGGTGGCGACCCGCGCCCGTGCGCCGGGGAACAGGATGGTCTCCTGGGGGAGCCACTCGAGCACCCCACCGTCGGCGACCCGCAGGTGCTGGGCCACCCGCGCCTCGGCGCCGGCGCTGCGATAGAGCTTGGCCGCCCCCGGGGTGGTGATGAGGGCATGGGCACCCTCGCCGATCCCCAGGTCTACCTCCAGGCGGTCGCCGCCGACCACTCCCCCCGGCGGGTGGAGCAGGTAGCAATGGGCGAACATCGCCCTCGGGATAGAAGGCGCGCTGCACGGCGAGCGGCCCGTGACGGTAACGATCCACCAGTCGGGTCCGGCCGTCGCGCAGCGCGAAGCCGAGCCGCAGCGCGGCCGGCCAGCCCGGCGGCTCGGCCGGTTTGGGCAGGTCTGCCGCGGTCGTGTCCGAACGGTCAGGACGCGGGTCACGGCGAGCCCGGGAGGCGGGCGGATCATCGGTCGGAAGGGAGGTAGCGGACGACATGGGCCCAGGCTAGCCGCGGGACTGGGCCGAGTCCATCGTCCACCCGGGTCCGGCGCACCGGATCACTGGGATACGACGCCCTTGCCCAGCCCCTCGGCGAGGGTGGGATAACGCAACCGCACGCCGAGCTCTTCTCGAAGCCTGCGGTTCGACAGGCGCCTGGACTCGCTGAGATAGGAGACCATGCCCTCGGAGAGCCGCGCGCCCGCCTCCGCGAGCGGGATCAGGGGCGGACGCGGAAGGCCGACGGCGTCGGCCACCCGCAGGAAGTAATCGGTCATGGTGGTGGGGTGACCGTCGCAGGCGTTGTAGACGCCGCCCGGGGTCCCACGGTCCATGGCGGCCTCGAGCACGGCAACCAGGTCGTCCACGTGAATACGGTTGCTGAACGGCGACTCCTCCTCGCACACGAGGGGCAGGCCCCGGCGAATGCGCTCGAGCGGGAGCCGGTCGGGGCCATAGATCCCGGCCACCCTCAGCACGATCAGCTCGCCGCCACCCTCGGCGCTCCATTGGCGCAGGCACTGCTCGGCATCCCAGCGACGGCGGGCCCGATCGGCGGCGGGACGGGCGGGCCAGCCCTCGTCCACCCAGGCGCCCCCGCAGTCGCCGTAGACCCCGGTGGTGCTCACGTAGACCAGCCGGCCCGGGTCACCGACCTGGGCGAAGGTCTCGGCAAGGCGGCGCGTGATCCCGTCGGTGACGCCGTTAGCGGGTGGAGGGGCGAGATGAAAGACCCGGGCACCCGCGAGTGGCAGGTCCGCGAGGTCGTCCGTCTCCAGGTCACGGCGGATGCCGGGGATACCGAGGCCCCGGAGCCGCTCCAGACCGGCCTCGGAACGCACCACCCCGAGCACCCGCTGACCCCGGCGCTGGTATTGGCGGGCCAGGCGTGCGCCCACATATCCACAACCGATAAACACGATCTCTGTCATCATCTTCGACCCTTGGCGGGGGTGCCGGCGAGGCCGGTGCCCCCTTTGATCCATCCGATCCGCATCTCCCCGCTAGATTAGGCCCCGCATGAGTTTTCAAGCCCGCACCGAGCCCGGCGACCACGCCTTCACCGTCGAGCCCGGCGAGACCCTGCTGGCTGCCGCCCTGCGTCAAGGGGTCGGACTGCCCTATGGATGCCGCAACGGCACCTGCGGCTCGTGCGCGGCCCAGCTCATCTCGGGGACGGTCGACTACCCGAGCGGCAAGACCGAGGGCCTCGAGGGCAAGCCCGCGGGCAGTTGTCTCACCTGCCAGGCGGTCCCGGGGTCCGACGTGGTGCTGGGCGTCGCCGAGGTGCGGGCCGCGGCCCAGATCGAGGCCCGCATCCTGCCCTGCCGGGTAGTGAGCAAGGAGGCCCTATCCCATGACGTGGTGCGGCTCTACCTCAAGCTGCCCGAGGGCCAGCGCCTTCAGTTCTTCGCCGGCCAGTATCTGGAGTTCATCCTGCGCGACGGCCGCAAGCGGGCCTTCTCCATCGCCAACGCCCCCCACGACGACGAGCTGATCGAGCTGCATGTGCGCCACGTCCCACGCGGCGAGTTCACGGACTATGTCTTCGACAGCATGAAGGAGAAGACCATCCTGCGGATCCAGGCGCCGCTCGGCACCTTCATCCTGCGGGAGGAATCGGATCGGCCCATGATCCTGATGGGCGGCGGCACCGGCTTCGCGCCCCTCAAGGGCATGATCGAGCACGCCTTCCACGTCGGCATCGAGCGCCCGCTGCACCTCTATTGGGGGGTGCGCGGCCGGCGCGACCTCTATCTGCCCGAGCTCCCCGCCGCCTGGGGACGCGACCACCCGCGCTTCCAGTTCACCCCGGTGCTCTCCGAGCCGGATGCCGATTGGGCAGGGCGAACCGGGTTCGTCCATGAGGCCGTGGTGAGCGATCACCCGGACATGAGCCCCTTCGACGTCTACATGAGCGGACCGCCGGTGATGGTGGAGGCCGGACGCGCGGCCTTCGAGGCCCGCGGTCTTACCATGGACCATATGTTCTCCGATGCCTTCGAGTGGGCCGCGGACACCCAGGCCAAGATCGGCGCCACCTCCGCCGAGGACTGATACGAGGTAGTCGCCTCCTTGCCTCGCCCGCGGGTCTCGGGCCAAACTCGCGCCCCCAGCGGGATCGGCCGGCTCGGCCCCTCGCCCGCAGATCCTAGGACCTGCCCCATGTGTCGTACCCCGCGTCTCGTCGTCCTGGTCTGCGCGGCCCTGATCACCGCCCTGCTCGGAGGCTGCGCGGCCACTGGTCTGACCTCGACCTGGACTGAGCCCGGGCGTGTCCCGACGCTCTACAGGGATATCCTGGTCGTCGGGGTCGCCGCCAACGAGACCGTGCGCCGCGCCTACGAGGAGACCTTCGTGGCCGCCCTGAAGGAGCGCGGGGTAAAGGCTCAATCCGCGCACCGCTTGTTGCCCGAGGGCGGACTCGCAGACGAGCGCGCGCTGCGCCAGGTCCTGGAGCTCTCGGGTGCCGACGCCGTGCTGGTGACCCATCTCGCCGGCGCACCGCCCGGCGGCACCACCCCCTCGCCACGCGCCTTCGTCACGCCGAGCCTCTACGGCAGCCTGTATCCCTATTACGGACTGGTCTACGACAACGTCACCGAGCCGGGCTACTACGCCCGCTTCAGCGTGCTCCAGTTCGAGACCAACCTCTACGACGCCGAGCGGCAGCGCCTGGTGTGGTCCGGCCGCTCCGGGGCCATGGATCCCGCCTCGGAGCAGACCACCATCAGTGACGTGATCGCCGTGGTGGTCCAGTCCCTGGCCCAGGCCGGGTTCCTGCCCCGCTAACGACCTGCCATAGCGGCGCGAGCGCCGCGCGGACCGGCCGTCTTACGTCCGCTCCGGGGCGCACCACTCCGGGCCTTGCGGGTACCATGACCACCGAACCCTGAGCCCCAACCCCAAAGGTGACCCGCCCATGCGCAAGCTGCCTGGCGCCCTCGCGCTGCTCACACTCGCCCTCGCCCCCGCGGCCCAAGCCGCCATCCCGGCCACGCCGGTGATGACGGTCTATGAGTTCAACGGCCCAATGAGCGTGTCGACCTACAGCCCGGACCGCATCGGCGGCTCACCGGTCGGGTCGCTTACCCAGGGCACCTCGGTGATCCCCTGCCTGGTGATCCAGGGTGGCAAGCCCCTGACCGACAGCAAGGGGACCCCTTACGTCGGCTTCGAGGTGGTGGTGGATCCGCGCCGGGCCAGTCGTTCCGACACCGAGCGCTTCAAGCGCGCCGTGGCCGAGCGCAAGCGCCTCAAGGTGGACAACCACCACTGCAAGGGCAAGGTGCGCGAGGTGGTGAACGTGCGCGAGCTCTATGCCCTGGAGAAGGCGCCCTTCTTCGACCCGCCCGCCAAGGGCCGGGGCAGCCCCGGGGGCGGCAGCCAGCTCGACCGGATCGTGCGCGCCTTCCACGCATCCCCCCAGTGCGAGCAGGCAAACCGCGATCTCACCGGCCGCCGCGGGGCCCTGGAGCGCGCCTGGGACGGGTTCATCGCCGCCAACGGGCGCCTCGGCTCCAAGACCGAGCTGGCCCGGGCCAAGCACCTGGACTATGTGATGCGCACCGCCCTCTACGAGGGCCACATCGGCCGCGGATGCAGCGCCTACGGCGGCTGCGAGCGCAACATCGTGGCCCTCTCACTGCGCAACCGCGTCGTGGGCCAATGTCTGAGCCGGCAGGGCTGCCGCTTCCCGGGCGACTACCAGGGCGCCGCGTCCTCGGTCACCCAATACAACATCTGGGACGAGTATCTGACCCAGATCTCCGGACTGACCTCCTGCTTCCTGCGTCCCGACCTGGCGAGCGAGGACTACTACGGGAAGATCCAGGCCATGTACGAGCAGAACGTCGGCGACGTGGAGCGCATCATGTTCGGCAACGACGCCGACCTGCGGGCCGTCTTTCCCAAGAACTCACTCGCCGACCTCACCAGCCTGCGCCACTACTATCACGCCCCGGCCATGGGCAAGTGCTTCCCGAATCACCCCCGGGTCGAGTACATGTCCGGCGCCGTGGCCGGACGCGGCGGCGACTACGCCCTGATCGCCAACACCCGCATCCAGGTGGGCGGGAGCTCCGGCAGCGGCTACACCTTCAAGGAGTTCCGGTTCGACGAGACGGACAAGGGCGACCAGATCCGGATCGAGGACAACTATCCCGGCTTCGTGGTGGACGGGCGCAAGGTCTCACTGCGCAGCCCCGGGAGCTGCCCGGCCTACGGGGTGCCCGCGGGCTGCCGCTTCGGCTCGGTCGGGCGCTACCGCAAGGTGCCGAGCTGGCTCAAGGCCGGCAAGCCCGTGGAGATCACCTGCCGCCTCGAGGATCGGGGCGAGTCCTGCCGCGGCGGCGGCACCATGAAGACCGCCGAGGTGGGCGGGCGCTGCGACGTGGAGATGCGGCCGGTGGCCGGGGTGCGCTGAGCCAGCTATTCCCAGCGGAACAGGGTGGCGGCGAGGCCAAGGAAGCCCGCCGCCAGGGCGGCAAGCAGGGAGACCTGGGGCAGGACATCGAGCAGCCCGGCACCGTCGATCATCACGGCGCGGGCCGCGTCCACCAGATGGGTCAGGGGTGAGAGCTGGGAGAGCGCCTGGGCCGCCCGGCTGGTGCCCTCCATGGAGAACCACACCCCCGAGAGCAGCAGCATGGGCCAGGAGACCAGGTTCAAGATCCCGTCCGCCAGCTCCTCGGTGCGCAGGCGCGAGGAGACGATCAGCCCCAGGCTGATGAGGCACAGGGCCCCGGTCAGATAGACCAGGGCCAGCGCCAGGTAGGAGCCCCGCATGGGGAAGTCGAGGATCAAGAGCGCACCGAGATAGACCACCAGATTCCCGGCCATCACGACCAGCAAGCGGGAGAGCACCTGGGCGGTGAGGAACTCGAAGGGACTCAAGGGGGTGGCCTTGAGCCGGCGCAACACGCCGTTCTTGCGGTAGCGCACGATCACCCAGCCCACGCCCCACAGGCTCGAGAACATCACGTTCATGGCCAGGATGCCGGGCAGGACCCAGTCCGCGTAGCTCACCGCGGCACCCGTCACCGCGCGCCGCTCGGGGAGGGCTACCCCCTCGGTCTCGGCGCCCAGCAGCAGCCGCTCCGCGAGATACCCGCGGGGTGACTCCTCGTTGACCCAGTAGACCGGCGGCTCGGCCGCGAGGTCCACCAGCAGGTCGAGCTGATGCCGCTCCACCTTGGGCAGGGCCTCGGCGGCATCCGCGAATGGCAGGAACGCGATGTACTCGAGCCCCAGGAAACCCTGACGCTCCGTGGACAGCTCCCCGCCCGGGGCCAGGACGCCGACCTTGAGCTGATCCTCGGACGCCCCGCTGAAGATGAAGGCGAAGCCGAGCAGCATGAAGATCGGCATGAAGATGTTCCACCCGAGACCGGCGCGGTCACGGTAGAACTCCCGGTTACGGGCGATGAAGATCGCTTGGATTCGGCGCCACATGGTCTCGGTGTTCGGTTTGCAGGGGGGATCGGGCCGTGCCGGGGCTTGCCATACTCGAGCCAGGTCAGTTTTGGGTCATGTCGAAGCCAGGTCTCCGGCGCGGCGAGGATTCCTCGCCACTCGCCACTGCATACTCGCAACTCTCGTGTACATCAGGCGCGCAGGGCGTGTCCGGTCAGACGCAGAAACAGGTCCTCGAGGTTCGGCGTGGTCACGCGCAGGTGCTTGAGGTCGGCCCCCGACTCGGCGATCCGTTCGAGCACGGGACCCACCTCGTCGGCGAAGAGCTCGATCTCCCCATCGCGCCGGGCGGCATCCGCCGGCAGCGGGACATCGGCGGGCCAGGCCGCGGCAGGCAGACGCACCACGGCCGCCGGGAAGTGCTCACGCACCAGGCTCGCCGGACGTCCCTGGGCGACGATGCGGCCGTGGTCGACGATGGCGATCTCGTCGCACAGCCGCTCCGCCTCCTCCATGTAATGGGTGGTCAGGATCACCGTGGCGCCGCGGCCGCGGACGGTCTCGATCAGGCCCCAGAAGTTGCGCCGGGCCTGGGGGTCGAGGCCCGTGGTGGGCTCGTCGAGGAACACCAGCTCGGGGTCGTTGACCAATGCCACGGCGAGCAACAGGCGCTGGCGCTGGCCGCCCGAGAGCTTGCGAGTGTCGCGCTCGAGGAAGTCCTGTAGGTTGCACAGCCGGATCAGCTCCTCGAGATCCGCCTGACGCGGATAGAGCGCGGCGAACATGGCCAGGGTCTCGGCGACCGTCTGGAACTCCTGAAGGGCGGTGGCCTGGAACTGGATGCCGATGGATTCGCGATAGCCGCGATCCAGCGGGCGGCCGCGATATAGGATCTCGCCACCGTCGGGGGCCTGGATGCCCTCCAGGAGCTCCAGGGTGGTGGTCTTGCCGGCGCCATTGGGTCCGAGCAGGCCGAAGCAGCGGCCACGCTCCACCTGGAAGCTGAGACCGTCGACGGCCCGCACCCCGGGGTAGAGGCGCACCAGGTCCCGCGCCTCGATGAGGGTGCTCAGGGGGCGGCCCTCCGACGGCCGCGGCCCCATGCTTGCGCCAGCGAGGCGGGCGCCGTGCAGGGTCGGCGTGCGGCTGGCATCATGCGCCATCGGCCCGGGGCCAGCCGTTCGATCCGCGACACCGACGGGCCCGCCCCCCTTCTTTCATCTGACACCGGAGTCTCTCATGAGCGTTCTGATACTCGGATTGGTGGTGTTCTTGGGTATCCATTCGGTGGGGATCTTCGCCCCGGCGTGGCGAGACCGCATGGCCGCGCAGATGGGGGAGATCCCCTGGAAGGCAATCTACGCCGTGGTGAGCCTGATCGGACTCCTGTTGATCATCTGGGGCTACGGTGCAACTCGAGACGCCCCCGTGCCCCTGTGGGCGCCACCCGTGTGGCTGCGCCATGTCAACCTGCTCCTGATGGTCCCCGTGTTCGTCCTGCTCCTCGCCGCCTATCTGCCGGGACGCATCCGCACCACGGTCAAACACCCGATGCTGGCGGCGGTCAAGCTGTGGGCCTTCGGCCACCTGCTCGCCAACGGCAACCTGGCGGATGTGGTGCTGTTCGGGAGCTTCCTGGTCTGGGCGGTGGCGGACCGCATCTCGTTCAAGCGCCGCGTCCCACCCGCGGTCCCACTCGCACCCGAGGGCAAGCTGAACGACCTGATCGCCATCGTCGGCGGTCTGTTGATCTACGGCGCCTTCATCGGCGGCCTGCACCTGTGGCTCTTCGGGGTGTCGCCCCTCGGGGGCGGCTGATCAGATCGCGGTCTCGGCCCCGTCCGCCGCGCGCGCGGTCGCGAGCGCCTGGCGGGCGATCGCCAGCTCCTCGTTGGTAGGGATCACCAGGACCTGGACCGGGCTCTCCGGGGTCGAGACCCGCCGCTCCCCACCCTCGGGGGCGAGATTGGCGCTGTCGTCCATCTTGATCCCGAGCCCCCCGAGGTCCTCGCAGGCCCGGCAGCGGATGTCCGCGTCGTTCTCCCCGATCCCGCCGGTAAAGACGATCGCGTCGACCCGCCCGAGCTCCGCGTAGTAGGCACCGATGTATTTCTTGATGCGGTGCGCGGTGATACCGATGGCGAGCTCCGCCTTGTCGTCCCCGTCATCGGCCAGGCGATGGATCTCGCGCATGTCGTTGACGCCGCAGATCCCCAGCAATCCGCTCTGGCGATTCAGCAGGTCGTCGAGGGCCTGGTTGTCGAGCCCGAGGTTCTGGCAGAGATAGAAATGGATGGCGGGGTCGATGTCGCCGCACCGGGTGCCCATCACCAGCCCCTCCAGGGGGGTCATGCCCATGGAGGTATCCACACTCCGGCCCCCGCGGATGGCCGTTGCGCTCGCCCCGTTGCCCAGATGCAGGGTGATGAGGTTGCAGCGCGCGAGCGGCTTGCCCAGGAAGCGGGCGGCACGCTCGGCCACATAGCCGTGGGAGGTGCCGTGGAAGCCGTAGCGGCGCACCCGGTGCTCCCTGTACAGATATTCCGGGACCGCATAGCGATAGGCCGTCCGCGGCATGGTCTGATGGAAGGCGGTGTCGAAGACGGCGACCGAGGGGACCCCCGGGAACAGCCTGCGCGCCACCTCGATCCCGTCGAGGTTGGCAGGGTTGTGCAGGGGCGCGAGCGGGATCATCTCGCGAATCCCGGCGGCCACCGCGTCGTCGACGATGGTCGGGGCGCGGAACTGCTCCCCACCGTGCACCACCCGATGACCGATGGCCGTGAGCTCGGAGACATCGGCCAGCATTCCGGTGTCGCGCAGGCCGGCGATGATCCGGTCGATCCCGTCCTGGTGATCCGGCACGGCCGGTTGCGACTCGCTGGCGTGCTCGCCGCCGTCCCTGTCCTGCCAGTGGAGCTTGATGGCGCCTTGGGCCTCGCCGATACGCGTCACGCCACCCGAGGCGATGGCTTGCCAGCCCTCGGTCTCGAAGAGCTGGAACTTGATGGACGAGCTGCCCGAGTTCAGCACCAGGACCTTCATGGGTTTGCCCCGACGGCCGTGGTCGCATCCCCGGCGGCCCGCAGGGCGGCCTCCTGTTGCTGGGCCTGGATGGCCGTGATGGCGACCGTGTTGACGATATCGGTGACGGTACAGCCGCGGCTGAGATCGTTCACCGGCTTGTTGAGTCCCTGGAGCACCGGACCGATGGCCACCGCGCCCGAGCTGCGCTGCACCGCCTTGTAGGTGTTGTTACCGGTGTTGAGGTCGGGAAAGATGAAGACCGTGGCCTGCCCGGCCACCTCGCTCCCCGGCAGCTTGGAGGCCGCGACGCTGGCGTCCACCGCCGCGTCGTATTGGATCGGCCCCTCGATCTTGAGATCGGGACGCAGCCCACGGGCGATCGCGACCGCCTCGCGCACCCGCTCCACGTCCTCGCCCTTGCCGGAGGCGCCGGTGGAATACGACAGCATGGCCACCCGAGGGACCACCCCGAAGGCGTCGGCGGTGGCCGCCGAGGTGATGGCGATGTCGGCGAGCTGCTCCGAGTCGGGGTTGGGGTTCACCGCGCAGTCGCCGTAGACCAGCACCCGATCCGGCAGGCACATGAAGAAGACGCTCGAGACCAGCTTCACACCCGGCCTGGTCCTGACGGTCTCGAAGGCCGGGCGGATGGTGTGCTGGGTGGTGTGGATGGCGCCCGAGACCATGCCGTCGGCGTCGCCCTCGTAGACCATCAGGGTGCCGAAGTAGCTCACGTCCTCCAGCACGTCGTAGGCCATCTGCTCCGAGATCCCCTTGTGCTTGCGCAGCTCGAAGTAGGTGTGCGCGTAGCGGTCGCGCTCGGGCGAGCTCGCGGGGTCCATGATCGTGATGCCGTTGAGCTTCAGACCCAGCTCCCCGATCCGCCGGTTGATCTTGTCCGGATTGCCGAGCAGGACCAGGTCGGCGACCTTGCGCAGGGTCAGGATCTCGGCCGCCCTCAGGATGCGCTCGTCGGTGCCCTCGGGCAGCACGATCCGCTGCCGATCTGCCTTGGCACGGCGGATCAGCTCGTACTCGAACATCAAGGGCGTGATGCGCACGGAGTGGCGCACGCTGATGCGCCCCCGCAGCTCCTCAACGTCCACATGATTCTCGAAGATGCCGAGCGCCGCGGCGATCTTGCGCTCGTCACTGGGCAGGATGCTGGCCTCGATACGGTGGACGTTGAGGGCCGTGGTGAAGGTGTCCTCCGGGACGCACAGCACCGACACCTTGGTGCGCCGCAGACCCTCGATCAACCTCTGGACATTGGGCGCCGGGTGTTGACCACCGGTCAGCAGCAGGCCCGCGACACGCGGAAAAGACGTGGAGACATCCGCGGCCAGGGCGGCAAGGATGATGTCGGAGCGATCGCCCGGGGTGATGATCAGGCAGCCGTCCTCCACATAGCTCAGGAAGTCCGGCACCTCCATGGCCGCCACCTTGTAGTTGGTGACCACCTGATGCATGGCGTCACCCTCCCCGCACATGCAGTCGGCACCCAGGGCCTGGCGGATTTCGCCCACCGAGGGCATGCCCAGACTCGGCTGCTCGGGGAGGACGTAGACGTTCTCGTTCTCCGGGATTAGGGCACGCGCGCGCTCCTTGACCCGCGCGACCAGCTCTGGGGCCACGCCGTTGAGCACACTCGCGAGGAATTCGCCGCCGCGGTTACGCATGGACTCATGGGCGACCTGCAGGGCATCGAGGGCGTCATCGGCACTCCGCCCGAAGCCCTTCACCACCACCACCACGCTGCACCCGAGGTTGTTGGCGAGATCGGCGTTGAAGTCGAACTCCAGGGAGGGCACCAGGCCATCGAAATCGGTGCCGGCGCAGACCACCAGGTCGCACGACTCCTCGAGCATCTTGAACTTGTTCAGGACCTGCTTCAGCAGCTCGCCGTAGCGGCCCGCCGCGATCAGATGGCTCGCGGTCTCGGCGGTGCAGCCGTAGAGCATCTCCGGGGAGAACGGGAGGTCGTAGCGGGCGCGGATCAGGTTGGTGAGGTTGTCGTGCTCGATACCCTTGGCGACGATGGGCCGAAAGAAGCCCAGCTTGCGGTTCACCGCATAGAGCATCTCCATGAACCCCAACACCACGACGGACTTGCCGCTGCCAGAGCTGGCACCGGCGATATACACACTCTGCATGGATGACTCTCGAAGGACGGTACGACTGGACCCATCATCACCCGAGTGCTGCGCCGCAGCAAGCGGGCCGAGCCGGGAGTGTGCCCCAACGCGCACCGGCGCGTGTTACCGGCCGGTGAAGCGCGCGCCGGCCGACGGCGGCTCAGAAACCCCTGCGGACCCGCCATTCCTGGAAGGTGCCGGAGAGATAGGCCTTGCTCGAGACGTAGTTGAGGACGTTGCGCAGCCGATAGAAGGCGATCACCGAGTCGACCCGCATGATCTCGCGCCCCTGCTCGTCGAACACCAGGATGGAGGGCGCATAGAAAAGGCCGAGATCCTCGGCCCATTTCCGGGCCGTGGTCCGCTCGCCGCTGGGCGTCACGACAGGGGTGTCGGACCACATGTCGAGCTGCACGGCGTCGAGGTCCGCGAAATGGCGGTTGATGGTCGGCTCGCGCAGGGACTGACCGTGGAGCACGTCGCAGGCGTGGCAGTCCCCCTGCTCGAAGAACACCGCGAGCGGGCGCTCGCTCGGGACACGGCGGTCGAGGTTGTAGGGAGGATCGGCGAAGAAGGGCTCGTCGTTGAGATCGCCCTCGTCGAAGACCATGCGGTTCTCGCCACGCGCGAGATAGTCACGGAAGGACTCGCGCTTGAAGTGTCCGTCGGCCACGTACTCCAGCGCGGCGCGGAACTGATAGGGGGGATAGTAGCCGCGCAGACGCAGGGCCTCGCGGCCCTCGGCGTCGTAGAAGAGGATCGAGGGAGTGAAGACCGTATCCTCGCGCTCCGACAGCTCCTTCTCGGTCAGCACCTGGCCCTCCAGATCGGTCACCTCCGCGACGCCCCAGATGTCGATGGGGATGACATCGAAGTTGGCGCGGGTGTACTCGACGATATCCTCGAGCCCGAAGTTCACCTGCATGAGCTTCTGGCAGTAGGCGCAGCGCTGCTGGCCGAAATAGATCATCAGCCCACGCTTGTCGGCCGCGACCGCCTCCGCCAGGTCGGCACCCAGATCGAGGAAGCTCTCCTTGAACCACTCCGGGTGGGCGAGGGGCTCCTCGAGCATCTGGTCGTCGAATCCGTAGACTGCCGCGTCGTCCGGCAAGGCGGCCCGCGCGGCCGGCGCGGCGAGCAGGACGAGCGCCACCAGGGCCGCAGCCCCGCGCATCAAGAATGCCATCTGGATCCTCCGCTTGGTGCCTTTGGTTTGCGCCTTCCCGGGACCGGTCGGATCCTCCCTGTGGCGGGCGGCTCGCCCGTGATCCGGCCGACAGCAATGCTACCGCCGATCCGCTCGGGATGCGCCACCCGGACTCACCCGGCGGGCAGACCCTGACGCAGACGACGCTCGAGGAGCAAGAGCGCGGCGATGGAGCGGGCCTCGTCGAAGTCGTCGCGGGCGAGCAAGGCGTCGAGGTCGTCGAGCCGCCAGGGCACCACCTCGAGGGGCTCGGGCTCGTCGCCGGGGAGGCGACTCGGGTAGAGGTCGCGGGCGAGGACCATGCGCGTGCGGTGTCCGATGTAGCCGGGGACCAGGGAGAGCACCCCGAAGGGGCGCAGATCGCGGGCGGCGTAGCCCAGCTCCTCCTGGATCTCGCGGTTGGCGGCGGCGAGCGGATCCTCGCCGGGCTCGACGATCCCCTTGGGAAACCCGAGCTCGTAGCGCTCGCTTCCGGCCCCGTACTCGCGGATCAGGAGCACCGAATGGTCATCGGGCATCGCCATGACCATGACCGAGTCGGTGCCGCCCGGGATGCGCTCGAAGGTCCGCCGCGCCCCGTTGGAGAAGGCAAGATCCACCGCCTCCACCCGGAACAGCCGGCTGCGGGCGACCTCGCGGCGCGCGAGGATCTCGGGCTTTTCGGGCATCGAGTGCTCCTTTAGGCTTGAGACCGCGCGCCGGGCACTGGGCCGGGCGGCAAATCCGGAGGCGCGCCATGATCGACTGGGGTGACATCGACGAGTGCTTCCTCGACATGGACGGCACCCTGCTCGACCTGCATTTCGACAACCACTTCTGGCTGCATCATGTCCCGCTGCGCTACGGCGAGGCACGGGGTCTCGACCTGGAGGCGGCGCGCGCCGAGCTCCTGCCCCGCTACCGGGACATCGAGGGGACCCTCGAGTGGTACTGCGTCGATCACTGGAGCCGGGAGCTCGGGCTCGACATCGCGCTGCTCAAGGAAGAGGTGGACCACCTGATCGGCGTGCACCCCCATGTGCTGGATTTCCTCGAGCTGCTGGCCGCTCGGGGCAAACGCCGCACCCTGGTGACCAACGCCCATCAGAAGGCGATCGCCCTCAAGATGGACCGCACCCGGCTCGCCGGCCATCTCGACGGCATCCTGTGCTCCCACGACCTGGGGCTCGCGAAGGAAGACCCCGGGTTCTGGGGGCGCGTCCAGGGCCAGATGCCCTTCGATCCGGCGCGCACCCTGTTCGTCGACGACAGCCTGAGCGTGCTGCGCGCCGCCCGCGCCCACGGCGGACCCCGTCACCTGATCGCCATCCTGGAGCCGGACTCTCAGTCACCACCCCGCCAGGTGAGCGATTTCATGGCGATCCGCAACTTCTCCGAGCTGCTGCCCGGGCTGACATCGGCGAATCCGTCAGGACTCGGTCTCTCCCCCGGGCTGGAGTAGCACCGCGGTCTCCGGCTGCGGCCCGGCCGCATCCCCGGCAGGCTTGCGCCGCCGGCGCCGACGGCGCTTCTTGGGCGGTGCATCGGCGGTAGAGGGCGTGCCCGGCACGCCGGGGTCTCCGGACGTGACCGGATGGGGGGCCTCGACGGGCGTGGTGAGGGCCGGCAGCTCCGCCTCAAGCCGACGCCCGTCACGCGGGGGGTGCGGGTGCTCGGGTCCGCTCCCCGCGACCTCGTTGCCCGGGGCCGCGGCCTCCCGCGCCGGTCCGGTGTCGGGCCTGGTCTCGGCATGGCGTCGCTCGGGGTGTCGCTCCCGGCGGGGACCGTCGCGACTGTCCCGGGGCCCATGGCCGCGCCCGCGGTCGTCATGCCCGCCGTGTCGCGAGCGCCCCTCATGGCGATACTCCCGGTCCTCCCGGTCGGGCCGCAGCCGGCTCCTGGGGTCGATCTTGGCCAGCATCTCGGACTCGATGTGACCCACCGGCACCTTGGCCCCGATGAAGGCCTCGATATCGGGCAGACAGAAGGCGTAGGTCTCGCACACGAAGCTCACCGCATCGCCCTGGGCGCCCGCGCGGGCGGTGCGCCCGATGCGGTGGACATAGTCCTCCGGGTCCTCGGGGAGGTCGTAGTTCACCACATGGGTCACGTCGGGGATGTGCAGTCCGCGCGCCGCCACGTCGGTGCCAACCAGGACGGGCATGTCGCCATCGGTGAAGTGCTTGAGCAGCTTGAGGCGTTTTTTCTGGGGCACGTCCCCCGAGAGCACTGCCGTGTTGATCCCGTTGCCCTGGAGATAGCCCCAGACCCGGTCGGCCTCGCGCTTGGTGTTGACGAAGACCATCACCCGCGGGTCCTCCCAGCCCCGCACCAGGCCGATCAGGAGCGGGACCTTCTCCACGTTCGCGGTCATGTAGCAGACCTGACGGACCCGATCAGCAGTCACCGTATCGGACTCGATCTTGATCAGCTGCGGGTGGTTCATGTGCTCGTAGGCGAGCTCGGTGACCCGGTAGGAGAGGGTCGCGGAGAAGAGCATCCCCAGGCGCTCATCTGGCGGGGGCATGCGGCGCAACAGGAAGCGGATGTCTTTGATGAAGCCCAGGTCGAACATGCGATCGGCCTCGTCGAGCACCACGGAGTCGATGGACTTGAGGCTGAAGACGTGCTGCTTGTGATAGTCGATCAGGCGCCCCGGGGTACCGATCAGGATGTCGACGCCGGCGGCCAGATCATCCCGCTGCTGCTGATAGCCGGTCCCGCCGAACACCAGGCCGATGCGGAACCCCGTGTGCTTGGCGAGAAGCACGGTGTCCTTGTGGATCTGGACGGCGAGCTCGCGGGTCGGGGCCACGATCAGTGCGCGGGGATGGCTGCGCTTGTGGGTCTGCTCGGGGGCCGGCCTGGTCAGGAGGCGCTGGAACACGACCAAGAGGAAGGCCGCGGTCTTGCCGGTCCCGGTCTGGGCCTGACCGGCGACATCCCGCCCGGCCAGCGCGATGGGCAGGGTCTCCGCCTGGATCGGGGTGCAGTGGGTGAAGCCGGCGTCGGCGAGTCCTTGGAGGATGCGAGGGTCGAGGTCGAAGCTGTCGAAGCGTGTCTCGGTGAGGTGTGTCTCTGCCATCTGGATGTCGGTTTCCTATTGGGCCACGTCCTTCGGACTATCCTTAGCGGGTAGATGCGGGACGGCGCGCGCGGGGGACGTCGGCGCAGCCTGGGAATCCCCGGGCGTCTCCCAAAGGCGGCGAGGCTTGCAAATTCATCGGGCTTTGGATCAAATACGATCTTACCCCTTGGGCGCATCAACACGCCAACACGCCCGTCCGAATCGTCCCCCGCATACCCGTCCCGATGACTGGGGTCCCGATGACTGGCTGGGGCTCCGGCTGGACCTTCCGGCGCGAGATCCGCTAGATTCCAACCACATCCCAACCATCCGGGGCCTCGAGCGGCCCGACCAGCAGACGAGCACACTGGCCCCCCGGCCGATCTAGGGGGCATTTCTGGCGAGAGCCTTTGACAAGACGAACGCGCCCAGCGCCGCGCGGTCCATCTCGCCACCGAGACTCAACAACAACGGGAGACGACATCAGTGAGCGAAAGCATCGTTCATGTGACCGACGATTCCTTCGAGGACGAGGTGCTGAACAGCGCCGAGCCGGTTCTGGTTGATTACTGGGCCGATTGGTGCGGACCCTGCAAAATGATCGCCCCCGTCCTCGACGAGATCGCCAACGAGTACGCCGGCAAGGTCAAGATTGCCAAGCTCAACATCGACGAGAACCCCAACACCCCGCCCCGTTACGGTATCCGCGGCATCCCGACCTTGATGCTGTTCCGTCAAGGCGAGGTCGAGGCCACCAAGGTCGGGGCCGTATCCAAGTCGCAGTTGACCGCATTCATCGACAGCAACCTCTGACCCGCCCGAGGGGTCAAGGAAGCGGGTGTCAGGCCTCGGCCTCGGCTCCCTGACCCGATTCAAAGAACGACATCGCGGCGCCTACCCGGGCGCCTCTCTCTCCGGTGCGCGGACGTCCCGAGCCGCCCACCTCCCGCGACGCCGAACCCTCTCGCGGGAACCCGCGCACCCCCCTGACCTCTTCTTTAGATCACAAACCCCAATGAACCTAACCGAGCTGAAAAAGACCCCAGTCCCTGAATTGGTCGAACTGGCACAGTCCATGGAAATCGAGGGCGTCGGGCGCTCGCGCAAGCAGGATCTGATCTTCGCGATCCTGAAGGCGCAGGCCAAGCGCGGCGAGGACATCTACGGGGACGGCGTGCTGGAGATCCTCCAGGACGGATTCGGCTTCCTGCGCTCGGCGGATGCCTCCTATCTGGCGGGTCCCGACGACATCTATGTCTCGCCCAGCCAGATCCGGCGCTTCGCGCTGCGCACCGGCGACACCATCTCGGGCAAGATCCGACCGCCCAAGGACGGCGAGCGCTATTTCGCGCTGCTCAAGGTCAGCGACATCAACTTCGACCGGCCCGAGAACGCCAAGACCAAGATCCTGTTCGAGAATTTCACGCCGCTGTTCGCCCAGAAGCGGCTTACGCTGGAGATCGGCAACGGCAGCACCGAGGACATCACCGCCCGCACCATCGACCTGGTGGCACCCATCGGCAAGGGCCAGCGCGGACTCATCGTCTCACCCCCCAAGGCGGGTAAGACCATGATGCTTCAGAACATCGCCCAGTCCATCGGCCACAATCACCCGGACTGCTATCTGATCGTCCTGCTCATCGACGAGCGCCCGGAGGAGGTCACGGAGATGTCCCGCTCGGTGCGCGGAGAGGTGATCTCCTCGACCTTCGACGAGCCCGCCACCCGGCATGTGCAGGTGGCCGAGATGGTGATCGAGAAAGCCAAGCGGCTGGTGGAGCACAAGCGCGACGTGGTGATCCTGCTCGACTCCATCACCCGGCTCGCGCGCGCCTACAACACCGTGGTCCCCTCATCGGGCAAGGTGCTCACGGGCGGCGTGGACGCCAATGCCCTGCAACGCCCCAAGCGCTTCTTCGGTGCCGCACGCAACGTGGAGGAAGGCGGCAGCCTGACCATCCTGGCCACGGCCCTGGTGGACACCGGCTCGCGCATGGACGACGTCATCTACGAGGAGTTCAAGGGCACCGGCAACATGGAGATCCACATGGATCGCCGCATCGCCGAGAAGCGCATCTTCCCGTCCATCAACATCAACCGCTCAGGCACCCGCCGCGAGGAGCTCCTGATGCCCCCGGCTGAGCTTCAGAAGATGTGGATCCTGCGCAAGATCCTGCACCCCATGGACGAGCTGGCCGCCATGGAATTCCTCCACGACAAACTCAAGGCCACTAAGACCAACGGCGAGTTCTTCGATTCCATGCGTGGCTGACGGGGGCGCGCCCCGGGGGATTGATGCCCCGGGAAATCGGCGGTTCACAAGCCCCCTGGGGCAGGAACGCCAATCGATGGAGATCGTCATTCGGGCCAGATGTGCGCCTCGATTTCAACGATATGGCCGTCGGCATCGAGGATCGCGCTCACGCCCCTGATCGTGCAGCCTGAGTCGCCCGGCGCCGGCAACGTCCGCGTCAGCCTCGAGAAGACCTTCACCCTCGGCGCTTCGCCGTCGAAGGTGTAGACATACTCCACCTGCACCGGCGAGAGCATGGACCGGTCGAGCACGAGTCCGAACAGGACCAGCTCCCCCCGGTCCACTGCACGCAGATAAGTGGCGACCGCCTCGTCGGGAACCTGAAGGTCGGGCTCTTCGACACCCGGCAGCCGATCCAGGACCTTAGCGGCAGCCATGCCGCCGGCGACTGCGAGCGCGAGGACGCCCAACGCGACGTCTCTTCTCTTCATTCATCCCCTCATCGCGCCGACCAAATCGGGAGCCCTTTGGAACCGGAGTCTCGTGGCGCCGCCTCGTCGGTCACTTCAGCTTCATCGCCATCGCGTCCTTTCCATGACGCTTGAGGTTCGCCTTCATCTGCTGCGGACGGCGCGGGCGATGCATAGCCAGGCACGCATGACGCGCTGACGCCCGTCGGCGGGTCAAAACATCCTGTCAGCCCGCGCTTTGGGGATCGCCCCCCTCGGGTGTCTCGCTATCGCCCGCGGACGACGGCTGTTCCTCCGGGGACGGCTCGTCGGCGACACCCGAGCGCTTCAGTCGTTTCTCTTCCTTCTTCTTCTTCTTCGCCAGCTCCTTCTGGCGCTTCTCAAAGGCGTAGTTCGGCTTGGCCATTGGCAACCTCGCGCCTGAGTCCAGGCTAGGATGGTTGTGGGGACGGCCGGCAGGTGCCGGCCGCATGCGTGCGGTGCTCTTTCATCCGCGTCGCGACCTTAATGGGCGGTCCCCGGGCATCACCCGGCGCCGTACGTCGCGATCGAACAGGCCGCGGCGGGACCACCCTGGCCGCGGCCGCGAGCCCTATTTGACCTTCACGGCCATCGGATCCTTCCCGTGGCGCTTCAGGGTGGCCTTCATCTGCTCCATCGCCTGCTTGCCGTCGAGGGGCCCGGTGCGGACGCGGTGGTAGATCTGGCCATCGTTGATGGTGACGGACTCGACGCTGGTGGAGATCCCGAGGAGCGCTAGCTCGGCCTTGAGGCGCTCGGCGTCGGCGGCGCGCTTGAAGGAGCCCACCTGCAAGAGATAAGACCCGGGCGACGCCGGTTTGACGGGCTGTGGCGGGACCGCGGCCGCCGTCTCTGGCGCCTCGGGCGTCGCCGGCTGAAGCTCCTCGGGCGGGATCGGCTCCGGGCGCGGGGCCGGGGGTGGCGGCGGCTCGCCGCCTCCGATCTCGACCTCGGCGTCCTTCAGGATGTCCTCGAACTGATAGCTGGGGCGCGGCGGCGCCGGGCGCTCCACCTTGGGGAGGGCTGCCACGGGCGGCGGCTGCTGGGGGGCCTCCATCATCCAGTAGAGCCCGACACCGAAGCTGCCCACCATGGCGCCGAGCAGGAACCACCAGACGCAGGAGCGCGACCGGTAGCGCGGGGCGAGGCGGGCCTTGGACGCCGAGCGGCGCGTGTCCCTGGCCATCTACATGCTCTCCGGGGCAGACACGCCCAGCAGACCGAGACCGTTACGCAGCACCTGGCGCACGGCCAGGATCAGCTTGATCCGGCCATCGCGCAGGGCGACATCGTCCACCAGGAACTGATGGGCGTTGTAATAGGTGTGCAGGTCGTTGGCGAGATCGCGCAGATAGCCGGTGAGCTGATGGGGCTCGTGGGCGAGGGCGGCGGACTCCACCGTCTCCGGATACCGGGAGATCGCCCGCAGCAAGGCGAGCTCCTGGGGCTCGGTCAGGCGTTCGAGGTTGTGGGTCCCCGGGCTCGGGTCGACCACCATCCCCTTGTCCGCCGCCTGGCGCAGCACACTGCACACCCGGGCATGGGCGTACTGGACGTAATAGACGGGGTTGTCCGCCGACTCGGACTTGGCCAGGTCCAGATCGAAGTCCAGGTGCTGCTCGCAACGGCGCATCACATAGAACCAGCGGGCCGCATCCCGGCCGACCTCCTTGCGCAGCTCGCGCAGGGTCACGAACTCGCCCGAGCGCGTGGACATCTGCATCCGCTCGCCACCGCGATAGAGGATGGCGAACTGGACCAGCAGCACGTCGAGCCGGCTCGCGTCGTCGCCAAGCGCGCTCAGGGCCGCCTTCACCCGCGGCACATAGCCGTGGTGATCGGCGCCCCAGATATCGATCACCCGATGGAAGCCACGCTCGAGCTTGTCCATGTGGTAGGCGATATCGGAGGCGAAATAGGTCGTCTGGCCGTTCTCGCGCACCAGCACGCGATCCTTCTCGTCGCCGAAGGCGCTCGATCGAAACCACTGGGCGCCCGCCTGATCGAACACCTGGCCGGCGTCGCGCAGGCGCTCGATGGCCCGCATGACCGCCCCGCGCTCGGCGAGCGAGCGCTCGGAGTACCACTCCTGGTAGTGCACGCCGAACTGGGCGAGATCCTCGCGGATATCGTCGAGGATGGTGTTCAGGGCCAGCTCGAAGCAGTAGCGGTAGCGGTTGTCACCGAGGATGCGCTTGGCGGCCGCGATCAGGCCATCGATGTGGGCCTCCTTGTCCCCGTCCGCGGCGCCGGGCACCTCGTCCGCGGGCAGCCCGGCGAAGACCTCCCCCGCATCCGCCCGGTAGGCGTCCCCATGCTCGCGATGCAGGGTGGCGGCGATGTCCCAGACATAGTCGCCCTTGTAGCCGTTGCTCGGGAAGTCCAGCTCCTCTCCGCATAGCTCCAGGTAACGCAGCCACACGGAGGTGGCCAGGATGTCCATCTGGCGGCCCGCGTCGTTCACGTAATACTCGCGGTGGACCTCGAAGCCCAGCGCGGCGAGCAGGTCCGCCACCACCGCGCCATAGGCGGCGCCGCGGCCGTGGCCCACGTGGAGCGGTCCGGTCGGGTTGGCGGAGACGAACTCCACCTGCACGCGCCGCCCGGCCCCGACCGCGGAGCGGCCATAGTCGTGTCCCGCTGAGAGGATCTCCGGGACCAGGGCCCGATAGGCATCCATGCCGACGAAGAAGTTGATGAACCCCGGACCCGCGATCTCCACCCGCTCGATCACCTCGGACCGGGGCAGCAGGGCGACCAGGCGCTCGGCGAGGTCGCGCGGACGCCCACCCAGGGGCTTGGCCAGGATCAGGGCGAGATTGGTCGCGAAGTCGCCGTGGGCCTGGTCCTTGGTCCGGTCGACCTGGGGCTCACGGGCCGGCTGCGGCAGGCCGGAGAGGTCGAGGGCGTCGGCCTCGACGAGCCGCTCGAGCGCGGCGCGCAGGAGGTCAGAGATCTGTTGCTTCATCGGGTTGCGATCGGGGGTTTACGATCGGGGCTTGCGATCGAGACGGCCGCGGGCATGCCGCGGGAGGGGCCGGTGTGCCCCCGGGAAAGGCCGCAAGGATACCGGAATCCCGGGGTCACAGCATGTCCTGAGGGTCGACGTCGATCGACCAGCGCAGCCCCCCAGCGCGGCCGCCGCCCTCGCCGGCGCGCAGCCCGGCGACCCAACGCGAGAGAAAACCCTGGAGCACGGCACGGCGGTCACACTCCGCGAGCAGCTGGGCCCGGTAGCGGCCCGCGCGCCGCTCCATGGGCGCCGGCACCGGGCCCGACAGGCCGACCCCCTGGGCCTCGGCGCCCAGCCCTTGGGCCAGGGAGCGTGCCTGACGGAGGAAGGCCGTCGCGGCATCCGGGTCCAAGGCGTCGGCGCGCAGCAGGGCCAGGTAGGCGAAGGGCGGCAGACCGGCAGCCTGGCGCTCCGCCAGGGCGACCTCCGCGAACCCGGGGTAGCCTTGTCTCAGCAGGGACTGGAGCAGGGGGTGCTCGGGATGGCGGGTCTGGAGCACCACCCGACCGGGAAGCTCCGCCCGCCCTGCCCTGCCAGCCACCTGGACGATCAACTGGGCGGTGCGCTCCGGGGCACGGAAATCGGCCGCATAGAGCGACTGGTCGAGGTCCAGGATCCCGACCAGGGTCACGCCCGGAAAGTCGTGCCCCTTGGCGAGCATCTGGGTGCCCAAGAGGATGCGGATATCGCCCTTGCGCGCCGCCTCGAGCAGCCGGTCGAGCTCGCCCTTGCGGCGGATGCTGTCGCGATCGACCCGGGCGATGGGCACGCCGGGGAACAATGCCTCGAGCTCGTCCTCCAGACGCTCCGTTCCGAGGCCCAGGGTGCGCAGGTCCGGGCTGCCGCACTCCGGACAGGTCTGCGGGCTCGGCCGGTGCCAGCCGCAGTGATGACACCACAGCCGCCCCATGCGCCGGTGCAGGGTAAGGCGGGCGTCGCAATGGGGGCAGACCCCGACCCAGCCGCAGGCATGGCAGGTCTGTACCGGCGCGAAGCCGCGGCGGTTGAGGAAGAGCAGCACCTGCTCGCCCGCGGCGACGTGGGCCGCCACGTGCTCGCGCAACAGGGGCGAGAGACCCGCGCTCAAGGGCTGGCCCCGGATGTCGATGAAGGACAGGGCGGGCGGGCGGGCCCCGCCGGCCCGCTCGCGCAGCTCCAGCCAGTCGTAGCGCCCGGAGCGGGCGTTGTGCAGGGTCTCCAACGATGGGGTGGCGGAGCCGAGGACCACCGGGCAGCCGGCGATCTGGGCGCGGCGCACGGCCAGGTCCCGCGCCGAGAAGCGGAATCCCTCCTGTTGCTTGAGTGAGGCGTCGTGCTCCTCGTCGACCACGATCAGCTGCAACCTCGGCAGGGGCACGAAACAGGCCGAGCGGGTGCCGAGCACCAGGGTCGCCCGCCCGCTCGCCGCCCGCAGCCAGGCCCGCTCACGCGCCCCCTCGTCCAGGGCCGAATGGATCAGCGCATGGGGCCCGGGGAGACGCCGCACGCAGGCGCTCCTCGAGCTGAGGGGTCAGCCCGATCTCCGGCACCAGCACCAAGGCCTGGCCGCCGCGGTCGATCACGGCCTGGACCAGACGGAGATAGACCTCGGTCTTGCCGCTGCCCGTGACCCCCTCGAGCAGGAAGGGCCGAAAGCCGCCCAGCGCCAGGGTGACCGCCGAGACCGCACGCTGCTGATCGGGGTTGAGCGCCGGTCCCTGCGCCAGCGCCGGCCCCGCCGAGGCGGCCAGGCGCGGATCGGGCACCCGGCAAGGCGCGACCAGGCCCTTGGCGATGAGCCCCCGCAGCGGCCCGGCGCACTGACCGAGACCCTCGCGCAGGGCGGTCAGGGCGACCCCGTCCGGATGTGCCTGTAGCAGGGCCATCACCGCGCGCTGGACCCGCGCACGGCCCAGGGTCGCCAGGTCCAGCGCGAGCCCCGCCGGGGTAGGCCGCACGCCCTCGGCCAGCTCGTCGCCGGGGGCCAGGGGCCGCCGCAGCCGGGTCGGCAGCACGCCGATCAGGGCATCGCCGAGTGGATGCTGGTAGTAGGCCGCCGCCCAGCGCACCAGCTCGAGGTCCGGGGGCGCAAGCAGGGGCCGCGGATCGAGCACGCCGATCACGGGCTTGAGGCGCTCCGGCGGCTGATCGCTCGATCCCGCGACCTCGATCAGCACCCCCACCCGCCGCCCGCGACCGAAGGGCACGAGCAGGCGTTGTCCAGGCATGGGCTCGAACGCGGCGCCCCGGGGATCGGCAGCGGGCGGCAGATAGTCGAAGGGCTGGGTCAGAGGCCCGGCGAGCCCGACGCGCAGGATGCGTGGGGTGGCGTCGGCCTGGTGGGCCGCTTCCGGTCCTGGATCTATGGGCATCTAGGGGATCTATCGCCCGCTTGGCGCAGACGCGATGGTTAGGCGGGTTTTCTGCGGCCCGACTCAGAAAGCCGCCGCAACCGGTTGTGACAGCAAACGAACGGCGAACTGTTCACAATCGCTGTGGATAACTCTGGGGAAGAACCCTGGAGAGCGGCCCCGAGGCGGCATGGTTGTTACGATTCTGTTCTCTTGGCAATTTTTTGGCCACCTTGGTAACCAATTGATAATTAATCTGTAAAAGTCTTCCACCAAACTCTGATAGATGACCCAGGTCAAGCCGTGACGCGTTTTTGTGATGCCGATCACGACTGTGGATTATTCGGGGCTTGACCCGGCGTCGCCGTCCCGCTCACCAGGGATGTCGATCGGCCTCGAGCAGGGTTCGATGGCAAGGGTCGGGCTTGGGCCATCGGTTACTCAAACCCTCCTTCCCCGACCTTGCGCCCCAAGGTCTTCTGTGTATCATGCGGCGGCAAACTCCGACCCGTATGCATATATGTTGCCACTGAGCCAACAGGTACTGCGAACGGATTTGGCAGGCATGCCCATCGAGTGGGTGGACTACAAGTCCGCAGCCCGACTGTATTTCCTCGGGCAAGTCGCCTATGCCTTCGGAGATACCCTGTTCCGGCTGCGCGGCGGGATCAATGCGGCCACGCGCACCCGCAGCCAGCTCGACATCCAGTCCATCATCGCCACCCAGGGCAAGCACCACGCGCTGCGCAAGCTGCAGGACGACTATGTCCCGCCGCTCTCCAACCGCACCCTATTCCAGCGCGACGACCACATGTGTCTCTACTGCGGCGGCCGCTTCTCCGGGCGCCACCTGTCGCGGGATCACGTGCGCCCCAGCAGCAAGGGCGGTGTCGATACCTGGACCAACGTGGTGACCGCCTGTGTGCGCTGTAACAACTTCAAGGCAGGGCGCACCCCCGAGGACGCCGGTATGGAGCTGATCGCCGTGCCCTTTACGCCGACCCACGCCGAGTATGTCTTCCTGATGGGCCGCAACGTCATGGCCGATCAGATGGAGTTCCTCCGCGCCCACTTCCCTCGCACCAGCCCCCTGCACAAGCGCGTGCACCTGCGGGCGGCGGCCTGACGAACGCCTGCGTGAGCGCCTGGTCAGGGATCGCCCGGCACATCGGCGAGGCCACGGGGACCCCCTTCGATCCCAGCGGGCAACGCGAGGTGGGCGGGGGCTGCATCAGCGCCACCACCATCCTCTCCGACGGCAAGCGGGCATTCTTCGTCAAACGCAACCACCCAAGCCGGCTCGACCTCTTCGAGGCCGAGGCGGACGGGCTGGCGGCGCTTCAACAAGCGGGCGCACTGCGGGTGCCGCAACCCATCTGCTGGGGCAGCGACCAGACGGGCAGCTATCTGGTGCTGGAGCGCCTGGACCTCTCCCGGGGCGGCGGGGGCTCGGGCGCCGAGGCCGGCCGGCGGCTCGCGGAGCTGCACCGGCGGGGCCTCGCGGAAGGCACCTCCTTCGGCTGGCATCGGGACAACTACATCGGCGCGACGCACCAGCCCAACGGTGAGCGCGACGACTGGATCGCCTTCTGGCGCGATCGCAGGCTCGGATTCCAACTCGATCTAGCGGCCCGCAACGGTCACGGGCGTGGCCTTCAGGTCCCGGGCGAGCGGCTGCTCGCCGGACTCGAGGCCCTAATCGATCACCGGCCGCCCCCCTCGCTCCTCCACGGGGACCTGTGGGGCGGCAACCTCGGCTATCTGCGCGACGGCACCCCGGTGATCTATGACCCGGCGGTCTACCGGGGCGACCGCGAGGCGGATCTCGCCATGACCGAGCTGTTCGGCGGTTTCGGCGGCGACTTCTACGCCGCCTATCGGGAGGCCTGGCCGCTCGACCCCGGCTACCCCACCCGAAAGACCCTCTATAACCTCTATCATGTGCTCAATCATCTCAACCTCTTCGGCACCGGCTATCTGGGCCAGGCCAGGTCCATGATGGAGCGGCTCCTGGCCGAGATCCGCTAGCAGCCCATCCTTCTCGGCGAGAGGCAGGGGTAGCGCACCGGTCCTGCCGAGGTGACAGCCAAGATGACGGTTGTGTTAAAAAGGGCGCACGGCCACCGTCTCCTGACCCACCGCTCCACGTGAGCTACGCCGAACCCTTCTTCCACATGCCACGCGAGCTCCTGATACTGCGTCACGCCAAGTCCGACTGGGACTCGGGCGCCGGCACCGATTTCGACCGCCCCCTTAGCCGTCGGGGCAAGCACGACGCCCCACGGATCGGCGCCTGGCTCTACCGCGAGGGTCTGGTTCCGGACTATGTGGTGAGCTCACCGGCCGAGCGGGCGCGCCAGACCGCCGTGAAGGTATGCAAAAGCCTCGAGCTCGGTAAGAAGGACATCGTGTGGGACCCGGCCATCTATGAGGCCGACCTCGGCGAGCTGCTGTCCGCCCTGGCCCGCTGCCCCGAAGGCAGCGCGACGGTGCTCCTGGTGGGACACAACCCGGGGCTCGAGGAGCTGGTTCGCCATCTTTGCGGCGACGACATGGAGCCGCCCGTCGATGGCAAGCTGATGCCCACGGGCGCGGTCGCCCGGCTCGAGATGCCGGAGACCTGGGAGGCCCTGGAGCGCGGCTGCGGGCAGTTGATCTCCATCACCCGGCCGAAGGCAATCTAGTACCCCAGAGAGTTGCGACTATTCCCTGACTGGGTCGCTGCTCGGCTTGTCGCGAAACGGCACACAGGCTTGGCTCGGGCGTCACTTGGGCCGCCGATACCCCACCGGCGCGCCGGCGACCCCATGCTAGACTCCGCGCGCCCGTAACCATCGGGGAGCGTCCCCCATTGAACCCCGCCCAGCCGTTGCCCGACTTCACCCGCGCACGCGTCCTGGTGGCGGGCGACATCATGCTCGACCGCTACTGGAGCGGCGCCACCCGACGCATCTCCCCCGAGGCCCCGGTGCCCGTGGTCCACGTGGGGAGCATGGACGACCGCCCCGGCGGTGCGGCGAACGTGGCGCTCAACCTCGCGGCGCTGGGTTGCCAGACCCGCCTGGCCGGGATCACCGGCCGCGACGAGGCGGCCGACATCCTCGCCATCCGCCTGGCGGACGCCGGGATCGACGCCCATCTCCTGCGACTGCCCGGGCTGCCGACCATCACCAAGCTGCGGGTCCTGAGCCACAACCAACAGCTCCTGCGTCTGGATTTTGAAGAGCCCCTGACCCGCGCGGGTGACGACCCGCTGCCGGCCCTGGTTCAGGGTCTCCTGGCGGAGGCCGACCTGCTGGTGCTCTCGGACTATGCCAAGGGCACCCTCGCCGACCCCCGCCCCCTGATCGAGGCCGCGCGTGCCCTCGGCAAGCCGGTGCTGGTCGACCCCAAGGGCAGGGATTTCGGCCACTATCGCGGCGCCACCCTGCTGACCCCCAACCGGGCCGAACTGGAGGCGGTCACGGGCGCCTGGCGCGACGACGCCGACCTGGTGGAGCGCGGCCAGCGCCTGCGCAACGAGCTGGGGCTCGAGGCCCTCCTGGTCACCCTGGGGGAGCGGGGGATGCTGCTCCTGCCCGCCGATCGGGAGGCGCTGCACCTGCCCACCCGGGCGCGCGAGGTCTACGACGTCACGGGCGCCGGCGACACGGTGATCGCCACCCTGGCGGGCGCCCTGGCGGCGGGGGCCGAGCTCGCGGAGGCCTGCACCCTGGCCAACTGCGCCGCCGGGCTCGCGGTGGGCAAGCTCGGCACCGCCACGGTGACGGCGCGGGAGCTGGAGCGGGCGCGGCTCGGCGGCGAATGGCACACCATCCTGGATGCCGATGCCCTGGTCTCGGCGGTGGCCGCGGCCCGCGCCCAGGGCGAGCGGGTGGTCATGACCAACGGCTGTTTCGACATCCTCCACGAGGGCCATGTGGCCTATCTCCAGCAGGCCCGGGCGCTCGGCGACCGGCTGGTGGTCGCGGTGAACGACGACGACTCGGTGCGCCGGCTCAAGGGCGCTGGCCGACCCATCAACGGGGTCGAATCCCGCATGGCCGTGCTCGCGGGCCTGGCCTCGGTGGACTGGGTGTGCGCCTTCCGCGAGGACACCCCGCGCAACCTGATCTGCCGGGTGTGTCCCGACCTCCTGGTCAAGGGCGGCGACTACACCACCGACCAGATCGCCGGGGCAGATTGCGTGCGCGCCGCGGGGGGCGAGGTGCGGGTGCTGCCCTTCCTGCCCGGCCGCTCCACCAGCCGCATCATCGGCGCCATCCGGGGACAGGGCGAGGGCCGCGGCCCCGAGCAAGGCTGACGCCCGCCGCGCTACTCGCTACTCGCTACTCGCCGAAGGCTCATACCTCAGGGTCAGATAGAAGGCCCGTCCGGCCTGGTTGTACCAGGCGGCCGTCTCGTAGTCTTCGTCGAGCAGGTTAGCGATGCGCCCTTGGAGGCGTACCGAGGGAGACAGCGCGTACTCCGCCCGCAGGCCGAGCAGGGCGTAGGGGTCGAGCGCGACCGTGTTGGCGAGGTCGTCGAAGCGGCGCCCGGCATAGTAGAGACTCCCGCCCGCCGACCACCGGGCGAAGGTCCGGTCGAGCTCGAGCTGGATGCTCTGCTCCGGACGCCGCGGCAGGATGTTTCCCTGGTTGGGCCCGTCCGATCGGTTCTCGGGATCCATCAGGGTGAGCGAGAGCCCGATGCGCCAATCCTGCCAATCGAGCGTCGTCGAGGCCTCGAGGCCCTGGATGCGCGCCTTGTCGATGTTCGCCACCTGGTAGGTCTGGGGATCGAAGGCGATGAGCTGGTCGATCTCGGTCTGATAGAGGCTGAGCCGCCAGGTACCCAGCCCAAGCTCACCCGACGCGGAGACCTCGACGCTGGCCGATTCCTCGGGGCTCAGGTCCGGGTTGCCGAATACGGGGAAGTAGAGATCGTTGAAGGTGGGCGCCTTGAACGCGGTGCCATAGGACGCGGCGAGCTGGATCCCGGCGCCGATGCGATAGCCCAGGGCCGCGTTGCCGGTCGTCTGGGTCCCGAACTGCTGGTTGTCGTCCTGACGCAGGCTCAAATCGGTGCTCAGCCCCTGCCAGGCAGCTTGGATCTCGCCGAAGTAGCCGAGGTTGTCCCGCGAGTCCTCACTGTAATCGACCGAGCCGTCGATCCGGTCCTCGTAGTAATCGACGCCCAGGGTGACCAGGGCTTGCTGCGCGAGCGCGTAGTCGCTCTGAATGCTCAGGGTATCGCGGGTGGTGTCGAAGCGGTCGAGGAAGGCGCCATCGTAGTAGGCCCGATAATCGTCCTCGGAGCGCCCGCCCGCGAGGGTCAGGGTCCAGGGCTCCAGGGGGCGTAGGCGCGCGCTCGCACCCATCACCCGTTGCTCGGAACGCGAGGTATTCCCCGAGAAGGGCCCGCCGTCGAAATCGGTCTCGTTGTCCGAGCTCAGGACATGGGCGTCGATCTCGGCACGCTCGCCGAAGCGCCATCCCGCCCGCGCGTTGGCAGACCGGTTGGTGTAGCCGTCCCGGTCGGGCTGGTAGACACCGCACCCGGCGAAGGGATCGGGCCGGCCGTCGCAGGCGTTGAACCCGGCCGTCTCCTCGAAGCTCCCCGCCAGGTTGAACCAGCCGTTATCGCCCCCGCCGGACACCCCGCCCGAGACCGCCGCGGTGTCGAAGCTCCCGGCGGTGACCGCGGCGCGCGGGGTCAGCGGCCCGCCACCCTTGCGGGTGAAGATCTGGATCACGCCGCCAATGGCCTCGGATCCGTACAGACTCGAGCGCGGCCCGCGCACCACCTCGATGCGGTCCACCAGGGCGATGGGCAGATCCTGAAAGGGCGACGTCCCCAGGGTCGCAGAGCCGACCTTCACCCCGTCGATCAGCACCAGCACATGATCGGCATCACTGCCGCGCAGGAAGACCGAGGCCGGCTGTCCGGGACCCCCGCTGCCATCCACGGTCACACCCGGCAGACCCCGCAGGGCGTCGGGCACTGAGACGGCTTGGCGGCGCTCGATCTCCGCACGATCGACCACGGAGACGGACGCCAGGGTCTCACTCTCGGGCTCCGGGGTACGGGTGGCGGTGACCACCACCGGATCGAGGACGGTGGGGGCCTCCTCGGCCGAGGGCGAGACGAGGGGGACCAGAAGCCCCGCGGCGAGGGCGGCGAGGCGAACGGGAGACGACATCGGACACTCCGGATGACGGACCCGCGCACACCCGCTCGGGCCCTGGCCAACGGTGGGGTCTCAGTCGGAAGGGCAGCGAGGGGCGCGGGTGCGAATCGAGGGTTGCCGACCGCGGGCCCCGTGCAGCCGCCCACCGCGACCCCGGTTCACGCCCATCGGCCGGTCTCCGGACTCGCGAGTCGGTGCGGCGGTTGGATCTGCGCCGGAACCGGGGCCGGGCGCCTTCCCATGGTGGATACCACAGTGGCGGGATGCCCGACCTACACTCGCCTACCGTTGCGGGGGCAGCGCCGGGCTGGGGACCAGAGGCCCCGTCACCGGCTTCCCGTTTAACCGCGTGGGCGGACGCCCCCGCGGCACCGATAAGGACAGGCGCGGGAGGCTAAGGGATGACCACTGGCCGCACAAGGGCAAACCGGTCCGCCGGCCGTTGCGCGGCCGATCGATCCGGGGATTGACTGATCCTGGTCAAGGTCGGGGCGCCCCGCGCCCGGCATCGACACCGCCTTAGGGTGCACCGAGACCCAGGGTCGCCACCCGGCCGAGTGCGGCGCGGATCTCCTCCAGGGTGGGCGGCTTGGACTCCGGCATGTCGTCCAGCATCCCCAGGCAGGTCAGGCGCATCAGGTTGGTATCAGGCCCGTCCGCGAGCCAGAGGTGATAGCCCTCCTGGATCATGGGGGTACCGCCGCCGTCCGGGGCGGAGGCAAGCTGGAAGCGCACCTTGTCGGGACGCTCGCGCCGTGCGACCTGGGTCCAGACCGACTGCACCCGGGTGATGCTGTAGACGCCCGGGGCGATGGTATACGGGCCGTCCCGCGAGATGGTGCGGATCTCCAACCCGCAGCTCGGGCCCAGGCTGGCGCCCTGGGCCGAGAGCCGGCCGCCGCGCAGGAAGACCCGGGCCCGATCCTGGGGGACGTCAACCGGACGGTTCAGGGTCAGGGTGCTGCCCGCGGGCAGCGGCTCCCAGCGCCCGCCAGCCGACTCGCGGACGCTCACCCCCTGGCAACCCACCAGGAAAGCGAGCGCCCCGACCCAAAGGATCGACAAGAGTGAACGCGAGGGGGGCCTGGACATGCTGTCACCTCATTCGGTGGGGGCGGAGCGAAACCGCTTGGTCGTTCGGGTCGGTCGGTTGGGGCGAGCGGCGCGTACAATGCGACGGTTGATCGGCGGGCCTTGACCCGCAGCTTCTAGGGCTGACGCCAGCCCGCTCGCTCGTCGAGGGGCGGCCAGACCAGACCAAGAGGATCCGACCATCGTGCAAGTATCCGACACCGCCCCCCGCACCGTCATCGTCACCGGCGCCGCCGGCAACCTCGGGCGCGCTGTCAGCGCCGGGTTTGCCGCGCGCGGGGACCGGCTCGCCCTGGTGGACCTGAGCCCGGACGCGCTCGCCGACGCTCAGGCGGCGCTCCCTGCGGACACCGAGTCCGCCACCTTCGCGGTCGACCTCATGGACCCGGCCGCGGTGTCGTCCATGTCCGCGGCGGTGGTCGCGCGCTTCGGGGGCATCGACGTCCTGGCCAACATCGCCGGCGGGTTCACCATGGGTCCCCCACTGCACGAGACCAGCGACAAGGATTGGGACTTCATGATGGACCTGAACGCCCGCACCGTCTTCCACTGTTGCCGCGCGGTGGTTCCCCATCTGATCGCGGCGGGGGGCGGGCGCATCGTCAACGTCTCCGCCCGCGCCGCCCTGCGCGGGGTCGGCACCATGGGCCCCTACTGCGCCTCCAAGGCGGCGGTGATCACCCTCACCGAGGCACTCAGCGAGGAGCTGAAGGACGCGGGGGTCACGGTGAACTGCATCCTGCCAGGCACGGTCGACACGCCCCAGAACCGGGCCGCCATGCCCGATCAGGATCACGCGCGCTGGGTGCCGCTCGATGCCCTGGCCGACGTGGTGCTCTTCCTCGCCTCCGACGCGGCGCGCGCCGTCACCGGCGCCGCCGTGCCGGTGTACGGACGCAGCTGACCCGCCCCGTGACCTTACCGAAACCACCCCCGGCCGCCGCGCGCCGCCGGACCCGCTGGCTGGGGCTCGGGATGGGCCTCGCCCTGGCCCTCACCGGGGGCGCCCGCGCCGCCGTGCCGCTGGACCCCGAGACGGAGCAGCTCCTGGTGGAGGCGGTCGAGGCCGCCGCCGCCCTGGACTTCTTCAACGCCCGCTGCCGCAGCGACAACTCCGGCCGTCACATCGACAACCTCAACAAGGAGCTGGTGGGCAAGCTGCGGGTGACGGTGCTCTCAGTCGAGGACGACCTCTTCCCCGAGCGCGACTACCGCCGGGCCCGGGAGCGGATGCAGGAGGAGTTCATCGGCATCCTGCGGGAGGCGGGCGGCTGCAAGGGGGCCAAGGATTCGGGCCTGCGCGATCGACTCCAGGCCAACTTCCGCGAGAAGCTCGAGGCCGTCGAGGACCTGCCTTGAACTCCGGGTAGAGCCGCCGGTTACCCGACGGCTGCCCCACAGACCCGGACGAGCGCGAGTAACAATCCCGCGGCAAAGCCGGGGGATCGTTACTTTGGCCTGGCCCCTTCTGACTACCTTTTGACTTGTGCCCGATCGTTTGGCCTACGCTTCGGCAGATGCCTTGATCCTCCACCTCGGAACGACCTCATATGCAGCGTGAACGCCAAGTCCGCCTCTTTCGCAACGGCCGCAATCAAGCCCTCCGCATCCCGCGCGAGCTTGAGCTGGACGCGGACGAGGCAATCATCCGCAAGGAAGGCGAGCGTCTGATCGTCGAGCCGGTAAACCGTAGGCCAAACATCGCCACCCTTCTCGCCGGATGGGAGCCACTGGACGAGCCCCTCCTGGACGTGGACGAAGGCCTGTTGCCTCTGGACGACATCCGGCTCTAATGGGCACGTCGAACAGCGCGGAGCCGCGCTACCTGCTCGACACGAATATCCTCTCCGCGCTGATCCGCCAACCACAGGGAACGGCGGCCGCGATGCTTGCCCGGCGCGGCTACGGTGCCGTCTGCACCAGCATCGTCGTGGCCGCCGAACTGCGCTTCGGCGCCCGCAAGCGGGGCTCGCAGATCCTCACGGGCAAGGTTGATGACCTGCTGGCCTCGCTGCCCGTCCTGCCCGTCCTGCCCCTGGACGCCCGCGCAGATCGGACGTACGCCGAGATCCGACTCCAACTGGAGCAAACCGGGGCGCCCATCGGACCCAATGACCTGCTGATCGCCGCGCATGCCTTCGACGCTGGCCTCACCCTGGTAACCGACAACGTCGAGGAACCCGGGCGTGTCGCCGGGTTGCAGGTGGAGAATTGGTTAGACGGTTCGGCATGCGACAGGCCGTGATCCTGTCCATGGGCGAGAGAAAGGGAAAAGGAAGGGGAAAGGGACCAGGCTCAATTCCCGCTCCTGGACGCGCCCGTGGGCTGCCGAGCCCGGCCCTGAATTACCAGCTGTCCTTAACTCGTGGGGCCGCCTGTCGCCGCTTGGTCACGATCCTCCGGACCAGGAGGGGCCATCACCCAGCCATCTTTGAGGGCGACGGGGACAGGGTCTAGAGAGGTACCGACGCAGGGCCCGCGGACGCACTCCCCCGTCCCGATCAGGAACAGGGCGCCGTGCATGGCGCATTGAATCAGCTCGCCGGATTGGTCGAGGAACTGTCCAGGCGTCCAATCGAGGGGCGCGCCGGTGTGGGGGCACCGGTTGAGATAGCCGAAGACATCCCCGCCGCGCCGCACCAACAGGCAGTCCGCGGGACCCTTGGGGGTCTGGATCTGGAAGCCCCGGCTGCCGGGGTCGTCCAGCTCGGTCAGTCGGCACAGCGGCGCCGGGATCATGACGCACCCTCCCCCCGCACGGCCTCGCCGAGTCCATCGAGCCCCACGCGCCCGCATTTGAGCCCGGCCAAGCGGACGGCGCCGCGAACGGCCGTTTCGGGCTCGATCCCGCGGACCAGACCATCGATGACCCCGGCGTTCAGGACATCGCCGGCCCCCAGGGTATCGACGACCCGGGGCGGCGGGACGGCGGGGACGAGCCGCGCCGCCCCGCCCCGCTCGAGCATCCAGGCACCTGCAGCACCCCAGCCGAGGACCAGCAGTCTCGCGCTAGTGGATTCGGCCAGGTCGGCGAGGAAGCGCGCCGGATCGGCGTCCGGACCGGCCCGATCCAGTGCGAAGCCCCGGGAGATCAGGAGGACGTCGGGCCCGTCGAACAGGGCCTCAATCCCCGGCCGCGGCTTCTCCAGCTCCAGGGAGATCGGTAGCCCGGGGGCCTGCTGACGAATACGCCGGATGATCGCCGCGGTCTGCGCGGGGGCGCGTCCCTCCAGATGGACCCAATCGAGCCCGGCAAAGGGGACGGCCGCGAGGTCGACCGCCTCGAGCTCCCGCAGCCGACGGAAATGGACGATGGTCCGGCTGCCCGTGCGCCGGCTGAGGCTGACGTAAGAGGTCGGCGTGACCGCGCCCGGCACCCGAACCGCGTGCTCGGTGGAGATACCGCGCCCGGCGAGGTCGGCGAGGATCCTCTCCCCGCCGGCGTCGTCGGCAAGGGTGCCGGCCCAGGCGCAGGCGTGACCGAGGCCTGCGAGCACGGCCAAGGTGTTGGCGCAGTTTCCGCCACGGGTCACGCGCTGCTCGAGCGCGCGGACCTCTGCGTCCTCCGGCGGATACTCGGCGACCTCGTTGACCACGTCGAGGGTCGCGACGCCGACCCCCAGGATGCGCCGAGCGCGGTCCATCCCCGGCGGGTCAGGGGCTGCTGGGGTGCTCAAGGGGTCATCAGGGGTCGCGCGCGACCCGAAACCCCAGGTGGTTGAGGCGGGCGTCAGGGGCGATCTTGTTACGGAACCAGGTCCGCATGGAGGCGGATGGCTTGTTGAAGGCGCCACCGCGGGCGACCCGCAGGGCACAGCCTCCATCGAGACGGGGACGGGAGTCCGTCGAGGCATCCGCGTAGCCGGACTTGTAGCAGTCCGCGACCCATTCCATCGCGTTCCCGGCGGTGTCGAAGAGACCGTAGGGGCTGGGCGGGAAGCTGCCCACCGGCGCGGTCTGGCGATTGTCCCAGCGGGTGCCGCAATCGAAGCAGGTGGCCCGCCCCTGGTGCATCCCGAAGCCCCACCAATGGGACCCGCGCCCGCCGCCGCGGGCGGCGAACTCCCACTCTGCCTCGCTCGGCAGACGGTAGGCGCGCCCGGTCTCGCGCGCCAGCCAGGCCACATAGGACTCGGCGTCACCCCAGGAGACGCCGACCACGGGACGGTCGCCGCGCCCCCAGCCAAAGTCCTTGGGCAAGCCACGCCCGGTGGCACGGGCGAAGGCGTCGTACTGGCGGAAGGTCACCTCGTAGGCGCCGATCAGGAATGGCGCGACCCGCACCTCATGCTCCGGCCCGCTGTCCCCGCCAGACAGGCTGTTGTTGCCCATGATGAACGGGCCTCCTTCCAGCACCACCATGGTGGGGCCCTGCCCGCCGCCGCGCAGGGGGTCGCGCAGGGTGCGTGGGGGCTCGGTCGGGGGTTCGACGGATGCCGCGGGAGTCGGCGCGGGAGCCGGCGCGGGATCGGGTGTCGGGACCGGTCTGTCCTCACTCAGGGCGGAAAGCGTTTCGGACGCGGTCTCCCCAGCCCCCGCATCGACCCCCGAGACATCCGAGGGGGTCGGGCCCGGCGGCTCCGGCAGTCCGCGGCCGAGATCCATCCCACCCCAGGCGATCAAGGCCCCGATGCCGAGCACCGCCAGACCGGTGATGAGCCCGGCGGAGAAGGTGACCGCGTGCCGAGGCGGATCGGGAACCACCGGCGGCATCCTCGGGGCACCCGGCGCGGACTGGAGCGCGGCCGCGAGGCCGCTCCCCGAGAGGTCCACCGACTGGTCCTTGACCTCGGCGAGCTGCCGACGCAAGCGCTCCAGCTCGTTGCGCGCGGCGGCCAGGGAGTTGTCTTTCTGGGCCACCTCCTGCCTGAGTCCGTCGAAGGCGACGTGCTGGTCTTCCAGGGCGTCCTCGAGGCGGCGACACTCGTCGGTGATCTGATCGAGGGTCTTCTCCTTCTGACCCAGGGCGTGCTGCAGGGTTTGGAGATCCTGCTGCATGGCCTGACGCTCGGTAGCCGAGGCGGCGCCGCGCTCCGCGGCATGCTCGCGCTCGGCGAGCCTGCGGCTGAGGCGCGCGATCTCCTCTTCCGCCTGCTTGCGGGTCTGCTCCAGCGCCTGCCTCAGGCTGAGGGCAAGATCGGCGGCTTCGGTGACTTGGGGTGAATCGGTCATGGTTCGGGAAGGGTCAATGGACGGCCACGCGACGTGGCGGAACTCCGACCGCTCGCGCCGCCCGCAGCGCCTGCGCGGACATCGGTCAGGCAGCGGGATCGCGCGGGGTCGGCGCCGGGACCCGCTCGGCGGGATCGGGCGACCACATGAGCCAGGGCCGCGCCACTACACCGATGAGGGCGCGGCTGAAGACATAGGCGGTGAGGAACGACATGCCCACCGACGCCAACACGCCCGTGGCCGCCATCAGGGCCTGGGGAAGATCCGAGAGGTTACGCTGGAGATTCTGCACCGACCACTGGCCGAGCGCATCCACCGCGGCGACGAGTGAGGCCATCTGCGCCATGGGCGGACAGGCGACCTCGGGGGGCACCGCGGCATAGGCGACCACCTCCTGCCAGCGCAGGCCCATGTAGCTGTCACCTGCCGAGAAGACCAACACGATCAGTGACTCCAGCCACAGCAGCGCCACGCTCGCCCACATGGTCCAGCGGCGCGCGGTGGCGAAGCGATAGCGCTCGACCACCTGCCCCTGCAGCCCCGCGTAGAACCGCGGCAGCAGCAGGCCCATCAAGAGGACGTCGGCGAACATCACCGACCACTGACGCGAAACGAAGGTAAGGGCGCTGGCGAGCAGGAACACGGCGAGGATCGCGGCCATCACCGCCTCGACGGCTAGCAGCAGGGCCGGGAGACCAAGCAGCCGGTTGAGCCAGCTGCCCGGCACCACGAAGGCGCTCAGGAAGGCCTGACGCTTCGCGAGCGCGATCTCGGCCCCCGACATGATCAGGATCAGGGTGAAGACCAGGATCAACCCGAGGCTGACCATGCAACTGCTGCGCGGCGCCAGGAAGAACCACGCCAGGAGCAGGAGCCAGACGGCCGCCATGGTCAGCAGGCGAGGGATGTCGCTGTAGCGCACGCCTGGGTGCCTCCTCTGGGTTCGAGCGGTCTGATTGCGACGCCCGCGCTACGCGGGCGAACCGCGCCGAGCCGGTTGGCGGGGCCAGGTCGCGGGGATGGTGCCTAGGGATAACCGATCTGGGATATCAGGGCCGTGAAGACCCTCGCGAAAGCGGGCACCAATCCGGCGTCGGCAGGAATCAGCCGCCGGTCACCGGAGGGAAGAGGGCCACCTCATCACCGTCGCCCACCGCGGTCTCGGGACGCGCCATGGTCTGGTTGACGGCCATCATCACCGGCTCGCCCGCGCCCAAGGCCTCGGCCCAGGCACCCCCGCGCCCGCGCAGATGGGCGAGCAGATCAGCGAGGGTAGAGACCTCGGGACCCGGGTCCAGCAGCTCGCGCTCGGTCCCCAGGCGCTCGCGCAGATAGGCGAAATAGCGGATCTCGATCATGGGTGATAGTTGGGAGTCGAGAGTGGCGAGGTGCGAGTATCGAGTGGCGAGTATCTGTGAGTCTTTAGGTTGGGGTGAGCTTGCGAACCCCAACGAAACGTCGCGCCGGGGGCTGTTGGGGTTCGCTGCCGCTCACCCAAACCTACGCGGATTTTTTGCATGGTCTCGCATTCGAATCCACGCGTTATGTCCGCCACTCGATACTCGCCACGCTCAATGGAGCAAGGCAGCGAAGGGCAGATAGTCCACCCAGTCCCCGGGCGCCAGGGTACAGCCCTCGGGGATCTCGACCAGGCCATCGGCCCAAACGATGGAGGACAAGACCCCGGAGGAGCGGGTGGCGTGGACCATCACCCGGGGCTCGCCGTCGTCGCCGGGCTCGATCCGCGCCCGCATGAACTCCCGCCGGCGGTCGGGACGCGGCCAGGCGAATCCCGCGCGCACCTTAAGGGGCCGCGCCCTCACCTCCCCTTCCACCCCTTGCAGGCGCAGGATGTAGGGGCGGGCGAAAATCACGAAGGTGGCGAACAGGGAGACCGGATTGCCCGGGCTGCCCAGGAAGGGCGTCCCACAGGCCGCACCGAAGGCGAGGGGCTTTCCCGGCCTGATGGAGATGCGCCACAGATCCAGGCGCCCGAGCTGCTCGACCGCGGGCTTCACATGATCCTCGTCGCCCACCGATACGCCCCCGCTGGTGAGGACCAGGTCGCAGGCTTGAGCGCCGGCCCGAAGGGCCTCCAGGGTCGCCTCGAGGGTGTCCGGGACCTGGCCCAGGTCCACCACCTCGCAGCCCAGGGCGACCAGCAGGCCGCGCAGGGTGAAACGGTTGGAGTTGTAGATCTTGCCCGGGCCCAAGGGCTCCCCGGGCGGCACCAGCTCGTCCCCGGTGGCGAAGATGGCTACGCGCAGACGGCGATACAGGGTGAGCCGAGCCACCCCCACGGAGGCCGCGAGCCCCAGGTGCTGAGGACCGATCCGCGTCCCGCGCGGGATCACCTCGGCGCCGGCGCGCACGTCCTCCCCGGCACCGCGGATGTGCTGTCCGGGGATGATGCCATCGCGCGGCACCCGCACCCAGTCGCCTTCGGCCACGCACCGCTCCTGGATGACCACGGTGTCCGCGCCTGCCGGGATCGGCGCACCGGTGAAGATCCGCGCCGCAGTCCCCCGCGCCAGCGCTGCCCCGGCGACCCCCGCCGGGATGCGCTGGGTGACCCGCAGCCGGTCGACCCCATCCGCGAGATCCGCGCTGCACAGGGCGTAACCGTCCATGGCGCTGTTGGGCCAGGGCGGTACGTCGATGGGGCTCACCACGGGCTCGGCCAGGACGCGGCCGAGGGCCTGGTCGAGATCGAGGGTCTCCACGCCATCCGGCGGACGCGCCGATCCGAGCAGGCGTTCGAGCGCCTCGTCCTTGGTGAGGAGGTGATGATCGTCGGACCCGGCGCAGCAGCCGGACTGGGGTGCACCGGACACGGCTCAGCGCTCGGCCAACCGAGGCAGCAGCTGGGCGAAGTTGCAGGGCTGGGTGCGGCTGTCGAGCTGGGGGACGAGGATGCGCTCCCAGGCCATGCGGCAGGCCCCCGTCGAGCCAGGCAGGCAGAATACGAAGGTGGCGTTGGCGAGCCCGGCGAAGGCGCGCGACTGCACGGTGGAGGTGCCGATCTCCTCGTAGGAGAGCTGGCGGAAGAGCTCGCCGAAGCCCTCGACCCGCTTGTCGAGCAGGGGATCCACCGCCTCGGGGGTGCTGTCGCGGCCGGTGAGCCCGGTGCCCCCCGTGGCGAGGATCACCTGCACCCCGGGGTCGGCGATCCAGCGCGAGAAGACCGCTCGCAGCAGATAGACATCGTCACGCACGATCTCCCGGGCGACCAGTTGGTGACCCGCCGCCTCCAGCCCCGCGCACAAGAGGACGCCCGAGGTGTCGTTCTCCAGGGTGCGGGAGTCCGAGACGGTCAGCACGGCGATGCCGAGGGAGAGGAAGGATTCGGTGGTGCGATGGGATGACATGGCCTTCGGATGCGGGCGATTGGTCGTTGGCAGGCGAGGATGCGACGCCCCGCCGGTGCGGTCAATTCCGGGGGCGCCGATGCCCACCCAGGATCACGGCGACCCCGCACCCGGTCCTTGACGCCGCTCAAAGGTCGGGAGCGGGTCAGGCCGAGCTTCGGGACCAGGATCAAGGCCCAGACCGCGAGACAGAAGAGGATGCTCGAGAACACGGCCGCGGAGGCGATGTCCTTGGCGCGGCCGGAGAGCTCGTGGCGCTCCATTCCGATGCGGTCGACATTGGCCTCGATCGCCGAGTTCAGCAGCTCCACGATGGGCACCATCAGCAGACTGCCCACCAGCAGCGCCCGCTCCGCCGGCGACTCCCCGAGCCAGATGCCGAGGGGGACCAGCGGGATCAGGAGCAGGATCTCCTGGCGGAAGGCCTCCTCGAGCCTGAAGCAGGCCTTGAATCCCTTCATGGAATAGCCGAAGGCGTAGATGAGCCGGCGCCATCCCCGCGCGTTGTGGTTCGCCATGGATCAACCCGGGCGCCAGGCGAGGTCCAGCTGGCGCGCGGCGCGCACGTCGTCGAGCCGGCGCACGGGCATGGTGTGGGGGGCGCCCTTGACCAGATCCGGGTTGTGGCGCGCCTCCTCGCGGATCGCCACCAGGGCGGCGACGAAGCCGTCGAGCTCCTCGCGGGTCTCGCTCTCGGTGGGCTCGATCAGCAGGCACTCCGGCACCAGGAGCGGGAAGTAGGTGGTCGGGGCATGGAAGCCGTAGTCGAGCAGACGTTTGGCGAAGTCCATGGCGGTCACGCCGAGCTCCTTGGACTCGCGCTTGAGGGTCACGATGAACTCGTGGCTGGCGCGACGCTGGGGGTAGGCGGCCTCGAAGCCCTCGGCCTTGAGCCGCGCCATCAGATAGTTGGCGTTCAGGGTGGCGAGCTCGGAGACCCGCTTCATCCCCTCGCGGCCGAGCAGCCGGGCGTAGACATAGGCGCGCAGCAGGATGCCCATGTTGCCGCCGAAGGTCGTGAGTCGGCCGATGGTCTGGGGACGGTCGCCGCTCGGTGAGCCAGCGGTATTCGTCCCCGTCGCGAGCCACCAGCGGCACCGGCAGGAACGGCTCCAGGCGCGCCGAAACCCCCACCGGACCCGCCCCCGGACCGCCGCCCCCGTGGGGCGTGGAGAAGGTCTTGTGCAGGTTCATGTGGATGACGTCGAAGCCCATGTCGCCCGGGCGCACCTTGCCGAGGATGGCGTTGAGGTTGGCGCCGTCGTAATAGAGCAGGCCCCCGGCCTCGTGCACCGTGGCGGCGATCGCCTGGATGTTGCGGTCGAAGACGCCCACGGTGCTCGGGTTGGTGAGCATGATGCCGGCGGTCTGGGGACCCACCGCGTCGCGCAGGGCCGCGATGTCCACGTCGCCGTTGCCGCCGGTGGGGATCTCGCGCACCCGGTAGCCGCACATCACGGCCGAGGCGGGATTGGTGCCGTGGGCGGCATCGGGCACCAGGATCTCGGTCCGGGCCGTGTCGCCGCGGGCCAGGTGATAGGCGCGGATCATGGCGACCCCCGCGAACTCACCCTGGGCACCGGCGGACGGCGCCAGGGAGACCGCGTGCATCCCCGTGACCTCCTTGAGCATCTCCTGCAGCTCGAACAGACAGGCCAGGATCCCCTGTCCGTGGGACTCCGGCGCCGCCGGGTGGCGCGCGAGGAACCCGGGCAGCATGGCGAGGCTGTTACAGGCCCTCGGGTTGTACTTCATGGTGCAGGAGCCCAGGGGATAGAAATGGGTGTCGATCGAGAAGTTCTTCTGGGACAACCGGGTGTAGTGGCGCACCGCCTGGAGCTCCGAGACCTCGGGCAGCGAGGGCCGCCGGGCGCGCCGCAGGTGCTCGGGGATGCCGGAGGTATCCGCCATGCCCAGTGGGGCCTGGGCGGTGGCCCGACGGCCGGGTCTGGATTGCTCTTGGATCAGCATGGCTGGGTCGTCGTGTCTGGCTGTGGATGGGACGGGAGGGCGAGTCGCCAAGGGCACGGGGACGGATGCGAGGCCGGTTGGGACCCAAAGGCCACGGACCCCGGGCCGCGCGGCCCGGGATCAGTGGGTTTCGCGCCGCGCGAGGCGCGGCGCGGTCCTGACCCCGCGATCCGAGCCTCGCCGGACTGCGGGACAAGGCCCTCAGAGCGCGGCCAGCGCCGCGTCGTAGTCGGGCTCCTGGGTGATCTCCGGGACGAGCTGGGCGTAGACGACCTTGTCGCTCGCATCCAGCACCACCACGGCGCGCGCGGTGATGCCCGCCAGGGGCCCGTCGGCGATCAGCACCCCATAGTCCTTGGCGAAGTTGCGCGAGCGCATCATGGACAAGGCAACCACGTTCTCCACCCCCTCGGCACCGCACCAGCGCCCGGCGGCGAAGGGCAGGTCCGCGGAGATGATCAAGGCGACCGCGTCGGACTTGTCCGCCATGGCCTCGTTGAAGCGCTTGGTGGAGGTGGCGCATACCGGCGTGTCGAGGCTCGGCACGATGTTCAGGAGCTTCTTCTTGCCGGCGAAGTCGGCCAGGGACTTGTCGCCCAGGTCCTTGTCTACGAGCTTGAAGTCGGGGGCCTGGCTGCCGACGGCGGGAAGCTCACCGGTGAGGGTGACTGGATTGCCTTGCAGTGCGGTCTGGGACATGTTCATCGCTCCTTGGGGGTTGGGGTTCTCGAGAGTCGCCCGGTCGCCGCTGGCGGGATCGCGCCCGCTCAGGACTTCGGCTCCACCGGACTCTAGGGTTGGGTGCGGGTGGCGATGACCCGCGTGAGCTTGGCGGCGAAGGACTGCATCTCATCTTCCGTGCGCATCTCGGTGGCGCACACCAGGACCGCCGGGTCGAGCTCGGGATAATCGAGTCCGAGGTCGAGGCCACCGAGCACATCGTCCGCGGCCAGCGCGCCCAGCACCTCCGCCGACGGGGCAGGCAGGCGCAGGGCGCACTCGTGGAAGACCGGACGATCGAAGAGGGGCGCGACGCCTGGAACCTCCGTGAGCATCCCGGTCAGGTTCTGGGTGTTGGCGTGACAGGCGGCCGCGACCCGCTCGAGCCCCTCGCCGCCCAGGATCGCCATGTGGATGGTGGCAGCCGTGACCAGCAGACCCTGGTTGGTACAGATGTTGGAAGTCGCCTTGCCGCGGCGGATGTGCTGCTCGCGGGCCTGGAGGGTGAGCGTATAGCCGGGCTTGCCGTCGAGGTCCACCGTGCGCCCGACGATGCGCCCCGGCATCTGGCGCACGAGGTCCTTTCGACAGCACAGGAAACCCGCGTAGGGACCGCCTGATGACAGCGGGATGCCGAGCGGCTGGGCGTCGCCGCAGGCGATGTCCGCCCCGCCCCGCGACCCCCACTCACCCGGAGGCTTCAGCAGGGCCAGGGCGACCGGGTTGACCACCGCGACCGCGAGGGCATCGCGGGACTGGGTCCAGTCGGTGAGTGCATCCACGTCCTCGAGCACACCAAAGAAGTTGGGCTGAGGGATGACCACCGCTGCGAAGGGGCCGCCCGCGGCCTCGAGCTGCTCGATCCCCGTGTGTCCGCCCTGGCCGTCGTAGCCCGCCTCCACCACCTCGATCCCCTGGGGCTCGACGATGGCCTTGAGGGCGCGCCGGTAACCGGGATGCAGGGCGCGGGGCACCAGCACCCGGGCGCTGTCGACCTTACGGTTGGCGCGCACCGCCATGAGCACGGCCTCGGCGAGCGCCGAGCCACCGTCGTAGAGGGACGCATTGGAGACATCGAGCCCCGTGAGCGCCGTCATCATGGACTGGAACTCATAGAGCAGTTGCAGCGTCCCCTGGCTCGCCTCCGCCTGATACGGGGTGTAGGCGCTGTAGAACTCACCGCGGGTGGCGATCTGCCAGACCGCCGCCGGGATGTGGTGGTCGTAGGCCCCGGCGCCGATGAAGCAGAGCGGCTGGCCGTCGGTGCGGGCGCGGGCGTGCATCAGCCGGCTCACGTCCATCTCGGCGAGGCCCGTCGGGATGGCGGCCAACTCGCCGACCTTGAGCTCCGCCGGGATCTCGTCGAAGAGGTCGTCGATGCTGGGCGCACCGATCACCTCGAGCATGGCGCGGATGTCGTCTTCGGTATGGGGTGAGAACGGCATGTTGGTGTCTCGGGCCGCGCGCGCCCCAGGGGTCGGGACGCGCGCCTGTTTCGGTTGGGCTTGCAGATGGGGGCACCCGCCCCGCGGATCAGCCCTCCTCGTCGAGGAGTGACTGGTAGGCCTCGGCGCTCAGCAGGGTGTCAAGCACGCCCGGGTCCGCGGGCCGCAGGCTGAAGATCCAGCCCTCGGCGTAAGGGCTCTGGTTGATCGCGTCGGGGGTATCGGCCAGGGACTCGTTCACCCCCACTACCTCACCGGCGATCGGCGCATAGATGTCGGAGGCCGCCTTCACGGACTCCACCACCGCGCAGGCCTCGTCGGCCGCAACGGTGCGACCGACCTCGGGGGTCTCAACGAAGACGATATCGCCGAGCGCCTCCTGGGCGTGGTCGGTGATCCCGATGGTGACCGTACCGTCACCGTTGTCGCGGATCCACTCGTGGGTCTTGACGTATTTCAGATCGGCGGGACAGTCGCTCATGGTGTTCTCCGGCTGTGATCAACTGAAGGGTGCGTCCATCGGGCGTCGCGCTGACGGGCCCGGACGGCGGTCACGGGTCAGAGCCCCTGGACGGGCTTGCCGTGCCGCACGAAGGTGGTCTTGACCACCCGGGCGGGGACGGCCTTGCCGCGGATCTCCACGGCGCAGGTACCATCACCCGCGTCCATTAGACCGGGGCGTATCCGGGCGAAGGCGATGGAGCGCTCGAGGGTGGGGGAGAACCCACCGGAGGTGATCTCGCCCATCGGGGTCCCGTCGACCGTGAGCACCGTCTGATGGGCCCGCAGCACCCCGCGACCCGTGAGCAGAAGGCCCACCAGTCTGCGGCGTTCGGGGTCGTCACGCAGGGCGGTCAGCGCAGGGCGCCCGATGAAGTCGCGCTCGGCGGGATCCCAGGCAACGGTCCAGGCGAGACCGGATTCGAGCGGGCCGACGGTCTCGTCCATGTCCTGACCGTAGAGATTCATCCCCGCCTCGAGCCTCAGGGTGTCGCGCGCACCCAGGCCGCAGGGGCGCACCCCGGCATCGAGCAGACCGCGCCAGCATCCGACGGCGTCGCCCGCGGGCAGGATGATCTCGAAGCCGTCCTCTCCCGTATAGCCGGTGCGTCCGACGAACCATTCGGCCCCCTCGGCGGCGAAGAACGGGTCGAGCGCTAAGGCCGCATCGCGGCAGTCGGCGGGCAGCAGGGGGGCGGCGAGGGCGCGTGCGCGAGGACCCTGGACCGCGATCATCGCCAGGTCGTCGCGGCGGTTGATGGCGACCTCGAAGCCGGCCGAGTGCTCGTGCATCCAGGCGACGTCCTTGTCGGCCGTGGCCGCGTTGACCACGACGCGGTAGCGCCCGGGGCCCCGGAAATAGACGATCAGATCGTCCACCACCCCGCCGGCGGGGTTGAGCATGCAGCTATAGAGCGCCTTGCCGGGATCGACGAGCTTGGCGACGTCGTTGGCGAGCAGCCGGCGCAGGAAGTCAAGCGCGCCCGGACCTTCCAGATCCACCGGGCGCATGTGGGAGACGTCGAACATGCCGGCATCCCGGCGCACGGCGTGGTGCTCCTCGATCTGGGAGCCATAGGCGAGCGGCATCTCCCAGCCGCCGAAGGGGACCAGCTTGGCACCGAGGCGTTGGTGCTCTTCGAACAAGGGGGTTCTCTGGCCCATCCGACTCTCCGGGTTCTGGTCGCCGTCGCCTCGCTGGGCACGCGACAGGG
>CAVQQM010000018.1:0-20351 GCA_963714915.1 uncultured Gammaproteobacteria bacterium
ATTTGAACCTCCGACCACCTGAACCCCATTCAGGTGCGCTACCAGGCTGCGCTACGCCCCGGGTGGACGCGGAAGGGTACGGCCTGAAGGCTCGGGTGTCAATCGCGGGCGAGGCGTCGCGGGCAGACTCAACGCCGCAGGACGTGCAGGATCTCCTCGAGCTCCAGGCGCATCTGGCGCAGCACCTGGTGGGTCTGGGACAGATCGTGCTTGGCGCCGTCGCCGCTCAACTGCTGGCGGGCGCCCCCGATGGTGAACCCCTGGTCGTAGAGCAGGCTGCGGATCTGACGCACCATCAGCACGTCGTGGCGCTGGTAGTAACGGCGGTTGCCGCGCCGCTTGACGGGTTTGAGCTGGGGAAACTCCTGTTCCCAGTAACGCAGGACATGAGGACGCACGCCGCAGAGCTCGCTGACCTCACCGATGGTGAAGTAGCGCTTCCCCGGTATCGGGGGGAGCTCCCCCGTGCCCGGTGCGGACTCGGCCTCAGTCATGTCCTGCATAGGCCTCTACGCGCGCCTTGAGTTTCTGGCCGGGGCGAAATGTGACGACGCGACGGGCGGTTATGGGTATTTCCTCGCCTGTTTTCGGGTTCCTGCCCGGGCGCTCCTTCTTCTCCCGGAGATCGAAGTTGCCGAACCCCGAGAGTTTGACCTGCTCGCCGCGCTCGAGGGCACGACGGATCTCCTCGAAGAACATCTCCACGATGTCCTTGGCCTCGCGCTTGTTGAGGCCCAGCTCTTCAAACAGGTGTTCGGCCATATCGGCCTTGGTCAATGCCATCGGGTCAGTCCCTCAAACGTGCACCAAACTCAGACGCGAGCCGAGCGACCACCCGGCCCACCACAGCGTCTACCACGTCGTCGGTAAGTGTCTGAGAAGAAGCTTGTAAAATCAATCCCAAAGCCAGGCTTTTTCTTCCCGACTCTATCGTCCCGCCGGAATAGACGTCGAACAGGACCAGCTCGCGGAGCAGATCCCCCGACTCGGCGCGTACACATGCCGCCAGATCCCCGAACGCGACCCGCTCGTCGAGCACGATCGCCAGGTCCCTGCGGATTGCGGGAAAGCGCGAGATGGGCGTGAAGCCCGGCAGCTCGCCCGGCTCCAATGCCGCCAGGGCCAGCTCGAACAGGAAGACATCGCCGACGAGGTCCAGCTCGGTGGCAATGGCCGGATGCAGCATCCCCAGGAGCCCCAGCTCCCGCCCGTCGCGCAGGACGCGCGCGGTCTGACCGGGATGCAGCGCCGGATGCTCGGCGGGCTCGAATCGCAACGAGGTGGCTGCCCCCACTGGCGCCAGGAGGGCCTCCACGTCGGCCTTGAGGGCGAAGAAGTCAGCCGGCACGCCGGTCTCACCCCACTGCTCGGGGACGACCGGACCCAGCACCAGGCCGCCGATCCTGCCCTCCTGGCGAAGCCCATCCGCGGCGGGGACGAAGCACAGCCCGCTCTCGAAGATGCGGACCCGCTCCTGCTGGCGGGCGCTGTTATAGCGAGCGGTCTGAAGGAGCCCCGGCCAGAGCGAAAGCCGCATCACCGAGAGATCGGCGCTGATGGGGTTCGCCAGGCGCAACCCCTCGACCCGGGGCTCGATCCGCGACTGGAGCTCAGGGCTGACGAAGCTATAGGTGATAACCTCCTGATAACCCAGCGCCACCAGTGTCAGGCGCGCCCGGTCCAAGTCGAACGCGGTCTCGGCCGGTGCCGCGGCGGGCGTCGCGGACGAATGATGCGTCATGGGGATGCGGTCGTATCCGTGGATACGGCCGAGGTCCGCGATCAGATCCACCTCATGAACGAGGTCGAAACGGGCGCTCGGTGGGGTGACCCGGTAGGCGTCCCCCTCGGGCTCGAGGCTCATCCCGAGTCGGCGCAGGACCGTCTCGATGGTCCCCCCGTCGAGGGCGAGACCCAGCACCTGGGCGCAGCGGCTCGGACGCAGGAGGATCGGGGTGCGCCGCGCCCGATGGGGCTCGCTCACCACGTCGACCACAGGACCGGGCCGGCCTCCGACGATGGCGAGCAGGAGCTCGGTGGCTCGCTCGATGGCGCGCACCTGGAGCTCGGGGTCCACACCCCGCTCGAAACGGTGGGACGAGTCGGTGTGCAGCCCGTAGGCGCGGGCCCTGCCGGCGATCACCTCGGGGGCGAAGAAGGCGCTCTCCAGGAGCACGTCGCGCGTCCCATCCCCCACCCCGCTCGACTCGCCCCCCATGATCCCGGCCAGGGCCAGGGGACGCTCGGCGTCGGAGATCACCAGGGTGTCGGGGCGCAGGCTGATCTCCTCCCCGTTGAGCAGGGTGAGTTGCTCGCCCGCCGCGGCCATACGAACCTGGATCTCACCGGCGATCCGCCTCAGGTCGAAGCCGTGCATGGGTTGACCCAGCTCGAGCAGAACGTAGTTGGTGACATCCACCACCGGGGCGATGGGGCGGATGCCCCCCCGGCGCAGCCGCTCGCGCATCCACAACGGGGTCTGGGCACTCGCGTCGACGTCCCGAATCACCCGGCAGGCGTAACGAGGACAGGCCTCGGGGGCCAGCAGGCGCACCGGCATACGCTCCTCGCCGACCGGGGGCACGGGCGTCTCAGCGCGCTCGACGAGGTCCATCCCGTTGATCGCCGCCAGCTCCCGGGCGAGTCCGGCGATGGACAGACAGTCGCCTCGGTCCGGGGTCAGGTCCACCTCGATACAGGCATCATCGAGACCCAGCCATGCCCGGACGTCCACACCCACGGGGGCGTCGTCGGGCAGCGGCAGGATGCCCTCTGAGGACTCGGCGAGCCCGAGCTCCTTGGCCGAGCAGATCATGCCGAGCGACTCGACGCCGCGCAGCTTGGCCCGCTTGATCCTGAAGTCACCGGGGAGCACGGCACCCAGGGTGGCCACCGGAACCCGCATTCCGGCCGCCACGTTCGCGGCGCCGCAGATGATCTGCTGAGGCTCGCCCGAACCGATATCGACCCGACAGACCCGCAGCTTCTCGGCGTCGGGATGGGGCTCAACGGTCTGGACAAGCCCCACCACCACCCCCGAGAAGGCCGGTGCGGCGGGTTCGATGGCATCGACCTCGAGGCCCGCCATGCTGAGCTGGTCGGCCAGTGCCCGGGTGTCCACGGGCGGGTTCACCCACTCCCGCAGCCAGGTCTCGCTGAATCTCATGGCGTGCCGTCCTATAGGATCTGGTTTGGGTCGGCGGGGCCCGCCGGGAATGCGATCCGATGGGGGCGGAGACCCCGCGCCGGATCAGCGCGCCCGGGAGCCGCCGCTGGGTCGTCAGGCAAACTGACGCAGAAAGCGCAGGTCGTTGTCGAAATAGAGTCGAATGTCGTCGATCCCGTAGCGCAGCATGGCGAGCCGCTCCACCCCCATCCCGAAGGCGTAGCCCAGCCAGCGGTCGGGGTCGATCCCCACGTGCCGGAAGACCTCCGGATAGACCATGCCGCACCCCAGCACCTCGAGCCAGCCGGTCTGCTTGCACACGCGACAACCGGACCCGCCGCAGATCACGCACTGGATGTCTACCTCGGCCGAGGGCTCGGTGAAGGGGAAGTACGACGGTCGGAAACGCAGGGCCAGGTCGCGCTCGAAGAAGCTCGTAAGGAAATCGTAGAGCACCCCTTTGAGATCCGCGAAGCTCACCCGCTCGTCCACCAGGAGTCCCTCCACCTGGTGGAACATGGGTGTGTGGGTCAGGTCGGAGTCGCAGCGGTAGACGCGCCCGGGGGCGATGACCTTGAGCGGGGGGGCCTGCTCCTGCATGACCCGGATCTGTACCGGAGAGGTATGGGTGCGCAGGAGCCGTTCGGCGTCGAAATAGAAGGTGTCGTGCATCGCCCGGGCGGGGTGATGCTCGGGGATGTTGAGGGCCTCGAAGTTGTTGAAGGCGCTCTCTACCTCGGGGCCCTCGGCAACGCTGAAGCCGGAATTGGCAAACAACCGTTCGATGCGTCTCAGGGTCCGGGTGATGGGGTGCAGTCCACCCGGGCGCTGGCCGCGGCCAGGCAGGGTGACGTCGATCCGCTCGGCGGCGAGGCGGGCGCCGAGGGCAGCCTGCTCCAGGTCGCAGCGGCGGGACTCGAGTGCCGCCTGGACCGCATCCTTGGCGCGATTGATCTCCGCACCGGCGGCCGGCCGCGCGTCCTTGGGCAGGCCTCCGAGCTGTTTCAGCAGGGCCGTCAGCTCGCCACTCTTGCCCAGATAGCGCACCCGAACCTGATCGAGCTCGGCCAGGTCGGCGGCATCGGCGATGGCCCCCAGGGCGGCATCGCGGAGCGGGTCGATTGCAATCGCGTTATGGTCGGACATGCGGTGTCATCCGGGGCGTGGTCCGGGCGGTTGATGAGGCCGAGCGGCAAAAACAAAGAGAGGGAAAGACCCCTGGCCCTTCCCTCTCGTCGTTGCCGATCCGGACCCGCCGGACCGACCCGGGGTGGCCAGTTCGTCCGGGGTGGCCGGGTCTCAGGCGGCGAGGCCAGACTTCGCCTTCTCCGCCAGCGCGCTGAAGGCGACATCGTCGTGGTAGGCGATATCGGCGAGCACCTTGCGGTCGATCTCGACGCCCGCCTTCTTCAGCCCGCTGATCATGCGGCTGTAGGAGAGTCCGTTGCTGCGGGCGGCCGCATTGATACGGGCGATCCACAGGGCGCGGAATTGGCGCTTCTTCTGGCGGCGGTCGCGGTAGGCGTACTGACCCGCCTTAATGACTGCCTGCTTGGCGACCCGAAAGACCTTGCTGCGGGCACCGTAGTAACCCTTCGCGGCCTTGAGGATCTTCTTGTGACGGGCGTGCGCGATGACGCCCCGTTTGACGCGTGCCATCTGGTGTCTCCTCTAGTGCCGGATCAGCAGTACGGGATCATCCGCTGGGCCGCCCGCGCATCCGCCTGATGGAGATGCTTGGGGGAGCGCAGCTGACGCTTCCGCTTGGTGCTCTTCTTGGTGAGGATGTGCCGGCGATGGGACGCGTTGCACTTGAATCCGCTGGCGGTGCGCTTGAAGCGCTTGGCCGCCCCGCGGTTGGTTTTCAGCTTGGGCATGGATCTCTACTCCGCGATTTGCTGAATGGATGTCGAGCTGCCGACGATATCCCGGGACCTTTTTAGTATTGCCGGTTCGCGCATCGCGCCCCCGGCGACTCTGCCTCAGGGTGATTCGCCCCGGGATACCGCGGCTCGCTACTTCTTCTTGGGGCCCAGCACCATGACCATCTGGCGTCCTTCCATCTGGGGTTGTTGCTCCACGATGCTGACATCGGCCAGGTCTCCTTCCACGCGCTTGAGCAACTCCAGCCCAAGCTCCCGGTGCGCATGCTCGCGCCCGCGGAACCGCATGGTGACCTTGGCCTTGTCCCCTTCGTTGAGGAAACGGGTCAGGTTGCGTAGTTTGACCTGATAGTCTCCTTCGTCCGTCCCTGGGCGAAACTTCATCTCCTTGATCTGAACCTGCTTTTGCTTCTTCTTCGCCTCGTTCAGCTTCTTCTTCTGATCGAAACGAAAGCGCCCGTAGTCCATGAGGCGGCAGACCGGCGGCTCCGCGGTGGGCTGGATCTCGACCAGGTCCAACCCGGCCTCCTCAGCCATCTCGAGGGCCTCGCGCGTGCGGACCACTCCGACCTGATTGCCATCCTCCCCGATCAATCGAATATCCGGGACCGTAATCTCCCGATTGATCCGGTTTCTCTTTGGTGCAGCGATCGCAGATTCCTCCCAACCAAGGATTAAATAGCGCCATCCGGGGCGGCGGGTGTCGAAGCCCTTGCGAAGGGCAGCGCCCGCGGGCGGCCATTCCAATCGGCCGCGTCGATCAACACGAAAACGGCCGGCCCGTGCGGAGAACCGCTCCCCGGCCGGACGAGCCAATCTGGACGTCTGGGTGCTCGGCGCATCCCCTACGGCGAGTTGGGCGAGTGCGCCTAGATCGAGGCCCCGTCAGCCGCGGGCCGCGACCTCCTCGTCCAACCGGGCGGCAAAGCCATCCAGGTCGAGGGTGCCAAGGTCCTTGCCGGTCCGATCCCGGGCGGCGACCTGCCCGTGCTCGACCTCCCGATCGCCGACGACCAGGAGATAGGGGACCCGCTGCAGGGTGTGCTCGCGGATCTTAAAGCCGATCTTCTCGTTTCTCAAGTCCGTTTCCGCGCGGAAGCCCTTGTCCCGCAGCACCTTAGCGACGCCAGCGGCATATTCGGCCTGGCGGTCGGTGATATTCATCACCACCACCTGGACCGGCGAGAGCCAAACCGGCAGCAGGCCGGCGTAATGCTCGATCAGGATGCCGATGAAACGCTCGACCGAGCCCAGGATCGCGCGGTGGATCATCACCGGCACCTGCTCGCTGTTGTCGGCCTCGATATAGCGCGCGCCAAGCCGTCCGGGCATGGAGAAGTCCACCTGGATGGTGCCGCACTGCCACGCCCGACCGATGCTGTCGTGCAGGGTGAACTCGATCTTGGGGCCATAGAAGGCCCCCTCTCCCGGCTGCACCCGGAACTGCAAGCCCTTGTCCGCAAGCGCCTTGTGCAATGCCGCCTCACCCTTGTCCCAGAGGGCGTCGCTACCGACCCGCTGATCGGGGCGCAACGACAGGGCCAGCTCGATCGCCCCAAAACCGAAGTCCCGGTAGGTCTCGAAGACCATATCGATGAGGGTCGCCACCTCGTCCTGGAGCTGGTCCTCGGTGCAGAAGATGTGGGCGTCGTCCTGGGTGAAGCGACGCGCGCGCATCAGTCCATGCAAGGTACCCGAGGGCTCGTTGCGATGGACCACGCCGAACTCCGCGATGCGCAGAGGCAGGTCCCGGTAGCTCTTCAACCCCTGGTTGTAGAGCTGGATGTGCCCCGGGCAGTTCATGGGCTTGATGGCGTAATCGTGGTCGTCCAGATGGGTGGTGAACATGCCCCCCGCAAACTTGTCCCAGTGGCCCGAACGCTCCCACAGTGAGCGATCCAGCAACTGGGGGGTCTCGACCTCCTGGTAGCCGTACTCGGCGAGCTTCTCGCGCATGTACTGCTCGGCCAGGCGATAGATGATGCGTCCCTTCGCATGCCAGAAGGCCATGCCCGGCGCCTCGTCCTGGAAATGGAACAGGTCGAGCTGCTTGCCGAGCTTGCGGTGATCGCGCCGCTCGGCCTCTTCGAGCCGGTGCAGATAGTCCTTCAGCTCCTTCTTGTCGCGCCAGGCGGTGCCATAGATCCGCTGGAGCATGGGATTGCGCGAGTCACCGCGCCAGTAGGCCCCAGCGACCTTGGTCAGCTTGAAGCCGTCGCCAAGCTTGCCCGTGCTCGGCAGATGGGGACCGCGGCAGACGTCGAACCAATCCCCCTGGCGATAGATCGAGACCTCCTCGCCCTCCGGGATGATGTCCTCGATGATCTCCACCTTGTAGGTCTCACCGAGCCCGGCGAAGACTCGCTTGGCCTCCTCGCGGTCGAGCACCTCGCGCACGATGGGTAGATCGCGCTTGACGATCTCGTGCATGCGCGACTCGATGCGTTCGAGGTCCTCCGGCGTGAAGGGCTCGTCGCGCGCGAAGTCGTAGTAGAAGCCGTTCTCGATGGCGGGCCCGATGGTGACCTGGGTGCCGGGATAGAGCTCCTGGACCGCCTGGGCCATCACATGAGCGGCGTCGTGGCGCAGCAGCTCGAGGGCATCATCCGCGTCGCGGGCCGTGACGATTGCGAGCTCGGCATGCCCCTCGATCGGATACGAGGTATCCACCAGCCGCCCATCCACCCGCCCGGCAAGGGCGGCTCTCGCGAGCCCCGGACCGATGGACTGCGCCACCTGCGCAACGGTCACCGGTCCGTCGAAGCCGCGGACCGATCCATCGGGTAGGGTGATGTTGGGCATGGCCGTCTCCTGCGCGTTCAGTGGTGATCGATACCAGGGATCACGTGAGGTCGCCCCGAGGGACCCGAGCCGGGCTCAAGGCCCGCCAAAAGAAAAGCCGCGAGCCCGGCTGGCGTGCCCGCCACCGAGGTGCATGCGGGCGTTCACTCCAGCGGGGCTGGCGGCTCGGCGTTTGGTAGGCGCGATTGGACTCGAACCAACGACCCCCACCATGTCAAGGTGGTGCTCTAACCAGCTGAGCTACGCGCCTGTCGTCAAGAGCCGGCGATGGTAGCCCTCTGGCAGGCCGATCGCAACGGTTTTTTGCCGCCCGGCGGACGTCGAGCTTGGCACCGAGGCCGTCCCGCGGGCGACGCGATCTATTGCGCCGCAGCACGGGCGCCCCGGTTCCTTATACTGAGGCGACCACCAGAACGATACCAGCCACCATGATCACCATCCGAGAGTCCGACTTCGTGCAGAGCATCGCCGATGCCCTGCAGTTCATCTCCTACTACCACCCGGCCGACTACATCCGCGCGCTCAGTGCCGCCTACGAGGCCGAGGAATCCCCGGCGGCGCGCGACGCCATGGCCCAGATCCTGGTCAACTCGCGGATGTGCGCCGAGGGGCACCGGCCCATCTGCCAGGACACCGGACTGGTGGTGGTCTATCTCAAGGTCGGCATGGCGGTCCGCTGGGACAGCGACAAGGCAATCCAGGACCTGGTGGACGAGGGGGTACGCCGCGCCTACACCCACCCCGACAACGTGCTGCGCGCCTCCATGGTCTCGCCGCCCATCGGTGCCCGAAAGAACACCGGCGACAACACCCCCGCTGTGGTGCACGTGGAGCTGGTCCCGGGCGACCGGGTCGAGGTGCGGATCGCCGCCAAGGGCGGCGGCTCGGAGAACAAGTCCAAGTTCACCATCCTGAACCCCAGCGACAACCTGGTGGACTGGGTGATCAAGACCGTCCCGACCATGGGCGCCGGCTGGTGCCCGCCGGGGATGCTCGGGATTGGGATCGGCGGCTCGGCCGAGAAGGCCATGCTGCTCGCCAAGGAGGCCCTGCTCGACCATATCGACATCCACGAGCTCAAGGCCCGCGGCCCGTCCGACCCCATCGAGGCCCTGCGCCTGGAGCTCTACGAGAAGGTCAACGCGCTGGGCATCGGCGCCCAGGGCCTGGGCGGCCTGACCACGGTTCTGGACGTCAAGATCCTCACCTTCCCGACCCATGCGGCCTCCCTGCCCGTGGCCATGATCCCCAACTGCGCGGCCACCCGGCACCTGGAATTCACCCTCGACGGCTCCGGCCCCGCCGTGCTGGAGCCCCCGAGCCTCGACGACTGGCCCGCGCTGGACTACGACCCCACCGCCGGTGCCCGCCGGGTCGATCTCGACGGGATCTCCAAGGCCGAGATCGCCGAGTGGAGGCCGGGGGAGCGCCTGCTGCTCTCGGGGCGACTCCTCACCGGACGCGACGCCGCCCACAAGCGTATCGTGGATCTGCTCGACAGCGGCCAGGGGCTTCCCGCCGGCGTCGACTTCAAGGATCGGTTCATCTACTACGTCGGACCCGTGGACCCAGTGCGGGACGAGGTGGTCGGACCTGCCGGCCCGACGACCGCCACCCGCATGGACAAGTTCACCGACCAGATGCTCGAGGAGACCGGGCTCATCGGCATGGTCGGCAAGGCGGAGCGCGGACCCGTGGCCATCGAGGCCATCCGCAGCCACGGCGCGGTCTATCTGATGGCGGTGGGCGGCGCGGCCTATCTCGTCGCCAAGGCGATCAAGGCTTCCAGGGTCGTGGCCTTCGAGGACCTCGGTATGGAGGCCATCCGCGAGCTCGAGGTCCGGGATATGCCCGTGACCGTGGCCGTGGACAGCAGGGGCGAGTCCGTCCACCAGACCGGTCCCGCGCAATGGCGGGAGCGGATCGGCAAGATCCCGGTCCGCGTCGAGGCATGAAGGAAACGACCGCCGACCCGAATCCACGCCATCCTCAAGGGGGACATCCGGCATGACCGATTACCGCGCCTTCCGCATCCACGCCGACGACCAGGGCCATCACGCCGGCATCGAGCGGCTCACCGCACCCGAACCGGGCCCCGGCGAGGTGCTGGTCCGGGTGAGCCATTCGGCGGTGAACTACAAGGACGCCCTGGCCGGCACCGGCCGGGGCAAGATCATCCGCCGCTTCCCCTGCGTGGGCGGGATCGACGCCGCCGGCACGGTCGAATCCTCGCGTGATCCGCGCTTCGCCGCGGGCGACGCCGTGGTCGCCACAGGCTGGGGATTATCCTTCGATCATGACGGCGGTTATGCGGAACGGCTCTGCTGCCCCGGCGACTGGCTCACGCCCATGCCCGCCGGACTGGAGGCGCGCTCGGCCATGATCCTGGGCACGGCCGGATTCACCGCCGCCCTGGCGGTGCATCGCATGCTGGTCAACGGCCAGCGCCCGGATCTCGGCCCGATCCTGGTCACCGGGGCGAGCGGCGGGGTCGGATCCATGGCCGTCGCCATCTTCGCGCGCCTCGGCTACGAGGTCGCGGCGGTCTCGGGGAAGGCGGATCAGCATGACTGGCTGCGCCAACTGGGCGCGACCGAGATCCTCCCCCGAGACGCCCTCGCGGATGCCACCCGCCCCCTGGAGCGGGCGCGCTTCGGCGGTGCGGTCGACAATGTCGGCGGCGAGCTGCTCGCCCAGATCACCCGCACGGTCGCCCCCTGGGGCTCGATCGCCGCGGTGGGGCTGGCGGGCGGACACGAGCTGCACACCACGGTCATGCCCTTCATCTTGCGCGGCGTCAGCCTGCTCGGCTGCGACTCGGTGAACGTGCCGAGTCCATTGCGCGCCGAGCTGTGGGGCCAGCTGGCGAGGGATTGGCGGCCGGCGGATCTTGATTCGATGGTGACCGAGACCATCGGCCTCGCGGAGCTTCCCCGGATCTTCGAGTCCATGCTGGAGGGCCGGACCCACGGACGGATCCTTGTGGAGACCGGGCGCTGAGAGGCCAGCGCCGCGATCCATCCCCCACCCTGGCCGCGTGTGCGGCCCCACCGAGCAAGGGTCGGCGCCGAGCACGCGGCAGGGGTCGAGAAGCGCGCGCCGGCGAGCAAATGCACGCGGTTCGTACTAACATGCCACCTTCCTAGGCGTCACCGGCGGCCGAGCGATGAGACCCGCATCCTTCCTCTATCTAGCCCCCTTCCTGCTCGCCACCGCCAGCGCGCAGGAGCCCGAGCCCGGCGCCGAGGGGTTCCTCCAGGCACCCTCGGTCGTCCCCTCCCCGGTCACACCCGACGGGGTCGAGCCGGATATCACCATCCGCGAGGAAGGCGACCAGCTCATCTACGAGTATCGGGTCAACGGGCAGCTCTACATGATCAAGATCCAGCCCCAGATCGGTCCGCCTTACTTTCTCCTGGACACCGATGGGGACGGGGTCATGGACGAACGTAACCCCGACCCCAGGGACATCCGCATCCCCCAGTGGCTCCTGTTCAACTGGAACTGAGCCCCCGCGCGACGCCTTTGGCCTTTGACCGGGCGTCAGAGGGGCGCCCGTGAGCGAGACGTCCGCCCCCATGCCCCCGGAGACTCCCCCGCCGCTGCTGCGCTTCGCCCGCGCCGTCGACGCGACGATCCGTCTGATCGGGGAGCTGGTCTCCTGGCTGTCTCTCGCAATGGTGCTGGTGACCTTCCTGGTCGTGGTGCTGCGCTATGCCTTCGATTCAGGCTCCATCGCGCTCCAGGAATCGGTCACCTACCTGCACGCCACCCTCTTCATGCTCGCCATCGCCTACACCCTGGGGCGCAATGGCCATGTCCGGGTCGACATCTTCTACCAGCGCATGGGTCCCCGCGCACGGGCCTGGGTGGACCTGGTCGGCACCCTGGTGCTGCTGATCCCGGTCTGCGTCCTGATCCTGTGGCTGGGCTGGCGCTATGTGGGAGACTCCTGGGCCGTGCGCGAGGGCTCGCGGGAGGCCGGCGGCCTGCCCGGGGTCTATCTGCTCAAGACCCTCATCCTGCTCATGCCCGCCCTGCTGCTGCTCCAGGGTCTCGCCTGGGTGGCGCGCAGCGCCTTGTTACTCTCAGGCCGGGCCGATGCCCTGACCGAGGTAGATAGCGGCAGCCTCCCTGGGACGCACCGCCCGTCGCCCAAGACCTCCGACGGGGGCGCTGGCGATGCATGAGGCGATGCCGCTCCTGCTCTTCCTGTCCGTTGGCGTAGCCCTGCTGTTCGGCTATCCCGTGGCCCTCTCCCTGGGCGGTACCGCATTGATTTTCGCCTTCATCGGCGAGGCCTTCGGTCTGTTCGATCCGGCCTTTCTCGAGGCCCTGCCCAACCGGCTCTACGGGGTGATGATCAACGACACCCTGATCGCCGTACCCCTGTTCGTCTTCATGGGGGTGATGCTCGAGCGCTCGCGGGTGGCCGAGAGCCTGCTCGACACCATGGCCATGCTCTTCGGACCCCTGCGCGGCGGTCTGGGCATCTCGGTGACCCTGGTCGGGATGCTGCTCGCCGCCAGCACCGGAATCGTCGGGGCCACGGTGGTGACCATGGGGCTGTTGTCGCTGCCCACCATGCTGCGGCGCGGCTACGACCCGCGCCTCGCCGCCGGCACCATCTGCGCCTCGGGTACCCTCGGGCAGATCATCCCCCCCTCCATCGTGCTGGTCCTGCTGGGGGACGTACTCTCGTCCGCCTACAGCCAGGCCCAGCTGGACATGGGGATCTTTTCCCCCGAGACGGTCTCCGTCGGCGATCTGTTCGTGGGCGCCCTGATCCCCGGCCTGCTGCTGGTGGGGGCCTACATCCTCTATCTGATCACCATGACCTTCGTGCGCCCACAGGCCATGCCGCCCATCCCGCGCGCGGAGCGCAACATCGGCGGGGCCGCCCTGGCGAGGCGTGTCGCACTCGCGCTGGTACCGCCTCTGCTGCTGATCGTGGCCGTCTTGGGCTCGATCCTCGGCGGGCTCGCGACCCCCACCGAGGCGGCCTCGGTGGGCGCCGTGGGGGCCCTGCTGCTCGCGGCCGTCCATGGCCAGCTGAGCCTTGCCACCCTGCGGGGCGTGGTGCGTCAGACCGCTCAGGTCACCAGCATGGTCTTCCTGATCTTCATCGGCGCGGCCATCTTCTCCCTGGTCTTCCGGGGCTTCGAGGGCGACGAGGTGGTCACCGAGCTCCTTACCGGGCTGCCCGGCGGCGTGGTGGGTGCGGTCGCCATGGTGATGCTGGTGATGTTCCTCTTGGGCTTCATCCTCGACTTCATCGAGATCACCTTCGTGGTGGTCCCCATCGTCGGCCCCGTACTGCTCGCGATGGGTCTAGATCCGGTCTGGCTGGGGGTGATGATCGCCATCAACCTACAGACCTCCTTCCTGACGCCGCCCTTCGGGTTCTCGCTCTTCTATCTGCGTGGTGTGGCCCCCGAGGGGCTGCGCACCATCGACATCTACCGGGGCGTGGTGCCCTTCATCCTCATCCAGCTTCTGGTTCTCGGGGCGCTCGCCATCTGGCCGGGACTCGCGACCTGGCTGCCCAAGGCGATCTATTCCTGAGGTCGTGACCTCGCTGCGGGGGCCGTACCCCGCGGGGGAGTGATTCCGGCGCTCGCCGGACTCCCTGGCTTGTGGAAGATGGCCGATCGTCTCGGCCCGGACGGGCCGTGGTTCGCGGTTGGCGGGGATCAGTGGCGCGGCAGCAGGGGCCGTCGGCGGACGGGTTGGGGGCGCGGAGGGGTCTCGAGCGCGTCGGCGGCGGCTCGCGGAAGCTCGCCCTGGATCACGCCCTGGTAGAGGACCGGTTGAGGCTCCCGGAACATGACCCCCACGCCTTCGAGCCCGCGATGGATCACCACCGCGGCGATCAGCCACTCGCGGCCGAGACAGGACAGCTCGAGGGTCACCGGGCGTGCCAGGGGGCAAGGTGACCTTGGGCAGGCTCAGCAGCATGCCCTGGTTGGAGAGATTACGGGCACGCGCACCATTGAAGCGACGGCGGCCATAGAGGACCTCGACCTTGAGGTCGACGGGGTGTCGGGCGCTGTATCGGCGTTCAGCAGTCATCAGGTATCTCCGATAGTTCTTTTTTCCATGCCGCATCTTAGAGCTGCATTTTGACAAGATAGCTCAACTCGGTTGACGAAACGATGTCGGACGCGCGTTTTGCGACGCCTTTCGTGACGCCGTCCTCACTGCCGATCCGCTCGCTCGCCCTCTCCGCCCCCCCGGCGGACGGTAGCGAGTCCCAACCCCGTCCCGCGTCCGGCCCGGGTCGATGGGTACACTGGGTTAAAGGCTTGGATCGTCGATTCCTGTACTTGGTTTCGAAACCCCGCTAGATTCAACCCGACAGCACTCGGGATTCGCGGCGTCAGTGGCTTGACCATCGGAGTGCCCACGGGCGCGGCCCACTCGGACCATCGTGATCGACCCCGGGCCCGGACAGCGTCCACCCGGTCGGCATCCCCGCCCTGGCGGGCCGCCGCCCGCGCGAACGGTCCCTGGGCCAAGCCCGCGGTCGCCTGGGTGCACCGCGAGACCTCAAACCTGCACACCAGCGAAGGAGTCCGCCCAATGACCATCGAGACCGTTCCTGGAAGCGACCTGCGCTACTACCTGATCAACTTCGACAAGGACGGCCGGGAACGCACGGACGACCCCGACGCCCCCAACGGTCGGCTCTCGGACAATGTCGCCGAAGCCCTCGCCGCCGGATCGATCACGGATGTCTTCTTCATGAGCCACGGCTGGCAGGGCGACGTCCCCGCGGCGAAGCGCCAATACGACGCCTGGTCGGCGGCCATGGCGGGATGCGCCGAGGACATTGCGAGCCTGCGGGCCACCCGCCCCGGCTTCACGCCCCTCCTGGTCGGGATCCACTGGCCGAGCCTCCCCTGGGGCGATGAGGATCCGCTGGCGCGCGCCGCTTCCTTCTCCCCAGGCGCCCCCGACCCCGTCAAGGGTTGGATCGACGATGCCGCGGCCAAGCTGGCCGACAGTCCCGCGGCCCGGGACGCCCTGCGGGTGATCTTCGCCGCGGCCCAGGCCGACCTCACGCCGAGCGAGCTACCGCCCGAGGTGGTCGAGGCCTACGAGGTCCTACAGATCGAGGCGGACCTGGGCGCGGACGGCCCTGGCGGCGCGCCGGGCGATGACATCGACGCCTTCGACCCTGAGGCGGTCTACGAGGCAGCCCTGGAGGACGAGAGCGACTTCGGCGGCGGGCTCGTCGGAGGGCTGCTCGCGCCCCTGCGCCAGCTCTCCTTCTGGCGGATGAAGAAGCGCGCCCGGACCATCGGTGAGCACGAGGCCGCCAAGCTCCTGCGTCGGCTGATGCGCCTCACGGAAGGCCAGGACGTGCGTTTCCATCTCATGGGGCACAGCTTCGGCTGCATCCTGGTCTCGGCGGCGGTCAATGGGGCCGGTGGCGACGCCCCGCTCCCGCGCCCGGTCCACTCCATGTTCCTCGCCCAGGGGGCACTCTCGCTCTGGGCCTATTGTTCCGCCATCCCGGTCGCGCCTGGCCAACGCGGCTACTTCCACCCCCTGATCGCGAAGGGCAAGGTCGCGGGCCCCATCGTTACCACCCAGTCCATGCGCGACACCGCCGTTCGGCGCTTCTATCCGCTCGGGGCCGGGATCGGCCGGGACGTCGACTTTGCCCCCGGCAAGCTGCCCAAGTACGGCGGCGTCGGCGTCTTCGGGATCCAGGGGCCGGGGGTAGAGATCCAGGAGACACGCATGCTGCCCGCCGACGGGACCTACGGGTTCCGGGCGGGGCATGTCTACAACCTGGAGTCGAGCGAGGTGATCAACGAGGGGGGCGGTGCGGTGGGCGCCCACAACGACATCGCCAAGCCCGCCGTCGCCCATGCCTTCTGGCAGGCGGTCGCGGTTCCGGCCGACTGACGGGGCCCACGGGATGGGGCAGCCCCTCGCGGAGTTGGAGCTCGGCCTGTATCGGGTTCAGGCGGACACCTACCACCTGGAGCTGCGCTTCACCGACCCGGCGAGCGACGCCGAGACCGCGCCCCGGCGGACCGCCTGCCCGCTGGATCCCCGCGCGCTCCTACCCCTGCTCCTGGACCAGCGCGCCTACGGGCAGGCCCTGGCTGCACAGGTATTCGCCGACCCCGATGCACGCGCCTATCTGCACGCCGTGCGCACCGCCGTCGACAGCGCCGATCGGGTGCTGCGCTTGCGTATCCTGATCGGCCCCAGCGCAGCGGAGCTGCACGCCCTGCGCTGGGAGCTCCTGTGCGACCCCGATGCCGGCGCCCCCTTCTGCGACCTCTGAGCGGGTGCTCCTCTCCCGCTATCTGCCGAGCCAGGACTGGCGCGCCATCCGCCTGCGACCCAAGGCGGCCCTGCGCGCCCTGGTGGCGATCTCGGCGCCGAGCGACCTGGCCGACTACGGTCTCGCCCCCATCGACCTGACGGCGGAGGAGACCCGCGCCAGGGAATCGCTCGGCCCGATGGCCGTCGAGGTCCTCGGCCGCGATCAGCCCCTGACGGTCGCCGTCCTCGACGAGGCCCTGCGACGGCGTCCGGACATCCTCTATCTGGTCGCCCACGGCGCCTTCTCGCGCCGCCGCGAGCCCTTCCTGATGCTCCAGGAGCCTGATGGCAGGCTGGCGCGGGTGCGCGGAGACGAGCTGGCCCAGCGTATCGGGGAGATGCACGAGCCGCCCCGCCTGATCGTCCTCGGCTCCTGCGAGAGCGCGGGCAGCGGCGACGCCCCCACCGGTGACCCCGAATCCGTGCCGAGCAGCGCCGAGGCCGCCCTGGCCCCGCGCCTGGCCTCTGCCGGCGTGCCCGCCATCCTCGCCATGCAGGGGCAGATCGGAATCGACACTGCCATGCCGCTCCTGGCGCGCTTCTTCCGCGAGCTGATGGAGGACGGGCAGGTAGATCGCGCCCTGGCCGTGGCCCGCGGACTGGTGCGCGAGCGCCCGGACGCCTGGATGCCGGCCCTCTTCCTGCGGCTCAAGGGCGGTCGTATCTGGTACGAGCCCGGGTTCGGGCGGGCCGGAGGCGCGGGCGAGGAGGATGCGGTCAAGTGGGCGGCCCTAGTGAACGACATCGAGAACCGGCGCTTCACCCCCATCGTCGGCTTTGGTCTGGCCGAGGGGGTCTACGGCAGCACCGAGGACCTCGCCCAGCGTCTCGCGGCCGCCGCCCAGTTCCCACTCGCCCCCTATCAGCGCACCGACCTGCCCCAGGTCTCCCAGTACCTGCTGGTGACCCAGGGCAGCAGCAGCTATCCCCTGGACGCGGTCAAGGAGCAGGTGCGCCACCGGATGCTCGCCCTGCACCAGGCGAGTCTGGCCCCCGAGGATCGCGACCTGAGCCTCTCCAAGCTGCTGCGCAAGGTGGGCGCCCTGCGCCGCCAGGACGCCCAGGACCCCTACCGCCTGCTCGCGAGCCTGCCCGCGCGGGTCTTCGTCACCGCCACCCCCGACACCCTGCTCACCGAGTCTCTGGTTGAGGCCGGCAAGCGCCCGGATGAGCGGTTCGCCTTCTGGAAACGGGGCGTCACGCCGCCCGAGCCCTACGAGCGGGAGCCGACGGTCTCCGAGCCCCTGGTCTATCACATGCTCGGGCACTTCAAGGAACCGGACTCCATGGTCCTGACCCAGGACGACTATTTCGATTACCTGATCGGCGCCAGCCGCAACCATGCCCTGGTGCCGAACGTGGTGCGCCACGCCCTCACCAGCAGCTCGCTACTGTTCCTCGGCTTCCAGCTCACCGACTGGAGCTTCCGGGTGCTGTTCAGGCTGATCGTCGCCCAGGAGGGCGGGGCCGTCCTGCGCAAGCGCTTCCCGCACGTGGCGGTCCAGGTGGACCCGGACGGCAACCCCTTGATCGACACCGCCCAGGCCCGGCGCTACCTGGTGGACTGCTACGGCATGGACGACATCAGCCTGTTCTGGGGCGGGGGCGATGAGCTCCTGCGCCAGCTCGCGCCGCGGCTGCGGGTCCGCACCCCCGCCGAGTGGGACGGCGACGCCGAGGGCGACGATGACTTCTGACCCCTCCCCCACGCCCCCCGCGCTCGGACCCAACCCCTTCGTCGGGCCGCGGCCCTTCCAGTCCGGCGAGCGTCTGTTCGGCCGGCTCAAGGAGACCCGCGAGCTCTACTACCTGCTCTCTGCCGAACGCATCGTCTGGCTCCACTCGCCCTCGGGGGCCGGCAAGACATCGCTCATCTGGGCAAGCCTGGTGCCCAGACTCAAGCGCGACGGCTTTAGGGTCTGTCCCCCGATCCGGGTCAACCTCGACCTCCCCCAGATGGGCGGCGGGACCGCCCACCCGGTGCCGGGCGCCGGCAACCGGTTCCTCACCAGCCTGATGCTCAGCCTGGAGGAAGGCCTGCCCCGTGACCAACGCCGTCCGGTGGCAGCCGTCGCGGCCGAGACCCTCGGCGACTATCTCGGCGGGCGTCTGGCCCGCGAGCGCGAGGCGGGCGCCGCCGGGATCCTCCTGGTGTTCGACCAGTTCGAGGAGATCCTCACGGTCGACCCGCTCGACACCGAGGCCAAGCGGGTCTTCTTCCAGACCCTGGGTGATGCCCTGCGCGATCCCAGCCTGTGGGCCCTGTTCGCCCTGCGCGAGGAGTTCCTGGCCCAGATGGAGCCCTATGTGGACTTCATCCCCACCCGCTGGAGCAACACCTTCCGCCTGGAGCTGCTCGGGCGCGAGGCGGTGGACGAGGTGCTCACACGCACGGCGGGGCTTGGCGGGCGCACCTTCAGCGAGGGCGCCCCCGAGTCCCTGTTCGCAGACCTCGCACGCACCAAGGTCCAGCGCCCAGACGGGAGCTTCGCCGAGGAGACCGGGCGCTTCGTGGAGCCCGTCCAGCTCCAGGTGGTCTGCCGGCGGCTGTGGGACGCCATGCCCCCGGACGACCTCAGCATCGACCCCGAGGACCTGACCCGTTTCGGCGACGTTGGGGAGGCGCTCGCCGGTTATTACGGCGACGCGGTGGCGCGCATCGCCGCCGGCGATCTGGGCCTCGAGCGGCGTATCCGCGAGTGGTTCGGCACCCGATTGATCACCCCGGGCGGCATCCGCGCCCAAGTGCTGCGCGGGGCCGACGACAGCGACGGCTGCCGCAACGCCGTGATCGAGGAGATCCTCGACACCCATCTGGTGCGCGGCGAGAAGCGCGCCGGGGCTACCTGGTACGAGCTCGCCCACGACCGGCTCATCGCGCCCGTGCGCGCCAGCAACCAGGACTGGTACGAGGACCACCTCGAGCCCTTCCAGCGTCAGACCGCACTCTGGGTCAAGCAGGGCCGGCCGGCCTCGGGCGGCAACGAGCTCCTGCGCGGGCCCATGTACAAGGACGCCGTGCGCTTCGCCCGTCTCAACCCGGCGCTGGTGAGCGCGGACGAGACCAAGCTCATCGCCATCTCCCGCAGTGCCCGTCAGATCCGTCACTGGACGCGTGGGACCGCGGCGGCCCTGGTGGTCCTGAGCATCGCCTTCGCCTACTACGCCTGGCAGCTCAAGACCCGGGCCGAGGAGAAGGAGCGCGAGGCCTGGTACCAGGTGGCCATCGGACACTGGAAGGACGCCGAGAACGAGCGGGCCCGGGCACCGCTCAAGGCGCTGCATCACTACACCCAGGCGGCGGCGCGCTTCGCTTGGTCGGGCAACCAGGCCGAGGCCGCGAACGCCCTGCTCGCGCGGCGCTTCCTCCTCGACGAGCCCATGCTGGTCGCGGCCGTGGACCAGGGCGCCCCGGTCGCCGGTGCCGCGTTCAGCATCGACGGCAGCAGGATCCAGACCTGGACCGCGGACGGCGATGCCCGGCTATGGGACGCCCGCAGCGGCGACGACATCACCCCCGCCAGCGATCGCCCAGATCCCCCAAATTTCCCCGACCAGGCGGAAACCAACGGCGGCAGGGACGTCGACGGGCCTCGGATCGACCCTGCGATCTCCGCCGTGCCCCGGCGGGCGTTCCATCGCGTCTCGGGCGCCCTGCCAAGCCCCGACCGCAGACGCGTCCTCACCTGGGGATTCGATGGCAGCGCCCGGGTCTGGGAGCACGGCACCGGGCGCTCGGCCGCCCTGCCCCTGGCCCAACGCCAGACCGGTCTGGGCGCCGAGCTGAGCGCCGACGGAGCATCCATCCTGGTCTGGGGTCGGGACGGCGGGCTGCGGGTGCTGGACACCACCACCGGGATGCCCCAAAGCCGGCCCATCGTCCACGACCGCATCCAGGGTGCACTCTACCGCCCCGAGATCCGCCGGCTGCTGAGCTGGGGCCGTGACGGGGCGGCCCGCCTGTGGGACGCCAAGACCGGCCTACCCGCGAGCGAGCCACTGACCCACGATGACATCGTCACCGGTGCCCGCTTCAGTGCAGACCACAGCCGCGTCCTCACCTGGAGCCTGGACGACAGCGCACGTCTGTGGGATGCGGAGACCGGACGGCCCCTGATGCTTCCCATGCGCCAACAGGGGGCGGTCCGCGGGGC
>CAVQQM010000019.1:0-44015 GCA_963714915.1 uncultured Gammaproteobacteria bacterium
ACCTGATCCAGCATCCAGGCCCGGAAGAACTCCCCGAGGCCTGATCCTGGAAGACCTTGTTGATGAAGTCGCCGTGCCTCTCGTGGCGGCTCACCAGGGCGTCGTCGAGGGCCTCCTGGAAGGGGACGGAGAAGTTGCCCTTGTCGTTGACCCGCGCGGCCTGCTGCAGGACCGCGTCGGCCACGAGCTGATCGGTGACGCCGTCCACCAGGTCCTGGGCGTCGAAATCGGTGCCGAAGCGGGTGTTGATGACCTCGATGATGGTCGATAGCCGCTCCTTCGGCGCCTTGCCCTTGCCGGTGCCGGTCTCCCCGGGACCCGGAACCCCGCCGCCCTCTCCCGACTTCAGGGCGAGCGCGCCCTCCGCCTCCAGCCTGAGCTTGAAGGACGCGAGCACGACGTCGTCCCCCAGGTCCACCGGCCCGCCCGAGTCTGGCCGCGGCAGCTTGCGCAGCAGCATCCGCCCGAAGGCGTAGAGCTTCTCCAGCTCAGGGTCGGCGAAGGGCACGATCTGGCCGAGGAAGCCGTAGAGGTTCCTGAAGGCGGTGAGCTGGCCGCGGAACGCCTCCTGACGCTCCTGGCCCGGCTCGTCATCCGCCGCGACCTTGAGGGCCCTGAAGCGGTCCACGGCCGGGTCGAGCCAGGCATTGAGCGGGGCGCTGTCGGCGATGCGCCGATGGTCATGGGGCCTAAAGAACAGGGCCGCGAATCCGTCCACCTCGGAGGGGGTGTAGAGTTGGAACTGGGCCAGCTCGTGCTCCAGCTCATGGAGGCGCTGGGGGTCCACCTCGTCGGCGGTGGTGGTGGTCTCGTAGTAGTCCTGGAAGCTCTTGAGGATCGCCTCGCGCTCGTTGACGAAGTCGAGGACGAAGGTCTCCTCCTTGCCGGGGCAGGTGCGGTTCAATCGGGACAGGGTCTGCACCGCCTGGATGCCGTCCAGACGCTTGTCCACGTACATGGCGCACAGCAGCGGCTGGTCGAAGCCGGTCTGGTACTTGTTGGCGACGATGAGCACCTGGTAGTGCCTCGAGGCGAACCTCTCCGGCAGCTCGGTCTCTCTGATGGGTCTCCCGTTGAGGTCAGGGTTCATCCCCGGCTCGGTGTAGGTGACACCAGGTGCCGCGTCGTCCTGCACCTCGCCGGAGAAGGCCACCAGACAGCGGATGTCCCGGTAGCCCTTCGCCTTCAGATAGGCGTCGAAGGCCTGCTTGTAGCGCACCGCCATCAGCCGGGAGCCGGTCACCACCATCGCCTTGGCACGCCCCTGGAGCTTATGCATCACACAGGAGCGGAAGTGCTCGATGATGATCTCCGTCTTCTGGGCGATGTTGGTGGGGTGCAGGTTGACGAATCGGGCCAGGGCCGCGGCGGCCTTGTGCTTGTCGAGCTCCGGGTCGTCGGCGACGGACTTGGCGAGCTGGAAGAAGCGCTTGTAGGTGGTGTAGCCCTTGAGCACGTCGAGGATGAAGCCCTCCTCGATGGCCTGGCGCATGGAGTAGAGATGAAAGGGCGCCGGCTTGCCGTCGGGCCCGCCGTCCGGTGATCGGTGCCCGAACAGCTCCAGGGTCTTGTGCTTGGGCGTCGCCGTGAAGGCGAAGAAGCTCATGTTGGGCTGCGGCCCGCGGAACAGGGCGGCGCGCAAGGCCAGCTGATCCGGGGCCGAGAGGTCCTCGCTGTCGACCTTCAGCTTCGACTCGATGGAGCTGTCGGAGAGCAGCTCCTTGACGGTGACGGCCATCTCGCCGGTCTGCGAGGAGTGGGCCTCGTCCACGATGATGGCGTAGCGCCGGTCCGGCAGGCCCTGGACCTTCTCCTGGATGAAGCCGAACTTGTGGATGGTGGAGATGATGATGGGTACGCCCGCGGCCAGGGCCGTGGCCAGCTGGGCGGAGTTGGTGTCGATCTTCTCCACCACACCAGTCTTGTGCTCGAACTGGTAGACGGTGTTCTGCAGCTGCTGGTCGAGCACCTTGCGGTCGGTGAGCACCACCACGGCGTCGTAGACCTTGCGGTCCTTGGCGTCGTGCAGGGAGGCCAGACGATGGGCCAGCCAGGCGATGGAGTTGGACTTGCCCGATCCCGCCGAATGCTGCACCAGGAAATTGGTCCCGGCCCCGGCCTCCCGAGCGGCGGCCACCAGGCGGCGCACGCAGTCCAGCTGGTGGTAGCGGGGGAAGATCAGGGTCTCCTTGGCCCTGACCCTGCCGGTGTCCGGGTCCTTCTCCTCGTCCGTCTGCAGGTGGATGAAGCGTCCCACCAGGTCGAGCAGGCTGTCGCGCTGCCAGACCTCTTCCCACAGGTAGCAGGTGCGATGCTTGCCCGCGACGGCTGGGTTGCCCGCACCCTGGTTGTGTCCCCGGTTGAAGGGCAGGAAGCGTGTCGAGAGCCCCTGCAGGCGCGTGGTCATCCAGACCTCGTCCGTATCCAGGGCGAAGTGGACCAGGGCGCGGGTCTTGAAGCGGAAGATCGGGGCGTTGGGGTCGCGGTGCTCCTTGTATTGCTGACGGGCGTGGGCTGCCCGCTGTCCGGTGATGGGGTTCTTCAGCTCGGCGGTGGCGATGGGGAGCCCGTTGAGGAAGATCGCCAGGTCCAGCTCGTTGTCGTTCTTGGGGTCGTAGCGGAGCTGGCGCACCACCCGCAGGCGATTCTGTTCGTAGAGCCTCCAGACCTCGGGGTTCAGCCCGTGGCCCGGTGCGAAGTAGGCGAGCCGGATCGGCTGGCCGTGGAGCTTGAATCCCTGCCGCAGCACCGAGAGCGCCCCGCGCTGATCCAGCACCTTGCACAGGGCGTCGAGGAAGATCCCCTCCAGCGCCGCGCCGTGGATGCCCTGGAGCTTGGCCCAGGGCTTGGGCTGGGTAGCCTGGACGAAGGCGATGACGTCCGCGGGGATCAGGGCGCGCTGGACGTCGTAGCCGGCGTGGACGGCCAGTGACTCGTCGGGGTCGTAGCCGAGCTTGTTCCCAGTGGGGCCGCGCGGCTCGTAGCCGCCGTGGAGCACCAGGTGCTCCACGATGAGCTGCTCGAAGGCGTCCTCGGTGTGGACTTTCACGCCTCGGGCACCTGCTCGATCGCGTAAGTCATGAAGTCGGAGCGGCGGAACATAACGTTATCCTACCGACTCAAGTGACGAGACCATAGACGTAGCGTGCCAGCGATTTGTAGTGGCTCTCGTATTCGTAGAGATTGGGCGGTCGCGGGCCATACCCACGCCTGTAGGCGAGGATGACGGAACGCGGTGTCCTACCATAGCCCAGCCCTGCCTTGCCGTCGGCCATGAAGGCTGCAAGCACACTGACGAGGAGGCGTATATTCGGCGGCCGACGCCGGCTGGATTCCAGCGTCACCATCGGCTCGCCATCGAAGTCCGCTGCCTTGCCACGGCTCTGGTACTCAGCCGATGCCGGCGAACCGATATTGGGTGCCGGTATTCATGCCGGGGATTCTTTGACCGATCGGAATGGTTTCGAGGATGCGGAGAAGCTCGGCTTGGGTCATGGGCTGCACAAGGTTGCATGAACCGGAGAACACGGACTACGCCGCGGCCTCGATGAAGCGGTAGCGGCTGCGCGGCATGCGAGCCTCCTCATGTTCGAGCCCCTGTGTTCCACTCGGGTGTCGAGGGACGGTCGCTCGGCGTCCTGACGCGGTGTCGGACCCGGTCGGCTGCTGGCCGGGCATCCGCCGAGATGCGCGGAGTCGAATGTACACGACGTGATTGCGCTGCCCAAGCCCGGGTCGGGTGCCTGCTTGGAGTGTCTCCGCGCTCCGATCCGATGCCCGATTTCGGCCGCTGTCGGGGCAGATCGACCGCCGGCGGGAGGAGGCGCGCTGGCCGTTGGTTGCTGCCCCGGGCGGCGTCGCGAAGAAGCGCTTCGGGGAGCGCGTGCCCAAGCGGAGCTTGGGTACGAGCGGAACCGCACCGCCCCATCACCAGGCGCCAGTCGCCGTAGGGTGCGGTGAGCCAAGCGAACCGCACCGGTCCCACCACCAACCCCCAGTCGCTCCACGTCGGGCTGACCAACGCGAACCGCACCAACCCCGCCCCTCGCTCACTCCCCGGTCTCCTCCGGCCCCTCTCCATCCTGGGCCCAATCGACCGGCAAGAGTCCGCCTCGAACATAGCGGTGGAAGCTCGAATACGGCCAGTCCGCCACCCGTGCCACCCAACCATGTTTCACCGGGTTCCAATGGATGTAATCGACGTGCCGCGAGAAATCCAGATCGTCCCGGATCCAATGCTCCCAGTAGCGGCGTTGCCAAATGCCTCGCTCCCCGCGCTTCTCGCGACTCTGCGAGCGCCTCTCCACCGACGGCAGCCTGCGGGAGAACCCCGCCTTGATCAGACCCCAGCGGGTCGCGTAATCCGCATCCCCGTCGGGCAGGGTCCAGATGCAGTGCAGGTGCTCGGGCAAGACGACCATGGCGTCGATGACGAACGGATGTGCCTCCCTCACCCCGCGGATGGTGGCACGAAGCAGATCGACGTGCTCGACCAGCATCTGGTTTCCCTCGCGGCGCTCCAGATTCACCGTGAAGAAGAAGGTCGCGCCGGGGGTCTTGATTCTGCGGTAATCGGGCATGGTGAGGAACCCGGGGCGGTGAGTGGTGCGGTTCGTCCCTCACCGCACCCTACGACCGGCCGCGTAGGGTGCGGTGAGCAACGCGAACCGCACCGGCACCCGGCGAGCCACCGTCAACGGACCCGTCACGCCGCCGCCCCGATGTCGAGCTGGCCGGTGACGGCGGCGGTGATGAGGGCTTGGCGGTATTCTTGGAGGCGGTCGATTTGGTCTTCAACTTCGGTGACCATACCCCCGAATTTGACCAAGCGCAACCTGAAGCGCGCGGGTGATTGCGCCTTGCTCCTCTGCGGGAGGAAACGGGAGGACGAATGACAGCAGGCGCTCCTGGCCGATGTGTCTGCATGGAGCTACTGGCACCAGAGGATTGCGCCTCGAACTGGGTTCTGCCAGCGGTGAGATGCCATTGCAAGTGCAAAGAAGCTTTTCTGCGCATCGCGGCAGCATGCTGTATGCGGTACAGCTTGTCGACAAAGCATCAGTCGAGGGCGTGTCGTTGGCACAAGCGGCGGTTGACCCCAAGAGTTCCTTCGTATCGGCTCGGGACATGAGCGAGGTCGCCCGCTTGAATCTGCAGAGCCTCAATAGGGCTTACGGTTTTTCGGGATCGCTTTGTTTTCGGATGCTCTGAAAATCCCGCCGTTTACGCAGCCGACTTTGAGAATGCCCCATTCATTTTCGTCAGCCTCGCGGTTCTCACATAGCGGACTCCAGCCCTGCTCAATCCTCCGAATGAGACGCCTCAGCTGCAGCACGTCCCAATGCGCCGGTATCTCCCCAATCCACGGGATGCCGGAGTCTTTCATCGGCACGGTGGGGTCGAGGCCCTTGGTCACCGCCTGGTTGATGAGGGCGGCGCGCTCCTCGGCCAGCAGGTCCAGGAGCTTGCGCTTCTTCTCGATCAGGGCGTCGATGGCGGCGGTCTTCTCGTCGAGGTAGTCGGCGATGGCTTTTTGGGTGGGGAGTGGCGGCAAAGGCAACGACTGATTGCTTCAATCTGTTCCGAGACCGAGGCGCGTCGACAGTCCGCCCGCAGGCTACGCCAGACGTTAGCAACAGCGGTTCGTGCGCCGTCAGACCATGCAAGAACGCCTGTCAATCGGTCATCTGACCGTAGCACGGCCGGAAGCCACGGGCCGACATGTCCGTGGTTCAGCGACGCATCGCCGCGACCTCGCGATAGCGGTCGCAGGATCGAGTGCTTGACGATTACCATGATCGCCGAATCGACTGAGAACGACGTACCTTCGGGCGCGACCTCGTTGTGGCGGCATCGACATGAACTGCCGTCCGCGGTGATCGAGTCCGTCTGTCAGCGAACGACCGTTGTCTTCATGTCCTATGGCGACACCCACGGGATAGCTCCGCCCTCGAAGTCGAGTTTACCTGTCTGAGAGGTGCCCGCCGCCATACCTGTGCAGCTTGCCCTGGATTCGCAGGCGCTGCCAAGCTGGGCAAGGTGCCTCGATAGGCTAACCGAGATGGTTCACGCCAACACCCTCCCCAACATCCCCTGAATCTCCGCCTCCAGCGCCTCGATCTCTCCGCGGATAACCTCCAGCGGCCGCGGTGGCTGGTAGACGTAGAAGTGCCGGGTGAAGGGGATCTCGTAGCCGATCTTGGTCTTGGCGTGGTCCACCCAGGCGTCGGGGACGTGGGGCAGGACCTCGCGGGCCATGTAGGCGTCGATTGCCTCGGTGAGCGGCACGTTCTCGTAGTCGCGAAGCTCGGGGTCGGGCTCTGGCTGGCCCTTGACCATGCACACCTTGGCGGACTCGTCTCGCTCCGAGAGGGCGTTGAGCACCGCCTTGAGCACGGGCGCGGCGAGCTGCACTCCCTTGGACCTGGCCGCGGCCTTGAGGGCCTTGGTGAAGGCGTCGCGGTCCTTGTACAGCGTCTCGGCGTCCATCGACTGGAGCACGCCGAGCACGGCCTGCTGGGTCGCCCTACCCGCCGCGATCTCGGCCTCGGCGGCGACGCCCTTTTTCTTGCTGGTCGCGAGCCCCTGCCAGGTCTTGTCCTCGTCGAGACGCGCGATGCGCTCGGGGCTTGCCTGGAAGTTGAGCCTGAGGGGACGCTCGACGGTGATGCGGTGGAAGCCGAAGTCGGCGTTGTCGAAGAGCTTGACCTCCGGGCCTTCTGCAAAGTCTGCGTAGAGCCTGGTCAGGGCGTCGATGTCCTCCGGGCCCAGCTCCTTGCGCTTGTCGCCGAGTGACTTGCGCATCTTGCGGAAGTGGCCGACTCCGTTGATGAGCTGGACCTTGCCCTTGCGCTCCGGGGCCTTGCGGTTGGTGAGCAGCCAGATGTAGGTGCTGATGCCGGTGTTGTAGAACATCTGATCGGGCAGGGCGACGATGGCCTCCAGCCAGTCGTTCTCGATGATCCAGCGGCGGATGTTGCTCTCGCCGGAGTCGGCGCTCCCGGTGAAGAGCGGCGAGCCGTTGAAGACGATGGCCAGCCGGCTGCCGCCCGGACCCCCATCTGAACCGGCGGGCTTCATCTTGCTCAGCATGTGGAGCAGGAAGAGGAGCGAGCCGTCGTTCTTGCGCGGCAGCCCCGGGCCGAAGCGCCCGGCGAAGCCCTGGCGCTCGTGCTCGTCGCGCACGGCCTTCTCGGCCTTGGACCAGTCCACCCCGAAGGGCGGGTTGCTGATGAGGTAGTCCGCCTTGAGTCCGGGCAGCCCGTCGGCGTTGAATGAGTTGCCGCACTTGATGTTTTCCGCTGCCTGGCCCTTGACCAGCATGTCCGCCTTGCAGATGGCGTAGGACTCGTCGTTCAGCTCCTGGCCGTAGACCTGCAGGCGCGCCTGGGGGTTGAGGCGGGCGAGATAGTCCTCCGCCACCGAGAGCATGCCGCCGGTGCCGCAGGCGGGGTCGTACATGGTGCGCACGATGCCGGGCTGATGCAGGGCTGCGTCGTCCTGGGCGAACAGGAGGTTGACCATGAAGCGGATGACCTCACGCGGGGTGAAGTGTTCGCCGGCGGTCTCGTTCGACTGCTCCGAGAAGCGGCGGATCAGCTCCTCGAAGATGACGCCCATCTCGTGGTTGGTGACGTTGGGCTCGGGCTGGCCGTCCGGGCCGGTGGCGATGCTGCCGTCCGGGTGCCTTCGAAACGGGTGGAGGTCGATCTCGACGAAGCGCCGTGCCACCAGGAACAGCAGGTTGGCCCCGTCCAGGCGGGCGATCTGCGACTCGAAGCGGAAGCGCTCCATGATGTCGCGGACGTTCTCCGAGAAGCCGTGGAGGAAGCCCGTCAGGTTGGCCGCGACGTTGTCGGGGTCGGCGAGGAGCCTGGGGAAGTCCAGGCGGCTCAGGTTGTAGAAGCCGCAGCCCGCGGCCTTCATCAGCATCCGCTCGCGCAGGGCCTCGGGCAGGTGGCGGGACTTGGCGTCTGCCTCCCATACCGCCGCGCGGGTCAGCGCCAGAACCTGGTCGAGGCGGCGCAGCACGATGAAGGGCAGGATCACCCGGCCGTACTCGGACTGCTTGTAGTCCCCGCGCAGCAGGTCGGCCACGCCCCAGATGAAGCTGACCTTCTCGGAGAAGTTGAGCATAGGGAAGGGTCGTCACGACGGGCGCCGTGAGCAGCGCCGGGATCGGCGGAATCCTACTCCCGGATGATTGAAGGGGCCAGGTTGCGGGGACGCCGGTACTATGCACCGAGGGGCCGGGTGGGATATCGAGTCGAGACGGCCTCTCTCGTTCGATCTTCCCGGTAATCTATGGCGGACGCTGTTCCGTCAGCGCGGCGGGTGTAGACCTGGCGGTTGCGAGTATCGAGTTGCGCGTAGAGAGGATTTCGCGCCGACCCCGTGGCTAAGCCCTCGACAAGACCGAAAACTGACGTAGTTTGGGTGTACATCGCAGTCCTTTCTCAACCCGAAGGTGAAGCGCAATGAAGGCCTATCTGATTACTCCCGAGACCCAATCGATCGAGCTCGTCGACGTGACCTCCCTGGACGACGTCAAGACCCTGATCGGCTTCGAGACCCTGGAGTCGGACGCGGTCGGCTCCGAGGGCGACCGGCTCTTCTTCGACGAGGAGTGCTTCCTGCGCGGCGCGAGCGGGCGCTTCCAGATCGACACGGTGATCCCGGTCTCGGGCAAGGGCGTGCTGGTCGGGACAGGGGCGGACGGGGTGAGTCTGCAAGACGTGGTCACGGGCCTGGACGACCTGCGCGGACGTCTGAAGTACCTCTGAGGGTCGCGCCTGAAGGCCGGGCCGGCGCGATGAGCCCGGCTCGCCGGGCCAACCGGCGGCCGCTTCCTGCTAGACTCCCGCGCCAGCTCAAGCTGGACCAGCCGCCCCGGTAGCGGGCGGCGGGCGTCCGCGGCGCGATTCGCGAGAGACGCGGCAGGATCCTAGGAGTCCCACCTACACGATGGCCCCGCTCGCCTATGCCCTGGTGCTGGTGATGCTGTGCTCCGCGCTGGCCGTGCGCGCTAGCGCGGGCCGGCTGGGGGAGGGCGTCGCGCGGATCAGCGTGGCGGCGAGCGCGCTGACCCTTGCCCTGGCGGTGGCGCTCTTCGGATGGCGGCTTGTTCGGGGCGGTGCCGAGCTGTACGACATCGGCCTGAGCCTGTTCACGCTGTATCTGGACCCGCTCAGCACGCTGATGGCGTTACTGGTGAGCGCGGTGAGCCTGGTGGTGCACGTGTTCAGCGTGCGCTACATGCAGGACGATCCGGCCTACACGCGGTTCTTCGTGCTGCTGGACGCCATCATCGCGGTGATCCTGCTGATGGTGCTGGCCGGCGATCTGCTGACGCTGCTGCTGGGCTGGCACCTGCTGGGCGTTTGCCTGTATTTCCTGCTGAACCACGACATGCGCCGGCCCGCCGCGAACCGTTACGCCTTCTGGACGCTGTTCACCCACCGCATCGGCGACCTGCCGCTCCTGGCCGCCATCGCGCTGATCTACCACGGGTACGGCACGCTCAGCATCCCCGCGGTGTTCGCTGCCGTCGCCGCGGCGCCGGACCAGACGACCTTGCTGGGCCTGCCGCTGGCGGAGACGCTGGGCTTCCTGATCCTGCTGGCCGCCTTCGCCAAGTCCGCGCAGTTCCCGCTGCATACCTGGTTGCCCTACACCATGGACGGGCCGACTCCGGTGTCGGCGCTGATGCACGCCGGGATCGTCAATGCCGGCGGGTTCCTGATCAACCGCTTCGCGCCGGTGTTCGTCGAGACCCAGTCGGTGCTGCTGCTCGCCTTCGCGGTGGGGCTCATCACGACCGTCATGGGCTCGCTGATGATGCTGATGCAGAGCGACATCAAGAAGGCGCTCGGCTATTCCACCATGGGCCAGATGGGCTACATGGTCATGGAATGCGGCCTGGGCGCCTTCTCGCTCGCCATCTATCACCTGATCGCCCACGGGGTGTTCAAGGCGACCCTGTTCCTCGGCTCCGGCGCCATCATCGGCAACGCCCGCAAGGACCCGAACATCCCGGAGGGCGAGATCTATAAGTTCATGGTGGAGCGCAAGGTGCCGCATCCGCCCTTGTCCTGGGTGGTGTTCGCGGGGATCACGATCACCGTCCCCTTGGTGATCGTGTTCGTGGCCCACCAGTTGGTGGACGAGGGCTTCCTGCATCACCAGGGCGCGCTGATCCTGCTCCTGTTCGGCTGGATCACCGGCGCCCAGACCCTGTTCTTCGTCTACAAGATCGGCGGCGAGCGGCCGTTTACGGTGCTGCTCTACGTGGCGCTGTCCTTTGCCGCGGTGATCATGACCTATGTGGTGGTCGGCCACGCCTTCGACGCGCTGCTGTATCCCGACCCGGCCTTTCGCGAGGCCCTCTACCAGGCCGCCTCGGTCAACACCGCCACCTTCTTCCTGGTGCTGGTGCTGCTGATCGTTCTGATCTCCGCCGGCTGGCTGCTGGTCTTCCGCTCCGAGGCGGCGCAACAGCCGCTGACGCGGCGCTATCGCGAGCTCTATCTGGGGCTCTATGCGCTGCTCTCGCGGGAGTTCTACGTGGCCGACCTCTACAGCCGCGCGGGCGAGCGACTGGTGGCGGCGTCCCGGCGGCTGAACGCCCTGCTGCGCTGGGTTTGATGGGGGGCGGGTGAACATGGACTCGCTGGTCGCACTCTCGCTCTTCCTGCTCGCCGGGCTCTGTCTGCCGCTCTTTCCACTCAGCATCGGCGTCAACCGGTTCCTCCAGCGCCGGCCCGAGGGTGCGCGGCATCTGCTCGCGACCCCGGCCGTAAAGGCCCTGGCGCTGCTCGGGCTGCCGCTGGCGGGTGTCGGGCTGATGCAGCTGGGGCTGGGGCTCGCCGGAGACGCCCGCGATTGGCTGGTGCCGGTCTTCGCGGTCTGGGGCGGGGCGACCTCGCTGCTCTACGCCTTTCGGCTCCTGAGCGCGCGCGACGGTCAGATCTGGGTCGGCCAGCTGTACTGCTCGGCCCTGGCGCTGGTCTGGGTCGGCGTGGCCCACGACGTGGCACCCCTGCTGCCGGCGCTGGGGCTCGCCCTCTCGTTGCTGCCGTTGTGGTTCCTGCTGGACGGGCTGCACCAACGCTTCGGTATCGCGCGTACCGGCCTCTATCCCGGGCTCGGGCTGCGCATGCCTCGCTTTTCGGCGCTGTTCGTCGCGGCCGTTCTGGTGGCCATCGCGGTGCCCTTCTCGCCGGCGTTCTTCGCGATCGCGGACCTCGCCTTCGGCGGCGTCGGAGCCAACGAGCTGCTGACCCTGATGCCGGTGAGTCTCGCCTGGCTGCTGTGGACCTGGGCCGGGATCAACCTGCTCAGCGGGATCGTCTACGGCAGCCCGCGGGACGATCTCGATTATCCGGACCTGAGCGGGCGCGCGGTTCTGGTCCACGGCAGCGGGATGGCGTTGCTCGCGCTGTTCGGGCTCGTGTTGATGGAGGGGGTGCTGTGACTGAGCCGAAACCCGAGGGCGAGGCGCCGGGCGGCGGGCTGGACAGCGCCGGGCACGGCGTTGCGGTCCCGGACGATCCGGCCCGACCGGTGGACGCTGCGAGCGAGAGGCGTGGCCCGAGTCTGGGCAAGTGTCTCAAGATCCGCAGCATGGTGACGGTGGCCGGCGAGGTGCTGCCGTTCTTCTGGCCCATGCGCAATTTCATCCATCACAACCCCTTGCACGGGCTGGAGCATCTGCCCTTCGAGCAGGCAGTCACCGAGGCGACTCGGCTGTTCCACGCCCGCGGCTGGCTGCCGCGAAGGGACTATCAGCAGATGCTCGCCGATGGCGACATCACCCGCGAGGACATCGCCGCCGAGGTCGACGCATTCGTCGCCGGCTGGCTCGAGCACGAGGGGCCGGGCGACGGGGCAGGGGAGGGCCGTGGAGCCGAGGCGGAGCTGGCCAGGATGCTGCGCGAGACCCTGCTGGCGATGATGACGGCGACCAGTCAGCCGGCGCCGGGGGACCGCGAGCCCTGCGCCGAGGAGGTGCTGGCCTGTCTGCGGGAGGGGACCGGCGTGGCTGAGCCTGGATTGCCCGCCGTGCACCGGAGCCGTCGATGAGGCCCATCGCCGACCGGGCCATCGTCGATCAGCTGGGCACCGATCTGACGCTCTATGACGCGGCGGATCAGCTCTTCGGCACCCGCATCGGCGAGACCCTGAACGAGCTGCTGATCAAGGGTCTGATGGACTTCTTCGACGAGGGCCAGTCCATCTGGCGCATGCCCGGCCGTCGCCAGGGGTTGTTCCGCGCCTGGAGCAACATCGCCCGGCGCAACCGTCGGCTGCGGATGCGCGGGCTCGACGTCGGCGCCCTGTTGTCGGAGACGGACGAGCCCGAGGCGATGATCGATCTGGTGATGACCCGCCTGGGCATCCCCGAGGTCCGCTGGATGGACTACTTCACCGTGGAGCTGGCGCGGCTCCACGGCTGGGCCGGGTTCGTGCGCTGGCGGGCGCAGGCGCGCCACTACTATTGGCAGCAGCGCAATCCGTCCGACCTCGTCGACTACATGGCCGTGCGTCTGGTGCTGGCGCTGGCGCTGCTCGACGACGCCGGCCGTCGGCTGAAGCGCGATCTGCACTGGCCGGGCCTGATGGCGTTCGTCACCGCGAATCCCCGCGAATGCCTGCTGCGCCGGGAGCTCAACGCCGGCACGGTCTTGCCCGACTTCGCCCACCGCATCGAGGTGGCGCTCGACTCCGGCGACAGCGCCCGCATCGATGCGCTGGCGGTCCACTACGAGCGCGAGAAGATCACCCGGGAGGCCTGCACCCGCGCGCGGCGGGTGCAGATCATGGCCGAGTGTGCCGGATTCGACCGCGGTGAGCTTTTGAACCGCTCCGACGACGCGCTGCACCAGTTCATCGACGGCATCTACGCTGCCAAGGGCCGTGAGGGCATGTTGTGGACGCGCGCGCTGGAGCGGACCTATGTCGGCCGGTTGCTGCGGGAGATCGATGGGTCGGCCGCGGGCGCCTCGGCGCCGGCCGCGGATCAGCCCCAGGACGAAGACCCCGGCGGCAAGGTCCAGGCGCTGTTCTGTATCGACGTGCGCTCCGAGCGCCTGCGTCGGCACCTGGAGACGGTGGGCGATTACGAGACCTTCGGCATCGCCGGCTTCTTCGGCGTGCCCGTGGCCTTCGTCGAGATCGGCAAGGGGCACGAGACGGCCCTGTGCCCGGCCATCGTCACGCCGCGGAACGTCGCGGTGGAGATGCCCCAGACCCATACCAAGCACGAGCACTCGCTCTACGAGCTGGCCCACGAGGTCGTCCACGACCTCAAGAACACGGTGCTGGCGCCCTATGTGACGGTGGAGGCCGTCGGGCTCCTGTTCGGCTTCGACATGGTGGGCAAGACCTTTGCGCCGCGCGCCTACAACACCTGGCGGCAGCGCCTGGAGACCCGCAAGCCGCCGGCCCGGCTACTGATCGACAAGATCTCCGAGGTCGAGGCCCGCGAGTTGGTGGCGAACCTGCAGGACGAGATGGTGCTGCGGGCGGTGGAGCGTCACTTCGGCGTCAAGCGCGAGTCCCTCACCAGCCCGATGATTCGCGAGCTGCGCGAGACCGCTCTCGGCACGCGCGGCGGGCAGACCGAGTTTGCCCGGCGTTTCGAGCTCGACCCCGCGGCCGAGGCGGTGTTCATCCGGGCCTTGCAGCTCGAGTACCGGGTCAACCCCGATCAGGCCCAGATCCAGCTCGAGCACCTGGCCAAGATCGGATTCCGGCACCGGCGCCAGGCCCAACTGGTGGGCACCGCCCTGCGGGGCATCGGGCTCACGCGGGGATTCGGGCGCACCGTGCTGGTGGTGGGACACGGCAGTACCTCGGAGAACAACCCCTACGAGTCCGCCCTGGACTGCGGCGCCTGCGGGGGCGACCAGGGCCTGGTGAACGCGCGCATCTTCGCGGCGATGGCGAACCGGCGCGAGGTTCGCGAGCGGCTGGTGGAGCAGGGCATCGAGATCCCGGCCGAGACCTGGTTCGTGCCGGCCCTTCATGACACCACCACCGACGAGCTGACCCTGGCGGACCTGGACCAGCTCCCGCCCGGGGCGCTGACCCGCGTCACCCGGATCCAGGAGGACCTCACCGCCGCCGGGCGACTGTGCGCCGAGGAGCGCTGCGTCGCCCTCAACGAGATCGGCGTCAGCGGTCCCGATGCCGCCGCGCGGCGGGTCAAGCGCCATGCACTGGACTGGACCCAGGTCCGTCCGGAATGGGGGCTGTCGAAGAATGCCTCCTTCATCATCGGCCGGCGCGCGCTGACCCGGGGCCTGGACCTCGCCGGGCGCGCCTTCCTGCACAGCTACGATCATCGCCTCGACCCCCAGGGCCGCCTGCTGGAGGGCATCCTCTCCGGCCCCCTGATCGTCGCCCAGTGGATCAACCTGGAGCACTTCTTCTCGGTGGTGGACAACGAGACCTTCGGCAGCGGCAGCAAGGTCTACCACAACATCGTCGGCCGTTTCGGCGTGGTCACCGGAAACCTGAGCGACCTGCGCACCGGCCTGCCGGCGCAGACCATGCTGCGCGGCGCGCGGCCCTATCACGAGCCGATGCGGCTGGTCACCGTGATCGAGGCGCCGCTCGACCTGGTGCAGGACCTGCTCGGGCGGCTCTACAAGCCCCGAGAGCTGGTGCGGAACGGCTGGATCAGGCTCATCGTGCTGGATCCGCAGACGGGCCAGGCGCAGGTCTACGAGCCCGAGTACGGCGGCCGGTGGGAGTCGCAGCCGGTTCGGCTGCCGGCCTAGGGGCGGGTGCGCCTGCATCGAACAGCGATCAACAGAGTGACGAAGCCGGGAGGACGGCGCCCATGCAAGAGCTCAAGCACAGCACCTTGAAGAAACTGGAGATCGTCGTCCAGGGCGAGCAGCAGGATTTCGTGCTGGACCTACTCGGGCGCGCCGGTGTCACCGGCTGGACCATGCTGCACAACCTCTCCGGCAAGGGCAGCCACGGCGCCCACGACGCACACCTGATGTTCAACGAGGACGACGTGCTGGTGATGATCATCACCGCCGTTCCAGCCGACATCGCCGAGGCCATCCTCGAGGGTCTGACCCCCTTCTTCAATCGCCACATGGGCGTCGTCTTCAGCAGCGACATCCAGGTGAGCCGGATCGGCAAGTTCCGGCCGCCGGGTTGAGGGCCCGAACCGGGCGGGCGGCCGGCGGACGCCAGCGATTAGACTATTCACCTGGTTATCGCACCGCTCCCCGGGAACCCGGGCACCTTTGTCAGCCCCCGCCGCGCTCGCCTTCGACGCGCGCGGCCCGCGCTCCTGCCACGCCTATGCTTGAGAGAGGGTTTGAGCATCATCCGATGGGAGTCGAGACGTGAACCCTGGGCGCGTCGTTTTTTGCTGCATCCTGGGCCTATTGGGCCTTTCCCCGGTCAACGCGCAGGAGGCGGTCCACTCGGACCTGGCCGGGCCCGCGGCGTCCCTCGCCCCCGAGGTGGAGTGGACGGTGGCGCGGACCAAGCCGACCCATTGGGAGCGCAGGCGCTCGTGCCTCTACTACGCCCTCGCGGGCCAGCGCCTGTTGGCGCTGCAGGGCGTTCCCACCGCGCTCTGGTTCGGCTCGGTGGTCTATGCGCCGGGGACGACGGCCGCCTACCCGATCGACCCCCACGCCTGGCTCGAGACCCCGGCGGGGTTCGTCGACTACGCGACCCTGCCTCGCTGGGGTGTCGTCACGGTGATCCCGCGCGAGCTGGTGGCGACGACCCCCAGGGAGGTTCGGCCCGGCGTGACCCGGGTCCTGACCCAGCGCTGGCCCTCCGACGCGGCGCTGCGGGGGTATCTCAGCACCCACCGCTCGCGCTTTGAGCACATCCTGCGACGGGAAATCGTCGGCTGGCGCCAGCCGGGCGGAGGCTGGGCTGCTTGGATCGGCGTGCCCCTGCCCTGGATGCCCAGGGATCAGGGTTCGCCGCTCTGCGGTTACCCGGGGTGAGCGGCGGGAGGGAAGCGCGGCGGCGCTTGCAGGGTCTCGTTTCGGGTGGCGGACGCATATTGCCTCCGGTTCAAGCGGGTCGGGAACGATGAAGCGCATCGGCCGGCCGGGCGCGCCGGACCCGGTCAGGCGGTATCCGCGATCCGCTTCTTGATCCGCTTGAGCGAGAACCAGGTGAAGCCCACCACCAGGGGCAGTGCGATCGCCATGCCGACCGTGGCGTCCACGGGCAGGCCCGCCTTCTCCAGCCCCTTTAGGGCGTAGCCGATCAGCCCCACCCCGTAGTAGCCGATGGCCATGACCGAAAGACCTTCCACGGTCTCTTGGAGCCGAAGCTGTAGCCGGGCCCGGCGATCCATGGATTCGAGGAGCCGGCCATTCTGCTCCTGCAGCGACACCTCGACGCGGGCGCGCAGGAGGCTGGTCAGCCGGGCCGCCCGCTCGGCGAGGTCGGTCACGCGATGCTGGGTCGCCTCGCAGGTCGCAATGGCGGGCGCCAGGCGGCTATCCAAGAATTCGCCGACGGTCTGCAGGCCTTCGATGCGCTGTTGGCGCAGTTGGTCGAGCCGCTGACTGACCATCCCGTAGTAGGCGCGGGAGGCGTCGAAGCGGAAGCTGGTGCGCGCCGAGATCGCCTCGATTTCGGTGGCGAGCCCGGTGAGCTCGGCGAGCAGATCGCTCTCGAAGCCGGGGTTCGTGGAGGAGCCCTGGTCCGCGATCCTCGCGGCCACCAGCGCAAGCCGGCGGTCGGCGTCGCCGAGTGCGGGCAGCACCTCGCGGGCTAGTGGCAACCCGAGCAGCGCGAGCGCTCGGTAGCAGTTGATGTCCAGCAGCCTCTTCGCGAGTCGGCCCGCCTGGTTCTCAGACATGCTGCAGTCTCGAACCAGGACGCGGAAGAACCCATCCGGGTGGATCCGCAGGTCGGACCACGCCCGCGCCGCCCCGCCCACTACCTCGGAGCCGATGATCGGGTTGCCGTCGAACAGGGCGGTCAGGGCCGTGATATCGCGCTCCGGCGCGTCGCATGGCTCGACCGCCAGGGACACGGCCGCGATCACCTCCCCGGGTAGGTCTCGTAGCCACGCCTCGGGCAGCTGGTAGAGCAAAGGCTCGGCGAAGGGGTGCTCGTAGGGCCCCTGTTTGCTGAAGGTGTAGGTGACGAACTCGGTGTGACGCTCCCAGCGGACGCGTAACGCCCCCAGATCGGCGTCGAAGTGCAGGTCAACCGTCTCCGGCACCGGCTGCCCGTAGTGAGCCAGAAGCTGCTTGAGATGCGTGACTTTGCGGCCTCGATCCGCCTCGCCGCACATCACCGCGATGTGGGAGACCCGCTCCGGGGCACGCAGCGGCTGATAGGTCCGTGCGTGAAGCTCGGCCGCGACGGTGCGGCGGAGCGGATGCTCTCGAAAGGCCAAGGACATGACTCGAATCACCCGCGTTGGGAAGCGCGAGTGTAACCGGGCCGAAAGGGTAAGGGCAGGGGCCCGCCTCGGTCACAGACACGCCGGAGATCCCCGGGGACGAGCCCCCATGGCGTGTGGTCGCCGTGCAGGGTTGGATGGGCCGATTGTTCTTCTCGATGCAAGGGTGTTTTCAGTTTCGCCGCGTTTATTTACCGCACGGCAAGATCCAGTTTCGAGACATCATCGGACCCAAGGTTCGGTCCCTCTGCATCATGATCCCGGAGACAGCCTATGAACCCCACCCATCCCCTGCGTCCTCGGCCAAAGAAGCTCAAGGTGCTGCGGGTCGACAGCAGTGCCCGCCGCGAGGGCGCGGTGAGCCGGCGGCTCGCCGACGCCCTGGTCGAGCAACTGGAGACCTTGGAGGGCACCATTGACCTGCGCGTGAGGGATCTCGCGGCCACCCCGCCGCGTCTGCTCGACGCGGGCTGGGTTGATGCCAACTTCACACCCGCCGACGACCGCAGTGAGGCGCAGCGCGCGGCGCTCGCCGAGTCCGACGCCCTGGTCGCTGAGCTCCAGACCGCGGATGTCCTGGTGATCGGCGTGCCGATCTACAACTTCGGCATCCCGGCGGCGCTCAAGGCCTGGGTGGATATGGTGGCGCGGGCGCGGCTCACCTTCCGCTACACGGAGAGCGGCCCCGAGGGGCTGCTGCGCGGCAAGCGGGCCTACCTGGCCGTGGCCTCGGGGGGCACCGCGGTGGGCAGCGCGACCGACTTCGCCACGGGCTATCTGCGCCACGTGCTCGGGTTCCTGGGGATCGATGAGGTGGAGGTGGTCGCGGCCGACCGCCTCATGCCCAGGGGCGAGGAACGGGCGGTCGGCGCGGCCCTGGACCGCATCCAGCGGCTGATGCCGTCCCCGAGCCCGATGGCGGCGACGGCATGAAGGTGGGCCCGGGCGGGGAGTTCGTCCGCGCGGACTCCAGCTTCCGACACTGGGTGACCCCGGACGGCCGTCCCGGGCCGTCGGGGGAGGGGGGATTCGCGGCCGCCCCCGGCCGCTATCACCTCTACGTCTCCTATGCCTGTCCCTGGGCGCACCGGACCCTGATCGTCCGGGCACTCAAGGGCCTGGAGGAGGCGATCGACATATCGGTGGTGCATCCGCTGATGCCCCCCGAGAGCTGGGTGTTCGGCCCCTATCCCGGGTCCACTCCGGACCGGGTCCATGGCTTTCGCGCGCTCCACCAGCTCTACGAGGAGAGTGTGCCCGGGTTCGATGGGCTGGTGACCGTCCCCGTGCTCTACGACACCCTGCGCGGGGTGATCGTCAACAACGAATCCTCCGAGATCATCCGCATGCTCAACGCCGCCTTCGACGCCTGTGGACGCCCGGAGGTGGACCTCTACCCCGAGCCACTGCGTCCAGAGATCGATGCGGTCAACGCCCGGGTCTACGAGGACGTCAACAACGGGGTTTATCGCGCAGGGTTCGCCACCACCCAGGCCGCCTACGAGGCGGCCTACGACCGGCTCTTCGACAGCCTCGACTGGCTCGAGGTGCGGCTTGGCCGGCAGCCCTATCTGGTCGGCGAACGCCTCACCGAGGCGGACTGGCGACTGTTCACTACCCTGGTGCGCTTCGACGCCGTCTACTACGGTCACTTCAAGTGCAACCGCCGCCGACTGGTGGATTACCCGAACCTCTGGGCCTACACCCGCGAGCTCTACCAGATGCCAGGGATTGCCCAGACCGTGAAGATGGACCACATCAAGCTCCACTACTACGGCAGCCATCGCGGCATCAACCCGACTGGCATCGTGCCCAAGGGCCCCGAGCTGGACTTCCGGTCGGCCCATGGGCGTGGCCCTGCCGCGAGGACCGGGTGATGTGGGACGAGCGCTACAGCGGCGAGGACTATGCCTATGGCACCGAGCCGAATGATTTCCTGGTGGCCGCGGCCTCGGGGCTGCCGGCGGGCCGAATCCTGTGCCTCGGCGAGGGCGAGGGCCGCAACGCCGTCTGGCTGGCTGGGCGAGGACATGATGTGACCGCGGTGGACGCCTCCGCCGTCGGGCTCGAGAAGGCGCGGAGGCTGGCGGTGTCGCGGGGCGTGACCATCACGACCGTGCATGCGGACCTTGCGGCCTATCCCGACGAGCCCGGCGCCTGGGACGGCATCGTGTCCATCTTCTGCCACCTGCCGCCGCCCCTGCGCGCCGACCTGCACCGCCGCTGCGTGGCGGGGCTGAGCACCGGGGGCCTGCTGCTGCTCGAGGCCTATGCACCCGGCCAGGTGGGCCGCGGAACCGGCGGTCCGCCGAGCGCCGAACTGATGATGGACGCGCGGACCCTGCGGGACGAGCTCGCGGGGCTGGAGATCCTGGAACTGCACGAGGGCGAGCGGGAGATCCACGAGGGCGAGTTTCACAACGGTCTCGGGGCCGTGGTCCAGCTGGTGGCGCGCAAGCCCTGAGCCCTTTTCGGGGCCGGACCGGCCGGCGGAGAGGGACGCCCGCCACATGCCAGGCCCCTGGGAAAACCGTCAGCCTATCGACCCCCGTCCCCAATCTCGACCCGGACCATGGCTGAGGCCACCCTGCGTTTCTACGCGGAGCTGAACCGCTTCCTCCCGCCGCGGCGGCGCCAGCGCGACTGGGCGCTGGCCTTCGAACCGCCCGCGCCTGCGCGTCACCTGATCGGGACCTGTGGTGTGCCCCACACCGAGGTGGAGCTGATCCTGCGGGAGGGCGAGTCCATCGGGCTTGATACCCCCGTGGGGGCGGGGGAGCGGCTAGCCGTGTACCCGATGTTCGAGGCCTTCGACGTGCGTCCACTGTTGCGGCTGCGCGATGCGCCCCTGCGCCGGCCGCGCTTCGTCGCCGACGCCCACTTGGGCGCCCTGGCCAGGAGGCTGCGCATGCTGGGGTTCGATACCCTTTGGTACAACGACATCGGCGATGCGGCCCTGGCGCGTCTCGCGGGGGAGCAGCAGCGCATCCTCTTGACCCGCGACCGCGGCTTGCTGATGCGCCGGGAGGTCACCCATGGTTGTCATCTCCCTGATGCCGACGTGGGTGCGCAGCTCGGCTCACTCGTCCGGCGCCTGCAGCTCTGCGCCGAGATCGCGCCCTTCAGCCGCTGCATGGGCTGTAATGCGCCTCTGGAAGCCGTCGATGCGGCTGAGATCCGATCCCTGGTTCCCGCCGCCGTCTACCGGCGCCATCACGCGTTCTGGCGATGCCCGGGCTGTGGCCGGGTGTACTGGAAGGGGAGCCATTGGGCGTCCATGCGCCGACGGGTCGCGGCCCTCTGCCCGGGCGCCTCACCAGTGTCTGAGGCCGGTGCGACCAGCCCGACGCCCTGAGCCGCGGACTCCGGCCTTCAGGCCCGGCGAAGACGACCTTCTGCCAACCGGCGCAGTCGGCCCACTCCTGAGGGCGAGCGCCGTGCCCTGGTGCGCCCCGGTGGTTGTCCCGGCTTAGGGCGCCCGGTCCACAAGGGCCTCGAGCTCGCAGATGACCCGGTCCAGCTCGTCGATCAACGCGGGCGGGGCCAGGTCCGCGGCGCGGAAGGCGCCGATGAGGCCACGGTAGTACCAGAGGTGCTCCGCGGGGTCCTTGCGGTTGAACCGTTCCCAGACGCCCTCGCCGTGGTTGCGGTAGTCGAGCAGGATGGATCGAGCGTTGTGCAGCTTGTCGGCGACTGTGACCCGGTGATAGGCAGGGTCGCGGTGCTCGGTCAACCGCGTGATGTAGCCTTGCTTGCGCTCGTGCCAAGGCGGTTTGGGCAGCGACTCCGCATCGGTGCAGGCGTTGACGATCGCGAGCACCTCGTCGCCGAAGCGCCGGCGGATCTCCGCACGCAGGGCGTCCGCACCGCCCTTGGATTCTGCTTGATCCTCGATGGCGTCGTGCAGCAGGGCCGCGATGGCCTCGGTCTCGCTGCCGCCGTGCTCCAGCACCAGGCTCGACACGGCCATGAGGTGCGAGACATAGGGCACGTCGGTCCCCTTGCGGACCTGGGTGTTGTGCAGCTCGGCCGCGTAGCGCAGGGCCTCGAGGAATCGCTCCGACAGCAGGCCTGGGGTGGATCGGGACATGGGGGCAGGGGTGGTCTAGGGCCCACGCCGCCGGGTCGCGGGCTCGGCGCGATTCACCCGGTGCGGCGGGCGCGCCCCTGGCCGCGCGCCGGTGTGGCCCTCAGGCCCGGTGCCGCGCCGTCTCGGGCAGGACGATGTTGAGCTCGAGCACCTCATGGGTATCCTCCTGCTCGTAGTTCACGGAGACGGCGCTCATGTCAACGTCAACGTATTTGCGGATGACGTCGATGATCTCCTGCTTGAGCCGCGGGAGATAGGACGGGCGATGGCGTTCCGCGCGGTCGTGGGCCACCAGGATCTGCAGCCGCTCCTTGGCCACGTTGGCGGATCCCTTATTCCGGGTACTGCGGAAGTAGTCGAGAAGGCCCATGGCTTACCCTCCGAATAGTCGGCTGAAGAAGCCCTTCTTCTGTGCCTCGAGGAAGCGGTGGGGGACGTCCTCGCCGAGATAGCGGGCCACGGCGTCCCCGTAGGCCTGGCCCGCGTCGCAGTCACGATCGAGGATCACCGGCACGCCGGCGTTGGAGGCGTTGAGCACCGCCTTGGACTCTGGGATCACCCCGAGCAGGTCCAGGGAGAGGATCTCCTGGACGTCCTTGACGCTCAGCATCTCGCCCGTCTCCACCCGCTCGGGGTCGTAGCGGGTGAGCAGCAGATACTCGCGAATGGGCTCGGCGTTGGTCTCCGCGCGGCGCGACTTGCTGGATAGGATACCCAGCATGCGGTCGGAGTCGCGCACCGATGAGACCTCCGGGTTGGTCACCACCACCGCGTCGTCGGCGAAATACATGGCCATGGTGGCGCCGTGCTCGATGCCCGCGGGTGAATCGCAGACGATGAAGTCGAAGCCCTGGGTCAGCTCGTCGAGCACCCGGCCCACGCCCTCCTTGGTCAAGGCCTCCTTGTCGCGGGTCTGGGAGGCGGGCAGCACGTAGAGATTGTCGCAGCGCTTGTCGCGGATCAGGGCCTGATTGAGGTTGGCCTCCTGGTTGATCACGTTGACGAAGTCATACACCACGCGGCGCTCGCAGCCCATGATGAGGTCGAGGTTGCGCAGGCCGACGTCGAAGTCGATGACGGCCGTGCGGCTGCCTCGCTGGGCCAGGCCCATGGCTAGGGCGGCGGAGGTGGTGGTCTTACCGACACCGCCTTTGCCCGAGGTGATTACGATGATTCTCGCCAAGTTACGACCCTCCTCAAGGGGTGGCGCCTACGCGCGGCGGGCGGCGTGGCCCGCCGGGCGCGGTCACAGCTTTTCGATGCGTAAAACCTTGTCGTCCAGGTAGACCTGTACCGGGACCCCGCGCAGGTCGGCGGGTATGTTCTCACTTACCCGATAGTGTCCGGCGACCGAGATCAGCTCGGCCTGGAGGTCCTGGGTGAATATCCGGGCGTCGGTGTCGCCCTGCATGCCCGCCATCGCGCGCCCGCGCAGCGGGCCGTAGACGTGGATGTTGCCGTCGGCCATGAGCTCGGCGCCGGAGCTCACCGGGGCGACCACCGAGAGGTCGCCGCCCGCGGCATAGATGCGCTGGCCCGAGCGCACCGGACGGGTGACCAGCTTGAAGATGGGCCGAGATCCGGCGGCGGGCTTGGCCTCGCGTGGCGCCGCGGCCGTCTTCGCCGCGCCCTCCGCTGGCCGGGCGGCGCGGGTGTAGGTCTCCCCGAGGATGGCGAGCTCCATGGCCTCGGCCGCCGCATTCTGGGCCTTGGTGCCGCCGCGCACCCCGAAAGGGATCATACCGTAGCCGCGCAGGAGTCCCACCAGCAGGGGGAACTCGACCTTGCCCGCGGCGACCGGGAAGCCCCCGAGGTCGATCACCACCGGGGTGTTGCGGAAGAACTCGGGCGCCTGCTCCACCTTCACGCCGAGCTGCTCCGCGACGCTCTCCATGTTGGCATCGAGCAGACGGATGATCGGGAGGGTGAAGGCGCCGGCCTTGAGCTCGAAGGCGGAGGGTGTCTCGGGGACGCTGGACGATGGGTTCACTGCCATGGGTGTGGGCTTGGGTCCTCGGGAACCCCGGTCTCCTGTCGCTTGTTGGCCAGCGGGCGGTGGTGCCGCGGCGCCGCTGGGTGCGCGTTGTTATTGGCCGCCCGACGCGTTCGGCGCCCGCGAGCCTCGCCTGACGGGTGGCGGTACCCAGACCGATACCCGACTGGAGCCGGGGCCGGTGCCGAGCGGTGGGCAATGCTAACCCCTCGGTCGTCCTGGGCGATAGTGCCGGTCGGGTGCGCGGTCCGCAACCGCCCGCGGGGTCCGATCAGCCGGGCGGCCAGCCCATGGGGCGTCCGCCCAGCAGGTGGACGTGTAGATGGAACACCGTCTGTCCGGCGGCCGCGTTGCAGTTCACCACCGTGCGGTAGCCCGCCTCGGCGATGCCGATGTCCTTGGCGACCCTGGCGGCGGCGAGGAACAGTCGGCCGATCAGCGCGGCGTCGGCGTCCTCCGCGTCGTTGAGGGTGGCAATGGGCTTGCGCGGGATCACCAGGACGTGGGTCGGGGCCTGGGGGCTCAGGTCGCGGAAGGCGACCACCTCGTCGTCCTCGTAGACCAGGTCAGCGGGTATCTCGCCGCGGGCGATCTTGCCGAAGATGGTGTCGGGCATGGTGGACTCCTGGTGTGGATCCTGGGCTGGACGTCTGGCGTCCAGGGGTCGGTCGGTCATCTCTCGTCGGTCATGAGGTGCTAGATCCCTCGACGTCCAGCGAACGCCAGCGCCAGGGTCCCGCCGTCCACATACTCCAGCTCGCCGCCCAAGGGTACCCCGTGGGCGATGCGCGTCACCCGGGTGCCCGCCCCCTGGGCGAAGTCGGCGATGTACTGCGCCGTCACGCTGCCCTCCACCGTGGGGCTGATGGCGAGGATCAGCTCCTCGATGCCGCCCGCCTCGAGACGCGCCTGCAAGGCGTCTAGACCGATGTCGCCGGGGCCGATGCCGTCCAGCGGCGACAGCCGGCCCCCCAGGACGAAGTACAGCCCGCGGAAGTCGGTCGCCTGCTCGATGGCGATCACCTCGGAGGGTTGCTCCACGACGCACAAGAGGCCCTGGTCGCGCTTGGGGTTCGCGCAGAGTGCGCACAGGGGGAGCTCGCTCAGGGTGCGGCAGCGCCCGCAGTGTTGGATGTGCTCCATCGCCTCCGCCATGACCCGCGCCAGGTGGCGCCCCCCGGCGCGGTCACGCTCGAGCAGATGGAAGGCAATGCGCTGGGCCGACTTGGGGCCGATCCCGGGCAGGCAGCGCAAGGCGTCGATCAGCTGGCCGAGCAGGGAGGTGTCGGACATGGACCGCGGGCCGCCGGACCCGGCGCCTCAGAAGGGCAGCTTGAGCCCGGGGGGCAGGGGCATGCCCGCCGTGAGGTTGGCCATGTTCTCTTGCATCTTCTCGGCGATCCGTTGGGCCGCCGCGTTGAAGGCCGCGGCGACCAGATCCTCTAGCATCTCCCGGTCGTCGCCCATGAGGGAGGGGTCGATCTCCACCCGCTTCACCTCGTGACGTCCGTTCATGGTCACCTTCACCATGCCGCCGCCGGATTCCCCCGTCTCCTCCTCTTGGGCCAGACGCTCCTGGGTGCGCTGGAGCTCCTCCTGCATCTTCTGGGCCTGCTTCATCAGGTTGCCGAGTCCGCCTTTCATCATGACCGTACCTTCTCTGCTCTGGTTGGCTGGGGGTTGACTTGGGGGCCTGTCAGTCCGTCGGCTCGATGGAGCCCGCGACCCACTGGGCGTCGAGCTGATCGCGCAGGCGTTGGGCGACCGGGTCCTCTTCGAGGCTGTCGCGCGCCGCCTGTTCGCGCTCGGCCCGTTCGCGGGTGCGCCGCTGGGCCGGAGTCTCGTGCTCGGGGCTGGTGACGCGGATCTCGAGGGTCAGCGGGCCTCCGAGCGCCTGCTCCAGGGCCTCGCGCAGACGCCGCTCCGTGCCGGGCGAGCGCAACTGTTCCGCCGCTGGGTCGAGTCCGAGCACCAGCTCTCGGGCATCCCAGCCCACCAGGGTGCAGTTGTGGGCGAGCTGGGCCGGAATCCCGCCGACACCCAGGCGGTCCGCCAAACGGTGCCAGTCGGCGGTGGACCTCAAGACCGGCTCGGGACTGGCGGCAGCGCGTTCGGCGACGGGCTCGGCATGCGCCTGGGGTTCGCGGGCCTCCTCCGGCGCGCGCGGGCCAAGGTCCGTCGCGGCCGGCGGCGCCGGGCGGCGCGGCTGGGTCTGACCGGGGTCGGCGCCGCGCGCGGGCGCCACGGATCCCGGCGCGCTCGTCCCGGTGTCGGCCGGTCGCGCGGGCCGGAAGGCCAGGGCGCGCAGCAGGACCATCTCGAAGCCCGCGCGCGGGTCGGGGGCCAGGGGTAGATCCTGTTGGCCGAGCAAGGTCACCTGGTAGTAGAGCTGGAGGTCGGCCGGGTCGACGCGCGCGGCCAGGGCTGCGACCCGTTCCCGATCGGGATCGTCCGGCGGCACCGCATCAGGCACCTGCTGGAAGAGAGCGACCCGGTGCAGCACGCCGATCAGCTCCTTGAGCAGCTCGCCGTAGTCAGGGGTCAGGGCCCCGAGGCGATCGACCTCCGTGAGCAGCCGGGCCGCGTCGCCGTCACCCAGGGCGTCCGCCAGGTCGAGCCCCGCGTCGCCGCGCACGCTGCCCAGCATGGCGCGGACCTCTGCCTCCAGCACCCGTCCGCCGCCGAAGGCGATGGCCTGATCGAGCAGGCTGAGCCCATCGCGCATGCTGCCGTCGGCGGCGCGCGCCAGCAGCACCAGGGCGCCCGGCTCGTGCTCGATCCCCTCGGCGGCCAGCACCGCGGCGAGTCGGTCTCGGATCTCCCCGGGCAGCAGCCGGCGCAGGTTGAGCTGCAGGCAGCGCGAGAGCACGGTGACCGGCACCTTCTGGGGGTCCGTGGTCGCGAGCAGGAACTTCACATGGGGCGGCGGCTCCTCCAGGGTCTTCAACAGGGCGTTGAAGCTGTTGTTGGAGAACATGTGCACCTCGTCGATGAGGTACACCTTGTAGCGTCCGCCGGCGGGCGCGTAGGGCACGTTCTCCAGGAGCTCGCGGGTCTGGTCGACCTTGGTGCGCGAGGCCGCGTCTACCTCCAGGAGGTCCACGAAGCGGCCCTCGTCCACCGAGCGGCAGGTGCCGCAGGTGCCGCAGGGGGTGGAGCTGACGCCGGTCTCGCAATTGAGCGCCTTGGCCAGGATGCGGGCGAGGGTGGTCTTGCCGACCCCGCGGGTGCCGGTGAAGAGATAGGCATGGTGGAGCTGGTCGCGGTCGAGCGCGTTACCGAGGGCGCGCACCACGTGCTCCTGGCCCACCATGTCCGCGAAGGACTTGGGACGCCACTTGCGGGCGAGCACCTGGTAGGTCATGCGCGGGCCTGGGTGTGTCTGCGGGGGTGCACGAGAGTCTAACCCATGGGCTTGCCGACCCGGTTCGGACGGTCCTACCGGCCTTGCATTCGACGGGGGAGGGCGGCGGTCTGCGTCAGCCACACCCCGGCGCCCGCATCCACCGCTGCGGCTGCTCCCTTCCGGGCCTGACCGGGTTCACGGTTTCGCGTCGCGGGGGGACCGACGCCGACCACCATAAAGAACGGGCCCCTGACCGGAGCCCGCGGCCGAAGGGTAACAAAAGCGCGCCTTCGCGTACAAACGGCGAGTGGGCTGCCAGTGCAGCAGTGCAGAGGTTCCGAGACCGTCTCTGATCGTTGTCGTTGTCCTTGTCGTTGTCGAAATCGAGTATCGGCACGACAACGATTACGGATTCGACTACGACAACGACAAGGAACGGCCTCGGGATTTCCGCAGTGCAGCGCTCCCAGTGCCGCAGCCGATTCATCCTAAGTCCGACAGGCTGCTAGACTCGCGCCCCCAGTGTGCCCCGTGGTCCATGCTCGGTGGCCCCATGTCCGCGCCGGCCGCTGGCGTCCCCGCGAGCGATGACCCCTTCTAACGCGTACCGGGGCATCCCGGAACCCGAGACCGCATCATGTCGCCGCATCGTCCCCAATCATCACCGCGAACGCGCCTGACCCGCGCCCGGTCGGCGGTCTGGCCGCCCCTGATCGCGCTCGTGCTCGGGTCCGCGCTCGCGTGGGCCGAGGCGCCGGCGGCGGAGCCGGGCACGCTGCCCGTGCCCGGCGCGCCCGCGGACGATCTCTGGCAGCGTGCCCGAGACCTGGCGGGCGATTGGTGGCAGCGCTCAGGCGAGCTGGCCGACCAGGCCATCGAGGGGGCCGGCGGCCTGATGGGGGAGGAGCCGCGGGACTTCGACAGGGTGTGGAGGGAGGTGGTGCCCACCCTGGACGAGACCCTCACCCTCACCGAGCGTCAGTCCGAGCTCCCCAAGAGCGCCTGGCTGGGGCCGGATCAGGCGTCTAATCAGGCGGACATCGAGGCGCTGCTGGACGACGCCGTGGAGATCCTCTCCGCCTCCCCGGTGCAGCGTTTCCGCGACCGCATCCGCGCCATCCAGGGCGAAGTCCTCCGGGCGCGGGCGGAGATCGCCGAGTACCGCCAGCGGCGCGTCTCGGCACCCACCACCGGGGCCCTCAAGCGCACGGTGGCCGACTTCGACCGGCTGATCGCCGAACGGGAGGCGGATATCGAGCGTCTCGAAGACGAGCAGGCGCAGGTGCGAAAGGAGTTTGCCCAGGCGGTGCGGGAGCTGGGGGTGGACCTCAGCGACGAGCAGGTGGAGTTCCTGCTCTCCACCGTGGTGGGCGACAACATGGTTGACCTCGGCATCCTGTTCGACAATGTCCGCTCGGTCACCGTCCAGCTCGAGGGCCTGGTGGCCGAGAGCGGCGAGGATCTCGCCAACGCACGGCGTTACTACGGCATGTATGTGGTGCTGCTGCGCGCCTTGCGCCGCATGCATCTACGCATCGAGGAGGCCATCGGTGAACAGTACGTGCCCCAGATCGACGGCATCATCGCCCGCGCCCGCTCGCTCATGGCCGAGACACGCCGGCTGCAGCGCGCCTCGCCCTCCAAGCGCGAGCTGCTGGCCGCCAACCTCGAGGCGCAGCAGCTCACCATCGATGCCGCGGCGGTCTACCGCCAATACCTGGGCGAGCAGCGCTCCCAGGTCGCCAAGGCCCGCGCCGAGCTCGACAAGGACATCGCCGCCGCCTGGAATACCTACGAGACCGTGCGGGTCTCGGGCGAGCTGGTCGGCCTGGTGCGATCCAGCCAACAGCTCCTGGAGGGCCTGATGAACCGCCAGGTGCCGGCCCTGCGGCCGTTCGAGAACCTGGAGATGCAGCGCGAGTTCCAGAAGCTCACCGAGCAGCTGCGCCAGGCCAACCCGTCCTGAGGATTCCGAATCCCCCCTCGGCCCGGCTTGCCGATACGCAAGCGAACACCGCGGTCGCAAGACTGACATTACCGTGTCGCCGCTGATCATCCGCGTTTCCCGAGAGGACGTTGCCGACGCGGGACCACCGATCATTCGACGCCCGGCCGAACGGAACGAGAATTGGTGGTTCTTACCAAGCAGTCTGTCGAGCCACCACAGAATCGGGGAGCCGAATCGCTGCGATCGATTCCACTCCTATATCAGTCGTGAACCGATTACGAGACACCGGTCCCTGCCGCGTGTGCTTTCGTCCCAAACTCCGGAGAGCCGGCGCCATGTCGAAAAGCATTTCCTACCAGGTCGAGCTCATAAAGCCATCGCACTACGACGACGAGGGCTATGTAATCCAGTGGGTCAAAGCCTGGATCCCATCGAACTCGCTGGCATCGATGTTCGCTCAAACCCAACGCGCCGCGGCCGACAGGCTGCTCGGTAAAGAGGTCGAGATTCTGGTCAACGCCTATGACGAGACCAACACGCGAGTACCGGTGGACAAGATCATCCGCCGCATTCGCGCCGCGGACGGTTACGGCATCGTCTGCATGGTCGGCGTGCAGTCGAACCAGTTCCCGCGAGCGATGGACATGGCGCGGCGGTTTCGTGCCGCCGGCATTCAGGTCGCCATCGGCGGCTTTCACGTCTCGGGCTGCATCGCCATGCTGTCGGAGCTGCCGGACGATCTCAAGGAGGCCATAGACCTAGGAGTTACATTGTTCGCTGGAGAAGCCGAGGGTCGTTTCGGGGACTTTCTGAGGGCGGCATTCGAGCGCCGGCTGGAGCCCCTCTACAACTACATGGACGACCTGCCGGATCTGGGCAACCAAGTCATGCCTTACCTCCCGCCAGAGGTGGCGCGGCGCTATGCGCCGATGCCAGGGACGTTCGACGCCGGCCGCGGATGTCCGTTCCTGTGCAGCTTCTGCACCATCATCAACGTGCAGGGACGCAAATCCCGCTTCCGCTCGCCGGACGATATCGAACGGCTGCTGCGCGCCAATCTGGACCATGGCATCCGACACTACTTCATCACCGATGACAACTTCGCCCGCAACCGCAACTGGGAGCACATCTTCGACCGCATTGCCGAGCTGCGAAGAGAGCTCGGGATCAAGTTCAACTTCACGATCCAGGTCGACACAATGTGTCACACGCTGCCCGGGTTCGTCGAGAAGGCGCGCGCCGCCGGGGTCTCACGGGTCTTCATCGGGCTCGAGAACATCAAGCCGGACAATCTGCGGGCCGCCAAGAAGAAGCAGAACAAGATCGGAAACTACCGGGACATGTTGATCGCCTGGCAGCGCAAGAAGGTCACGACCTACTGTGGTTACATCCTGGGCTTTCCGAGCGATACGCCGGAGCGCATCCTCGAAGACATCGAGACCATCAAGCGCGAATTACCGCTCGACATCCTCGAATTCTTCTGTCTGACGCCGCTGCCAGGATCGGCCGACCACAAGGCGTTGTGGGATGCCGGCGCGCCGCTGGACCCCGACATGAATATCTACGACCTCGAGCATGTCTGCACGACCCACCCAAGCATGTCAAAGGCACAATGGCAGGACATCTACCGCAAGGCATGGGACAGCTATTACTCGATGGAGCACTTGGAGACGCTCATGCGGCGCGCCGCCGCCTTCGACCGCAACCCGAAGCGGATCATGGAGATCGCGTTGGAATTCTACGGATGCCATAAGTTCGAGGGCGTGCACCCGCTGCAGGGCGGCTTCCTCCGTCGCAAGGTCCGCACCGAGCGCCGTCCGGGTCGACAGATCGAGAGTCCGTTCGTCTTCTATCCGCGACGCGTGCTCGAGGCGGCGAGCACCTATGGCGGACTGCTCATCTACGCGCTCAGTGTCTGGCGGCTCTATCGGAAGGTTCGGACGGAATCCGAGGTGGCCGCGGAGCTCTACGTCGACGACGCGATCCGGCCGCATTTCGAGCCGGAACCGGAGGAGCCCGCGGCCGAGCGGTTCGCGCGGCATCTCAAAGCGGTGTGACAAGTGGATGCCGGGTATCGAACCCCTTCGAGACCGGCCGCGCCGCTTTCCGTCGCCGGCCCGGCGTAAAGACCGACGCCGAGGGGCGGGTCTCAGCCTGATTGGCGTGTGGCGTAAAGCACCTCGTAGAGCACCGAGAAGACCAGGCTCGCCAGCACCAGGCTCGCGAACATCACCGGGAGACCGACCCGCAGCCAGCGTCCCGGGTTGATGCGCGCGGCGGGCACGCCGGAGCGCTCCGCCTCGGCGACGCAGATGATGTTCGCCGTCGCGCCGATGTGGGTGCCGTTCCCGCCCAGGCCGACCCCCAGCGCGAGCGCCCACCAGAGGGGCTCCACCGCCATCCCCTGGGCCTGTAGCCCAGCGACGATAGGGATCATGGTGACGGTGAAGGGGATGTTGTCGACCGCGGCCGACAGGATGGCCGAGACCCACATCAGCACCAGGGCGGCGAATAGGAGCTCGGAGGGGTCGCGCGCGAGATGCACGAGCTGCTCGCCGATGAGGTCGAGCAGTCCCGATGCCTCCACCCCGCCCACCAGGACGAAGAGCGCGGCGAAGAAGAGCAGCACAGGCCACTCCGCCTGCTTGAGCAGGTCCTCGGGATCGGGCCTGACCAGGGCGACCGCGATCACCAGCCCGATCATGGCCGCGAACGACGGATAGAAGTGGATGTGGTGATGGATGAAAAAGAGCCCCAGCACCACCGCCATGGCCCAGAGCACCCGGCGCAGCACGTGAGGGTCCTTGATCGCCTTGTTCTCGTCGAGGTCCAGCACGCGCGGGCCGCCGTCGGTGAAACGCAGATCCTTGCGGAACAGCAGCATCAGCAGGGCGACGATGGCGATCCAAACCGGCACCACGGCGGGCAGCATGTGGATCAGGAAGGCGTTGAAGTCGAGCCCGGCGGCGCTGCCGATCATGATGTTGGGCGGATCGCCCACCAGGGTGCCGATGCCCCCGATGTTCGACAGCATCGCCTCGGCCATCAGGTAGGGGGCTGGGTTCAGCCCCAGCATGCGAGTGATGAGCACGGTGAGGGGGGCGAAGATGATCACCGTGGTGACGTTGTCCAGGAACATGGACAGCACGCTCACCGCGAGGGCCAGGTAGACGAACAGCCGCCGGGGTGAGGCGGCCGAGAGCTTGGCGAGCCGGATGGCGAGATACTCGAAGCCGCCCGTCGGGCGCAGGAGTGCGACCAGCAGCATCATCCCGAGCAGCAGGAGCATGGTGTTGCCGTCGATGGCGCCGAGCGCCTCTTCCTGCCCGTAGAAGCCGAGGGTCTCGCCGACCACCACCATCACCACCGCGCCCAGGAGTGCGGCGCTGGTGCGGTGCAGCCGCTCGGAGAAGATCACCGCGTAGCACGCTACCAGGACGGCCGCGGCCACCACCATGTTCGTGGTCAATCCCATGCGCTCAACTGCTCCCCTGCTCGAGGGCCGCCGCCGCGATCCCCATGATGGAGATGGTCCCCATGTAATCGTCGCCATCGATCACGAAGAGATAGGTGGTGTCGTGGCGCTCCATCACGGCCAGGGCCTTGGCCACTGGCGAGTGCGGTCCAATGACCGCGGCATCCGGTATCACGAAGGGGTCGATGGCCAGATTGAGCACATAGCGCGCCTTCTCGGGCGGTATGCTGAGCGCATCAAGATGGTCTCCTAAGAGGGCCGCGTGGGTGACCATGAAGTCCGGGATGCAGTTCATCTTGAGCACGTGCCGAATGGAGGCCTTGCCGGTGATCTTGCCCTTTGCATCCCGGAACGGGATCCCCGGGACCTGCTTGTCGATGCATTCCCGGAACACCTCTTCGACTCGCATCCCGGGCGTGGCGACGGCGGTGGGAACCACCAGGTCGATGAGTTCCATGGGCGTGCGGACCTCGAGGGTGGCGCTGGAAGGCTGACCAGTATCCGCCCCGGTCCGGCGGGATGCCAATACCCCGGACGTGGTATGGATTCGGGGCGTCAGCCGCAGCGGAAGCTTCCAGGTCCGGGCCTGTAGAGCTCGCGGGCGTTATCCCAGAGCACCCGGCGCTGGTCGGCCAGGTCGGGCAGGCTGGCGGCGATCAGCGCCAGGTCGTCCAGGTCGAAGGCACGGGGGGCGCGGGTGCCCGGGAGATCGGTGCCGAACAGCAGTGCCCCGGGGTTCTCCGCGTGGATGGCGGCGATCGCCGCGGCGGGATGGAAATCCAGTCGGCCGAACCCGCAGGCCTTGACCCGGACCCCGCGGGCCACCAAGCGGCGCAGGTCGTCGAGACCTCGGCGGGTCAGACCCAGATGGTCGATCACCAGGCGCGGGAGCCTCGAGAGCTTGGGGGCCAGGTCGGCGATCCCAGTGCTGGCCAGATAGAGCTCGGCGTGCCAGCCGGCCAGGTCGTGCACCCGCGCGGCCAAGTGCAGGACCTCGGCGATGTCGCCGACCATGCCGCGGGTCAGATTGAATCGAACCGCCCGAACCCCGGCCGCGTCGAGGGCGAGGATCTCGGCGTCCGAGGTCTCAGGCGGGATCTGGGCCACGGCGACGAATCCCGGCCCCAGGTCAGCCAGGGCGGCCGGGATCCAGGCGCGATCGAAACCCTGGAACGAGCCGGCCACCACGGCGCCGCCCGTCACCCCCAGCCCCTCCGTTGCCCGGCGATAGGCGGCCGCATCGAAGGGGTCTGGCAGGAAGCCCTGGTTGGCGACCAGGGGGAAGCGCGGATCGATGAGGTGCAGATGGGCGTCGAACAGGGGCCGTCCTCGCCAGCGGCCGTCCGGCTCGTCCGCGCGGGCCTCGCCTCCCGACCCCGGGCTCAAGCGACGGGATCCAACGGATTTCGCCAGAGTCCGAAGTCGGCGTAGCGATCGGAGAGCCACCAGGCGCCGCGGGCGGTGATGCAGCGGCGGTTGGTGCTCGCGCACTTGGACTCGATGGGCCGCAGCACGTCGCCATCCTTGTCGCGCTTGGCCATGCAGCCTTCGTGCTCGGGGGGCACCACGACGATGGACCCGGGCCGGTTGGCCTCCGCGCTCTTGGCGACGATGAGACATGCCTCGCCCGCGTTGGCCGCCTCCTGGATGGAGATCAGGTCCATGTCCCGGTGCCAGCCGAAGTCCGCGCCGAAGTCGATCAGCCAATCGTGCAGCGCGTTGGTGTTGAGCATCCGGACCGTCCGCTCGAAGGCGGGCTCCACATGCTCCTCCAGGGCGATCCGCGCCAGGGCGTCCGCCGTCCACCAGACCCGCGGCAGATAGGCGCCGGCCAGGGCGCAATAGTCCTGGGCATAGGTGTCGGCCCGATTGACGCTGCCGCGGGGGGCGTAGCGCCTGTGCTCGGGGTTCTCGCAGTCCATCCAGTCGATGATGGCGAGGAGCTGCTTGGCGCGGGTCTCCTCGTTGGTGCCGCTGACCTTGGGCGCCTTGGGCTCGGAGAGTGGATAGAGCCGGCCGCCGTCGCGCGCGCGGGTGACCGGATCCTTGGGCTGCGGCAGTAGGGCGGGCGGGATCCGGATCTCGTCCAGGCCCGAGGCGGAGGCGGAGAAGGAGGTGCCCCGCGGCAGGGGGGCCAGGTAACGATCGGCCACGAACCCCTCGCGCAGGACCCCGTTCAGCAGGGTCCGCACCATCACCCAGCCAGGGGCCTTTGCATCACCGAGCTGCTCGACCTGGGCGCCCTGGGCCAGGGCCGCGATGCGGGTCGATCCACTCACCTTGGGTGCGCTGCGCAGATTCAGGGCGGCGGGCACCACCCGATGGGACGGCTTGAAGGGCGCCCCGGCCGGCTCGCCGGCGGCACCGCCCCGTGGCAGCTCGGCGAGGTATCGCTCGGCGACGAAGCCGTCGCGCAGGCGCCCGCCCAGCAGGGCGCGAACCTGCACCCAGCCGTCGTCGGCCGTGCCCAACACCTGGACCGTAGTGTTCTGGGGCAGGCTGGCGACCCGGTTCGAGCCGCTGACGCGCGGCTCATTGCGCAGGTTCAGCGAGCTCGGCACTACCCGGTGGGTGGGTGCGAAGGGGGCGTCGTCCTTGGTCTGCGCGCTTGCCGCCGCCGCGACCGGCCGCGGGAGGGGCGCCGCGGGTGCGGCGGTACCCTCGGGGATATCGGCCAGCGCACGCTTGGCCTTTTCCAGCAGCCGGCGGCGATCGGCGAAGCCGTTGAGCCCGCCATTCACCCGCTTGGTGATGAGACGCAGGTTGTCCGTGTCCGCCAGCGCGTTGAGCCCGGTGACGTCCCAGTAGAAGACCGCCGAGTGGGCCGCGAAGTCCTCAGCCACACGGTCGGGATCGGCCACCACGTCCTGCCCGATCCATTGGCTGAACCGCCCGTAGTTGTGTTTGCCCGTGAGCTGCACCAGACCCCGCCCGCGATAGGTCCAGCCGTCCCCGCTCGCCTCGTTGCCGTTGCCCATCCGGTTCGCATAGACCCGGCTCGCGATCTTCTGGGGCTTGCGGGCATAGGCCTCCGCCAAGGCGCGGGTCTTGAAGTATTTGCGGAACACGCCCAGGAGACCGTCGGTGGAGTAGTTCAGGTTCTCCGAGACCGCCTTCATGTGCGCCGACTCATGGACGATCTGGGCCAGGAAGTGGGCGATCCGCAGCCGGCTGTCGATGCCGTGCGCCGCCATCGCCTCGTTCAGCGCGTCCAGGTGCTTGTCGGCGTTGGCCGAGCTGACGCCCATGCTGGTCAGCACGTTCTTGGTGATCTGCATCGCGGTTCTCCAGGAGGTGGTGCGGCGCTTTGGCCTAAGCTCAAAAAAAGACGATTCCAGTCGGAAATACAACCCGGCGGCTGGCCAATCGGCCCTGGGACGATTACTTTCAGAGGGATCCTACGTCGCCTTGGGACTCCGCCTGGAGGCCGGTCCCGATCCGCGCGGCGACTCATCCAACGTTGCCGGGCGGGGGGTTCAGCATGGTGGAGCGTGGAGGCATCGCGACTCGGCGGACATCCTGGACCCTCGGGGCGGTATTGGCCCTGGCATCGGGCTGTGCCCCGTCGGCGACCTTCACCGTGAGCTGTGCCGAGCTGGGAGATCCGGACCGCACCCGCGCGGTGCTGGAGTGGGCGGGGGCGGTGACCGCCTTCCAGATCGTCACCCCCGAGTATCTCTGGCATGACCCGGAGCAGCCCGAGACCCGCCGTTTCGATGCCGGTGAGAGCGACACCTCCCCGGATCTCGTGGGACGAGCGGGGGTGTTCCTGCGCACCCTGGCCGGTGAGGACGGGACGCCGCGGGTGCTCGACTTCGGCGTCGAGGAGCCCGACGCCCTGGAGCTCGAGGGCCTGCGGGGCTCCCTGATCTACCACGAGACCTTCGTGGACGGCCGCGCCTTCGGCTCACTCTACTATCGAGCCGCGGGCGACATCACCGCCGTGGTGCCCGTGGTCTGTGAGCGCTTCGAGGACTGAACGCCGGGCCGCACGCCCCTCCGCGACGGGGCGGGGCCCGGCCCAACGGAGGGTGAGCATGAACGAGCGTCTTCCCCCACCCCCTCGGGTGCCTGCCGCGCTACCCCGTCCCAGGCCGGTGGTCGGGCCCATCGGACGCGCGATCCGCCTGCTGATCGCCCTGGCGGCCCTGGTCGGTCTGGCGATGGGGGCCTTCTACACCGGACTCTTTCCACCGCTCGCGGTGGGCTTCGTGGCCCTAGCCGGGATCTTCCCGGCCACCTATGTGGCCTACCTGGGCTTTGCCGCCAGCGCCCACCGCCAGCGTCTCGAGGATGATTTCATGCTGCTCGGGCTGGCGCGGGAGGACCAGGTGTCAGACACCGTCGCCACCCTCTACGACACGGTCTACAGCCCCGGCCAGTTCGTCATCTATGTCGGGCTGGTGGTGCTCATCACCCTGATGGTCCTGTGGGGCTACGGTCACTGCGTGGGCGACGCCTGCCGGCCCGTGCTGGACGGCGAGACCATGGGACTCGTCTTCTTCGCCTATCTCGGCGCCTATGTCTTCGCGGTGCAGGAGGTGGTGCGGCGCTACAACACCTTTGACCTCCAGCCCCAGGTCTACAGCTCCATCGCCATCCGCATGCTGATCGCGGTGGCCATCGTCTATGTGGCGGCGCCGCTCTTGCAGGCGGAGCCGTCGGGCGGAGGCGAGCCCATCTGGCCCGCCGCGCTCGCCTTCCTGATCGGTGTCTTCCCCACCCAGGGGCTGCATTATCTGGCGCGGGTTGCCGGCCGCTTCCTCACGCCCGAGTCCACCCAGCGCAAACCCCTGCCGATCGGCAACCTGCTCGGCGTCAGTCCCTGGCACGAGTCACGCCTCGCCCAGATGGGCATAGACGATGCCCAGAACCTGGCCACCGTGGACATCCGCCGGCTGCTGCTCACCACCCAGTTCGACACCCAGCAGATCGTCAACTGGGTGGATCAGGCCATCCTCTACGTGCGCGTGGGCGAGCGCATCCAACGTTTCCGCGACGCCCAGGTCGGCACCTATCACGAGCTGCGCCAGTCGCTCCAGCGGGGCGTCGATACCCCGGACGGGGAGGGCGAAGGCCAGGATCGCCGTGCCCGTCTCGCGGCGACCTTCGGCCTCACCCATGCGGACGAGCTCGAGGGTCTCGCCGACGCCACCAGCTACCCGAACTACAGCCACATCGCCGAGTTCTATGCCCGCAGTGCCCAGGTCGCGCGTGAGCGCGCCGGCTCGGGGATGGAGCGGGTGCTGGGTACGGCCCGGGTGTAGGGGCTCGGCGTCGGCCAGTACGGGTGCGCCCGGCGGCATGGCGCTGGGAGTGGGGGGACGGAAAGTGGCGAGTGGCGAGTGGGGAGTATCGAGCGGCGAGGATCCGCCGGCGGCTCAGCGACTGGGCTCATGCCAAAACCGAACGATTGACATGGCCCGGGCCAGTGACGATCAATGCCCCGAGACGAGCTTGAGGCCGACGATCCCGACGACGATCAGTCCGACGAAGAAGAAGCGCGCCAGGGTCGCGGGCTCACCGAACAGCACGAGACCCAGCACGAAGGTCCCCACCGCGCCGATCCCAGTCCAGACCGCATAGGCGGTGCCCATTGGGATGGTCTTCTGGGCGATCAGCAGGAGTGCACCGCTCGCGGCCATGCACACCGCCGCGAAGGCGATCCAGCCCCAACGCATGCCGGTGTCGGCCAACCCCAGCTTGAGCCCCACCGGCCAGCCCCACTCGAAGATGCCTGCGACGACGAGATACAGCCAGGCCATGGTCAACTCCGGTCTACGATTGGGATGCGCCCGCCGGGCCGCCTGGCCCGGCGTCGGCGGGTCGATTGTACAGGCCGCTTGGTCAAGGAGCGCTACCCGAGGGCAGGGAGGTCGGAGCGCGCGCCCTGGTCGTGGGAAGGACCCTTGCGAACGTGGGATTCGGTCGGTGTGCCCTGTGGCGATTTGATCCGAGCCTCACAGGGTGTGGATGGGCACCACGGTCGTACACTGACCCGCTCGCTTCACACGATCGGCGGATCTAGTATGTCGTCGTCGTTCAGGTGGCCCTGGTGGAAGGCCTCGACCTCCTCGGCAACCTCGTCGTGGTCGTCCCGAAAGCGGGCGATGTGATAGAGCGCCTCGCCCTCATGGACGGAGGGGATCTGCACCCGGCCGATGACCACGCCACGAATCTGCGCCGTCACCGGATGCTGGGTCCCGGTGTAGGGGTCGCTGATGTAGCCCAGGAGCTCGCCGCTGCGTACCCGGGCGCCCAAGGGGACCAGGGTGCGGAGCAGGCCGCTCTCGGGCGCGCGCGTCCAGTGGCTGGACCGCGCCATGAAGGGGGCCCCCTCTCGCGTGTGGTGGCGCGACCTTGGCAGCATGCCGAGCGCCCGCATCACGTTCAGCACGCCGTTCAGCCCCGCGCGAATGGCGACCTCGTCGAACCGCAGGCCCTCGCCGGCCTCGTAGAGCAGCATCGGCATGCCGAGCTCGGCCGCGGATGCGCGCAGTGAACCATCGCGCAAGGTCGAATTGAGCAGGACCGGTACGCCGAAGGCGCGGGCCAGGCGTTCGGTCTCAGGGTCATCCAGGTTGGCGCGGATCTGCGGCAGATTGGTGCGGTGGATGGCGCCGGTGTGGAGATCGATGCCGTGGGTGCAATGACGCAGGATCTCGTCGACCAACAGATGTGCCACCCGTGCCGCCAGAGACCCCGCGGGAGAGCCCGGAAAACAGCGGTTGAGATCGCGCCGGTCTGGGAGATAGCGTGATTGATGAATGAGCCCGTAGACATTGACGACGGGTACCGCCACCAGGGTTCCGGTTAGCCGGCGCAGGGCCTTCACCTCGAGCAGCCGGCGGACGATCTCCACGCCGTTCAGCTCATCTCCATGCACCGCCGCCGAGACGAACAGACGCGGCCCGTCCTTCTTGCCATGCACGATATGCACGGGCATCGACAGACGTGTGTGCGAGTTGAGCTTGGGCAGCGCAAGGTCGATGACCGAACTCTCTCCCGCAAGGACTCCATTGCCTTGGATCTCGAAGGGCGGGCGCATGGCCTAGCCCCTTCCCCGGGTTCTTGTCTTGCCAAGCGCCGCGTTCTTCTCTGCGAACGCGATGATGAGTCCGGCCACGTCCTTGCCGGTGGCCTTCTCGATGCCTTCGAGACCTGGCGATGAGTTGACCTCCATGACCACCGGACCGTGGTTGGAGCGCAGCAGGTCGACGCCGGCGACGTTCAGACCCATGGTCTGGGCGGCGCGCAGGGCGGTCGAGCGTTCCTCGGGCGTGATGCGCACGATCGTGGCGCTCCCGCCGCGGTGCAGGTTGGAACGGAACTCGCCTTCTTTGCCCTGGCGTTTCATGGTGGCAACCACCTTGTCGCCGATCACGAAGCAGCGCAGGTCGGCGCCGCCGGCCTCCTTGATGTATTCCTGCACCAGGATGTTGACGTGCAGGCCCATGAAGGCCTCCAGGACGCTCTCCGCCGCCTTCTGGGTTTCGGCGAGAACCACGCCAATGCCCTGGGTGCCCTCCAGGAGCTTGATCACCAGAGGCGCGCCCCCGACCATCTTGATCAGGTCCTCGATGTCGTCGGGCTTGTTGGCGAATCCCGTCACCGGTAGCCCGATGCCTTTGCGCGAGAGCAGCTGCAGCGAGCGGAGCTTGTCGCGTGAGCGGGTGACCGCCACGGACTCATTGAGTGGGAACACCCCCATCATCTCGAATTGGCGCAATACCGCCGTACCGTAGAAGGTGACCGATGCGCCGATCCGCGGGATCACCGCGTCGAACTCTTCAAGGTTCTCGCCCTTGTAATGGATCTGCGGCCGCATGGACGTGATGTTCATGTAACAGCGCAGCACGTCGAGCACCCTGACCTCGTGGCCGCGAGCCTTGGCGGCCTCGACCAGGCGGCGGGTGGAATAGAGTTGAGGGTTTCTGGAAAGGATGGCGATCTTCATAGGCGATCTCTCGGTGGGTTCGAGGGCGGATGGCGGGGTCTCTCGGCCGGCCGCGGACGTCTGGTCGTGCGGTCCGAAAGCACCCCAGGGGACAGACGGCTTGCAGGCGATTTCGCGCCATCTACACGGTGCGGGCAGGGTGCCGGGGCTAGCCCGCGAACACACGGCGATGATTGATCACGCGATCGAATCTACGGCACATCCTTTCGCAAGGATCGCTGCACGCCGGCGGCGCCCTCCGACCGGGATCTTCCGCCTTCCTCCGCCTCCCAGGCGCGCCAGGCGATCTCCTCGACGGTGCGGAACAGGGCCAGCTCCAGCTCCGGGGGCCAGTCCTGGCCGGGGGTGCGCTCGTGGCGCAGGCGCCGGGCGGTATCGGCGTCGCCGAGTATGGCCAGGGTCTCGATGGCGACCCGGCGCAGCCAGGTGCGGTCGCCCACCCGCCAACCCTTGCCCACGGCGACGCCGCTGAAGTCACCCAGGGCGATGGCCGTGAGCAGCTCGCGCTTGTCGCCCTCCAGCCGGTCGCCCCAGGCGCGCAGGGCGTGGCCCTTGAGGGAGGCATCGGTCAACTCGTGGACGGCGCGCTCCAGGAAGTGGTCCGCCCAGGGCTCGCGGGGTTTCACCTTGCCGATCAGGTAGGCGAGCTGACGGCGCTGGCGCTTGTCGGTGTCCCCGCGCGTCACCAGGGGGGCCAGGATCTCGGCGCTGACGCGGGCAGGGTCGACCAGGGTCAGGGCGTCGGTGAGTGCCCAGCTCACCTCGGGCTCGTGGATGGGCGAGAGGAACTGGGCGATGAGTCGCGCCTGGGCGTCCGGCGAGGCCATGAGCGCCAGCAGGAAGGCCGCGACCGGGCGCATGCGCCGGTCGGTGGCGCCCAGATAGTCCTCGACGTCCGCGACCCGACCGTTGATCCAGTGCCGCAGCAGGGTCGAGAGCTCGGGCAGCTCGGTCTTCACATGGCGGAAGGTGGCCTGCTCCATGGCGCGCAGGCTGGTGATGGCCGCGAGCCGCACCGAGCTGTACTCGGCCACCTGGCGGCCGGTCCAATCGGTGCGTACCGGCTCCATGGCGATGCGTACCAGATGGGGGACCGATGCCTCGACCTGGAGCCTCTGGATGGCATGGATGGCACGGATGCGCACCCGGGTCCGCGGCTCGTGGTCGGCGCTGGTGAGCTGGAGCAGGGCGGCGACGAGCTGCTCATGGAGCAGTGGGTCGAGGCGTTCAGATCCGCCCTCCTCGATACAGCGCGCGGCGAGGAACACCCGCTCCTCCTGGCCCGCCCCGGCGCCGTGGAGGATCAGCTCGAGCAGCGCGCTCTGCTGGTCGCTGAGCCCGGCGAGCAGCACCAGTGTGTCCGCCCACCAGCGCAGCCGCGAGAGCCTCCCCAAGGTGGCGGTGATGTCGTCGGTGAGGTCCAGCCAGTCTGGGTCCTGGGCGATGGCCTCTGCGCAGCAGTAGGACTGCAACGCGGGGTAGGCGAACTGCAACCGCTCCTGGCCCACGCGCATCAGGATGCGCGCCTCCACCAGGGCCTCGATCATGGCCGTGAGGCGGTACTCCCGGCGCCCACGCACAGCGTCGAGCAGCTCCAGGGCGCGCTCGAGCGACAGTGACCGGCAGCGGGCGAGCTGGAGCTCGCGCGCCAGCACGCCGAGCGAGACCTGAGCCCGGCCACGCAGGGCCGTGTCCAGGGTGCCGTCCGCCAGGGCGCGCGCGACGAAGCCTTGCAGCACCCCCGTGCGCGAGACCGGCGGATCGCCGAGCCGGGCGCGCGCGAGCATGTGCAGCAGGAGCCAGGGCAGACCGGCGAGGTCGAACAGCCGCCGCTCGCGCAGGACGGCGGCCAACTGGCCGGCGGCCGGGTCGTCGAGCCCGCCCAGGTAGGCCTCGACCTGGGCGAAAGCGAGTCGCCGGACCACCAGGTAATCGGTGATGGGCAGGGTCTCGGCCAGCGCGCCCTGCTGGGCGCAGTTGGGGTCGCAGGCGAGCAGGAAGCGATGGCGCCGCGCGCGCCGCCGCGCGACCCGCGCCAGATCGGCGAATAGCCGGGCGCGCTCCCCGGCGGCCAGGGCGCTCGGGTTGTCCACCAGCACGCAGAAGGCGGTCCCGGCGTCATCGCGCCAGCGATGCAGGAAGTCGCGTGGATCAAGCTCTGGCCAGAAGCGCGCGAGGGCCTCGCGCACCAGGTCCTCGATCCCCTTGCCCGGCGACATCCAGGTCGCGGGTGGCGAGGTCGACCAGCACGGGCAGGCGGGTGGGGCCCTCGGGCGCCTCCAGGGCGGCTCGGGCGAGGCGCCCGATGAGCCGGCGCAGATGCACGGTCTTGCCGGTGCCCTCGCGCCCCAGCAGGACCACAAAGGGTGACTCCGTGGGCGCCCTCTGGCCTTCGCCCAGCAGCAGCCCCGCCGCCGCCGACCCCAGGTCGTAGCCCGCCTCCTCGGCACGCTCGAGACGGGTCAGGACGGCGGGATCGGCGCCGCCCGGGGCGCGCGTCACCTGCATGGGCAGGGGCGGGTCGTCGGTGGCGCTCGGGTCCTCGCCCCAGTCGGTCATGGCCCGCAGGGCCTCGCGCAGGGGGTCGGGGCGCAGCAGTCGGCCGTGCTCCAGGCGCATGTAGAGGACCGGGATCGACCAGTCGGTCGACCCGGCGTCGAACAGGAGCCAGCGTGCCGCGTTGAGCGCCTGGTCGACGAGCCCGTGACGCAGGAGCCCGGCATAGAACCCGCGGTTGAGGTCGCGGGCCAGATCCATCGGCACCTGATCCTGCATGGCGATGACGGCCGGCACACCGGCGGCCACCAGCCTGGGCGCGAGACCGACGAAGGGCTGGGGCTCCTCGTCACCCCGGCTCGCCCCCTCGCAGGCCTGGAGATAGAACAGCCGTGGCAGCGGGTCGGCGGCGGACCAGTGCCGGACCAGGGCATCGTCGCTCACCAGGTCCGCGGCCCCGACCGCGTCCTCGAGGAACAGACGCGTCGCCCCGGGGGCGCCGTCGCGGCCCGGTCTGTAGGCCCCGTGACAGATGAGATGGATGAGGTGATGACCGCCCATCAGGGCGCTCAGGCCCTCGAGGCTGGTCGCGCCCGGATGGATGCGGCAGCCGCGCGCCACCAGGGGCGCCGCGACGGCATCGCCGAGTCCGCCTTGACCTGGCAGGACCCCCAGCTCCAGCGCGCCTTGGTCCACCAGGGGGGCGAGGGCCTGCCAGAGGTTGGCGATCTCGCTGTCCGTCTCTACCGGTGCCAGCCCCCAGTCTCCGAGGTCCGCCGGGTTCGCGACCGCGATCAGCAGACGCGCGGGCTGCTCGGAGAGGGGCGGTGGCGGCGCCGACTCCAGGCCCACGTAGCGCGAGAAGGGGGTCGCCTGATCGATGGCGACGGGCACGGCGGCGCCGTCGCCGGTGACGGAAAGGCGCTCCCAGCGCAAGGCCTGGAGCTCGCTGGCGTCCGGGTCGATCTGGATGCGCAGACGTAGCCGGCCCCCACCACGCTCGCTCGCCAGGGCGCGGGCCCGTTCGTAGGCCCGCCGGATGGGCTCGCCGAAGAGCGCGGTCGCGAGGACATCCCCATAGGCGCCGATGCTCAGCGACCCGGCGAGCAGCTCGGCGGGGTCGAGCCGCAGCTCGCCGCCGAAGAAGAGCGCGTCGCCATCGATCACCGCCTCGACCGGGTGGGGTCGGTCCGGCGCGGGACGGGCGCCGATGCGGATCAGGAGGTCGGTGGGGAGCGGGTGCATGGCCGATGGTATCGGGTCAGCGGCGGGGCGGCCGCGTCATCCCTCCCTCGACCGG
>CAVQQM010000020.1:0-74209 GCA_963714915.1 uncultured Gammaproteobacteria bacterium
TCCGGCCCACGACTCAGGCCCATCAGCGACAGCGGATCGTCCGCTGCTTGGCCGGCTCGCGGATGGTCGATCTCCCGGATCTCCTCGGGGACATCGCGTCGAGGGGAAGCGGTTATGGTGGTTTGGACCGTTGAATGCGTCATCTGAAACGAAGGGCACGCTCATGTGAGCGTACTTCAAGTCAGGGAACCGGAAAAGCACCGTCCCCGGATGCGAGAATCGAGCGCAATCAGCGGCCGGAGAAGCGGCAAGGGTCACACCGGCTGGGAGCCGTCGCGTCTCACAGCAGCTCGCACGTGGCGAGCGCCGAATCCGAGCCGGCCTTCCCGGCGGGGACCCGAGACTTCGCCCACCCCCTCCTCCCGAGAGGGCGTCGTGCAGGTTCCGGCGCCGGTCAATGGCCACGATGGACTGCTGAGCATTGTCGCAGGTTTCGTCGACACCCAGACCATTGGGCGTCTGTTGCGACCGCGATCACTTGGGCGACGGCAAACCACCGGGCCGGCCCCGGCCCGGAGGAACCGGGCAGTTGCAGGCTAGTTGAAGGTCACCTGCCCCGAGATGACGTTCCGGATCCTGACCACGACGCCATCGCCCACCTTCAGGCTACTGACGAACTGCTTGTCCTCGAGCTCGAAGGTGCGAGTCTCGTTCGCCCCGCGGACCGTCACGGTACCGGCCCCTGGATTGACGGCGACGATCTGGCCATAAAGAGTCAAGGAATCCGTGATCGAGCCTGCCGGGCGGGTACCGGGAGACCGGTCTACCTGAGTGGAGCCGATGACGCCCATGGAGCCGGCATCTCTCCCCCGTTGCAGCTCGATCACGGCCGTCGTGACCTCTGTGAGCCGCACGCGGTTGCCGATCCGGACGCGATCGAGACGCTCCACCTCCGGCGGGGCGTGAAGGACCTCGAAGGTCCCATCGGCCTTACGGATGGTGAGCATGCGGGTCTCGGGATTGACCACCGTCACTTCCCCTTCCAACTGGGAGGTCACCGCGATCGCCTTGATGGGCTGGGTGGCGAGCCCGGTCTCGGCGAGCGCGGGGGCTGTGGCGAGCGCCACGAGCAGGGTGGCGACAGGGACGAGGGGTTGATTGCGCATTGGAGTGACTCCTATGGATGGACCAAGAGATGGCAGACGCGCCTGAAATCAGATGACGATCGAGACGGAGGCATGCCGGTCGCGGTAAGACTCCGGCGGGTTGCCGCCTCAAAACAGGACAAGCTGACCGCGAGCCCGCTCGCCGAGTTTCGGTCAAGAGGGCAAGCGCCGCCGATTCGTCCCGTGATTCCTGCCCGGCATCCCGGCCTGCAGCCGGATCTGTTACCAGGCATAGAGAACACCGGCCCCGTAGACCCATTGGTTCTTGGAGCCCTCCTCCGAGACGATCGGGCTGTCCGCGGCGTTACCCATGAGGCGCGAGTACATGAATCCGGCGCCGAGGTGCCAGTGCTTGCTCAGGTGGAGCATCGCCACCGCCCAACCGCGCACGTCGCGCACGCCGCTCCCGGGCACATAGATCGGGAGGCCGCTGGCAAGGGAATCGGAGGGCGTAATCCCGAAATACTCCTCCATGTAGTTGCCGCTGCCGTAGGTGAAGGCCGCACCGCCGGCGAGGGTCACCATCTTCGCAACGGGCTCCATGGCGTAGGCGTTGAGCCCCGCGGTCCAGCCGTTGTATCCACCGCTGACGTCCCCCATCGCCCAGCCGCCAACGCCCGCGATCCTGCGGATCTCCTGCGGGTCGCGCCAGACTCGCGCCCCGAAGAGCCCCAAGCTGAAAGAGTCGTCGATGGAGTGGATCCGCTCGACGACGGGGTTAGCCACGTCATCCCGTCCGAAACGCCAAAGGCCCACCGGACCCAGCTGCCAGTCTCGGTTGTCGAGCAGGTTTAGACGGATCTCGTTCGCCATGAGGCGAACGAAGCGCGAGCCCCCCAGGGACAGGCGTGCGAACGGTGCGACGCCCAGATCATAATCACTCGACCCGAAGTAATCGGGGTAGGCGCCGGCGCCGAGCCCGGCAAAATTGAGCTGCGGCAGCTCGAGCGGGATCACCAGGTCCTCGGCCTTGACGCTGTGAACGGCGAAGCCAAGGCTGCCGAGCAGCATGGCGATGAGCGGCAGAGTCCGTTTCGATGCGATGGGGCTTGGCATGTTGGGGCTCCGCCAGAGGCGCACGGGTGCAGGCATCGACATTGGAGCTGGTTGGCCGGCCTTCACCGCGGCAGCAGCAGGGTGAAGGTGATGCGCCCTCCCCAACCCTCCGGTCCGCCGGTAGGGCTCTCGGCCCAGTAGTGAACGCCTCCGGCAACGCTCACCGGAAGTTTGCCGACGCGCGTCACCTTCGACACGACGCCGCGGATCGGGACCAGCCACTGGCGGGCATCCCAGTCGTGAAAACGCTCGCGCCGCCCCGCCCTAGCCACCCTTGGACTTTGACGTCACGGCTTACGGCTCCAACACGATCGAGGACCCGATCGTGGCTCAAGCGCTTGAATACGGTGGTGCATGACGCGCGGCTCTCAGGGCGGTCTGGATCGCGACCCGGCGGATCAGGCTGACGTCGAGAGGCTACAAAAGCCGCGACCTCGGTAGAATTGCACCTTGGTTTAACGCCTGGCCGGGAGCGCCCGCAGCGGATGAGCTGGGTCACGATCCTCTACGTCGCGATGGCGGCCTTTTCGGCCACGATCGCCGGCATCTATCTCGGCGCGTGGCTGATGCAGCGGGACGCCTGGTCCTACCTGATATTTGTGCTGCTCGCGGTCAGCATCGCGTGTCTCGCGGGGACAGAGCTCTGGATGCTGCGCGCTCAAACGCCCGATGAGTACGCGACGGCTCTGCGTTGGTTCCACGTTCCGATCTGGTCCGGTTTTCTCGCCATTTTGGGTCTGGTCGGCCTGCGCCTGCGGCCGCGATTCTCATCTTTGGGTTGGCTGGCCGCAGGCCTGCGGACGGTCTCGCTGGTCGCCAACTTCGTCTCGGGACCGAACCTCAACTACGCCGCGCTGACCGGCATCGATCACGTGGCGCTCCTCGGTGAGCCGGTCGCGATCGCGACGGGCGGCGTCCCCAATCCCTGGATGCTGACAGGTCAGGCGGCCCTCCTGTTGTCGATCCTGTTCCTCGTCGACGGTGGCATCAGTGCCTGGAGGCGCGGCGAGGGCATGCGGTCGCTCGTGCTGACGATCAGCCTCCTCCTCGGAGTCGTAGCCGGCACCGTCCAGGCGGTCCTGGTGTTCTGGGGCTTCGTTCAGTTGCCTGTCCTGATCACCCCGGTGTTCCTTTTTGTCGCTGCCGTCATGGGCGCCGAGCTGAGCGTCGGGCTGCTGCGAGCCCAGCGGGCGGAGCGTGACGTGCGGATCAAGGACGCCGCCTTGGCCGTCAGCGAAGAGCGGCTTGGCCTTGCGGCAGAGGCGGCCGATGCCGGCTTCTGGAGCCTCGATGAGCAATCGGGGGCGGTTTGGGCAACGGACAAGACCCGCGAGCTGTTCGGGCTGGAGCCAGGCGGGGACCTGCACCTGGCGGCTTTGCTGAACAGGGTGCATCAGCAGGACCGGGTGCGGCTACAGACGCTGATCGAGGCGGCGCTACGCTGCAACGAGAGGTACCGCACCGAGTTCCGTGTCGTCGACCGCGACGGCAGGGTTCGCTGGCTCGCTGGCCTGGGTCGTTGTGTCGGCAACACCGACGCAGGCTCGAAGACGCTGATGGGAGTCAGCGTCGACATCACGGCACGCAGGGCCGTGCTGGACATGCGCCGCCGGCAACGGGCGCGGCTCGAGCGTGCGGCCAGGGAGGAGACCATAAGTGAGCTTTCCGCCGCCCTGGCCCATGAGTTGAACCAGCCATTGGCCATGATCCTCACGAATGCCGAGGCGGCCCAGGCCCTGCTGGCCCATGCTCGGCCGAACCTGGCCGAGGTGCGTGAGATCCTGGCAGACATCGTGACCGCCGACCGACGCGCGGCCGACGTGATTCGGCACCTGCGTGGGCTCCTCGATCGCGGCGAGCCCCACCGCCAGGCGCTGTTGCTGGATGACGCGATTCGTCGGGTGCTCGATCTGGTTGGCAACGAGATCGACGACCAAGGGGTGACGGTGGACCTCGCTCTGGCCTCGGGGCTGACCCCGGTGCGCGTGGACGGCATCCTGATCGAGCAGGTCCTGCTCAATCTGCTCAACAATGCCTGTGAGGCGGTATCCGGTAACCCGCCGGGCGAGCGTCGGGTCTCGGTGATCACTCGTACCCAGGCCGACGGGGTCGAGGTCGAGGTCGCGGACAATGGGTGCGGATTGTACGAGCCGGCTCATATTTTTGATCCGTTCTACTCCACTAAGCCCGGGGGGCTCGGCATGGGTCTGGCCATCGTGCGGTCCATCGTGAACAGTCACGGTGGACACGTCTGGGCGGAGTCGGCGCCCGCCCGCGGGGCTTCCGTCATCTTTACGCTTCCGGCAGACGGCGTGGCACCATGACGGCGGAACCTATTGTCTATCTGCTGGACGACGAGCCCGATATGCTCAAGGCCTTGACGCGGCTGCTCCGCGCACAAGGGCTGCAGGTTCGGGGCTTCGCCAACGCGCGGGACTTTCTGGCTCGCAAGGCCCACCAGGGGCCCGCCTGTCTCGTGCTGGACGTGGCGATGCCAGAGATCGATGGCCTGTGCGTTCAGGAGCGGCTGCGCCGCAGCGGGGACGAGCTTCCGATCATCTTTCTCACCGGTCACGGCGACATTCCCATGAGCGTGCGTGCGGTGAAGGCCGGAGCCGAGGACTTCTTGACCAAGCCGGTGAACGCGGTGGATCTGCTTCAGGCGATCCGCACCGCATTGCGGCGAGCCTCTGAACAGCACGCCCTGAGCGAGGAGCTGGCGTCACTGCGCGGGCGGCTCGCCTCGCTGACGCCGCGGGAGCGGGAGGTGCTCGGCCACGTCATCGCCGGCAAGATGAACAAGCAGATAGCCGCGGATCTCGGCACTGGCGAGCAGAACGTCAAAGTCCACCGCGGGCGCCTGATGCGAAAGATGGGCGTGAGCTCGGTGGCAGAGCTGGTTCGCCTGGCCGAGCGCCTCGGCCTACGGCCCGCAAGTTGAACCCTCCCTACGGGGTTGCTGCGAGAGCGCCATCTTGGCGCTCGATCGCCTCCGGCCGCGCAAGAGTGCCGCGTCGTCCCAGGGCCGAGCGACCCACGGTCCGACGCGGGGCGGCCAGACTTGTCCCCATTAGACCAAAGTTCAATAGCCGCCTCCCAGCCAGTTGAGTATCGTCTCGGCGTCTTCCAGGCTGCGAGCAAGGAAAGGGTCCGCGGCTTCCCGATCTGCGCGCGCCTATGAACCCGAGGACATGGGTGCGGACACCACCGAGCGGCGCATCCTGAACGGGTCAATGAGCATTTACCGCCTGGATCGCAGACACTCGAGCGAGCGCCGGTTTGTTCCACTTCCCGCCTGGGGCACCGGTGACCCGACACTTTCTTTTCACCGAAATGGCTGAAGGGTAGCCCGAAAGATTCGAGGTGCCCGCGCGAAGCGGAAACCGCGTTTTCGCTTCGTGTCTCGAGAAATACCATGGAAGGCATTTGTCGAGGTCCCCTGATGAGACGGAGCGAATCGGAATGCGCGGTTTCGATTCACGGGCTGATCGTGACCAGAGATGGGGGTTGATCAGCTCGCCCTCCAAGAGGCACGACTCTTGGAAGACTCCATTCTAAACGGCTTAGCGCCGTTGAAAATGCCGGGCCATCCGTGGCCCGGACGGGAAACGCAGTAAATCAGCGTTTCCCTAGTGCTCGGCGTCCTTCCACACCCCACACCGACAGAGGAGCACCTGGGATGGGATCGGAGCAGAAATTCTCCCGACTGACGCTGACGGCAATGGTCGTCGGGTCCATGGTCGGGGCGGGCATCTTCTCGTTGCCCGCCCGGTTCGGGACGGCAACCGGCCCCTTCGGGGCGATCATCGCCTGGATCATCGCCGGCGGCGGCATGCTGATGCTGGCCTTTGTGTTCCAATCCCTGGCCTTGCGAAAACCGGAGATCGACGCCGGCATCTTCGCCTATGCCAAGGAGGGTTTCGGCAACTATCTGGGCTTCGCGGCGGCCTTCGGGTTCTGGATCGGGACCTGTCTCGGCAACACCACCTACTTCGTGCTGATCAAGTCGACCCTGGGGGCCTTCTTCCCGGTGTTCGGGGATGGCAATACGCCGCAGGCGATCATCGTCTCCTCCATCATCCTGTGGGCCTTCCACTTCACCATCCTGCGGGGCATCAAGGAGGCCGCCTTCATCAACAAGGTGGTGACCTTCGCCAAGATCCTGCCGATCTTCGTCTTCATCGCCTTCATGGCCTTCGCCTTCGATTACGACAAGTTCGCCGCGAGCTTCTGGGGCGGCGGCGACTACAGCGGCTCCCAGGTCTTCGACCAGGTGCGCAGCACCATGCTGGTGACCGTCTTCGTCTTCATCGGCATCGAGGGAGCCAGCGTGTATTCGCGCTACGCCAAGACGCGCGAGGACGTCGGCTGGGCGACGGTCATGGGATTCCTCGGGGTGCTCTGCCTGTTGGTGCTGGTGACCCTGCTGCCATATGGCGTGCTGCTGCGACCCGAGCTCGCGGAGCTGCGTCAGCCCTCGATGGCGGGCGCGCTGGAGTCGGTCGTCGGGGCCTGGGGGCTCAAGTTCGTCAGCGCCGGACTCATCGTCTCGGTGCTCGGTGCCTTTCTGGCCTGGTCGCTGCTGGCGGCGGAGGTGCTCTATTCCGCCGCCAAGTACGGCCTGGTGCCCAAGGTGTTCGCCCACGAGAACAGGCACCAGGTGCCGTCGGCGGCGCTCTGGATCACCAACATCCTGGTCCAGTGCTTCCTGATCGTGACCATCTTCTCCCAGTACGCCTTCGACCTCTCGCTCGAGATGACCAGCGCGCTGACGCTGATCCCCTACATCCTGGTGGCCGGCTATGCACTGAAGCTGGTCCTGACCCGGGAGACCTACGAGCCCGGCTCCAAGGACTGGGGGGGCGACATGACCTGGGCCGCCATCGCGGTCGTCTACACCATCTTCATGCTCCTGTCCGGGGGGCTCAAGCATCTGGTGCTCGCCTGCATCCTATTGGCCCCCGGCACCCTGATGTTCATCCTGGCGCGTCGGGAGCAGGGCCAGAGGGTCTTTCGCCCGCTCGAGCTGGGCTTGCTCGGGGTCTTCGTTGTCGGCGCTGCGGCGGGCATTTATGGCCTCGTCACCGGAATGATCACCATCTGATAGCAGAGGACTCTTTACCATGAGCGATTCAAGCAGCAACGCCCCCGTCTACGGCGTTCACTCCGAGGTCGGTACCCTGCGCAAGGTCATGGTGTGCGCCCCGGGGCTCGGCCACAGACGGCTGACTCCGAGCAACAACGACGATCTGCTGTTCGACGATGTCCTGTGGGTCGAGATGGCCAAACGGGACCATTTCGACTTCATGACCAAGATGCGCGACCGGGGCGTCGAGGTCGTGGAGATGCATAACCTGCTGGCCGAGACAGTGGCGATTCCCGAGGCGAGGCAATGGATCCTCGATCGGAAGATCACCGAGAACAACGTCGGCCTGGGGTTGATCGACAGCACCCGGGCCTTTCTCGAGAGCCTGAAGCCGAGGGAGCTGGCCGAGTTTCTGATCGGCGGCCTCTCGGTGGTCGACGTGCCGGATGAATACTGCACCTCGGGCTACCTGTCCCTGGTACGGGAGGCCCACGGCGTGCATGAGTATCTGATGCCGCCCTTGCCCAACACCCTGTACACGCGTGACACCACCTGTTGGATCTATGGCGGCGTGACACTCAACCCGCTGTATTGGCCGGTGCGCCGGGAAGAGACCCTGCTGACCACGGCCATCTACAAGTTCCATCCGAGCTTTGCGGGCGCCAACATCCAGGTCTGGTGGGGCGACCCGGACAAAAACTTCGGTCGGGCGACGCTCGAGGGCGGCGACGTCATGCCGATCGGCAATGGCGTGGTCCTGATCGGGATGAGCGAGCGCACCTCCCGCCAGGGCATCGCCCAAGCCGCGGCTGCATTGTTCGCCAAGGGTGCCGCGGAGCGGGTGATTGTGGCCGCCATGCCCAAGCTGCGCTCGGCCATGCATCTGGATACGGTCTTCACCTTCGCCGACCGCGACCTGGTGACCCTGTATCCGCCCATCATGGACCAGGTCCACGCCATCAGCCTGCGCCCGAGCGATAAGCCCAATGGCATCGACGCGACGATGGAGAAGAAGCCATTCGTGGACGTGGTCGCCGAGGCATTGAACTTCAAAAAACTCCGGGTCATCGAGACCGGCGGCGACCACTATGCCGCCGAGCGTGGCCAGTGGGACAGCGGCAACAACCTGGTCTGCCTCTCCCCCGGCGTGGTGGTCGCCTACGACCGCAACACCTGGACCAATACGGAGCTGCGCAAGGCCGGGGTGGAGGTCGTCACCATCGTGGGCGCCGAGCTCGGCCGCGGCCGCGGCGGCGGGCACTGCATGACCTGCCCGCTGATCCGGGATCCAGTGGACTTCTGAGGCCGTGGGCCGGACTTCAGTCCGACAGAGAACCTGTCGGTTGGCCACCGTCGTCGTCGGGCTGAAGCCCGACCTTCAGCCGACTCAAAGCGGGCGCAAGCAGCTCGGAGAGACCAGATGATCGGGGATCGAGGCCGTGGGGTCGGGATCGGGGGGTGTCTGCTCGCGGCGTTTCTGACGCTCGGCGGGGCCGCGCGGGGCGCCGAGTCGGACCCCGTCCCCAGCCACCTCGAGCGCGGCCAGGCCTACCTGGAGCAGGGCGAGTACGCCAAGGCCGTGCTCGAGTTCGAGCAGGTCCTGCGTTTCGACAACCTGCCGCCGGACCTGCGCGAACGCGCCGAGATCTACTCGAAGGCGGCGCAGGATTACCGGGCGGGCAAACGCCTGAGCGGGTTCGGATATGCGGAGACCGGCGGCGGCTATTACCGCGAGAACACCACCCGCACCACGAATGCCCTGGGTGGCGACCCGGCCCGGGACTGGTTCTGGAATGCCCGGATCGGCGGCGGATTGGGTTATTTCGTCACCGACGACATCGTCATCGATGGGGGCCTGGATTATCAGTACCGCTACTACGACGACACCGATCGGCGCGACGACTCGGATCTGCGCTGGAACGCGGCCGTGATCCAATCCCTCGCCGAGGGCAGCCAGTCGATCGGCGTGCGCGGACAGGCCAGCTATCGGGGTGGCGACGGCTACCGGCAGGACTACGGCCTGTTCGTCAATCGCGCATTCGTCCTCGACCCGGACAACGAGATCCTACTCGAGGGAGAGATCCGCTCCCGCGACTACCCCTCGGGCGAAGAGCGCGAGAACAGCCGCGACATCGGCGAGATCTGGCTGGGCTGGACGCGGGCCATGCTGGACGGAAAGGCGGCCCTGACCATCACCCTGAACGGGGGTCGCGAGTGGGCGACCCAGGACCGCGCCGAGGGTGACCAGACCTTCTACGGGGTGACACTCGATTGGGGTATGGACTTCAACGACCGACTCGGTGTCTTTCTGTTCGGGTTGTGGGAGCACAACGGCTATCACGAGGACATCCCGTACGGTGACGACTACGAGATCCCGAGGCCACTCTCCCCCGACCTCGACATCTACGAGCTCGGCGGCGGGCTGACCTATGCCTTCGCCCCCGGCTGGTCCCTGCGGCCCGAGGTGCTCTATATCCGCGACGAGGGCGATACGGAGCTCAGCGACTACAGCGCGACCGAGATCTGGATCAATGTGCGGAGGTCGTTCTAAAGAAGCATGAAACACTGGCTGATCATGATGCTATCGGCCCTTTCGACGATGCCCGTCGCCTGGGCGCAGGACTACATCGAGGCCTTCCCGCCGGCACAGGCGGGCATGGTGCGTCATGTCCTGCAGCTCCCGAAGCAGGACGACGAGTCCGCCTTCAAGGTGGAGCTGGTGGTCGGCAAGACGGTCCAGACCGATGCGCACAATCGCCACTTCTTCGGCGGCGAGATCGTGGAGGAGACCATCGAGGGCTGGGGGTTCCCGCGTTTCGTGGTCAGGGCGCTCGGACCCATGGCCGGCACCCTGATGGCCGTGGACCCTGCCGCCCCCAAGGTGGATCGGTTCGTCACCCTGGGAGGCGAGCCCTTCCTGATCCGCTACAACAGCCGTCTTCCCGTCGTGGTTTATGTGCCCGAGGGCGTCGAGGTGCGCTATCGCATCTGGAGCGCCGGTCCGGTGCTCCAGACCATGGAGCCCGGTTGAGGGAGCCAGCTTGAGGTCGAACGGCGATCGACCTGGGACTGGATGCGGGCGATCGGGTCGCCCATCGTCGCGGTCAGGCAATAGGCAACCGCAGGGCGTGAGAAGATGTCCGAGCCAACCCCGAGCATAACCAACGCATCCGAACCCGCGAAATCGGGGTTCCGCTTCCCCAGCTCGGTGACGACGCTCGCGATCGTCATGGTCCTGGTCTGGGTCGCGGCCCTGTTCATTCCGGCCGGGCGCTATGCCCTGGACGCCGACGGCTCCCCGATCCCAGGGACCTTCGAGCACATCGAGTCGCCCCTGACCTTCGGCGAGCGGGTCGAGCAACTGATCCTCGCCCCGGTCAACGGGATCTACGGGCTCCTGAGCCCGGTTGCCGGGGTCGTCGACACCGAGATCGTCGGTCGGCTGTTCGGCCAGATCGGCATCATCGTCTTCATCATGTCCATCGGGGCCTTCATCTCCATCAGCTTCGCCACCCACAGTCTGGAGGTGGCGGTGGCGGCGCTCGCCAACCGCCTGCGCAACCAGGGGTGGCTGCTGATCACCGCCGTGATGGTGCTGTTCTCCCTCCTCGGCACCACCATGGGCTTCTCGGTGGAGACCCTGGGCTTCTACGCGCTGTTCATCCCGCTGATGGCAGCGCTGGGCTACGACCGCCTCGTCACGGCCGCGATGATCATCGTCGGTGCCACCACCGGGGTCATGGCGGGAACGGTCAATCCCTTCTCCATCGGGGTTGCCGCCGGCGAGGCGGGGGTCGGTATCGGCGACGGCATCGTCCTGCGGCTCGTCCTATGGGTGCTGCTGACGGCGATATCCGTGGCCTGGGTGCTGCGCTATGCGGCGCGCGTGCGTGAGGATCCGGCGGCCTCACTGGTCGGATTCGACGCTCCTGCGGCCGGATGACGCTTCGGGCGTCGATGGCCCCGCGAACCCTCCCGACGGCATGGCCGGCGCCGGTCCGGTCGATCGCACACTCACCGGCACCCAGAAGTGGGTGCTCGTGATCACCGTCCTCGCCTTCGGACTGATGATCTTCTCGGTCATCCCCTGGGCCGGCATCCTCGGCGGCACCACCGGGCCGGCGGACTACTACCTCACCCATGAGCTCGCCGGTGTGGAGCCCCTCTGGTTCGAGCTGGACTGGTGGTTCCCGCAATTGGCGATGCTCTTTCTGATCGCCTCGGTGCTCGTCGGCCTGGTCGCGCGGATGGACGAGAAAGAGATCGTGCGGCTGATCGCGGCCGGTGCCTCGGACATGATGGGGCCGGCCATGGTCATCCTGCTGGCCGGCGGTGTCTCGGTGATCATGACCAACACCCAGACCCTCGACACCATCCTGCACGCGATGGAGCAACTGATCACCGGCGCCTCGGCGGCGGCCTTCGCCGTCGCGGCCATGGTGGTCAACATCCCGCTGGCCTTCCTGATCCCCTCGAGCTCAGGACATGCCGCGCTGGCGATGCCTCTGCTGACACCCTTGGCCGACTTCGCCGGGGTCGGCAGGCCGCTCACCATCACCGCCTGGATCCTCGGCCATGGGCTTGCGCTCCTGGTCTCTCCGACGAACGTGGTGGTCATCGGCGGCCTGGCCATCGCACAGGTGGGTTACGAGAAGTACCTGCGGTTCATGTGGCCGCTGGTCGTGGCACTGTTCGTCGTCTCCGCGGCGGTCCTCGGTATCGCCGCCGGCATCGCCGAGCCGTAGCCTAGGGTCATCGGCGACCCCGGCCCCGAGCCCAGTTCAACCCGGAGGCGATCGTGTCCCTGTCTTCCCTTGCCCTGCGCCGGCGTCCACCCGCCCGAACCAGCGCCCCGTTGGAGGCCCGGGTTGGGGCCACCACCGCCGGCTCCTCATGCCCTGCGCCTAGCGCCGTGCCCATCAGTCACAGGCCTTGCCTCGCTTGAGTCAGATGACGACCAGTCAATCGCCGGCCCAGAGCGCAGAGGCGAGTCGCATCGAACAGCGCACCCTCTGGCTGTCGATCTTCGGCGTCCTGGTCATCGCGGCGGGCAGTATCGCCTGGGGCCTGGTCATCGAGTCCGATGTCGTGATCCTGAACGGCATCTTCTCCCTCTTCAGCCTCATCAGCGGGGGGCTCAGCCTGCTCGCGGCCCACCTGGTGACCAAGCCGGAGGATCGCCGCTTCCCCTTCGGCTACTCGCACTTGGAGCCCCTGGTACACACCGTCAACGGCCTCATGGTGCTGGTGATGTGCTTCTACGCCTTCATCAACGGCGTCGAGGGCATCCGCGCCGGCGGTAACGTCGTCGACGCCGCGTCGGTGATCTGGTTCGCGGTGGTGACGGCGGTCTTCAGCCTGGTCCTCGGGCTCTACGAGATGGTGGTGGGGCGCCGGATCGGCTCGCTGTTGCTCATCAACGACGGCAAGACCTGGCTGATGGACGCCCTGTTCAGCCTGGTGACCTTCATCGGGTTCGCCGCACTGCCCTTCCTGCCCGAGCCCTATCGGGACATCTGGGCCCGTTATGCCGATCCGGCGATGGTCTCGGTGCTGGCGCTCCTCCTGCTGCCCATCCCGATCGGAATCCTCAACAGCGCCATGCGTGAGGTCCTGGTCATGGCCAAGGCCAACGATGGGCTGGTGGACCGCGTGGAGGCTATTCTCTCCCAGGTCAAACAGGAGCAAGACGTCACGCGTACCGTCCATCACGTTGCCCGTTCCGGGCGCACCGTCTTCATCGAAATCGACCTGTTGGTGGGCCCTGACTTCGCGCTCCAAAGCATCGCGGAGCAGGACGGGTTGCGCCAGCGCATCTGGGATGCCCTGGATCTGGCCCCCGCAGAGGCATGGCTCTCCATCGCCTTGACGGCCGATCCGCGTTGGGTATAAGCCGCGTCGTGATCGGCATCGGTCGCCACGAGGCAGCCGGGGAAACATGGCCGAGCCCCTATGTGTCGGCGGCATCTCCTCGTCGACCATGGCCGCCGAGGGCCACCGCATCCAGGGCGAACCGATCAACGAGACCGTCGAGGAGAGACAGCAACTTATGATCGAACGCAACGCCTCCGGCGAGGTGGTCCGGGAGTATCGGGCCCAAGGTCTCCGGGCGGGTCGCCACCCGCGGCACCGACGCGATCCGCTTGCGCGGCTCTGACATCGTGACCACCCTCACCGACAGGCCTGACTGTCCGCCCGAGGGCTGCCCTATCGCGGCGGTGACGAACCTTGAGGCGCGTCACCTTCAGGCGTATATCCCGAGTCTGGCACCACCGAAGTCACCTTTTCCTCCATCCATGAGTCCATACCAATGAGCAACTTCTGGGACATCCTGTATCTGATCGCGTCGAGCTTCCTGTTCGTCGCCTACCTGATCATCCTCTTCCATATCGTCGTGGACCTGTTTCGCGACCCCGAGCTAGGCGGGGGCTACAAGGCCCTGTGGCTGATCGGCCTACTCTTCGTGCCGTTCTTGACCGCACTGATTTATGTGCTGGCCCGCGGCAAGGGCATGGCGGAGCGTCAACGCTCCGCGCTGGAACGGGCCAAGTCGGACACCGAGGCCTACATCCGGGAGGTGGCGGGCAAGTCCCCCGCCGAGCAGATCGCCGACGCGAAGGCGTTGCTCGACGCGGGTACCATCAGCCAGGGCGAGTTCGACCGACTCAAGGAGAAGGCGCTGGCCTGAGATCCCGTCGGACTTGGGATGAATCTGCTGTGCAAGCGGTCACGCACGCCCCCGAGTCCGATATGGCCGAAGGGAGCGGATAAAGTGCCATCCTGGCACCCGATGGGCGCGCAGTGCGAGGGCGGGCGGAACTGGCTGCTCGATCCGCTGCATGAATAGACCGAGCGGCAAGACGCATGAGCGACACCAAACCGGCCAGCCCGATCTGACACGCCCTGTACGCGGAGAATGTCGTGGCAGGTCTCGCCACGGATCCGGTGAATGGGCCGACACGTCCGAGGCGGCCAAGCGCCTAGGTGAGCACGGGTTGAGTTTCCTTTGGGGTCGGAGACCGACACCGCCGCGAGACACGATTCGCAGGCCAGCCGCGGGGGCGCGGATCAGAATCGGACGCCGCTCGCTGATCGCAGGACGTCACGGCCCGGTTCGGGCTGCACCACCGCCTCCAGCGACTGGTCGACGGATGGTCGGATGCGCTCTGGAAACCCCCGGCCACTGGAGCCACGCCCCTGCGACAGCGTCACGCTCGCCCTACCCCTACCCGGGACCAAGCGCCTTACGACGCGCATCCTTTCGCGCAGCGAACGCATGAGATCAGCGCTTCCTCGGGTTCAGCTCTTCTTCTGTTCATCCATGTGAAGGGCAGCGCCGGGATCCTGTTCCGCCTCGGGCCCGTCGGACCCGCGAGACAGACGTTCCGCGCCGATGGCGTCCTGGGGGTCTTCGCCGCCAGTCTCGGGGCTGCCCGTGGGCGGATAGTCGAGCGTCCCCTCGAGACGCTCGATGGCCTCGCGCGGCAGGCGCGGGAAGGGGAGCTTCCCCTCCTTGCGCCATCGGCGACGGTGGCCTTAGCGGCATCCCCGCGCGCGGTATCGAACCCGTCGTCGCGGGCCATGTAGAGGGTCTGGGACGGAAAGGCGAAGCCGGTGCCAGACTCGGTGACGATGTCGTAGATGCGCAGAAAGACATCCTCGCGGATGGCAAAGAAATCATTCCACTCCCGGGTTTCCGCGTAGACGCGGATGTCGATGTCCAGTGTGCTGCTACCGTAGCCGGCGAAGCGGACCCGGACGGTGTCGCTGTCGATCCTGGGGTGTGAGTGCAGCATCTCGCGAAGGCGGGCGAGCAGATAGCGCAACTGGTCCGGTTCGGTCTCGTAGCGCACGCCGATGGTCTCGTTGATGAGCATCTGATCGCACTCGGCCCAGTTGATGATCTGCATGTCCGCGAACTGGGCATTCGGCACGGAGATCAGCGTGCGGTCGAGCGCACGCAGCTTGGTGGAGCGGATGCCAATCCCTTCGACCGTGCCCTTCTGGTCGCCGAAGCTGCAGAAGTCGCCGACCCGCACGGGGCGGTCGAAGTAGAGCATCACGCCCCCTACGAGATTCTCCAGCGTCGGGCGCAGGGCCAGGGCGACCGCCAGACCGCCGATTCCGAGACCCGCGAGGACGCTCAGGATCGGCAGCCCGATCGCCTGTCCCCCGAAGGCCAGGATCACCGCCGCGCCGATGATGCCGATGACCCCTGAAACGAGCCGCAACAGGTTGGCATCGAGGCTTTGGTCGGGGATCCGCGGCGAGAGGATGACCCATTCGAAGAGCATGCGCACGACGAGCCAGAACAGCCAGGCGTAGGCGGCGTGGGCCACCACCGTCTCGCCCTTCTCGATGATCTCGGCGAAGGTGCCGGAGATATTGATCTGGTGTGAGACGAAGGGTAGTGCGATCGTCACGGCGGCGAGGATGGCGAGTGGCAGGATCGCCCGAAGGATCACCTCCCCGATCGGGGACCGGGGTGCGCGCGCCTGCAGGATCCGTTGGAGCACGGCGATCCCAACGGCAAGAACCGCGGCCAACAACCCGATGGCGAGGATCTTCCATACAGGCGTACCGAGCCATAGGCCCTTGAGTGGCCCCGGCATCCCCCGCACCATGGCAGCCGGGATGAGCGGACCAGTGAGCTGGGGAGAGAAGGCACTGTAGCTCTCGATATCGAGCCGGGTGCGCAGCGGCCGGTCCATCAGCCCACGCAGGAACCGCGGTGCCGCCTGGACGGTCGAGGCGCTGAACAGATATTCGCCCTCCCGGTCGCCTTCGGCGATGCGGACGATGCGCAGCGGCGTCCCCGCGATGCGATGGGAGTCCGTCCCCGCGCGCTCCAGCACCGCCTCGTCCGGCACGGACGCAGGGTCCGGCGGATCGATCCGCCCGAAGATATCCATCAGATAGGTGGCTGTTTCGATTCCGACCTCCCGTCGCGAGACGCTGGGAACGGAGTCAAGATCCATGAGTGCGACCATCTGGTCCGAGAGAAGCGCAAGCCGCTCCGCTCCGGCCAGCGTGTGCCGGGTCGTATAAGCCAGCAGGGCGGCCTCCATCTCGTCGCTGAGGCGCAAAAAGCTGGAATACAGGTCCCGCGGGCTGTCCGTGCGGAGCGGCGCGACGGCCGGCTCCTGCGCGGCCGGATCAACCGCCGACATCTCTCGCGCCTGCGCCGTCCCTGCGAGGATCGAACCGGTCACCGTCACCCCGAACAAGGCGACGATCAGAATGGCCTGGAAACAGCGCGATACCCAAGGGCGCGTTTTGGGTCGCGGCTGAATAGGCATGGGAGTCTCCGACGGCGAGAACGGGCGAGGAATGATGCCCGCCCAGTCATGTTCTAAATCAAGGGTCACCCGAGGAGAGGAAAGCAGTCAAGGCGGAGCGAGTTGCTTTGAAGGGGTCGCAAGCGAGCCCTCGGATGCAGTTCGCTGAGAAGGCCGGCGGGCGGCTGCGGACGCCGCTGCGCACCCGATTCATTCCCAGCCCGCGCCCACCAACGACCGGGCGATATCGGTCCTGGGCCCTTGTGCCTGGATCTCGTTGAGGGAACCGGCGCGCGATCAGCTCGTCGGGCCGCCGGGGCGAAATCCGGCAAGGTTGCGACCGGAATGGCGGATGGTTAGCCTTGCCTGCGGGGCGTTCGGTCGTCGCCACCAACGCATCGGCACCAACACCGGCTCATCCGCTCTTAGACTGTTCGGTCGTTTCGGGGCGCCTGTCACGGGGCGGCCCCAACATGCCTCGCCAAATCGGCGTCGGATCCCGCCAATGTTCGGCAGAAGCCACCGCCAAGCCGTGATCCTAGAAACGGCAGCTGACCGCTTCGTGCCGCATGCAAGCTATCGTGCAACGAGCATTTCAGAGGCTCCCCGGGGCTCACCCCCTGGGTGCTTCGCACGCCAGCTCGATGCCCGCGTGGATTTCGTGCCGGTGGATTCGATCCCGGATGCGGAGCAACAGGTCAACAACGGCTTCTGCGACGTCTTCATGTCCCTGATGCCGATGGCGCCCGAGATGACACTGCGCTTCGCGATGACGGCACCCGTGGTCGAGAGCGCCCTGGGCGTGGTGGTGAAAGACCACCGACGCCGGGAGTTCCAGACCTGGGATGGCATTCGGGCGCTCGGAGACGTGCGCATCGCCCCCGCCGACAACCTCGCGAGCCGCCGCTTCCTCGAGCAGGTGCTCCCCGAGGCCGAAGCTGTCCTATTCAAGGACGACCGCGACCTGGACGATCTTATCTCCGCCGACCCGCTGATCTTCGATGCCCTGTTGATGCGTGCGGAAGAGGGCGCGGCCTGGACCATCCGCTACCCCCGGTTCAATCTGGTCACACCTTCACCGATCCTGATCGGGCCCTTTGCCTACGCTTTGCGGCAGGGCGACAGCCAGCTGTTGGACTTCCTCGACGTCTGGATACTGAATGCCAGGGGCAGGGGTACGATCGCCGAGTTGTACCGCTACTGGATGCTCGGTGATGTGGGGCAGATCAAGCCGCCACGCTGGTCGGTGATCCGAGATGTGCTGGGTTGGATCGATTGATGGCGTTGGCCGAGCCCCCCGCGGGCGAGCGTTAGCCGAGCCGCCACAGATTCACGGCGATCAGGCGATCAGGCGATCAGGAGCGGTGTTTGGCGAGTCGATCAGCGAGTCGATGCGCGCGTCGGGGCCCGCGTCCCCACGCTGGCCGATCTGGTCCCCTCCCGCGTCTCTCGGATGGCCAGGTCAATGATGCGCAGCAGCTCCTTGACCGTCTCCGGATGGGCGATCCCGCCGTGTCCCGTGGGAACCACCAGCTCCGACTCCGCCACCGGCAGGTGGGCGCTGCTGTAGGGCACCACCCCATCCGACCCTGCCCAGCCATCCCCGCGTCCGCGGTCTCCCAGGATGGTGTGGGCAGGGACCACGGGTCGGGTGGAATCCAGCACGCGCAGAAAGGGTGAGTCGGGAGACAGACCGTGAATGCTCGTCGGCAGCCGCTCGACCTCGGCGCCGGCGAGATACCCCGACACGGCGATCATCTCGTCCAACAAGTTGCTCGGCAGCCGGATCAGGCGGATGCCCCAGGAGGCCAGCCCGCTCGACGCGAGCCGGCTGCCCCGATGGGGGGTGAACAGGAAGACCACTCGACTCACGTCCGTACGGGGCTCGAAGACCAGGCCCCGGCGCACCCGTTTGTAGTCGGGTAGCTGGCTCACCCCTGGAAAGATCGTCTCGGCCTCTTCCTCGGTGATCCCGGAGACCTGGGCGCGGGAGAGGATGCCGCCCATGCTGTGGCCGATCAGGATCATGGGTTTGCGGGGCCGGTGAGCGGCCACCGCCTGATCGAGGGCCTCGCGCAATTGCAGCGCCGAAAGCGGTACCGGCTGCCCGGTGGGATAGTAGAAGAACCAGATCTGACAACAGGCGCGGAAACCGGGGTCCGCCATCAGCTCGTTGACCAGGGGCGCCCACAGCCGCGGGGTGGAGAGCAGGCCGTGCACCAGCACCACCGGTGTCTTGTCGGGATCGAAGGGCGAGAGGAACACGATCCGCGGCTCTCCCATGAAGGCACCGGGGCGGACCAGGTTGATCAGGCCCGAACCGAACCTGGGTCCCGTGACCCGGATGTCCGCTAGGGCCGATTCCCAGTCCATGGCTACCGGCAGCTCACCGTGACGGGTACCAATGTCCGAAATGCGTTCCGGGTCCACCAGGGCTGCATCGCAGCAGTCGGTTGGGGGGTCTCCCGGGAGCGCGACCAGGGTCAGCGGGACCCGAAAGCCTCCGGGCGGGGTGTTGGGGCGCCCGGGTGTCAGGCGCGCCACGGTCGGCAGCCCGACGCCGTCGCGATGCAGCCCGGGCACCCGCGTCCGCGCGCGGGGAACTGGCCTGATCTCGGCGTAGTCGTCGGGGAGCACGGCGGCGTCACGGGCGGCCGTCGGGAGTGCAGGCGAGGGGGTCGCCGCCTCATCCAACAACTGCGGGAATCGCCGCGAGACCTGGCGCCGATAGTCCGCCTGTGCGGCCGCGCGAGCGCGATCCGTGCTGCCGGGCGACGCCAGCACCGCCAGCGAAGCGTCCAGCGCCGAGCCGAGCGCCGCCGGGTCGGTCTGGGCCCGAGGGGGCGCGATCGACTGGCACCCCGCGGTCAGCAGCCCGGCCGTCAGCAACCCCACTGCGACCAGTGCCGTCGAGGGCCTGGTCAAGAGCAAGCCGAAGATTCGCGGCAAATCCCGAGGCCTCATGTCACTTCCAACTGCTATTGGGCGCTTTCGCCGGGGCGATCGCCGTAGGAGGGAGCGGCCAATTGAGCTACGATTCGCGGCGCAATTCAATCATCGCTCTCTCGCAACATATGCCTGTCGTATCAGCGTCCATGACCGCGCGCGCTCGGACCCTCCTCGTCGCCTTCGCGCTGTCTCTACTCGGGGGCTGTCTGCCCGAGGACACATCCGCCCCCCAGCCCGAGCCCATTCGCCCGGTGCGGGTGGTCACCGTGGACCAGCTTCCTGGCGGCGAGACCGTCACCCTGACCGGCACGGTCCAGGCCCAGGACGACGTGAGCCTGGCCTTCCGGGTCGGTGGACAGCTGATCGAGCGCTCGGTCAACGTCGGCGATCAGGTCCGGACGGGCCAGGTGGTCGCCCGCCTCGACGCCCAGACCGAGCGGAATGCGGTGGACGCGGCGCGGGCGAGCCTCGCCGCCGCCATGGCCAGGCTGGTCGAGGCGCGAAACACGGTGCAGCGCTACGAGCCGATGCTGGAGCGTGGCTTCGTCGCCCGCGCGCAGTTCGATCGGGCCGTGGAGGCGCGCGATGCCGCTCAGGCCCAGGTGGATGCGGTGACGGCCCAGGTCGCCACCGCCGAGAATCAGCTCGGGTTCACGACCCTGGTCGCCGACGGCCCCGGCATCGTCACCGCCCGTGGTGCAGAGCCCGGGGAGGTCGTCGCGGCCGGCCAGATGATCGTGCGCCTGGCCCGCGAAGGCGGACGGGACGCGGTCTTCGACGTCCCCGCGCGGGTGATCGAATCGGCCACCGCTGAGAACGATGTGCAGGTGGCCCTGACCACGGATCCCACGGTCAGCGCCGTCGGCCGGGTCCGGGAGGTCGCGCCGCAGGCGGACCCCGCGACCCGCACCTTCAAGGTGCGGGTCGGTCTCGCCGATCCGCCGGAGTCGATGCGCCTGGGTTCCACGGTGACGGGTACGGTCCAGATCGGGGGGATCTCCGGGATCTCACTCCCGGCCGCCGCGCTGACCACGTCCTCAGGTCAGCCAGCGGTCTGGGTCCTGGATCCGGAGACCTGGACCGTGTCACTACGCAACGTCGATGTCGCACGCCATGAGCTCGACCGGGTGTTGGTCGGCCAGGGGCTCGACGTTGGCGAGATCGTTGTCACTGCCGGCGTCCAGGTCCTGCGTCCCGGGCAACAGGTGCGTCTCGCGGGCGCGTCACCCCCGGCGGCACCCGGGGGTGAGCCGATGCCCGAGCCCGGTTCAGAACCGCCACCCGAGGCCGAACCAAAGCCCACTGTCGCGCCCGAGGCCACGCCTGGAAGCAGTTCATGAGCGGCTTCAACCTCTCGGAATGGGCCATCAAAAATCGCTCGGTGGTGGTCTTCCTGATGATCGTCTCGGTGGTCGCCGGGATCGTCGCCTTCTTCAAGCTCGGGCGCGCCGAGGACCCGCCTTTCACCTTCCGCACCATGGTCGTCAGCGCGGCCTGGCCCGGAGCAACCCTCGAGGAGACCATCCTGCAGGTCACCGAGCGACTGGAGCGCACCCTGCAAGAGGTCCCAAACCTCGACAACCTGCGCAGCTTCACCCGGGCGGGGGTCGCGACCATCTTCGTGGACCTCACCGGCGACACACCTCCCAAGGCCGTGGAGGACACCTGGTATCAGGTGCGCAAAAAGGTGGGGGACATGCGGCATACCCTGCCCCAGGGGATCGTGGGGCCCGGCTTCAACGACGAGTTCGGCGACACCTACGGGATCATCTACGGCTTCACCGCCGACGGTTTCACCCATCGGGAGCTGCGCGACTATGTGGAGTCCGTGCGCTCCAAGCTGCTGCGGGTCCCGGACGTTTCCAAGGTGAGCGTCCTGGGGGCGCAGGACGAACGCATCTTCGTCGAGTTCGATATGCGCACCCTGGCGGGACTGGGCTTCGACCCCGGCGCCCTGATCGCTGCCCTGGCGGCCCAGAACCTGGTGCGGCCCACCGGCGTGCTCCAGACCGACGACGAGGGCATCTCGCTGCGGGTCTCCGGCGCCTTCGCCTCCGAGGCCGACCTGCTCGACGTCAACTTCGCCATCGGCGATCGGAAGCTGCGGCTCGGCGACATCGCCCAGGTGCGTCGCGGCCTGGCGGACCCGCCCCAGCCCATGTTCCGGGTCAACGGAGAGGACGCCATCGGGCTCGCCATCGTCATGCGCGATGGTGGCGACATCCTGGCCCTGGGCGACAACATCAAGCAGGCCATGGGGGAGATCGTCGCCGATCTGCCCATCGGGATCGAGGCGGTGCGGGTGGCCGACCAGCCGCAGACCGTGGACGCGGCCATCAACGACTTCACCACCTCGCTGTGGCAAGCCATCGCCATCATCCTGGTGGTCAGCTTTCTGAGCCTCGGCGTGCGGGCCGGCACGGTGGTGGCGCTTGCCATCCCGCTGGTGCTGACCACGGTCTTCGCCCTCATGGACATCCTCGACATCGATCTGCAGCGGATCTCCCTGGGCGCACTGATCATCGCCCTGGCGCTGTTGGTGGACGATGCCATGACCACGGTGGACGCCATGTCCCGACGCCTCGCCATCGGCGAGGCGAAGGAGAAGGCCGCCACCTATGCCTACCGCACCCTGGCCTTCGCCATGCTGACCGGTACCCTGGTGACCATCGCCGGGTTCGTCCCGGTAGGCTTCGCCGCCAGCTCCGCGGGGGAGTACACCTTCGACATCTTCGCGGTGGTCGGCATCACGCTGATCGTCTCGTGGTTCGTCGCCGTGGTCTTCGCACCCCTGCTGGGGGTGGCGTTGCTGGTGCCGCCCAAGACCCCGACCGACGAGTCCAAGCCGGGTGGTCTGCTGCGGGCCTATCGGGCGCTTCTGCGGGGCGCGATCCGGGTGCGTTGGCTCACGATCGCGGTGGCCATCGCCGCGTTCGTCGTGTCCCTGTACGCCCTGGATCTGGTCCCGCGGCAGTTCTTCCCGGCGTCGGACCGCAGCGATCTATTGGTCGACATCAGCCTGCCCCAGAACGCCTCTATCCATGCGACTGCCCGGGAGGCGGACAAGCTCGACGCCATGCTGGCCGCCGACCCGGACGTCGACCACTGGAGCACCTATGTCGGCTGGGGCGCGGTGCGCTTCTATCTGCCGCTCAACGTGCAGTTGCCCAACCCCTTCTTCACCCAGGCCGTGGTGGTCGCCAAGGACGTGGCAGCCCGCGAGCGCCTGGAGGTCAAGCTCGAGGCCTACCTCAAGGAGGCCGTGCCCCAGGCCGTGAGCCGGGTCGCGCCCCTGGAGCTCGGCCCCCCGGTCGGTTGGCCGGTCCAGTACCGAGTGCTCGGTGACGACCCGGAGCGCCTGCGGGAGATCGCCCTCGAGCTTGCCCAGATCGTCGCCGACCAGCCCGATACCCGCGACGTCAACTTCGACTGGATGGAGCCGGGGCGGCAGGTGCGGATCCGCATCGACCAAGATCAGCTACGGCGCCTGGGGCTGTCGTCAGCCGCCGTGGCGGCGACCCTCAATACCCACATCACCGGGACCACGGTCACCCAGGTACGCGACGACATCTATCTGATCGACGTGGTGGCCCGGGAGCGCGAAGGACAGCGCCTGACCTTCGCCAACCTGCGGACCCTGGACGTGCCCCTGCCGGACGGGCGCACTGTGCCCCTTGACCAGCTCGCCACCTTCGAGAACGGCCAGGAATACCCGATGATCTGGCGCCGCGACCGGGTGCCGACCCTCACCGTTCAGGCCGATCTGGCCCCGGGCGTGCTCCCGGATGCGGCCGTGGCGGAGCTCACCCCGGCGGTGGATGCATTGAACGCCCGTCTGCCCGCGGGCTATTGGATCGAGGTCGGCGGATCGGTGGAGGAGAGCGCCGACTCCCAAGCGTCGGTCATGGCCGTGGTGCCGGTGATGCTGCTGATCATGATCTCGCTCCTGATGTTCCAGTTGCGCAGCTTCCCGCTGCTGGTCATCGTGCTCAGCGTCGTGCCCCTCGGCCTGATCGGCGTTGTCGGTGCCCTGCTGTTGGCGGGTCAGCCCCTGGGCTTCGTCGCCATCCTCGGGGTCCTGGCCCTGATCGGCATGATCGCGAAGAACTCGGTCATCCTGATCAGCCAGATCGAGCAGGAGCGTCAGACCGGCAAGCCGCTTCGGGATGCCGTCGTCGATGCAAGCGCCTCGCGCGTACGCCCCATCATGCTGACGGCCATGTCCACCGTGCTCGGCCTGATCCCCATCGCGCCGACCGTGTTCTGGGGTCCGATGGCCTTCGCCATCATGGGTGGCCTGCTGGTGGCCACGCTACTCACGCTGGTCTTCTTGCCCACGGTTTATGTGACCTGGGCCTCCCTGATGGGTGCCGACGCCAAGCCAGCGGCGCCCGGCGAGGCGCACAGTCAGGCGGCCTGACGAAACGGTTACGGTATAATTCCGGCTCTTTGATCGAACCCCCGGGAGGATACCTGCCGTCCTCCCCCGCCACCTCAGGATCCCCATGTCTGAATACAATGCCGAGGACGTCCGCAATCTCGCCCTGGTCGGCCATGCCGGCGCCGGTAAGACCACGCTGGTAGAGGCCCTGCTCGCAGCGACCGGGGTCATCCAGACCCCGGGAAGCGTCACCCGCGGTACGACCGTGTGCGACTCGGACCCCTTGGAGAAGGAGCTTCAGCACTCACTCGACTCGGCCGTCACCAGCTTCAATGTCCACGGCAAGCACATCAACCTGATCGATACCCCCGGCTACCCGGACTTCCTGGGGCGCAGCATCTCGGTGCTGCCCGCGGTAGAGACGGCGGTCATCGTCATCAACGCCCAGGCGGGCATCGAGGCGGTCACCCAGCGCATGTGGAAAGCGGCGGACAACCGCAACCTGTGCCGGATGATCCTGATCAACCAAATCGACGCCCCCGGAGTGGACCTGGCCGACCTGACCAATCAGATCCGCGAGACTTTCGGACCCGAATGCCTGCCCATCAACCTGCCGGCGGAAGGCGGCAAGCGGGTCATCGACTGCTTCTTCCAGCCAAGCGGCGAGGGAGCGGACTTCTCGAGCATCGAAGAGGCCCACAGCCAGATCGTCGACCAGGTGGTCGAGGTCGACGAGGCGCTGATGGAGCTCTATCTGGAGCAGGGTCAGGAGCTCGCCCCCGAACAGCTCCATGACCCCTTCGAGGTCGCGCTGCGCGAGGCCCACCTGATCCCCATCTGCTTCTGCTCGGCCGAGACCGGCGCGGGCATCCCCGAGCTGCTGCAGATCCTGGTGCGGCTGATGCCCAACCCCGCCGAGGGCAACCCCCCGCCCTTCATGAAGGGCGAGGGCGCGCGCATGGAGCCCGTCGCGGTTGCCCCGGACCCGACCAAGCATGCCCTGGCCCATGTGTTCAAGATCATCAACGACCCCTTCCGCGGCAAGGTCGGCATCTTCCGCATCCACCAGGGGCGCATCACCTCATCCAGCCAGCTCTTCATCGGCGACGCCCGCAAGCCCTTCAAGGTGAATCATCTCCTGCGACTGCATGGCTCGGAGCAGATCGAGGTGGACGAGGGTGTGCCGGGCGACATCCTGGCGGTGGCCCGGGTCGACGACATCCATTTCGACGCGGTGCTGCACGACTCCCACGAGGAGGATCATCACCACCTCACCACCATCGAATGCCCGGTGCCCCTGTTCGGCCTGGCGGTGAACACCGCCAAGCGCGGCGACGAGCAGAAGCTCAATGACGCCCTGATCAAGCTTCGCTCCGAGGACCCCTGTTTCCATGTCGAGCACCACGCCTCCACCAACGAGACCGTGATGCGGGGCCTGGGCGAGCTGCACCTGAAGGTGCTCCTGCGCCGGCTCGCCGACCAGTTCCACGTCGAGGTGGAGACCCATCCGCCGAGCATCCCCTACCGCGAGACGATCACCGCCAAGGCCGAGGGTCACCATCGCCATAAGAAGCAGACCGGCGGTGCCGGCCAGTTCGGCGAGGTGTTCCTGCGCATCGAGCCAACCGAGCGGGGCGCCGGGTTCGCCTTCGAGGACGCCACCGTGGGCGGCTCCATCCCCGGCAACTTCATCCCCTCCATCGAGAAGGGCATCCGCCAGGTGCTCACGGACGGCGCCATCGCCGGCTACCCGATGCAGGACGTCAAGGTGATCGTCTACGACGGCAAGCACCACCCCGTGGACTCCAAGGACATCGCCTTCGCCACCGCCGGGCGCAAGGCCTTCCTGGAGGCCGTCGACAAGGCGCGCCCGGTGATCCTCGAGCCCATCGTGAAGATCCGCGTCACCGCCCCCGACTCCTGCATGGGCGACCTGGCGGGCGACCTCTCCACCCGCCGCGGACGCATCAGCGGCAGCGAGTCCAAGTCGCGCTCGCGCATCGTCATCGACGGCGAGGTGCCGCTCGCCGAGCTCAATGGCTACGACCAGCGCCTCAAGGCCATCACCGGCGGCGAGGGCACCTACCAGATCGAGCTCAGCCACTACGAGGCGGTACCCGGCAACATCCAGAAACAGCTCGCCGAGGCCTACGAGCGCGCCGAGGACTGAGCCGGATCCAAGGGGTGCATGCGGCCGCTTCCGGCCGCAGCCCCCGATCCCTCCATTTCGCGGTCCCTGCTCAGCCAGGCTGACGACCGCGCGACACTGCGCCCTGGCAGACGCAGGACATCGGAGCGCGCTCCGAGGTCAGAAGACAGCTGACGGTCAGCTCACCCACTTGGAGCTCGGCGGTCACCGCCCAACGGATCAAGGGAAGCAGCAGACAACTCTCCGTTGTGTCAGGCCGCTCGGCTGGAACCACTTGCGTCCGCCGCCAGGCGACGCCGAGGTCGGCAATCAGGGGCGCATGATCGCTGACTCCACGCCGATCTGCCCGAGCCCCTACGTGATCGCAGAGCAGGCCGTCGGCGGCCGGCTGTCCAACCATGCTATCGCAGCCACCCTGAACTCCCTGATATCGTTGACCAAGGCCTCCACATCGGCAGCGATCAGGCCTGACTCAGGCAAATAGTCAGCCTGTTGGCGTTTTTCGAAGGCGGAGATCAGCATGCGGTGGAAACGGGCATCGAGCCGGCCCGTCTTGGCAAACTCCTGGCCGTATGCGGAGATGAGGGCGCGATGGCTTGAGAACGATTGGCCGAGTGCATCGAGCAGCGCCTCAGCGAGAAAAAAGGCAGCGTAGTAGGCCCGTGAGGCCGCGGAGTCGTAATCCCCCGACGCCGCCAACAGGTCGGCAGAATCAAGGTAGCGATCCGCCTTCCGGAGCAGGCCCCGCTGATCGCTCATGCGGCAATCCCCTCCGCGCGCACATTGCGCCAGAACGGGCCGCTGGCGCGCTGTAGATCGGCCTGTTCTACCGGCAGGACTGAGAGCAGTACGCCGTAGCGCAGGTTCAGATCTGCCAGGATGTCGGCATAGCGATCGATCTCGAGGGCCGGGCGCTCGCACCGGGTCAAGAGCAGCAGGACATCAATGTCGGACTCGGACCCCGCGTCGCCGCGCGCTTGGGACCCGTAGAGCCACAGCCCAACGAAGCGCTCTCCGTACAGGACGCGAAGGGCCCCAGAGAGTTGTCGAAGAATGGCCTCGAGGTCGGGGTGTTGCATGTGGGGATCATCGGGGGTCCGGTCGAAAAGTATACCTGACGGCTCCGGGCATCGAGCTGCAAGCACCAAGGTTTACCCGATTGGCCAGCCACTTAGCTGGCGCCAAGACCAAGAACCGACGTGCAGGTTATGATTCCGCCCGACCGGCACCACCCGTGCCGCGCAGGCCAACATCTGACCCCAACGACACCCTATGGACGGCAGAATCATACCCCTGATGATCGCCCTGACGGCGGTCCTGATCCTTGGCATGGGCTACGTGGCCTACACCACTTGGCGCTCGCTGCAGGCGATCGCCTGGAACGTGGTCAACGCCGCGTTCGTCCTGGAGAAGGCCAATCCGAACCTCCGCCGCAGGCTCGATGCGGCGGCCGAGGGGCTGCTTCCCGAGTTCCGCATGGTCCCGGGCTCCCTGGGTAAGCTGGCGCCCGAGGTGCGATTGGGGCTCTATGCCATCGCCATGCAGCGCGAAGGGATGCAGCCCAGCGGCTCGGGGAGGGGTTTCTCCAAGATGAGCGACCCGCATCTTGCGCGATCCGCGAAGCGGCAGATCCGGTTCGTTCGGTATCTCGTGGAGTCCGAGCACAAACTGCGCCTGACCGAGCTCGACGCGATCGCCGAACCGGCCTGAGCCGCTGGTCCGCGAGCCGGACCCATCGGTCGAACAGCCGCGGCGGGATCCTCACTCGAGGTCTCCCCGCCCCTGGCTTGATGCGTATCAAGGGCACCCCGGCCTCCCGTCGCCTAGCCTTCGGCGCTGCGCATCCCTCGAGCGGGATGCTGGTTGCTGGATTCAGTCCGGGAGGATCGGAATGCTGCGTGTGATCTGGCTCGTGCTGCTCACGGCGGGCATCGGCGCCGCCCACGCCGCCGAGCCTGGGGGGAAGGATATCGGCGTCGACGAGGTCCGGGACCTGGGGAAGCTGAACGGACAGGCGCTCGCCTGCCGCCAGTTCGAGGCCTCAAAGACCGCCAAGGCCCTGTTGATCCGTCATGCGCCTAAGACGCGCACCTATGGGGCGCTATTCGAGTCGGCGACCAATGCCGCCTTCGTCGCCCAGGCCAAGGACCCCGGGGGCTGTCCCAGCGAGCTGGCGGTGGGCGCCCGGCTCTCCGACCTCGCCGCCCAGCTGGAGCAGGTCTTCCCCGGCGCGATGGCACCCGCGCCCGCGTCGACCGGTCCAGGATCATGAGTTTGCGCGCGGTTTGGTTGGGCGCGATCCTGGCGCTCGCCCCGGTGATCGCCGCCGCACTCGACGACGCCCCGGGTTCACATCAGACGCCTGGCGGGAATCAGATCGCGAACGGCCGCTATCTGCTCATGGACCCCAACGGTCGGGCGGTGACAAACGCCGACTTTCCCGGCCAGTTCCAGCTCGTCTCCTTCGGATACAGCTTCTGCCCGGACATCTGCCCCACGACCCTATCGGAGCAGGCCGCGATCATGCACCGGCTGGGCGAAGCGGGCCCCTCTGGTACAGCCGATCTTCGTGACCGTCGACCCCGAGCGGGACACGCCCGAGAAGCTGCGTGACTACACGGGCTACTTCCATCCCCGTCTGATCGGTCTCACCGGCTCGCCCGAGCTCATCGCCGCCGCGGCCCGCAACTTCGGCGTACGCTATCGCAAGGTCACCGACCCCACCATCCCGGCGGACCGCTACCCCGTGGATCACACCGCCGGCATGTTCCTCCTCGGGCCGGACGGCAGCTATATCCGCAAGTTCGGATACGGCACCCCCATCGACATCATCGCGGGACGGCTGGCGGCCTTGTTGGCCGAGACGCCACCACCCCGAGGCCCGTGAGCCGGGACCGGCGCGGGCACCGGGACCGTCGATCGGCTAGTCTTGGTCGGGCGGGCGTCAGCCACGCCCTGCGCCAACCCAATCCCGCAAGGGCCCGGCGGATGAAGTCGCACGCCATCAGCACCCGCATCTGTTTCGTCCGCCACGGCGAGACGGACTGGAACCTCGAGCGGCGCATCCAGGGCCACACCGACGTCGCACTCAACGCAACCGGTCGTGCACAGGCACTCGCGATGGCCTACAACGCGGGGCACCACCGCTTCAGGGCCATGTACAGCAGCGATCTCACGCGGGCGAGAGAGACTGCACAGGCCCTAGCCGAACGGGAGGGGCTCGAGGTGAGGCTATTGAAGAATCTTAGGGAGCGCCACTACGGCGTCTTCCAAGGGATCACTGCCGAGGAGGGTGCACGGCTCCACCCTGCAGCCTATGCCCATTACATGGCCCGGGACCCGGGCTACGATTTCGAGACCGGCGAGACCCTGCTGGACTTCGCCGAGCGGGTCCGCGAGGCGGTGGAGTGGATGGTCCGGCACCACGCGGGAGAGACGATCTGCGCCGTGAGCCATGGCGGGGTGCTGGACATCCTGTACCGCCGGGCGACGGGTCGCCCCCTGGAGACCCCGCGCGACTTCGTGATCCCCAACTGCGCGCTCAACTGGTTCAGCTTCGACACCCACGGGTGGCATCTGGAGAGATGGGCGGACCGGCATCACCTCACCCAGGTGCTCGTCGAGACACCGGAGTGACCGCGACGCGCCGCGGATCCGCACCGCCCCTCGGCGATCAGGATGGCGCGCTGGGCGCGTAGATCCGCGACACCCGCGGGCTCACCCCGGTGAAGAGCTCATAGGCGATGGTGCCGCTCGCCTCGGCGACGACGTTCGCGCTTACCGTCCCACCCCAGAGCTCCACCGGGTCCCCCATCCGGGCGCCTTCGATCCCGGTGAGATCCACGGCAAGCATGTCCATGGACACCCGTCCCACCAGGCGGGTCCGGCGCCCTCGCACCGCCACCGGGGTGCCGTCGGGCGCGTGGCGGGGATAGCCGTCGGCATAGCCCAGGGCCACGATCCCCACGCGCATGGGCGCCGGACAGACGAACCTCCCCCCGTAGCCGAGGCTCTCGCCCGCCGCCAGATCCCGGATCGAGATCAGCGCCGACTCGAGCGTCATGGCCGGACGCAGCGCGAGTGCCGAGTGGTGACCGTCCCCGAGCGGCGAGGCGCCATACAGCATGATCCCCGGGCGTATCCAGTGGGCACGCGCCTGCGGCCAGGCGATCACCGCGGCAGAGTTGGCGAGACTTCGGGGCCCTGGGAGCCCCGCGGTCAGCTCGGCGAAGCGCTCCATCTGGAGCGCGGTAAATGGATGCCCCGGCTCGTCGGCCCGGGCGAAGTGGGTCATCAACACCGGGGGTTGGGCCACCTGGCGGGCACCGCGCAGGTCGGCGTAGGCCCCCTGGAAGGCACCCGGATCGAACCCGACCCGGTGCATCCCGGTATCCAGCTTGATCCAGCACTGGAGCGGCGCTGCCACCCTCGCACCCAGGATCCAATCGATCTGCTCGCGGCAGTGCACCACCACGGCCAGACGATGACGATCGGCGAGCGCGATCTCATCCGGCGAGAACACCCCCTCCATGAGCAGGATCGGCGCGCGGATGCCCGACTCGCGCAGCTCCAGGGCCTCCTCGATGCAGGCCACCCCGAGGGCGTCCGCCTCGCCCTCCAGGGCGCGGGAGACCCGCACCGCCCCGTGCCCGTAGGCATTGGCCTTGACCACCGCCAGGGCACGCGCCCCCGGGGCCAGCCCCCGCGCATGGCGCAGGTTGTGGCGCAGGGCGTCGAGATCGATGCGGGCGCGAGCGGGTCTGGACATGGACCTGGTGCCGTGAGGTCGAGGGGCTCGCCGCGGCGCCCGTCAGGCCTCCGCGAGCAGCTCCTCGGCGGGTGTCAGCGCGTAGCCCAGGGCCTGCGCCACCGCCGGCTGGGTCACGCGGCCATCACAGACATTGAGCCCTTGGCGCAGATGGGCGTCGTCCCTCAGTGCCTGCCGCCAGCCCTTGTCCGCCAGGGCGAGCACATGGGGCAGGGTCGCGTTGTTCAGGGCGTAGGTGGAGGTGTGGGGTACCGCGCCTGGCATATTGGCGACACAGTAATGGACGATCCCCTCCTCCATGAAGGTCGGCGACCCGTGGGTGGTTGGTCGGGAAGTCTCGAAGCAGCCACCCTGGTCGATGGACACGTCGACCAGCACCGCACCCGGCACCATCCGGCGGAGATCGTCCCGAGTCACCAGCCGAGGCGCCGCCGCGCCGGGTATCAGGACCGCGCCGATCACCAGGCTCGCGGCGACCAGGTTCTCGTCCAGGGTCGCCCGGTTGGCGTAGATGACCCGGGCGGCCACCCCGAATCGGTTGGCGAGACGCTCCAGCACCGCCGGGTCGCGGTCGAGGATGGTCACGTCCGCCTGTAGGCCGATCGCCATCTGCGCCGCGTTGAAGCCCACCACGCCCCCGCCCAGGATCAGCACCCGGGCCGGCGCCACGCCGGGTACCCCGCCGAGCAGGACGCCCCGGCCCCCGTGCGCCCGTTCCAGGGCCGAGGCCCCCACCTGGACCGACATGCGGCCCGCCACCTGGCTCATGGGCCGCAACAGGGGCAGGCCGCCCTGGGCGTCGGTGACCGTCTCGTAGGCGATGCACACCGCACCGCTGGCCACCAGATCCCGGGTCTGGTCCGGGTCGGGGGCGAGATGGAGATAGGCGAAGAGCACCTGGTCAGGGCGCAGCATCGCGCGCTCGGCGGCCTGGGGCTCCTTCACCTTGACGATGAGATCGGCCGCGGCGAACAGGGACGCCCCATCGGGGACGATCTCGGCGCCGGCGCCGACATAGACCGCATCGCCCGCGCCGATGCCCTCGCCGGCCCCGGTCTCGACCAGGACCTGGTGGCCCCGGTGGGCGAGCTCGGCCACGGACTCGGGGGTGAGACCCACCCGGGACTCCTGGGGCTTTATCTCCCTCGGTACGCCGACCTTCATGACACCCTCGCCGGCCCCCGCGTCGCCAGTGCCCGGCTTGAAGTCGGGCCCCGGCCGCGCCAACTTGCGGGTTTGGTTCGCATCAGGAGACTCCCATGATCTTGAAGGCACTCCGCGAGGGTTTGGGACGGGTCGTCATCTTCGTCGACCATGTCACCCGCCCCGCGCCCATGCAACGCCCGCCCGACGCCCAGCGGGCGGTGGAGGAGGCCACCGCCGACCTCGCCCTCTATCAATTCCACGCCTGTCCATTCTGCATCAAGACCCGGCGTGCCCTGCACCGACTCAATCTGCCGGTCGCACTGCGGGATGCCCAGCACGACCCGGTCCGCCGCTCGGAGTTGGAGACCGGCGGGGGCAAGATCCAGGTCCCCTGCCTGCGCATCGAGGAGCCCGGCGGACCCCGCTGGCTCTACGAGTCCAAGGCGATCATCGCCTATCTCGACGGCCGTTTCGGGGCCAACGAGCCGACCGTCGAGTCGGTTTGAGTCGCCCCGCGCATGACCCGGGCGGCGGCCACGACCGCCTGCCCGAGTGAGAGCCCGCCGTCGTTGGCCGGGACCTGATGCTGGGTGAGTGGCCTGAGCCCCTGGTCGCGCAGCCCATCGGCAATCCCCTCGAGGAGCAGGCGGTTCTGGAGCACCCCGCCGCTGAGCGCCACCTGGGCGAGACCGGCCCCCTCGGCGACCCGGGCCGCCACCTCCACCAGGACGCGGCAGAGTCCGCGATGAAAACGGGCGGCGATCACGGCGGGCGCAACACCCAATGACAGGTCGTCGAACAGGGCGATCCACAGGGGCGCCGGATCGATGCGCATGCCCGGCCGCTCTGGCCCGTCCACCACGACCACATCCAGGGGATAGCCTTCGCCCGCCTGCCCCCAGGCACTCGCCGCGAGGGTCTCGAGCTCGATGGCCGCCTGACCCTCGTAGCTGATGGTGTCGCCGCCCACCCCGAGGGCGGCGGCCACCGCATCGCAGAGCCGCCCAGCGGAGCTCGAGAGCGGGGCGTTCAGTCCTCGCTCGACCATGGTCGCGAGGATCCTGAGCGGGCGCTCGGCCAGACGCCGTGTCACCGCGAGATCGGGCCAACGGCACCGGAAGGCGTCCCAGCCGATCGAGGTCTCGATCTGGGCGAAGAGGTTGCGCCAGGGCTCGAGGATGGCGCGGGTGCCACCGGGCATGGGCACGGGCCTGAGCCAGGCGGCCCGCGTGAACCCGCGATAATCCGCGATCAGGATCTCTCCGCCCCAGAGGGTCGCGTCCGCACCGTAGCCCAGTCCGTCGAGGGCGATGCCGACCACGGCCTCGCCATCGAGGGGCCAGCCGTTATCGGCCAGGACCGAGGCGATGTGTGCGTGATGATGCTGGACGGACTCCAGGGGCAGACCGTCCCGGGCGGCCCAGTCGCGGCCGGTCTGGGTGGAGCGGTAGTCGGGGTGGAGGTCCACGGCGATGCGCTCCGCTCGGTGCTCGAAGAGCGCGCGGTACAGGCCCAGGGTGTGGGTGTACTCATGTGCGGTCCGGGCGTCTTCCAGATCGCCCAGGTGCTGGGTGACGATCGCCTGGCCGCCCTGGAGCAGACAGGCGGTGTTCTTGAGCTCACCCCCCATGGCCAGGATGGGGGGTGCGGACTCGAACCCCGGGGGCAGTGGAATGGGCGCCGGGGCCAGCCCCCGGGCACGACGCAGCAGTCGGGGTGCACCGTCCATCACCCGCACCACCGAGTCGTCGACCCGGTTGACGATCACCCGGTCGTGCAGCAGGGCAAAATCCGCGAGCCCGCCCAGACGCTCGGCCGCGTCTGCATTGTCGATGCACTGGGGCTCCTCGCTCAGGTTCCCGCTGGTCATCACCAGGGGACGCCCCCAAGCGGCGAGCAGCAGCCGGTGCAGCGGGCTGTAGGGGAGCATGAAGCCGAGGGTGGTCTGGCCCGACGCGAGATCGGGCGCCAGATCGGATGCGAGATCCGGAGCCGCCCCCCCGCCGGCCGGCCCGAGTCGCTCCAGCAGCACCACCGGGGCCGCAGGCCCCGCCAACAGGTCCGCCTCCGTCTGAGAGACGCGGCAGTAGCGGCGGATCACCTCGAGATCCCGGGCCATGAGTGCGAAGGGCTTGGCGAAACGGCGCTTGCGTCGGCGAAGCTCCGCCACGGTCTCGGGGTTCGCCGCGTCGCAGGCGAGATGAAACCCACCGATCCCCTTCACGGCCAGGATGCGGCCCTCGCCGATCAGCCGGTCGGCCAGATCGACGGCATCGCGCGCGCCCGCCTGGGCCGGGTCCAGCTCCCGCCCGGCCGGGTCCGCGAGCCAGACCCGGGGTCCGCACACCGGGCAGGCGTTGGGCTGGGCATGGAAGCGCCGGTCGGCCGGGTCGGCGTACTCCCGGGCACACTCGGGGCACTGACGGAACACGGACATGCTGGTATTCGCGCGGTCGTAGGGGATCGCGCGAACGATGCTGAGCCTGGGCCCACAATGGGTGCAGTTGGTGAAGGGATAGCGGAAGCGCCGGTCGGTGGGATCGGCGATCTCCCGGGCGCATGACTCGCAGGTGGCGGCGTCCGGAACGATGCCGGTACGCACCCGGGTCGCATCGCTGGGGACGATCAGGAAACCGTCGGTCTCGGGCGGGGTATCGAGGCGGGAGCGCTCGATCGTGTCGATCCGCGCCAGCGGCGGGCACTCCTGGCGCAGGCGATCGCAGAGGTCGTCGATGGCGGCGGGGGCGTCCGGCGACCAGACGCGGATCAGGACCCCCTCGCCGTCGTTCCTGACATCCCCGGTGAGGCCGCAGTCCCGCGCCAGACGCCAGACGGTAGGGCGAAAGCCTACTCCCTGGACCAGGCCGCGGACCCGGATCTGCTCCCCGGCCGGGGTGGTGGGGGAGTCGATCATCGCGGCAGGACCGCCCTGGGATCCCGCCGCGCCGGGGAGATGGACCCCGACAATCGGGTGGCAGGCTCGGGGCTCAGAGCATCCCCAGCTGGAGCTTGGCCTCGTCGCTCATGTGCTCCTGGCTCCACGGGGGATCCCAGACGAGCTCGACGTCGACCTCGCCGACACCTTCGACCTTCACCACCGCGTCCTTGACCATCACGGGCATCATGCCGGCCACCGGGCAGGCCGGTGCGGTCAGGGTCATGTCGATGTGCACATTGCCGGTCTCGGCGATGTCGATGGTGTAGATCAGGCCCAGGTCGTAGATGTTGACCGGGATCTCCGGGTCATGGACCGTGCGCAGGGCCGCGATGATCGGGTCGCGCAGCTCCTCGGGGTCCATGCGCTCCACCACCGCATCCTCGAGGGTGTGCTCGTGATGGACCTCGGTGTCGGAGTCCGACTCGTGACGGCCGAAGCCGGCGAAACGCGCCAACCGGTTCATCTTGGACCTCGCAGCAACTTGGACGGTTGACAGTGATCGGCGTCCCGCGCGGACTCAGCCGAGCGGGGCATGCTCCAGACGATGACCCACCTGCTCGGTCACCTGCTCACGCAAGGCGTCGGAAGAGAGCAGATCGAGGATCTCGCCGGCAAACCCGAGGCACAGCATGCGCCGTGCGAGGGGTGCGCTGATCCCCCGGGAGCGCAGATAGAACAGCATCTCCGGCTCGATCTGACCAACCGTGGTGCCGTGACTGCACTTGACGTCGTCGGCGTTGATCTCGAGCTGGGGCTTGGCGTCCACCTCCGCACCCTCGGAGATCAGCAGGTTGCGGTTGGACATGGCCGCGTCGGTCTTCTGGGCGTCCTGGGCGACGAAGACCCGTCCATCGAAGACCGCTCGGCCCTTGCCGTAGAGGACACCCTTGAAGTTCTCCCGACTGGTGCAATGCGGCAGCCCGTGGTGCACGTCGAGGTGGTAGTCCATGAGCTGCTGATCACCGGCGAGATAGAGCCCCTGGAGATCGCACTCCGCGTGCTCACCCGCGAAGCGCACCTTGAGATCGGTGCGCGCCCAGGCGCCGCCGAGACCGACATTGACGCCCTGATAGCGACTGGCCTGGCCAAGGCTCAGGTAGAGTCCGGTGATATGGAAGGCGTTTGGGCTCTCGGCCTGGATGCGCTCGTGTTTGAGCACGGCGTCGCGGCCTAGGGAGATCTCCAACACCGAGTTGGTGCAGTAGAGCGACTCCCCGAGACTCAGGTAACGCTCGATCAGCCTCGCCTGAGCGCCGTCCTCGAGCGCCACCACATGACGCGGCTGGGCGACCCTGGGCTCGTCCATGCCGACCGAGAGATGGATCAGCTCCACGGGCCGCTCGAGCATCGCCCCGCGGGCCATCAGCACCACGAGGCCGTCATCCAGAGCGGCGGTGTTGAGGGCGGCGAACAGGCTGGTGTCCTCGCCCGCGACGCCGTTCAGACGCTCGCGCAGGGCGTCCGGATCACTGTCGAGGATTTGCCGCAGGCTGCCGACGCGCACCCCGGCGGGCAACTCTCCAAGCTCGGAGAGGCTGGCAGATAGCGCCCGTTGACCAGGACCACCCGATGGGTGTCCAAACCAGGGATCAAGCACTCCTCGATGTCATCGGGCTCCAGCGCGGTGACCGGCTCGTCGACGGGAACGAAGCCATGATCCAGCAGTCGCTTGACGCTGGTGTAGCGCCACTCCTCCTGCTTGGAGGTCGGCACACCCTGTCCTTTCACCCGCTCCCGGGCGCTGGCGCGCTGGCCGTCCAGCCAGGTGACGCCGGGACCGCCGTCGTCGGGGAGCCAGGCGGCGAATCCCTGGGGATTCTCGCTGCTCATGCCGCCGCCTCCTCGCCCGTGATCCAGCCGTAGCCCTTCTCCTCGAGCTCGAGGGCAAGGTCCTTGCCGCCAGAGCGGATGATCCGGCCGTTCGCGAGCACATGGACGTAGTCGGGCTGGATGTAGTCGAGCAGGCGCTGATAGTGGGTGACCACGATCATGGAGCGCTCAGGGCCGCGCAGGGCGTTCACGCCATCGGCGACGATCCGCAGGGCGTCGATGTCGAGCCCCGAATCGGTCTCGTCGAGGATGGCCAGCTTCGGCTCGAGCATGGCCATCTGGAAGATCTCGTTGCGCTTCTTCTCGCCGCCGGAGAAGCCGAAGTTGACCGGGCGCTTGAGCAGCGAGTCATCGAGATGGAGGATCTTGAGCCGCTCCTTCATCAGGCGCAGGAAGGAGACGGCATCGAGCTCGGTCTCCCCGCGGGACTTGCGGATGGAGTTGAGGGCGGCCTTGAGGAAGTAGGTGTTGTTGACGCCGGGGAGCTCTACCGGGTACTGGAACGCCAGGAACAGGCCCGCGTGGGCGCGTTCCTCGGGCTCCATCTCGAGCAGGTCCTGGCCCTCGTAGCGAACGCTGCCGCCGGTGACCTCGTAGCCCTCCCGTCCGGACAGGACATGGGCGAGGGTGCTCTTTCCGGAGCCATTGGGCCCCATGATGGCGTGGACCTCGCCGGGTCCGATCTCGAGGTCGAGACCCTTGAGGATCTCCTTGTCTCCTACGTTGGCCTTGAGGCCTTTCACTGACAACATCTCGCACATCCTCTCGCTCGGCGCGGCCGCGGGCCGCGCGGAAAACCGAATGACTTAGCCCACCGCCCCTTCGAGGCTGATGGAGAGCAGCTTCTGGGCCTCCACGGCGAACTCCATGGGGAGCTCGTTGAAGACCTCCTTACAGAAACCGTTGACGATCATCGACACCGCGTCTTCCTCGGTGAGCCCGCGGGAGCGGCAGTAGAAGAGCTGGTCGTCGCTGATCTTCGAGGTGGTGGCCTCGTGCTCCATCTTCGCCGAGGGGTTCTTCACCTCGATGTAGGGGAAGGTATGGGCCCCGCACTGGTCGCCGATCAGCAGTGAATCGCACTGGGTGTGGTTGCGCGCACCCGCGGCCCGCGCGGCGATGCGCACCAGCCCGCGATAGGTCTGCTGGCCATGGCCGGCGGAGATGCCCTTCGAGACGATGGTGGAACGGGTGTTCTTGCCCAGATGGATCATCTTGGTGCCCGTATCCGCCTGCTGGCGACCCTTGGTGACGGCCACCGAGTAGAACTCGCCGACGGAGTCGTCCCCGCGCAGCAGACAGCTCGGGTACTTCCAGGTGATGGCCGAGCCGGTCTCCACCTGGGTCCAGGAGATCTTGGAGCGCGCCCCGCGACAGTCACCGCGCTTGGTGACGAAGTTGTAGATGCCACCCCGGCCCTCGGCGTCGCCCGGATACCAGTTCTGGACCGTCGAGTACTTGATCTCGGCGTCGTCCATGGCGACCAGCTCGACGACCGCGGCATGCAGCTGGTTCTCATCCCGCTGGGGGGCCGTACAGCCCTCGAGGTAGCTCACGTAGCTGCCCTCGTCGGCGACGATCAGGGTGCGCTCGAACTGCCCCGTGTTGCGGGCATTGATGCGGAAATAGGTGCTGAGCTCCATGGGGCAGCGGGTGCCCTTGGGGACGTAGACGAAGGTCCCGTCGCTGAAGACCGCGGCATTGAGGGCGGCGTAGAAGTTGTCGGTGTGGGGGACCACCGTGCCCAGGTGCTGCTTCACCAGATCCGGATAATCGTGCACCGCCTCGGAGATGGAGCAGAAGATCACCCCGGCCTCGGCCAGCTTCTCGCGGAAGGTGGTGGCGACCGAGACACTGTCGAAGACAGCATCCACGGCGATCCCCGAGAGGGCCATCTGCTCCTCGATCGGGATGCCGAGCTTGTCATAGGTCTCGCGCAGGGCCGGGTCGATCTCGTCCAGGCTCTGGGGGCCGTCGCCCGCCTTCTTCGGGGCGGAGAAATAGGAGATCGCCTGGTAGTCGATGGGCGGATAGTGGACGTGGGCCCAGCGCGGAGTGTTCATGGTCTGCCAGTGGCGGAAGGCCTTCAGGCGATACTCGAGCATGAACTCTGGCTCGCCCTTGCGGGCCGAGATGGCGCGCACGACGTCTTCGTCCAGACCCGGGGGCAGGGTATCGGACTCGATCTCGGTGACGAACCCGTGCTCGTATTCGGATTTGACGATGTCTTCGACGGCTGTAGCGCTCATCGCTCCTAGCTCCGTTTCGATCTTGAGGTTGTGGCCGACTGCCCAGGGGCCAGCCCGATCGGCCCGCCCGTAGATTCTGAGCGTTTTACTTGGTTTTCAATATACGCCTGTGGGAGGCGGTTTCAACAGTGCACTGGACGGGGGGAATGGCTCATCGACCATCGAGGCGACGGCTCGCCGCAGGGAAGGGTCGAGTCCGTCGCCGGGTTTTCAACCTGCCTGGCCAAGGGCTGCTGTTTCATCGCGGGATTATATTCTGATTCGCTTAGATTTTTCAGTCTGTATTGTAAATGCGAAGTGTTCGCATTATTATCTGCCGCAGGCGTTGGGGCCCGCGCGACTCGATCCGCATCCCCCGACCCTGACCCCAACCCGGAACCACCCAGAGACCAGCATCATCAGACCCGACGGAGCATTGCACCCGTGAGATCCCTGTTCACTCCATTCCCCGGCCGCCGCGCGGCGGCCGTCATCGTGGCCGCCTTGATCGGTGCGAGCGCCCCCCTGGCGGCGACGGCCGATGAGGTCAACCTCTACTCATCGCGCCAGGAGAACCTGATCAAGCCCCTGCTCGAGCGCTTCACCGAGCAGACCGGGATCGAGGTCAACCTGGTCACCGGCAAGGACGACGCCCTGCTCGAGCGTCTCCAGCGAGAGGGCCTGAACTCGCCGGCGGACGTCCTGATGACCGCCGACGCCGGCCGCCTGCATCGTGCCAAGGCCGCCGGCAGCACCCAGGCCATCGAGTCCGAGGTCCTGGTGGGCGCCATCCCCGAGGCCTACCGTGACCCCGAGGGCCACTGGTGGGGACTCTCCATGCGCGCCCGGCCCATCCTCTATGTACAGGACAAGGTCGACCCGGCGAGCCTAAGCACCTACGAGGCCCTGGCCGAGCCTGCCTTCAAGGGACGGATCTGCATCCGCTCCTCGAGCAACGTCTACAACCAATCCATGGTCAGCGCCATGATCGCCGCCAACGGTGCCGAGGCGACGGAGGCCTGGGCCGAGGGTCTGGTCGCGAACATGGCCCGCCCGCCCAACGGCGGCGACCGCGACCAGATCAAGGCCGCTGCCGCCGGCCAATGCGACATCGCCATCGCCAACACCTACTACCTGGCGGGCATGTTACAGTCCAACGACCCCGCGGAGGTCGCCGCGGCGCAGCCGATGGGTGTTTTTTGGCCCAACCAGCCGGGGCAAGGAGACGGCCGGGGCGTGCATGTGAACGTCAGTGGCGCGGCGGTCACCGCCGGCGCCAAGCACAAGGAGGCCGCAGTCAAGCTGATCGAGTTCCTGGCGAGCCCTGAATCCCAGCAGTGGTTTGCCGAGTCGAACGGGGAGTATCCCGTGCGGGCAGACGTCGAGACGAGCCCGCTGCTCGAGGGCTGGGGGCCATTCAAGGCCGACACGGTCAACCTGGAGACCCTGGGCGAGCTGAACGCCGACGCGGTGCGACTGATGGACCGCGCCGGCTGGAAGTAGGACCGCCCCTCGCGGCCACCCGCCCGGTGGCCGCATTCGCCCACCCGCAGCAGTCACCCAGCCACACCAGCCAAACACGCCGGTCCACCCAACCAGCTACCCAAGCCAGCCGCCGCCAGCTTGAGCGCAGTCACCCAAGCCCTCCCAACCACCAGACCCAGCGCCTGGTCAGTGGCGAGCGCGTCCATCGCGTTGCTGCTCGCCGTGCCCGTCCTGGTCATCGTCGGGTTCGTCTTTGTACCGGTCGGCGACACTTGGAGCCACCTGGCCGAAACGGTCCTTCAGGACTACGTCCGCAACTCACTGCTGCTGATGATCGGCGTGGCCGCGGGCACCCTGGTCGGCGGTGTCGGCACCGCCTGGCTGACCAGCATGTGCCGTTTCCCGGGGCGCGCGGTGTTCGAATGGGCCCTGCTCCTGCCCATGGCCATGCCCGCCTACATCATCGCCTACACCTACACCGGACTCCTGGACTTCGCCGGGCCGGTCCAGTCGAGCCTGCGGGCCCTGACGGGTTGGGGCTACGGGGACTACTGGTTCCCCGAGATACGCTCCCTCGGCGGCGCGGCCCTGATGCTGGCGCTGGTGCTCTTCCCCTATGTCTACCTGCTCACCCGCGCGGCCTTTCTCAGCCAATCACTGTGCGTGCTCGATGTCAGCCGCACCCTGGGCAACGGCCCCTGGCGGACCTTCTTCGCGGTCGCCCTGCCCCTGGCGCGTCCGGCCATCGTCGCCGGTCTCTCGCTGGCGCTGATGGAGACCCTTGCCGACTATGGGACGGTCCAGTATTTCGGCGTCCAGACCTTCACCACCGGTATCTTCCGCACCTGGTACGGTCTCGGCAGCGCACCGGCGGCGGCCCAGCTCTCGGCACTGCTGCTGGGATTCGTGCTGATCCTGATCGCCGTCGAGCGCGGCTCGCGCAAACAGGCCCGCTACCACCACACCAGCCAGCGCCATCAGGCGATCCGCCGTTTTCGCCTCGGCGGCTGGCGGGCCGGGGCCGCCTTCGGCTTCTGCCTGTTGCCTCTGCTGTTCGGCTTCATCGTACCCGCCGGCCAACTGGCCCTCTGGTCGCTGACCGTGGCCGAGCAGGCCTACGATGCGGACTTCGCCCGGCTGGTCCTGAACAGCCTGGAGCTCGCGGCCAGCGCGGCCCTGCTCGCCCTGGCACTGGCCCTGCTGCTCGCCTACGGCAAGCGGCTGGTGCCCACCCGGACGGTGTCCGGGGCCGTGCGGCTGGCGGGCATGGGCTACGCGGTACCGGGAACAGTGATCGCGGTTGGGGTGATCATCCCCTTCGCCTGGCTCGACAACACCCTGGACGCCTGGATGCGCGCCACCTTCGGCATCTCCACCGGACTGATCCTGAGCGGCACCCTGGCGGCGCTGCTCTTCGCCTATCTGGTGCGTTTCCTCGCCGTCGCCCTACAGACCGTCGAGAGCGGTCTGGGTAAGATCAAGCCCTCCACCGACGAGGCCGGCCGCTCCCTGGGCCTCAAGCCCGGGCAGGTGCTCGCGCGCATCCATCTGCCCATGCTCACGGGCAGCCTGCTCACCGCGCTCTTGCTGGTCTTCGTGGATGTGCTCAAGGAGCTCCCGGCGACCCTGATCCTGCGCCCCTTCAACTTCAACACCCTGGCCGTGCGTGCCTTCGAGCTGGCCTCCGACGAACGCCTGGCGGACTCGGCACCGGCCGCCCTGACCATTGTCGCGGCCGGGCTGATCCCGGTGATCCTGCTCAGCCGCTCCATTACCCGATCCCGCGATGCCGATCCAGCTTGAGGTCCGCGACGTCAGCGTCGCCTATGGCGGGCACAGGGTGGTGCGCGACGCCACCTTCGTGCTCGAGTCCGGGGTCATCGGCTGTCTGCTCGGTCCGAGCGGCTGCGGCAAGACCACCCTGCTGCGCGCCATCGCTGGTTTCGAGCCGGTGGCGACCGGAGAGGTGCGCATCGGCGGGCGCCGGGTCTCCGCCCCGGGCAGCACCCTGGCGCCGGAGGAGCGCCGGGTCGGCATGGTGTTCCAAGACTTCGCGCTCTTCCCCCATCTGAGCGTGGCCCGCAACGTGGGTTTCGGCCTGCGGCACCTGGGACGGCGCGAGCGCCGCGAGCGGGTCGCGGACCTGCTCAGGCTGGTCGGACTCGCCAACGCCGCCGATCGCTATCCGCACCAGCTCTCGGGCGGGATGCAGCAGCGGGTCGCGCTGGCGCGGGCCATGGCACCGCGCCCCGACATCCTGCTGCTCGACGAGCCCTTCTCCAGCATGGACGCGGCACTGCGCGAGGAGCTCGCGCGCGAGGTGCGCGACCTGCTCAAGCGCGAGGGGGTGACCGCGATCCTGGTCACCCACGACCAGCTGGAGGCCTTCGCCATGGCCGATCAGATCGGGGTCATCGGCGAGGGAGAGATCCGCCAGTGGGGGACCGGATTCGGCCTCTATCACGAGCCCGTCGATCGATTCGTCGCGGACTTCATCGGTCAGGGGGTGATCCTGCCCGCGACCGTGGTGGACGAGACCCGAGTCAAGACCGAGCTCGGCCGCGTGGCCGGCGCGCATCCCCACGGGCTCCCGGCGGGGACCGATGCCGAGGTGCTGATCCGCCCCGACGACCTGCTCTATGACGACTCGAGCCCGCGCCGTGCCGTGGTCGTCGAACGGGCCTTCCGGGGCGCCGAGTATCTCTACACCCTGAGGCTCGCCAGCGGGACCCGGGTCCTGTGTCTGGTCGCGAGCCATCACCAGCACGCGGTGGGCGAGGAGATCGGCATCCGACTCGAGGCCGACCACCTGGTGGTCTTTCCCCGCACCTGAGGGGACGCGTGTCGGGCGGGCTGGCGTTGGCCGCCCACCTGATGTATCCGCAGCAGGCGCGAGTATCGAGTTGCGAGTAGCGAGGATTCCTGGTCAGATCAATCACGTATCTCACGCGGACGGGAGCAACTGATGTGGGTTGCGGACATCAGCTCGCCCCGGTCGCTAATCCCCAGCCCCCTTCGCCCTCCAGACCGTCGAGACCAGATCCATGCTGTCGAAGACCATCCCAACTCCGCGGCGACCCATCGTGCCTCCGATCGCCCTTGCGCTCCTGCTCATGGCCGGCTTCCCGACCGCGATCCTCGCCACCCCGGGGTCGAAGATCGCCGCGCCCAGTGCGGGGCCGGCGCGGGTGATCGGCGGGCCATCGAACGGCTGCGTGGCGGGCGCCGAGGCCCTGCCGGAGAACGGGCCGGGCTATGTGAGCGTGCGGCGCTACCGCAACCGCTACTACGGCCACCCGGAGCTGCTGGCCCTGCTCGAGACCCTGGGACAGGAACAGTCCCGTCGTGGGCGCGACCTGGTGCTCTTCGGCGACCTCAGCCAGCCCCGCGGCGGTCGCATGCCCTCCTCTCATCGCAGCCATCAGAATGGCCTCGACGCGGACATCTGGTTCACCCTGGCACCCAACGCGGCGGCGGCACGGCGGCTCATGGACGGCAAGGACGACCCGCGGAGCATGGTCGCCCCGGGCGGGATGTTCATGAGCGACGCCTGGGGCGAGGATCAGCGCTTCCTGCTGGAGACGGCGGCCCGCGACCCTTCGGTGGATCGCATCTTCGTCAACCCGGCCATCAAGCGCGCGGTCTGCCAGGATGCCCGGGGCGACCGCAGCTGGCTGCGCAAGCTCAGGCCCTGGTTCGGGCACGACGCGCATTTCCATGTACGCCTGCGCTGTCCGGCAGGGAGCCCCCAGTGCCGAGCCCAAGCTCCGATCCCCGCCGGAGACGGCTGCGGGGCCGATCTCGCCTGGTGGTTCAGCGACGAGGCGCGAAGCCCCTTCAAGAAGAAGGGCAAACCCGCCCCCACACCCGCCCCCCCGGCGGCCTGCTCAGACCTGCTCAGGGGCTCCTGAGTCGCCCGTCAGGCGGGGGCGGGGGCGCGGTCCCGCTCCGCTCGCCCAAGGCCTGGAGCAGGGCGGCGCGGACCCGGGCCGGGTCCACAGGGTGGGGGATCTCCGCGAAGACCGGGAAACGGGCGGTGAGCACCTCGAGCTTGTGGCGGTGCTCGGGCAGGTAGAAGCAGATCACCTTGACCCCGGGGTGGCGTTGGAGGATGGCCATGAGGGTCTCGAGGTTGCTGGTACGGTCGCGGAAGTCGGACTGGAAGTTGTACTCCGCGACGATGACCTCCGGCAGGCGGCGCTTGAGGGCCGCCTGGGCCTTGCGTTGGGAGCTCACCACCTCGGCGTCGAAGCCGAGCTCCCGGTAGAGGGGCAGTAGATTCGGGTAGCCGCCCAGCTCGACGATGGCCAGCAGTCGCGGCGCCCGATCCTCTGACGGATCGGCCATCAGGCGAAGACCACCCAGGTGGTGGCGATGTATTTCACCCCGAGTTCGAGCCGGGCGGCCCGGTGCTCGTGGGTCCAGAAGGGCGGGAACAGGACCAACTTGCCCTGCTCCGGTCGCACGCTCACGTCCTGATAGAGAAACTCGGTCTCCCCGCCGGGTCCGGGGACGTCGTTGAGATACCACAGGGCCACCAGCTGGCGCTGACTGAGCTCGTGGCTGCCGCCGTCCACGTGCCAGTGGTAATACTCCCCCGGCCGATAGCGCTGCACCTGGTAGCCCTCGTCCTTGAAGGGACCCTTGAAGTAGGGAAAGGTCTCGCGAAACTCCTTGATGGCGGCCGCGAGGGAGCGGAAGAACATCTGGTCCACGTCCTTCCAGTCGGGCTTGTTGCTCACCACCAGATCCGTGGTGCGCTTGACGCCCGGGTCCTCGGTGCGCAGTTGCCCCACGCGACCCGGGTATTGATGCTCGGGATGGGCCTCGAAGCGCTCGATCACCGCGTCGCAGAACGCGGGGGGCAGGGCCAGCGGGCGCTCGAAGATCAGGCTCAGGGGCTTCACCTCGCGGATCGTGGCGAGCGGCGTGAGGGTGCGTTCGGCGGCGTTCATGGTCGGGTCAACCTCCGTTGAAGCCCAGCTCGGCGGGCGAGATGAGCACGTTGAATTGCTCGCACCAGATCACCACGGAGCCGTAGTCCTCGAGCCTGAGTCCCGCGGGGATCTCGTAGCGTTGTCCACCGACGAAGGACTTGAGCCGTCCGAGATCCACGAACATGGTCTCCTCGACCCGGGTGTCGGGGTCGATGCCGCGTTCCGGGACCAGATAGACGTGATATTTCGGACCCGGCCCGACCTCGAAAGTCCTCGCCGAGGAACAAGAGCCCGTCGAATAGGGTGACCGAGCCGCTGCCCCAGTGGATGCGGTCAGAGGGGTCGGCATGGATGAAACGACCGGAGGCACGGACCGGACCACTCTCGGCCTCGCTGACGGTCTCGTTGACGGGTCCCGGCGGGAACAGGAAGGGGAAGGCGAAGAGTCCACCCGCGAATCCGCCGGCGGCGCCGAGGACGGCGCCCAAGATCAACCCGATGATGACGCCGCGCATGGGCCTCGCCCCCGTGTGTTGCCGCCCCGGACCCCTTGGGATCCGATGGCTTAGTGCCCGCCGCCCTTGAGTGCCGCGACCATGCCCTCGATGGTGTCCTTGGCATCACCGAAGACCAAGGAGGTGTTGTCCTGATAGAAGAGCAGGTTGTCGACGCCCGAGTAGCCCGGGCGCATGGAGCGCTTGAGGAAATAGACCTGGCGTGCCTTGCCCGCCTCGAGGATCGGCATCCCGTAGATGGGGCTCGACTTGTCCTCCTTGGCCGCCGGGTTCACCACGTCGTTGGCGCCCACCACCAGGGCCACGTCCGTGGTCTGGAACTCCGGGTTGATCTCGTCCATCTCGAGCACCTGGTCGTAGGGGATGTCGGCCTCCGCCAGCAGCACGTTCATATGCCCGGGCATACGCCCGGCCACCGGGTGGATGGCGAACTTGACCTCCACCCCACGCGCCTGGAGCAGCTCCATCAGCTCGCGCAGGGCATGCTGGGCCTGGGCCACCGCCATCCCGTAGCCGGGGACTACGATGACCTTCCCAGCGTCCTCCATCCAGTAGACCACGTCCTCCACGGAGGCGGACTTGACCCCCTTCTCCGCCGCCTGGGCCCCGGCGCTACTACCCGAGTCGTCCCCGGAGCCGAACCCGCCGAAGACCACGTTGATGATGGACCGGTTCATGGCCCGACACATGATGTAGGAGAGGATGGCGCCGGAGAAACCGACCAGGGCGCCGACGATGATCAACAGGTTGTTGTGCAGGGTGAAGCCCGTGGCCGCCGCCGCCCAGCCCGAGTAGCTGTTCAGCATGGAGATGATCACCGGCATGTCCGCCCCGCCGATGGGGATGATGAGTGTCACCCCCAGCAGCAGGGCGAGCAGGGTCATCAGGCCCAGGGACCAGGCGCTCCCGGTGAGGGCGAAGTGCACCCCGAGCCCGATGCAGGCGAGGGCGATCAGGGCGTTGAGCGCATGCTGCCCGCCGAACTTGATGGGCGCCCCACTCATGAGCCCCTGGAGCTTGAGGAAGGCAATCACAGAGCCCGTGAAGGTGATGGCGCCGATGACGACCCCGGCGGAGAGCTCCGCCATCATCACCGCCCCCGGCTCGGGGGTGTTCAGGAAGGTCCCGATGGCCACCAGCACGGCGGCCAGACCCACGAAGCTGTGCAGGGCCGCCACCAGCTGGGGCATGGCGGTCATCTGGATGCGCAGCGCCAGCACGGTGCCGATCACCGCGCCCGCCGCCACCCCGGCGATGATGAAGCCGTAGGACTGGACCTCGCGCCCGAGCAGGGTCGCCGCGACGGCGATCAGCATGCCCAGCATCCCGAGCAGGTTGCCGCGCCCCGCGGACGCGGGATGGGTGAGCCCCTTGAGGGCGAAGATGAACAGGACGGCCGAGACCAGATAGGCGATGGCCTGGGCGTTGGCGGAGATCTCCATCGTGCTGGCCCCTTATTTCTTCTTTTTCTTGAACATGGACAGCATCCGGTGGGTCACCAGAAAGCCGCCGAAGACATTGATGGACGCGAGCAGCACGGCCAAGAACCCCAGGAGCTCGGCCGCCGTGCCGCCCTGCTCAGCGCCCGCGACCAGCAAGGCGCCGACGATGACGATCCCCGAGATGGCGTTGGTGAGCGCCACCAGCGGGGTGTGGAGCGACGGCGTCACCCCCCACACGACGTAGTAGCCGATGAAGCAGGCGAGGACGAAGACGTAGAGTGCGAGCAAGGTCTCTGACATGGGGCGTGTTCCGTTGGGTGGGCCGCCGGCAGACCCGCGCCGGTCGAGGGCTGAAGACGGGGCGCGGTGAGTCGGGGACGGCCGGACGCGCGGCGGCCCGGCGCCCTGGCGCCCTGGCGCGCTAATCCTAGAGCTGCATGGCCGCCGTGATCTCGTCGGCGGCGAGGTCCTTCAGGACCGGTCCCTGATCGCCGGACTCCGCCAGGATGTCGATCAGGTTGGCCAGATTCTTCGCATAGAAGGCGCTCGCGTCAGTCGGCACCAGGGCGGGGTAGTTGGTATGGCCGACGATGATCACCCCGTGGCGCTCCACCACGGCGTCCGGCTCGGTGAGCGGGCAATTGCCTCCCGATGCGGCGGCCAGGTCGACGATCACCGAGCCGGGGCGCAGGCGCTGCACCACCTCCTCGGTGACCAGTACCGGTGCCGCACGACAGGGGATCAGTGCCGTGGTCACGATCACATGGGCCTTGGCGAGCTGGTCCGCGAGCGCCGCCTGCTGGCGGGCACGGGCCTCCTCTGACAGCTCCTTGGCGTAGCCGCCCTCCCCCGCCGCGTCCTCCCCGAGGTCCAGGTCGATGGGCTTGGCCCCCAGCGACAGGATCTGCTCGCGGGTCTCGGGCCGCACATCATAGGCATGGACATCGGCCCCCAGGCGGCGCGCCGTCGCGATCGCCTGGAGCCCCGCGACCCCCGCCCCCAGGACCACCAGCCGGGCCGGCTTCGCCGAGCCCGCCGAGGTCATCATCATGGGGAAGAAGCGGCCGAAGCGGGCCGCCGCCTCGATCACGGCGCGGTAGCCGGCGATGTTGCTCTGGGAGGACAAGGCGTCCATGGACTGGGCCCGCGAGATGCGCGGCAGCCGCTCCATGGCGAGCACCCGGGTGCCCTTGGCCTTGATGGCGGCGACCAGTGCATCCTCGCCGCCGCAGGACTCCATGAGGGCGATCAACAGACCGCCGGGGCGGATCGCCTCGACCTCCGATTCCTGCGGACGCCGGACCTTCAAGAGCAGGTCCACGTCGAAGGCCCCGGCACGGTCCGCGACCCGGGCACCCGCAGACGCATAGTCGGCGTCCGGGAACCCGGCCGCCAGCCCGGCCCCGGACTCGATCACGGGCTCGAAGCCCTTGGTTGCCAGCCGCTTGATCACCTCCGGGGTAGACGCGACCCGCGTCTCGCCGGCCCGGGTCTCCTTGGGGACCCCGATCTTCATCTTGAGCGGATCTTCATCTTGGCCCGATCTTCGCTGTGCATGTGCCCTGACCTCTCCGCGCCGCGGGGCCGCGGCAAAGGCCGGCCATTATCATTAGACGCTTAAATGCTGACAAGGGCGACGGCGCGCCCGTCGTTCCCGGTCCGTCAGTCCATCTTCGACTTCAAGGCACGCAGGATCTGGGTGGCGATCTCCTCGATGGACTGGCTCGTGGTGTTGAGCACGGGGATCTCGAGGCGCTTGTAGATGGATGCGGCCATGCGGATGTCGTCCTGACAACGTTTCATGGAGGCGTACTCGCTCCCCGGCCGGCGCTCCTCGCGGATGAGGCGCAGACGTTGGGGGTCGATGGTCAGGGCAAAGAGCTTCTGACGGCAGTCCCAGACCAACTGGGGGACGTCGCCGCGCTCGAAGTCCTCTTCCGTGAGCGGATAGTTGGCGGAGCGCAGCCCGTAGTGCATGGCCAGATAGAGACAGGTGGGCGTCTTGCCCGAGCGCGACACCCCGGTCAGCACCACATCGGCGCGATGGAAGTTATCCGGGCGCACCCCGTCGTCGTTGGCCATGGCGAAGTTGATGGCCTCGATGCGCTTGGTGTAGGAGCTCGGCTTGGTGATCGCGTGGCTACGCCCGGACTTTCCGCTGGGCGGTACCCCGAGCTCGCTCGAGAGCGGCTCGATGTAGCTCTCGAACAGCTCCAGGTAGAAGCAGTTGCCGCCGCGCAGGATCCCCGCGATCCCGTGGTCGAGCATGGTGGCGAAGACCACCGGGCGCACCCCGTCACGATCGGCGGCCTCCTGCATGCGCTGGGTGAGCGCGCGGGCGCGGAGGTCGGTGTTGATATAGGGCATGTAGACCTGCTCGAAATCGACGGTGTCGAACTGGGAGAGCAGGCTGTGTCCCATGGTCTCGGCGGTGATGCCGGTACTCTCGGACACGAAGAAGACGGTGCGTTTCACCTACGAACCTCGCGCGTTGGGTTGAGGAGGTGCCCCTAATCGGGGCATGCCGGTCGATCAGCGTTCCGCCCAGTGACCCATATCAATGCAGCATTGATCGGAATTCGGTGATATTGCCGGATACCTGCGCGACCGCCGCGAGCAGCCGCTCGGCTCGCGCCTCACCCACCGGTTCGAGGACCGCACGTCATGGCAAACATCCACACCGATCACCAGCTCCGCGATGCACTCAACGCGCTCGGCGCCGATCAGCAGCGCGTCCTCGGCTGCCGGTTTGCCGAGGCGGTGTTGCGACTATCTAAGGACGACCGGGTGAACCGGGCCGTCGCGACCGGACTGCGTGAGGACGTCTCTCCTGGCGAGCTGGAAGACGCCTTCAGGGCGGCCAAGGCCTATGCCACCAAGACCTACACCGATTGCGGCAAGGACACCGACTGGCTCGCCCAGGCCGATCACTTCGTGGCGGCCGCCGCGGCTGCCGCCCTTACCCCGGACGCCCTGATGGCCGAGAGGCAGAACCGCGCCTGGAAGGCAGCGGTGCAGGCCCGCATGGCCATCAACTGTGAGCTGATCGAGAGCGACGACGCCCCGGACGTGAGCGAGGCCGAGCGCCAATACGCCATCGCCAACGCCTTCCTCGGCTAGGGGCACTCTTGTCCCGCCGCGGCGTCGGCCGCCAGCATCTCATCGTAGATGGCCCAGGCGGCTGCAGCCTCGTCCGCGCTCACCCGGTCCATGGCGTAGCCTAGGTGGACGACCACATAGTCGCCCACCTCGGGCATCTCATGCTGGAGCATGAAGAGATTGGCCTCCCGCTCCACACCCTTGGCGGTGCAACGGGCGACGAATCCGTCGATCGAGTCGATCTGCATGGGGATGCCGAGACACACGGCGATGGCCCTCGTACATTCAAGATCCTGCTCACAGGCTAACCAGCCGTCCGCCGCCCCGCAATCCCCCGCCAACACCCAACCGGAGCTCCCCAGCTTGACCCCCAAGACCCTCATACTCGGCCTCGGCAATGTGCTCATGACCGACGAGGCCGCTGGTCCCGAGGTTGTCCGGCGTCTGGCCGCCGTCCACGACGGCGGCGACCCCATCGAGTTCCTCGACGGGGGCACCCTGAGCTTCACCCTCGCGGTACCCATCGGCGAATGCCAGCAGCTCATCGTGGTGGACGCCGCGGCGATGGGCGACCGACCGGGCAGCGTGCGGGTCTTCGAGGGCGAGGCCATGGACCACCAGCTCAGCCACCACGCCAACAGCGTGCACGAGGTGAGCCTCGCCGACCTCCTGGACATGGCGCGGCTTACCGACAGCCTGCCACCCCGCCGGGCCCTGATCGGCATCGAACCGGGGGTCGTCGACTGGGGCGATGCACTCACCCCGGCGGTCGACGCCGCTATCCCCGAGGCCATGACGCGGGCCCAGGAGCTGCTCACCCGCTGGCGAGCCCAAGCGGTCTGAGCCGTCAGTCGCGAGACCCGGATCACGCCACGGACTGCTGGGGCGTATTTCGGTGGTTGCTAACCTACTAATTAGCTGCGCTGAGTCAAATCACGCCCTCGGGCGGCCTCGTAGAATGCAATGCGAAACCTCTAGCGACGACACTATGACCGACCTCAGCAGTATCCCCATCAAGGTCGAGACGCCCCACGCGCCCCCCGCCCAGCACGGCAACGCTATCCCCATCCTGCATGAGGTACGGCACGCCCTGGGCCGACTGATCGAGCGCGGCGAGCCCACCCAGATCGATCTCAACGCCATCCCGTTCGGCCCCGGCGACGAGGAGCGCCTCACCGCGCTGCTCGGCAGCGGCGAGGTCGAGGCCAGCATCCGCGCCCTAGGGCCGACCTATGTGCGGGAGACCGCCATCCCGGGGGTCTGGCTCGTCGACTACTACAACGACGAGGGCCAACGCCTGGCCCTGCATCTGGAGATCGCCACCATCCCCGAGATCCTCCGCGTCCAGCCGGAGGATCTCTCCACCGCCGCCGCCGTACTCGACGCCCGGCTCGCGCCGGACGCCGAAGATCCGCGTCCTTCTTCCTGACACCCCCGGGAGGGACCATGCCCCATACGAAGAAGACCCTCGGCGAGAGCTTGCGAGAGCACGGCGTATCCCGCCGCGGTTTCCTCAAGTTCTGCGCCGCCACCGCCTCCATGATGGCGTTGCCGCCTAGCATGGTGCCGGCCATCGCAGCAGCCCTGGAGAATGCCAAGCGCCCTTCGGTGATCTGGCTGTCGTTCCAAGAATGCACGGGATGCACCGAGTCACTCACCCGCAGCCACTCGCCCACGGTCGAGGACCTGATACTCGACGTGATCTCGCTGGACTATCACCACACGCTGCAGGCAGCGGCCGGCGAGGCCGCCGAGCACGCCCGCGAGCAGGCCATGGAGGCGCACCATGGCGAGTATCTATTGATCGTGGACGGCTCGCTACCGGGACCCGACATGAATCCGGGCTACTCCACCATCGCGGGCATCAGCAACTATGACATGCTGATGCAGTCGGTGGAGGGCGCCGCCGCCGTGGTGGCCGTGGGTACCTGCGCGGCCTTCGGCGGACTGCCCATGGCCAATCCGAACCCCACGGGCGCGGTGTCGGTCATGGACGTGGTGAAGGACAAACCGGTGATCAACGTCTCCGGTTGTCCGCCGGTGCCTATGGTCATCACCGGGGTGCTCGCCCATTACCTGACCTTCGGCCAGTTGCCGGAGCTGGATGAATACAACCGGCCCAAGGCCTTCTTCGGGCAATCCATCCACGACCGTTGCTATCGCCGTCCCTTCTACGACAAGGGCTTGTTCGCCGAGTCCTTCGACGACGAGGGTGCCAAGGCCGGTTGGTGTCTTTACCGCCTGGGCTGCAAGGGCCCGAGCACCTACAACGCCTGCGCGACCATGCGCTGGAACTCCGGCACCAGTTGGCCGATCGAGTCTGGCCACCCCTGCCTGGGCTGCTCCGAGCCCAAGTTCTGGGACGCCGGCGGCTTCTACGAGCCGCTGTCCGTGCCAACCAGCGCGTCGGGCGGGACCATCCTGACCGCTGGCGTGGCGGGCGCCATCGTCGGCGGCGCCGTCGCGGCACTGGCCAAGAAGCAGGTGAGCAGCGAGAAGGCGGATCGTCAGCCGGTCACCGTCGAAGAACTGGAGCAGAAGCTATGAGCGACCCGATGGACTTTCTGCTATGGACCAAGGGGCCCATGTTCGACTGGGCGATCGCCATCTTCGCCCTAGGGATGCTCGCGCGAATCGTCGAGATCTTCGTCATCGGCCGCAGACCCAACTACGCTGAGCCCCGGGCCGGTGAATGGGGCCCAGGTTTCCGGACCATGTTCACGCGCACGGTGGCCGACCCCGGGACCTTCAAAAGCGCCCCGTTCAACGTAGTGGTGGGCTGGATCTGGCACATCGGCTTCCTGATCGCCTTGCTGCTGTTCATCCCGCACATCGAGCTGATCAAGAGCCTGCTCGGTATCTCCTGGCCGGGCCTGCCCAACCCGATCGTCGACCTGGTGACCGCGGTCACACTGGTTGCACTGGTCGCCACCCTGGTGCACCGGCTCAACCACCCGGTGAAGAAGCACATCAGCACGCTCGAGGACTACCTGATCTGGGGTGTGACCTTCCTGGTGGTGCTGAGCGGCTACCTGGCCTACAACCGGGTGATCAACCCCTATCCGCTTGCGCTCGGGCTGCACATCCTCACCGCCGAGATCTTCCTCATCGTGCTGCCCTTCACCAAGCTCACGCACATCTTCACCACCTTCATCGCCCGTTGGTACAACGGGGCCAGCTTCGGCCGTCGGGGGGTCGAGTCATGAGCGATTTCAACTTGCAACGGGGCCTCAAGGCCCTGCGTGAGGAGATCGACGCGCCGGTCGCGGCCTTCTTCTCGAGCTGCGTCCATTGCGGGATCTGTGCCACCGCGTGTCCCTTCTACGTCGAGACGGGCGATCCGAAGTACACGCCGATCCTCAAGGTCGAGCCCCTGCGCCTGGTGTGGGAGTCGGAGTTCACCCTCTGGGGTCGGATCAAGGGCATGATCGGCCTGCAGAAGAAGGTCACTGACGAGATGCTTGCCGAGTGGGAGGAGCTGGTCTACGACTCCTGCTCCATGTGCGCGCGCTGCTCCATGGTCTGCCCGGTGGGCAACGACATCCAATCCATGGTGCGCAAGACCCGCGAGGGCATGGTCGCCTCGGGCCATGCGCCGGAGGGCCTGATCGGCGCCTCGGTGCGGGCGGTGCAGACCGGCAGTCCCATGGGCCTGCAATGGAAGACTCTCCAGGTCCAGATCGACCACGTTGAGGCGAGCACCGGACTCAAGGTCCCGATCGACCAGCAGGGCGCCGATTACCTGGTAATGCTCTCCTCCATGGAGGTCATCAACTTCCCCGAGTATCTCGAGGCCATCACCAAGATCTTCGACCACGCGGGTATCTCCTGGACCCTCAGCACCGATTGCTTCGAGGCCACCAACGCCGGCATCCAGATCGGCAACAAGGATGTCGCAGCACTCCTGGTGCAGCGGGTGGTGGACGCCGCGGTGAAGCTCGGCGTGAAGAACGTGATCAGCCCCGAATGCGGCCACGCCTTCACCGCGATCCGCTGGGAGGGCCCGAACCTTATCGGCAAGCCCTACCCCTTCAAGGTCTTCCACATCATCGAGGTGCTCGATGAGCTGCGCGCCTCCGGCCGCATCAAGACCGAGGGCATGGAGACCGACCGGCTCAGCATGCACGACCCCTGCAACCTGGCCCGCAAGAGCGGCGTCATCCAACAGCAGCGCAACCTCATCAACCTCGTCGCCGAGGACTTCGTCGATCTCGAGGAGCACGGCAAGTTCCAGTGGTGCTGCGGCGCCGGCGGCGGGGTGAGCTCCAACGAGCGCGCCGAGCCCCTGAAGATGGCGGCCTTCAAGCGCAAGAAGGAGCAGATCGAGCAGGTGGAGCCCGAACGCATGGTGACCATGTGTGCCACCTGCCGGACGCAGCTCGAAGAGGGGCTCGAGGAGTTCAACATGGACATCCCCGTGGTGGGTCTCACCGAGATGATCGCCGACCATCTGGTCGAGAAGGCCTGAGCCGGCGGAGCGCACCCGAGTAACCTGGGGCCGGTCTCCCGGCCCCAAGCTGAAGAGACACCAACATGAGTGAACGCGTCGTCGTCGACCCCATCACCCGCATCGAGGGCCATCTACGCATCGAGGCCCAGATGGATGGCGAGAACATCGCCCAAGCCTACAGCTCCGGCACCATGGTGCGCGGCATCGAGACCATCCTGCAGGGCCGCGACCCGCGCGACGCCTGGGCCTTCGCCCAACGCATCTGCGGCGTATGCACCCTGGTGCACGGCCTCGCGTCCGTGCGCTCGGTGGAGGACGCGCTCAAGATCGAGCTCCCCGCCAACGCCCAGCTCATCCGCAACCTCATGATCGGCGCCCAGTACGTGCACGATCATGTCATGCACTTCTATCACCTGCACGCACTGGACTGGGTGGACGTGGTCAGCGCCCTGTCCGCCGATCCCAAGGCGACCTCGGAGCTCGCCCAGTCACTCGGTAACTGGCCGAAGTCCTCCCCGGGCTATTTCTCCGACGTGCAGAAGCGGCTCAAGGGATTCGTGGAGTCCGGCCAGCTCGGGATCTTCGCCAACGGCTACTGGGGCCACCCCGCCTACAAGCTGCCGCCCGAGGCCAACCTGATGGCGGTGGCCCATTATCTCGAGGCCCTCGCCTGGCAGCGGGACGCGGCGCGCCTGCACGCCATATTCGGCGGCAAGAACCCGCACCCGAACTTCGTGGTGGGCGGCGTCGCCTCCCCAATCGATTTGAACTCCGACTCCGCCATCAACGCGAAGAAGCTCGCGGAGGTGCAGACCGTCATCGCCTCCATGCGCGAGTTCGTCGACCAGGTCTATGTGCCCGACACCCTGGCCATCGCCGGCTTCTATCCGGACTGGTTCCAGCGCGGCGAGGGGCTGGGCAACTTCCTGTGCTACGGCGACCTCCCGAGCACTGGCGCCCTAGACCCCGAGAGCTTCCTGTTCCCGCGCGGGGTCATACTCAATCGGGATCTCGGCACCATCCACGAGGTGGACCTGCACGACGACAGCCAGATCCAGGAGTTCGTCGCCCATTCCTGGTACGACTATCAGGACGGCAACGACGCCGGGCTGCACCCCTACGCGGGCGAGACCGCGCTCAATTACGACGGACGCGGCGGCGTCAAACCGCCGTACACCCAACTGGACGTCAGCGACGGCTACACCTGGCTCAAGGCGCCCCGCTGGAAGGGACACTCGGTGGAGGTCGGACCCCTGGCCCGGGTGCTGATGCTCTTCGCGCAAGGACATGCTCAGACTCAGGAACTGGTCAATATGACCCTGAGGACCCTGAACCTGGAGCCACGCGCCCTGTTCTCCACCCTGGGACGGACCGCCGCCCGCACCCTCGAGACGAAGATCGTCGTGGACGCCATGCAGGGCTGGTACGACGAGCTGATCGCCAACATCAAGCGCGGCGATTCGGTGACCTTCAACTCCATGCTGTGGGAGCCCTCGACCTGGCCGAAGGAGGCGCGCGGGGCCGGATTCATGGAGGCACCTCGGGGGGCGCTGGGGCACTGGATCGTGATCAAGGACGGCCGTATCGACAACTACCAGGCGGTGGTGCCCTCGACCTGGAATGCCGGCCCGCGGGACCCGCAGAAGAAGCCGGGCGCCTACGAGGCGGCCCTCCAGGACAACCATCAGTTGTACGACGTGAAGCAACCGGTGGAGATCCTGCGCACCATCCACTCCTTCGACCCCTGTATCGCCTGCGCGGTGCATCTCTCGGATCCCGAGACCGGGGAGCAGCTGGAGATCAAGGTGAGCTGACGCCGCGCCGGCGTCGGGTGATCGAAAGGGCCGCGTTGCGGCCCTTTTTTTGTGCGGTCCCGCCCTCGGGCGGCCCGGTTGGGGAGGGCGGTCAGCGACCCTGTTCGGCTGGCCGTTGGGTCCCGGTCGCGGACGCGGCGGGCGCCTTTGACATCATCTGCTCGATGCCGGGGATCACCATGGGCCCGCCGACCGCGATCACGGTGGTCAGCAGCCCGAGCATCAGATTCACGGCCATGAGCTTGCGGATGTTCGAGAACTTGGCGCTCGCCCAGCGCCAGTTCTCGTACTCCACGGCGATGCGCATCTTGCGATAGGGCATCACATAGAGAAAGACGAAGATCAGGGTCATCAGCAGGGCGATCCCCGTCATGAGGATGACATGCAGCCCCACCTTCCCCTGCATGGCGACCAAGGCCACCCAGGTCCCGGTCAGCCACAGGGTCGCTATGGCGATCCACACCCAGGGGAAGAAGCGGCGAAACACCCCCAGGGCCACCTGGATGCGTGCAGGCGGCTCCAAGGTCTGCTTGATGGTGGGCCGCAAGGCGAAGTGCGCGAAGAACATCCCGCCGATCCACACCAGGGTGGCCAGTTCATGAAGGACGAGCGGGATCGCCAAGCTCAGGTTCATCACAACGCTCCTAAGTCGGAAGCTCCGCGAGGTGCGGGCCGGGGGATCCCGTCAACCGGGTGGGCGGCAGGGCAGGATCGCGACGGGATCAGGTCCCAAGGCATCGCGGTCGACCACCAGGGTCGCGCATGCCAGCGATGCCACCCGCGATACGGGCAACGGCCGTCCCCGCCGCCAATCGTCGAGGGCCGCGCGCTTGCCGGCGCCGGTGACAACGATCAGGACAGAGCGGCTCGCCGCGAGGGCACGCGGGGTCAGAGACACCCGCTCCGCGGGCGGCTTGGGTGCCCCATGGACCGGGATCACCAGCCCATCGTCCTCGAGCGGCAGGCCCGGGAAGAGGCTCGCCGTGTGGCCGTCCTCGCCCATCCCGAGGAGCACCAGGTCGAAAGGGAGCATGGGGGCAATCGCCGCCGCATAGTCCGCGGCCGCCGCCACGGCGCCGCGCTCGGCGCGGATGGGATGTTGGTTCGCCCCTGGCAGCCCCACCCGATCGAGCCAGGCCGTGCCGGCGGCGTGGCTGTTGCGATCCGGATGCTCGACCGGCAGGCAGCGCTCGTCGCCGTAGAAGATGTGCCAGCGTTCCCATTCCTCGGCGCGACCGGCGAGTAGAGTGTACGCGGCGACGGGGGTGCGTCCGCCCGCGAGGACCAAGCCGAAACGTCCACGTTCCCGGATGGCCTCCTCGGCCTCGGCACTGATACGGTCGGCGACCCAGGCGGCGACCGCATCGGCCGACTCGAGGCACTGGACCGACACCTCGGTACAGGGCTTAGAGGTACGCGGGTACGGGGGCGTCATGGTGCTAGGTACTCCCGTTCATTACACTTCGGGCGGCCTGCCGGGCGCCAACTGGAAGGGGCCCGGCCGATCCAGCGTCGATCCCGTGGGCCATCGTGACGGCCTGGGTGATGGACGGCCTGGGGAGGCGCGCATTCACCCGGCGGGCCCCGGGGAGCTTCAGCCCCGGCCCACCTCGGCCAGCCCGAAGGCGGCACTCGAACCGACAGATGAAGATGGCCCCGATGAAAATACTCCTCGTCGATGATTCCCGGTCAGCGCGTTATGCCTTGCGAATTCAGCTCCAGCGTCACGGCGTGGAGGTAGATACCGCCGAATCCGCCGAGGCCGCCTTCAAGGTCCTCGAGGGCGAGCTGCCGGACGCGATCTTGATGGACCACACCATGCCGGGCATGAACGGGTTCGAGGCGCTCGAGGTGATCCGCTCGGATCCGCGCACCGCCCACATCCCGGTGGTGATGTGCACCTCCCACGAGGATGCCGAGTTCGCGGCCGCGGCCGAACGCAAGGGGGTGGCGGGGATTCTACCCAAGTCCGTCGCCCCGGAGAAATTGCCCGACATCCTCGCCCAGCTGCGGGGGGCGCCGGCCGTGGCCGCCGCCGTCCCGGAGCCGGCGCACGCCCCCGCCGCTCCGGCGGCCCCCTCGGCAGAGCAGGTCAACGCACTGGTGGACGCTCGCCTTGCAGAGGAGATCGACGCCAGGCTCGACCAGCGCATCGAGGCCCGCGTCACCGCATTGCTCGGCGATCTCCGTAGGGACCTCTCGGAACGTCTGATGGCCGAGGCGAGGCAACTGGTCGAATCGCGGGTGCAGGGGCTCTCCGACGAGATGGGTCCCCGGCTCGCGGCCGCGCTCCAGGCCCAGGAGTCGTCACGTCCGACCCTCGACGACACCGACTTGCAAACGGCCGTGGACCGGTTTGCCCGCGAGGCATTGCCGGACCTGGTGAAGCTCGAGGTGGAATCCGAGCGCGGGCAGCTCATGGACCTGGTCGAGCAGTATCTTCGCGAGTTCGCGCCCCGATCTAACGAGGGCGAGCGGATCACCCAACAGCTCGCCGCTAGTGAGCGCGCGGCCGTTGACAAGGCCCTGGAGGCCACCCGGCGTGAGGTCGGCACCGCGCTCGCGGACCTGCGCGGCTCCACGCAGCCGACCGAACAGATCACAGAGCGCATACGCTCGAGTCTGCGCGGTGTCTATGCGGGGATCGCAGCGGCTGCCTTGGTCGGCGTCGCGGCAGCGGTCGCGGTCTACTTGATGCTCGCCTGAGGAAACGCCCGCCTACGGCCCCTCCATGGGACGCGCTGGGTTATCGCGCGTGCCGTCTGGCCCAGGGACGGCCGGGTGGCGTGCCGCACGATGGGCGCCAGAGCCCGCCTCTTGACCTGTACCTTGGCTCCTTGACGGTCCGCCCCCGAGCGTCGACACTCGGGTTGCCGGAACGGTTTGCTTACCCGGGCGCGACCCCGGGCGCAGACCACGACGGCCACCACCCTGCGGCGGCAGCGCATGTCGCCACCTGTACATTGGAGGAACGAGACAGTGGCAGAGACCATGAGCGAGATCCTGAACCCCGGGGCGGTAACCCGCGACCCCGACTTTCCCCATGCACCGACGGACTGGACCAGCGCGAGCGCCGAGGCGGCGGCGGCGCAGGACGGGATCTCACTGAGCGAGGATCACTGGGAGGCCATCAAGGCCCTGCAGGGCTACTTCGCCGCCCACGAGCGCGCCAACGTGCGCGAGCTCCATGATGCGCTCGATGAGTCGTTCCATTCCAAAGGCGGCCTGCGCTTCCTCTACACCCTGTTCCCCGGCGGTCCGGTCGCCCAGGGCTGCCGATTCGCCGGCCTCAAGGCCCCATCGGGGGCCGCCGATAAGTCCTTCGGCAGCGTCCAGTAGCCTGCCCCATCGACTCGGCCCCCCGAGGGGCCGGGCAGCCGCGCCCCCGGCGGGAGATCCCCGCGATCGCCCCCGGCCATCGTCTCTGTCCCATCCGCCCTCGCCCGGGATGTCTCGGGCCCATGACGATCGCACCGGTCCATTGCCTCGACGCCCCCGAGCGCCATCACGGGCGTCGATCCGCGTGTCTCTCCGCGGCAACATCTACGAGGAAGAATGAACTTAGCTTCAGATGTTGCTGAGTCGTAGACAGTTTTACCCTTGCGTTCCCGGCATTCCCTGACTATCCTCAGGCACATGCGCCCCGCCCGGCCGCGGGCTCGTCCATCATTTGGCTCCGCCCTTTTTGGGCCAGGACAGGCGAGTCTCCACCGGGCAGGGGGTCCGCGCCCTGCTGATCGGGCTGAACGGTATATACGGGGGGAAGTCCATGGATACCGAGACCCTTGACGAGCGAGCCTCCCCGATCATCGGGGACGCCTTCCACCTGGATCGCCGCGATTTCCTCGGGGCCCTGGCGGCCACCTCGGCAGGCCTGCTGCTCGGCGCCCCGAGCTTCGCCGCGGCTGGCCCGCGGCGCGGTTCACTCCAGGGTCAGGTGGTCGATCTGGTCCAGCGGTTGCGCCGCGAGGGGAAGATCAGCGCCGAGGAGCGCACCTCCTGGTGCGTCTACGACTTCAGCGCCAAGAAGAAGCTGGTCTCGATCAACGAGGACTCGCCCCGCCAGGCGGCGAGCATGATCAAGCCGTTCGTGGCCCAGGCCTATTTCTTCCTCGCGGAGGACTCTCCGCGCAAGGTCCGCTACACCAGCGATGTGCGCTCAACCATGGAGCGCATGATCCGCAAGAGCAGCAACACGGCCACCAACGAGATGATCGACCTGGTGAGCCGTTACCGCTCCCATAAGGGTCCCAAGGACGTCGAGGCGGTCCTGAAGGGTCAGGCACCACAGATCTTTCAGCAGACCCGGATCGTGGAGAAGATCCCAGCGGGCGGAAAGACCTACCGCAACCTGGCCTCTGCGCACGACTACAGTCGTTTCCTTTGGGCCCTGTGGAACGACCGCCTGCCCTACAGCCAGGAGCTGCGCTCGATCATGGCCCTGCCGAACCATGACCGCATCTCCAAGGGTGTCGCCTCCATGCCCGAGCGGGTGCGGGTCTACGACAAGACCGGCTCCACCGCCCAACTGTGCGGCAACATGGGGATCATCGAGGCCCAGGATGCCCGCGGACGCCGCTATCCCTACACCTTCGTCGGGATCATCGAGCGACCCAACAGCACCCGCTCCTACGGGAGTTGGATCACCCGCCGCAGTGACGCGATGCGCACCGTCTCGAACCTGGTCTATCTCGACATGCGCGAGCGTTACCGCCTGGTCTAAGCCCGCTCTGCCGTGGGTCGGGCTTCAGCCCGACCCCCACAACGCCCGACGTGGGTTGACTCACCCCGCCCTCAGCCCGCCTTCCGCGGGTCCGGCTCCCCCCGCGACCACCAGGCCGCGAGCGCCGAGCCCGACAGGTTGTGCCAGATCGAGAAGACCGCACCGGGCAGGGCGGCGGCCGCGGGGAAGTACTTCGCGGCCAAGGCCGCCGCCAGTCCCGAGTTCTGCATGCCCACCTCGATCGCCAGGGTGCGTGCGCGGGCCTCATCCTCGCCCAACGCCCGGGCGATCCAGTAGCCGGACGCGAGTCCGGCCCCGTTGTGCAAGACCACCGCCACGACCACGGCCACCCCCAGCGACCCGAGGGCGCCCTGGTTGAGGCCGACGACGATGGCGATGATGACCGCGATGGCCAGCACCGAGAGCAGCGGGAAGACCCGCCGCAAGGTTGCAAGCCGCGCCCCGGCGAGGCGATTCACCAGCGCCCCGAGGGCGACCGGCAAGAGCACCACCTGGGCGATAGAGATCAGCATGTCCCCGGCCGGTACCGGCACCCGCTGACCGGCGTAGAGCCAGGTGAGCGCGGGCGTCAGGAGCACCGCGAGCAGGGTCGAGGCGGTCGTGAGGGTGATCGACAGGGCCACGTCGCCCCGGGCGAGATAACAGATCACGTTGGACGCGGTGCCGCCCGGGCTCGCGCCGACCAGCACCAGACCGGCCATCAAGGCCGCGGGCAGACCCAAGGTCTCCGCGATCAGCCAGCCCGCCAGGGGCATGACGCCGAATTGCAGGGCGAGCCCCAACAGCACCAGCCTCGGCCTTCGCAGCACCTGGGCAAAGCGCTCCAGGGTCAGGGTCATACCCATGCCGAACATCACCAGGCCCAACAGGGGCACGATGGCCGGCTTCATGGCCACCCAGGGGCCGGGCTCGAGGTAGGCCGCGGCGGAGCCGAGGAGCGCCAGCACCGGCAGGAGCAGGGTGACGCGGCTCATCGCTAGGGCCTGTTGAGGCATCCGCTCCGGGTTTCGCCCACGCCGGCGGTCAAAGGGTTCAGCCGCCCCGATCCGCCCGGGCCTCGCCGAGGCGCGCCAGCGCACGATCGAAGGCGGCGGTGACGTCACCGCTCGGCGCCCGCCCGGCCCGGCTCACCAACCAGGCGGCGAGCCAGGCCAGCACGAATCCCGGCACCAGCTCGTAGAGATCGAAGATGCCGCCGGAGATCTGCTTCCAGGCCACCACGGTCAGGCCGCCGGCGAGCACGCCTGCCAGCGCCCCACCCCGGGTCATTCCGCGCCAATAGACCGACAGGATCAGCACCGGCCCGAAGGCGGCCCCGAATCCGGCCCAGGCATAGCTGACCAGGTCGAGGACCATGGCGTCGGGGTCCAGCGCGAGCACGAAGGCCAATCCGGCCAGCACCAGCACCGAGAGCCGCCCGGCGAGCACCAGCTCCCCCGGACCCGCGGCGGGGCGGATCAGGCGGCGATAGAAGTCCTCGGTGAAGGCCGCGGACGACACCAGGAGCTGGGAGTCGGCGGTACTCATGACCGCGGCGAGGATGGCGGCCAGACAGAGCCCGGCGATCAGGGGATGGAAGAGGATCCCCACCAGGTCCATGAAGACCCGCTCACGCTCGTCTCCCACCAGTGGGGGGTCGAGCAGTGGGATCCCAGCGAGCCCGGTGAGGGTCGCCCCGCACAGGGTGATCGCGACCCAGGCGACGGCGATGCGCCGAGCGCGGGTGACAGCCCCGGCAGAGCGTATACCCTGGAAGCGCGCCAGGATGTGCGGCTGACCGAAATAACCGAGTCCCCAGGCCGCCAGGGAGACCGCCGCCATCAAGGTCATGGGCACGCCCGCGTCGGCCATGAAGGGGTCGAGCAGATCGGGATCCACGGCCGAGATCCCCGCGAGCGCCGGGCCGACCCCGCCGAGCTGGGCGACCGCGAACACCGGCACCGCCACCAGGGCCGCGGCCATCAGCAGGCCTTGCAGGACATCGGTCCAAGAGACCGCGAGAAACCCGCCCACCGCCGTGTAGAGGATGATTGCCAGGGTCCCGGCCGCGACCGCCCAAAGGTAGGGCAACCCGAAGGCCGTCTCGAACAGCTTGCCGCCGGCCACCAGACCCGATGCGGTATAGATCAGGAAGAACAGCAGGATAAAGAAGGCTGCGATGCCCCGTAGCAGCCCGCTCCGGTCCTCGAAGCGGTTGGCGAGATACTCTGGCAGGGTGAGTGCGTCGCCATAGTGCTCGGTGAACACCCGCACCCGGGCGGCCAGCAGCCTCCAGTTCAGCCAGGTTCCGAGCAGCAGCCCGCCCGCGAGCCAGAGGGAAGAGAGGCCCGAGGCATAGGCGAGACCCGGGAGCCCGAGCAGCAGCCAGCCGCTCATGTCCGAGGCGCTCGCGCTCAGGGCCGCCACCCCGCTGCCCAGACGCCTGCCGCCGAGGACGAAGTCCGAGATGGTCGCCGTGCGCCGATAGGCCAGCCAGCCGATCAGCAGGACGGCGGCGAAGTAGAGCGCGAAGCTGAGCGAGATGCCCGCGGTGCTGGCGGTCAAGGCGGGGCTCCGTGGTGTTGGCCGTGTGGGCCGGTGCCCGGAACCATGGATCAGCCCGCGGGCGAGATCAAGCCTCGCGTTCGGACGGCGACGGGCGAGCCGGGATCAGTCCCCCTCCCCCTGCCCTGTGCTGGAGAAATGCTGGCGCAGGGCCGTCCATTCCAGAAGACGCCGCTGCACCTGGCCGTTGAAGGTCCCCTCGGGATAGACCCCCAGCTCGTCTGGGTGACCAGCGGCGATGCCGGTCAGGATCTCCATCGCCTCATCGGCGTGGCGGACCGCGAAGACTTGGAATCGGCCGGCGGCGGCCGCGTCCACCACGTCCCGCCGCAACATCAGGTCTTTGCGATTCGCCTCCGGGATGACCACGCCGTGCCTGCCGTCCAGGCCGCGGGCGCGGCAGATGTCGAAGAAGCCCTCGATCTTCTGGTTGACCCCACCGATGGCCTGGACCTGGCCGTGCTGATTCACGGACCCGGTCACCGCGATGGCCTGGCGGATGGGGACGTCGCCGATGGCCGAGAGCAGGGCGCAAAGCTCGGCGACCGAGGCGCTGTCGCCCTCCACCTGCCCATAGGTCTGCTCGAAGACCAGGCTCGCCGCGAGCGACAGGGGTTGATGGCGGGCATAGCGATTGGCCAGGTAGGAGGCCAGGATCAGCACCCCCTTGGAATGGATGTCCCCGCCCTGGTTGGTCTCGCGCTCGATATCGACCACATCCCCAGAGCCCAGGCGCGCCGTCGCGCTGATGCGGGTGGGCGCGCCGAAGGCGTAATCGCCCAGCTGCACCACCGAGAGCCCGTTCACCTGGCCGAGCTGAACCCCTTCGGTCTCGATCAGCAGGGTGCCGCGCAGGATCGCCTCATGCAGACGCTCTCGGACCTGACTCAGACGCCGATCCTCGGCCTCCAAGGCCGCCCGCACATGGGCCGGGCCCACGGTCGTCTCGCCAGAGCGCGCCGCCTGGTCGTCCGCCTCGCGGATCAGGTCCAGCAGACGACCGATATGCAGCGAGACCCGTTCGCCGTCCTCCGCCCGCCGGGCGCCGGTCTCGACGATGGACGCCAGGGCATCGCGATCCACGGGGCGCAAACCCTCACGCTGCTGGAGGGTGGCCGCCAGACGCGCATAGAGCAGGTCGGCCTCGGGCGAGCGCGGCAGGTCCTCGCTGAAATCCGCGGCCACCTTGAACAGCAGCCCGAGCTCCGGGTCGTAGGCCTTGAGCAGGTAATAGAGGAAGCGATCCCCGATCAGCACCACCTTGAGCCGAATCGGGATGGGCTCAGGCTCCAGAGAGGTGGTCACCGCCATGCTGAGCAGCCGCTCCAGGGACTCGATGCGCACCTCGCCCGCGTTGAGGGCGCGCTTGAGGCCCTCCCAGGCGAAGGGATTCATGAGGACCTTGGCCGCGTCCAACAGCAGGTAGCCGCCATTGGCCTGATGGAGGGCACCCGGCTTGATGAGGGTAAAGTCGGTGAGCAGCGTGCCCAGGCGCGCGACATGCTCGATGCGGCCGACGAGGTTCTGGTAGCTCGGGTTGTCCTCGTGGAGGATCGGCGGACCGCTCGAGTCCGTATGGTCCACCAGCAGGTTGACCCGGTAGCGGGTGAATCGCCCGTCGCCGGGCTCCAGCGGGGCATCGCTGGAGGGCTTGAATAGCTCGCAGTTCTCGACCACGTCAGCGCGCACCGCGGCCAGGTAGGCAAGCACCTCGGGGAGATCCGAGTAACCCTGCTCCAGCTCCTTCATCAGCTCCGCGACCGTGGCCCCTGTGACCTCCTGCTCGAGGTCCCGGAAACGCTGGCGCATCTCCCGTTGCCACAGGGGCACCTTCGCGAGGATCGACCCCAGCTCCTCCTTGATCCCCGCCATGGCCGACTGATAGCGGTCCCGCTCGGCCTCGGGGAGATCGCCGAACTCCTGGGGCGTGATCATCTTGCCGTCGCGAAGGGGCGCGAGGCTGTAGCCCGTGGGGGTGTGGATCAGAGCAACGTCCTGCTCCACCGCACGCTTCCCCAACTCCTGGGCGGCGTGCTCTTCCCGCTCCTTGAAGGCATCGTTGATCTCCTGGGCGCGGCGCCGGTATTCGTCGTTCTCCAGGGCGGTGGCCAATGCGTTGAGCAAATCCTCCAACAGCCGCTCCATGTCCTGGCGCAGGCCCCGACCGCGCCCGGCCGGCAGCTCCAGGGCATTGGGCCGGGAGGGCCTCGCGAAATCCGCGACATAGCACCAGTCGGACGGGGCCGGCCGGTCCGCGATCTGGACCTGGAGGGCCGCGCGCACCGCGGTGTGACGGCCCAGCCCCGTGGAGCCCATGACGAAGAGGTTGTAGCCCTCGTGGGCGATGCCGGTGGCGAAGCCGATCGCCTCCAACGCCCGCTCCTGGCCGAGGGTGACCGGGATCGGCTCCAGCTCCGCGCTGGTCTCGAAACCCCAGGCGGCCGCGTCACAGGCATGACGCAGTTCCCCGGCGTCGAGTGCCGTGTGGCGATCGGTGGGGCGCGAGTTGTCGCTCATGACTCATTGATCCTTGGACTTCAGCGGGGCCTTCGCCGCATCGCTTCAGGGGCTCCCGGGCGCGGCGGCCCGCTCGCTCGAGCGAACCGCGACGGCGCCGACCAGCAGCAGGATGGGCACCTGTACGAGGAAAAACAGCGCGCCGAATAGCACAAATTCCACGCGCCCCAGCACCATGATCCCCACGACCGCCACGATCGCGAGATTGCGCGCCGCAAACTCCAAGACCAGGGTGACACGGTCGTCCCGGTTCAGCGCGGCGAGCCTGCCCACGCCCCACCCCGCGGCCACGGCAATCAGCGTGAAGAGCGCCGCGGCCAGCAGGGTCGGCCCGATCTCCCCCAAGAGATCGCTGCGCTGATCGTACAGGATCACCCCGATGAGCAGGGCCAGTGCCACCAGACTCAAACGGCGCAGCCCCTGAGCGTGTCGTTTCACGACCGCACCTCGCCAATGCCGCAGCGCCATGCCGACGGCGATCGGCATCGCGAGCATGATTGCCAACTGCGCGGCCATCCGCCCGGCGGGCACCTCGATGACCTCCCGGCGGTCGAGGAACAGGGCGAACCCGGCGGACGTGAGGACGGGCATCGTGGCAAGGGCAATCAGACTCGACACCGCCGTGAGAGTCACCGAGAGCGCGACATTGGCCCGGGCGATATACGCGTAGAAGTTGGAGACGGCGCCGCCCGGGGCCGCCGCCAGGAGCACCATGCCAGCCGCGATGTCGGAGCGGGGCTCCAAGCCCCAGATCATCAGCCCGGCGATCAGCGGGAGCAGCACGAGCTGCCCCAGCGTCCCGACGGCGACCGCCTTCGGGTAGGCAAAGACCCTTCGGAAATCCGCTCCCCTGAGCTCGAGGCCGACGACCAACATCAGGAGCCAGACCACGGCCGGAACGGCGACATCCGAGATGAGGCTGGTCCCGCTCACGACAGGATGCGCGCCTCGAGCGACCGCGGGGTGCGGGTCGGGCGCTCGATGCCGAGCTTCTTCATCCGCGAGCGCAGGGTGCTGGGCTTTAGACCTAGAGCCTGCGCGGCGCCCCCCTGACCGTTGACCCGCCAACCGCAGCGCTCGCACACCGCCGCGATGTGGTCGCGCTCGACCTCGGCGAGGGTCCGCGTGGGCGCCGCAAAGGGGTGGGGCGCACCGATCTGGGTCCCGCCCTCGCCGCGCACCTTCCGGGGCAGTGCGTCGACCTCCAGCGCCGCACCCTCGGATACGATCATCGAGCGCTCCACGATGTTCTCGAGCTCCCGCACGTTGCCGGGCCAGTCATAGGCCACCAGCATGGCCATGACCTGGTCTGGGACCCGCATCCGCGGACGCCCGAGCCTGGCGTGCAGCTTCTCGATAAAAAAGGCCGCGAGCAGTGGAACGTCCTCTCGGCGCTCGCGCAGCGGCGGAAGGGTGATGGGAAAGACGCTCAGCCGGTAGAAGAGATCCGCGCGGAAGCTGCCCTTGTGCACCATCGCCTCGAGGTCGCGGTTGGTGGAGGCGATGACCCGGGCGTTCGTGCGTTGGGTGGCGGAGGAGCCCAGCCGCTCGAACTCGCCGCTCTGCAGCACCCGCAGCAGGCTTCCCTGCAGCTGCAGCGGGAGCTCACCGATCTCGTCGAGCACGATGGTGCCCCGATCAGCGAGCTCGAAGCGCCCGGGTCTGCGGGTGAGGGCCCCGGTGAAGGCCCCCTTCTCATGGCCGAACAGTTCACTCTCGATTAGGGTCGCGGGAAGCGCCGCGCAGTTGACGCGGACCAGAGGGTACTCGGCCCGGCGGCTGCGCCCGTGGATGGCGGTCGCAACCAGGTCCTTCCCGGTCCCGGTCTCGCCGAGCAACAGAACGGTCGAGTCGGTCTTCGCAACCTGTTCGATCTCCAGCATCACCCGGTGCAGGAGTGGACTCTCGCCGACCAGTTGCTCGAAATCGCGGGCGTGCAGAACCTCCTCGCGCCAGGCGGCATTCTCCGCCTCGAGGCGCTTGCGGAGCCGTTCGTTGTCGGTCAGGGCAAGCCGAAGCTCCGCGTCCTTCTGCCTTCGCGAAAGCGCGTTGGCGAAGATGTCCGCGATGAGTCTGAGCCTGCGCACGAGCGGCTCCGGCCAGGCGCGCTCGGCACCCATGGCGCCGAAGGACAGCCAGCCGATCACCTTCCCCTCGGCGGAGACGGGGAAGGCTGCCATGGACTTCAGGCCGAGGCGCGACAGGGCAGCCACGTCTGTCGCCGCCGCCGGGGTCAGCTCGCCGAATCGCTCCAGGATGACCGGCTTGCCCGAGCGAACCTGGGGCATGAAATAGGGAAAATGCGACTCGTACACCGGCGAAGGTACGGCGGGGCGTCCTTCAACCGCCCATGAGTGCGTCGGAACGAGCTCGCCGTGGGGGTCATCGAAGCGCCCCAGCGTGCTTCGGTCGATCCCAAGGAACAGGACGATGTTGCGAAGGGCATCGACGATCCTCCCGTCGAGGGCGTCCGGCTCCACGTTCACAAAGGAGGCCGCAAGGTCGGCCAAGAGACCCTCGAAGCCGGAGCCGCCACTGTCCGGGGCGGACGTCCCGATGCCTTGTCCCTGCACGTCACCCTCCCCGTGGCTGCGCGGTATCGACATATCGCGATCAACGATATCTCGTCACCCAGCCTACGCTATTTCGTCACTCGGCCCAACCGCCGCTCCCGCCGGCTGGTGCCGCCCTTGAATTAGTTGACCAAATTTAGCGGGTTAGGCGCGCTCCCACCATCGATACCGTTCTGGCACAACCCCTGCGTACAAGCACTCCATGACCTTTCGCTTGACGAGCGTCGCTGCCGAAGACGGCACTCTCCTGCGCATCGACGGGCAACTGACCCGCGAGGGCCTGGAGGAGTTGGAGCACGCCTGTGGCTCGGCGGCACGGCCGCTGACCCTCGATCTTGCCGGACTGCGCATGGCCGACGATGAGGTGCTCGAGGAGTTGGTGCGTCTGCAGGAGGCGGGGGCGAGGATCGTCGGTGCCTCGCAGTTCCTGGAGCTGCAGCTGGCGGCGCTGCGGCGCGTCCCCTAAGGTTTCGTGCGATCCGTGGACTCTAGCGCCCGCGGATCGCGAGCGTCCATCGACGGGCGCCGTCGCTGGGCCAGATGTCGCAGGCCCGAGTGTTCGACTGGAACGGGGTGGTGGAACCCCGCTGGTCGATCCAATTGAAATCAACCGCGAAGGAGGAGATTGAGATGACACCAAGCAGGTCAACACCGAGAAAGGGCCTCGCGGCCTGTCTGAGCGGACCAGTGCTCGTTCTGGGCCTGGCCGGGCTCGGACTCGCGGTCCCCGCGGCCGCCGCAGACAGGCCCAATATCCTGGTGCTCTGGGGCGACGACGTTGGGCAGTCCAACATCAGCACCTACACCCGCGGGCTGGTGGGCTACCAGACCCCCAACATCGACCGCATCGCCAGCGAGGGCATGACCTTTACCGACTACTACGCCGAACAGTCCTGCACCGCGGGTCGTGCGTCGTTCATCATGGGGCAGAGCGTGTTCCGCACCGGCCTGTCCAAGGTCGGCCTTCCCGGCGCCAAGGAGGGGATGAGCGAGAAGGACCCGACCATCGCCGGCATGCTGAAGTCCATGGGCTATGCGACCGGTCAGTTCGGTAAGAACCACCTGGGCGACCGCGACGAGCACCTGCCCACCAACCACGGCTTCGACGAGTTCTTCGGCAACCTCTATCACCTCAATGCAGAGGAGGAGCCGGAGAACCTCGACTACCCGGGCGACATGGTCCTGCCCGACGGCCAGACCTTCCGCCAGAAGTTCGGCCCGCGCGGCGTGATCCACTCCTGGGCCATGCCCGACGGGACCCAGAAGATCGAGGACACCGGCCCCCTGACCCGGAAGCGCATGGAGACGGTGGACGACGAGACCTCCGATCGAGCGGTTGAGTTCATCAAGGAGCAGACCGCCGCCGGCAAGCCCTGGTTCGTGTGGTGGAACGGCACCCGCATGCACTTCCGCACCCATGTGAAACCCGAGCTGCGCGGGATCTCCGGTCAGGACGAGTACGCCGACGGCATGGTCGAGCACGACATGCACATCGGCAAGTTCCTGAAGCTCCTCGACGATCTGGGCATCGCCGACAACACCATCGTCTTCTATTCCACCGACAACGGCCCACACATGAACACCTGGCCGGATGCCGGCTGGAATCCCTTCCGCGGCGAGAAGAACACCAACTGGGAGGGCGGTTGGCGCGTGCCCGCCATGGTGCGCTGGCCCGGTAAGATTCCCGCCGATCAGTGGACCAACGAGATCGTCCACCACATGGACTGGTTCCCGACCTTCCTAGCCGCCGCCGGCGCGCCGGACATCAAGGAGATGCTCAAGGTCGGCGTGGGCTCCGACGCCATGCAGCGCTTCTACAAGGTCCATCTGGACGGCTACAACATCCTGCCCCTGCTGAGCGGTGAGACCAACGAAGGCGCGCGCAAGGAGGTCTTCTACTTCTCCGACGACGGCGACCTGACGGCCCTGCGTTACGGGGACTGGAAGGTCCTGTTCATGGAGCAACCGGTGGCCGGGACCTTCCGCGTCTGGCAGCAGCCCTTCGTTCCCATGCGCGTGCCCTTCGTCTTCAACCTGCGCCGCGACCCTTATGAGCGCGCCACCATTACCTCCAACTCCTACTACGAGTGGCTGCTCGACCGCGCCTACCTCCTGGTGCCCGCCCAGGCCTATGTGGGCAAGTTCCTCGCGACCTTCCAGGAGTTCCCGCCGCGCCAGAAGGCGGCGAGCTTCAGCCTCGACAAGGTGATGGACGCCCTATCACCCTCCGGCGGCTGACCCTCGTCCGGTACGCCAGGGACGGCGTTTCCAGACGCAATAGATCAATCCAAGGCAGGCGAGCGAAAGGGGTTAGAGGATGGCGACGACCACTGTGAGAAGGCAGCACGACGACGTACACCGCCGCGGGGGCGTCGCCGTCTCACTGGGCATTCTGGGACTTCTGCTCGCCTGTGGGCTGGCAGTCGCCGCGGCGGTCGCGAACGATCCCCTGCCGTCCTGGAACACCGGGCCGGCCAAGGCGAAGATCATGGAGCTCGTCTCCGCAGTGACCACGCCTGAATCACCAGACTATGTCCCACCCGCCGAGCGCGTCGCGGTCTTCGACAACGACGGGACCCTGTGGGTCGAGCAGCCCATGTACACCCAGCTTGCATTCGTGCTTGAGCGGGTTCAGGCGCTCGCCCCCGAGCATCCGGAATGGCGGGAGCAGCAGCCCTTCAAGGCGGCCCTGGAAGGCGACCTGGCGACCCTCGGCGAGGCCGGGCCCGAGGGTCTGATGCAGGTGCTGATGGCGACCCACGCCGGCATGACCAACGACGAGTTCGCGCGCATCGTCACCGACTGGCTGGGCGAGGCGCGCCACCCGAGGTTCGAGCGCCCCTACACCCAGACCGTCTACCAGCCCATGCTGGAGCTCCTGGACTATCTGCGCGCCAACGGCTTCAAGACCTACATCGTCTCTGGGGGCGGCGCCGACTTCATGCGCCCCTGGACACAGGATGCCTATGGCATCCCGCCGGAACAGGTGGTGGGCTCCGGTATCGCGCTCGAGTACCAGGAGGGCGCGGACGGCCCGACGCTCCTGCGCAAGCCCGAGATCGCCTTCATCGACGACAAGGAAGGCAAGCCGGTCGGCATCTGGCAGCACATCGGACGCCGTCCCATCCTGGCCTTCGGGAACTCCGACGGGGATCTACAGATGCTGCGATGGACCACCGCGGGTCCCGGCAAGCGACTGGGTCTGATCCTGCATCACGACGACGCGGAGCGGGAGTATGCCTATGACCGCGAGAGTCATTTCGGCAAGCTGGACAAGGCCCTGGATGCCGCTCCCGAGGCCGGCTGGGTCGTCGTGTCTATCACGTCTGACTGGAACAAGGTCTTTGCCCCAGGTGAGATGCCCTGAGCCCGCCATCGGGGGGCAGCGGGAGAACGCACACGCCGAAACGCGCGTGCAGACAGGGAGCCCTCCGAGGAGCGACCCGCGGGGTACCTGCACGGCGGCGGACGAGTTGAGGATCCGTAGCAATCGTCTCACCCACCTGCGGCCGCTCCGCTCGAACGAGCCGATGGAAGTCGCCCGATCACAACCCTTGCCGAGCCGATGCTGGTGCCGGGAGGCACCCCTCAGGAACCGGAGTAGCCGAGAGTCTTGCAGAGACCGTCAAGCACGGACGCGAGGAGCTCCGGCCTAATCCTACCGAGGGGCTTAACGACGTCGCCCGCAGGTCGAATCCAGCGGCTGTTGCGCCGACCAAAGCCGCCCCCCGATGTTGAAGGGCCCGGCCTCATCCGGTCGCCGGATGCAGCGGCAGTATTGGCCCCTCCGGGTCGCAGACCGCCCGTCGGCGGACGAGTGACCCACAACAGACGGCGTGCCAAGGCCCCTGGGCCGCGCGCACAACCGACGGAACGCGACTCGGTGACCGCTCTAAGGAACGGGCCTGCCGAGATGCCCGTGCAGGTGCCCACCCCATAGTCGCCATATCGCCGGACCGAGCCCTCCCTGTCCTATGCTGCCGGCGTCCAGCCGCCCGCCAGCGCGGGCCCGCCGCCTGAGCCACGCGTCTGCCCGAGATCCCGTCATGCCCGATCTCAACCGCATCACCCTCGACCCAGAGATCTGCCACGGCAAGCCCTGCATTCGGAACATGCGCTGGCCGGTGGAGGCCGTTCTCGATCTGATCGCCTCAGGCATGGGGCTGGACGAGATCCTGACCGACCACCCGGAACTGGAGCGAGAGGACCTCCTAGCCGCTCTGAACTATGCGCGACTCTTGGTCTCGGGCGAGGCCGTCCGGCGCGTCGCCTGATGAAGGTCCTCTGCGGTGTCCACCTGCCCTACCGGCTGGTGAACCAGCTGCGCACCCGCGGCGTGGATGCCACCCATGTGAACCGCATCCTCGAAGGGTCGGAGACCAAGGATGCGGCCGTGGCGGCCTTTGCGGACGCAAACGGGATGGTCCCGATCACCAAGGACAGCGACTTCCGCGACAGCCACCTACTTGCTGGGCCCCTTCCCGCCTGGTCCGAGTAACCCTGGGCAACCTGTCGAACGCTGCCTTACTCACTCTGTTCAACGAGCACTGGGACGAACTTGCGCGGGTGCTGGCGCACGGCCCCCGTTATGTCGAGGTGGGTCGCGGCGGACTCGTCGTGTTCGAGAGCCCAACTGAAGCCAGTGGTCCCGGGTAGCCGCCTGCGGCCGCTCGCCAGCCGTGGCGCGTCCTTCTCGGTGATCGGTCAAGTGACGGCAATCCCCCGGGGCCAAATCGCAGCAGCCAAGGGGGGCTGGCTCCGGTTACCCGACGCGCGGCCCGCGACCTAGTGCGGACGCGCACCGCGCCCGGCCGGTCACCCGGTTCCTGCCTGGAAAGGGCCAGTCACCGTGATGGGTCGACCAGCCGACGAACACTGGTCGTCTGACCGTCGTTTCCGTCGTCCCGTCCAACGAGTTACCTATGCTGTCCCCGTAACTCGTGGATCGCCCCAGGCCTTCGGATGGGTCTGCGACCACTTGATCGCCGCGAATAGGAAGTCACGCGTGCCGGGCTGACCCGCGATCTGCTTGAACAGATCGGTCCCCTCGGCGCCGTTGTCGCCGAACACAATGAAGACCGTGTTGTCGTATTCGCCGATCGTCTTGAGATGGTCGATGAGCCGGCCGACGTGGAAGTCCATGTTCTCCAGCATGCCGGCGTAGAGCTCCATCT
>CAVQQM010000021.1:0-41356 GCA_963714915.1 uncultured Gammaproteobacteria bacterium
CGGGACCAGATAACGCTCGTAGAGCCGCGCCTCGGGGCTGCCGGGCTCGGGTCGCCAGTCGTAGCGCCAGCTCACCTCGGGCGGGAGCGACATCAGGATGGACTCGGTGCGCCCGCCGGATTGGAGCCCGAACAGGGTGCCCCGATCGTAGACCAGGTTGAACTCCACGTAGCGGCCGCGCCGGTATTTCTGGAAGGCCCGCTCGCGCTCGCCATGGTCGGAATCCTTGCGCCGCTCCACGATGGGCAGATAGGCGGTCAGGTAGTGATCGCCCACCGAGCGCTGGAAGGCGAAGGCGGTCTCGAAGTCGGGCGCGTTCAGGTCATCGAAGAAGAGTCCGCCGATGCCCCGCGGCTCGCCGCGATGCTTGAGATAGAAATACTCGTCGCACCACTGCTTGTAGCGGGCGTGGGCCTCGGCGCCCAGGGGCTCGCAGGCGGCGCGGGCGGTGCGGTGCCAGTGCACCGCGTCCTCGTCGAAGCCGTAGTAGGGGGTCAGGTCGAAGCCGCCGCCGAACCACCATACGGGGTCTTCACCCGCCTTCTGGGCGATGAAGAAGCGCACGTTCATATGGGAGGTGGGCACGTAGGGGTTCCCCGGATGCACCACCAGTGACACACCAAGGGCCTCGAAGCCCCGGCCAGCGAGCTCCGGGCGGCTGGCGGTGGCGGAGGGCGGCAGCCGGTCGCCGAAGACGTGGGAGAAGTTGATCCCACCTTGCTCGAATACGGCCCCATCGGCCATCACCCGGGTCCTTCCGCCGCCGCCGCCGGGCCGCTCCCAGGCGTCCTCGCGGAAGCTGGACTTGCCGTCAGTCCGCTCCAGGGCGTTGCAGATGCGGTCCTGGAGGCCCAGCAGGTAGCTTCGCACCGCCTCGGTATCGGGTTGCTCGCTCAAACCTTACCTCGCTGTTCGATGGGGAGATAGTCGTTCTGGGTCCTGCCGGTATAGATCTGCCGAGGGCGGGCGATCCGGCTCCCGGGGGCCTGGTATTGCTCCCACCAATGGGCGATCCAGCCCGGCATGCGGCCGATGGCGAAGACGACGGTGAACATGTTGGTGGGGATGCCGATGGCCCGCAGCAGGATGCCGGAATAGAAGTCCACGTTGGGGTACAGGTTGCGGTCGACGAAATAGCTGTCCGACCGGGCGATGTCCTCGAGCCGCCGAGCGATATCTAAGAGCGGGTCGTTGCCGCACAGAAGCGGCACCAGCTCCTCGGCGACCTTCTGGAGCATCTGGGCGCGCGGGTCGAAGTTTTTGTAGACGCGGTGTCCGAAGCCCATGAGTCGCACCTTGCTGTCCTTGTCCTTGGCGAGCCGCACGTACTCCTCCGGGGTCATGTTGCCCTGGTGGATTTGCTCGAGCATGGTGAGCACCTCCACGTTAGCTCCGCCGTGCAGCGGACCCCACAGGGCGCACACCCCTGCCGCGCACGAGGCGAACAGATTGGCTCCGGAGGAGCCCACCACCCGCACCGTCGAGGTGGAGCAGTTCTGCTCGTGGTCGGCGTGCAGGATGAGGATCAGGTTGAAGGCCTTGCGCACGATGTCGGGGCAGACGTACTGCCGGTAGGGGTCGGAGAACATCATGTGCAGGAAGTTCGGGACATAGCGCAGGGCCGGGTCCGGGTAGATGTAGGGCAAGCCCCGGGAGTGGCGGAAGGCGTAGGCGGCGATGGTGCGTACCTGGCTGATGAGGCGTGCCGCGGCCTCGCGGAACTGGCCCTCGTCGTCGAGCTCGTGGAGCTCGGGGTGGAAGCAGGACAGAGAGTTGATCATGGCCGAGAGGATGGCCATGGGGGGTGCCGAGCGCGGGAAGCCCCCGAACTGGTGCTTCATGCTCTCGTCGAGGTTGGCGTAGCGGGTCAGGGCGGCGGAGAAGGACTCGTACTCCGATTCGGTTGGCAGTGCGCCGCAGATAAGCAGCAGGGCGGTCTCGATGAAGCTCGAGTTGTCCGCGAACTGCTCGATCGGGATGCCGCGGTAGCGCAGGATGCCGGCATCGCCGTCGATGAAGGTGATGGCGCTCTCACAGCTCCCCGTATTGCCGAACCCGGGGTCCAGGGTGATGCAGCCGGTCTGGGTACGCAGGCTAGAGATGTCGATGGCGCGCTCGCCCTCGCTCCCCTCGATTACGGGCAGGCTGTAGCTCTGCCCGGCGAGGGTGAGGGTGGCGGCGTCCAGGTTCCGGGCGGGGACGGTCGGGGCGACGGACATGGGTTGACTCCTAAGGACGGGGACAACGGATGGGTTGGTCTGCCCTCGGGCGGCGGCCCGGGGTATGGGTGGCCTATGGGCTCGTCAGTCGGGCCCTCCGATGGCGAGCGGGATCAGGTGCCCGGGGCCCGCCGGGTGCCGACCCGGCGTGACCTGGAGGGCCGGGGCGCCCGACAGTCTCGGTTGACCATCGAGCCCGAAATCTCCGATCCCGAGCGCCGCCGTGCGCGCGGGGAGGTTGGGTCTGGTCACCGGCTGCACCCGCCCCTCGAGCACCGTGCCCCAGACGCCGACGGTGGCGAGCTGCGCCGGCGGCACCGCGAGCGGGTCGGACTCCAGCACGGTGAAGTTTGCCAGCTTGCCTGGCTCGATGCTGCCGATCTCGTTGTCCAGACGCAGGGCATAGGCGGCGTTGATGGTCACCGCCGCCAGGGCGTCCTCGACCCCCAGACGCTGCTCGGGCCCAGCGACGCGGCCAGAGAGGGTGAGTCGGTTGACGGCCGCGGAGACCATCGCCAGGGGCTGGGCGGGGGCCATGGGCAGGTCAGAGTGCAGGGCGACCGGTAGCCCCGCGCGTCTCGCCGCGCCCAGGGGCATGAGGGCGTCCGCCCGGGCCTGATCCAGTCCGGAGCGGGCGTAGATGTCGCTCAGTACGCTGACGGCGTAAGGGCTCGCGCTGACCACGACCCCCAGACGCGCGAGCCGGCGCAACTGCTCCTCGCTCGCCACGGCCACCGGGAGGACCGTGGTGCGGTGATCGTAGCGGGGATGCCGGCGCATCTGACGCTCCAGGTTGTCCAGCACCAGCTCGAGGGCGGCATCGCCACCCACGTGGGCGTGGATCTGGTAACCCGCGTCCCAGTAGGTCTCGAAGAGGCGGGCGAAGGTCTCTGGATCGAGGCTCCAAGCGCCCAGCGGGTCGGGCTGCTCGGTGTCGCCCGGGATGGCCGCGGGTCCGGTCTCGAGCCGCATGAGTCCGCTCCAGGGGCCGCCATCGACGGCAAGGGCGATCTGGTTGGGCAGCACATCGACCTTGCCCGAGCCCCAGCCGGCCATCTCCGCGGCCACCGCCAGTTGGCGGCGCGCGTCTCCTGGGTACTGGGCGGCCAGCGCCCTGCCGTCGGGGACCAGGTAGGCACGGAAGGGCGTGGCGTCGTCCCCCATGACGCTGGTCAGGGCGTCGATCAGTGGACGGGATGGCCCGATCCCGAGCTCGGCGATGGTGGTGACCCCGCTCGCGTGCAGTGAGTCCTCGACCATGGCCAGGCCCCGCAGCAGACGCTCGGGGGCGCCCATGACGGAGCGCAGCTGGGGCAGGACACCGACGAGTCCCTGCTCCCAGAAGCGTCCGGCGGCGAGATCGGACTGGGCCTGGGCACTGGGGCTCTGTCGGGAGAGATAATCCGCGGTGATCTGGAAGCGATCGATCGCCGCCCCGTTCAAGATCAGCTCGCGGGCGGAACGCTGCCAGACCAGGATCGGGCGGGTCGCGCTCAGGGCGTCCAGGTCGGAGCGGCTGAGCGGGCCGTGATAGGCCGGGTGGAAGCCCCAGGTCACCAGGGGGGCCTTGGGGTCCGCGAGCCGCGCGTCCGCCTCGGCGAGTCGCCGGCGATAGCCCTCCGCGTCGCGCACCCCGGGCCTCACCCCGTCGGGCAGGCTCCAGTCTTCGATGGCGATGACCTCGGTGCCGAGCGCCAGGGCCGCGAGGATGGGCTGGACATGATGATCGATGAGACCCGGGATCAGGACCTTGTCCTTGAAGGTCTCGTCGACCGCGAAGACCTGGTCGCCCGCCGCGTGCTTGAGATCGTCGAGGCTGCCCACCGCGAGGATCCGGTCGCCGATCACCGCGACCGCCTCGCCGCTGGTGCGGAAACGGTCCATGGTGAGGATCCGCTTGGCGATGAAGATGCGCGCCGCCGGTAAGGCCTCGAGTCCCGCCTCGATCTCGCCCAGGGAGGGCGACAGGGGCCCCGCCGCCCGGGCGGGGGAGAGGATCAGCAACAGCGCGACAGCCGCGGCCCAACGCGGCAGCAAGGCGAGGAACGGCATGGGCGCCTCAGGGTGGTGTGAGGGGTCGCCAGTATGGGGCCGGTCGACGGGCCGAGGAAAGGGTCCGCGGGACGGGGGAGCGCCCCTGGGCGCCGCTGGGCGCACCGGGGTCGGGTCAGCGGGGCTTGTTGGTGAGATCGCGGAAGAACTGGACGGCCTTGTCCTGAAGATCCCTCGCCCAGGGCGGCTGGGGCAGGTTCCAGCCGATCACGATGCCGATAGCGATCAGAAGCAGGCTCTCGAGCATGACTGCGGCTCCGAGTGGGGTGGTGTCGGTGATCTGGATCGGGGCTCGCCCGAGCGACCGGGGGCGACCCGGGGCGACCCGGGGGCGTTAGGGCAGTCGCGCCCCGACGCCCCCTAGATCGTGGATCCGGTCAGGCGAGGCCGACCGCCTTGTGGAGATAGGCGACCACGTTGGGATCGAGCTTGAGCTTGCTGGCGAAGTCCGCCAGGTAGCGGCGCTCGGCGTCCGTGTCCACCTCGATCGCCATCAGGGACGCCGCGTAGAGCTGGGCCGCCGCCTGTTGGTTGGGCACGTCGCGCACCAGTCCGTCGAGGTCGATGGGCCGCTGCATCTCCTGGTCGACGAAACGCTGCTCCTCCGGGGTGATCCCGCCCTCCTGGAGCTTGCCGAGCAGCAGGGCCTTCTCGCGCTCGTCCAACTGACCATCCGCCTTCATGGCGGTCATCATGGCCTTGATGGTCAGGGTGGCCATGTCCAGTGCCTGCTGTTGCTGGGCGGGGGTCTGGGGCGGACGCATCCCGGCGATGATCGCGCTCTCGTCGTCCATGCGTGGCAGGGGTGAGCCCGCGGGTGCCGCCTGGTCTCCCGACATCATGCCCTTTGCCATGTCGAGGGCCTGGGCGGCGAGGGTGCCGAAGATGGCCATGGAGCCCAGGCCAGCGCCCGCGTTGCCCTGGCCCGAGTTGCCTCCGAACATGGCGCCCGCGACCTGTTTGAGGATCTCCGCCGGGAAGCCGCCCGACATGCCGCCAGCCCCGCCCGGCATTCCGGGCATCCCGGCGCCGGGGGCGCCGCCCTGACCGCCCAGGGCACTGCCCGCCATCTTCGCGAGCATGTCGAACATACCACCGCCGGCCGGTGCGCCGGTCGGTGCTCCGGCCGGGGCGCCGGATCCGCCGCCGCCCATCATCTGGCCGAGTATGTTGCCCATCCGGTTGCCCCCCGAGGGGGTCATGCCGGACTGCATCACTGCGCCGAGGATATCGAAAGGATTCATTCGCGAGCCTCCAGGTCTGCCTTTGGTCGAGATATCAGGACCACGCTCGGGTCCCTGTCTGGGCCTACCGACCCCGCGGGCACCCCGTGGGACCCGGCCGGCTCGGCTCGGCGCAGTGTACTTCGCCGTTACCCGTGGGCCCAAGGGAATGCCGATCAAACGATCCGCTGGCGTCCGCTCGACTCGAGATGGTCGGGGGATCGGGCTGCAAGCCCCTAGGGTTCAGTGGGTTGCGGTGTCATCAACCAAGGTAGTGTCCGTTTCCCGGCATCGCAAACCCGATCTGGCGGCGTTGACCGTTGCCCCGTCACGGCATTCCACTGCCGGGGTGGTCCTCGAGATGGAAGCCCAGCACCTCCAGCAGCACGCCGGTGATGGCGCCACCCGTCAGTCCGCCGAGGAAACCCGGCAACAGTTGCACCTCGATCCGTCGCAAGACCTCACCGGACTCCATGTCGCCGAAGAGGCCACCGTCGTGGCCGAGGATCCACATGCTCCCGGCCACCAGGGTGGCGACCAGGGCGGCCACCAGGGCACCGGACAGGCTCTCCGGCAGCCAGCCCCTACCCAGGCCCACCAGCCAGCTTTCTGAGATCTGGAACAGGGCCCCCACCACGGCGACCACCCCGGCGGCGAGCACGAACATCCCGGCGGGCTCCGCCAAGAGGGTGCTAACGAGCACCAGGGCGGCCCCGGCGACCAGACCCGAGGCGAGCCCGGTGAGGGTCTCCATCAGAGGGCTTCCGCCGCTGTTCGACATCCAGGCGTAAAAGCTGCCCGCGCCGAGGCCCGCCAGGGCGGCCACGGCGGCGATGGTGGGGAGGTTGACCTGGCCGCCCAGGATGATGAGGCTGGCGATGGATGCCAATACGCCCGCCATGGCTCCCGTCAGTGCCACGGGCATCGCGCTGTAGAGGGCCGCGGTGAACATCGCCGAGGCCGCCGCGGCGGCCACCGGCGGCTGCCATCCCTCGAGCCCCATCCCGGCGAGTGCCTCGTGTATCCCGGCGAACAGGGCCCCGAAGACCCCGCCGGCGAGCCCCCAGACGACGAGCGTGAGGACGATGGCGGTGAATCGATCTCTGGTTATCATGGTGGCGCGCCCTCCGCGGCCGCGAGCCGATTGAGTCTAGTTGTTGTGCGGGTCGTGACGAGGGGGCGGTCTCGAGTCCCCCGGCGGGTGCCGCGAGTGATTACACTTGGCGCCACCCGACCCGATCCCCGCCCTGTCCGCAAGCCTTGCGATGCCCGAGCCCCCGGCCAATGGTACCCGACGTGTGATCGACGGCGAGATGCGCGTCTACTACGACGGTTATTGGATCAAGCACTACGATCCCCCGCCCGACACCCTCGAGACCAAGCGGCGCCTGATCCAGGCCCTCACCCGGCGTCTGTTCAACCATGTGGAGCACGGCATCAACGTCCCCGGCAATCGGTTGAATGCCGCCCGCGAGGCCTACGAGGCGGAGACCGACACCGAGCGCAAGCGGGTCAAGGGGGCGATGCTCGCGGGGGCCCTGTTCAACCGTGCCGCGGACATCTTTACCTGTCTGGTGGATCTCCAGGATGCCGGCGTCACCATCGCGTCCGACAACACCCTCATGCGCGAATGCGGCCATTGTCTGATGGAGGCGCTCGATCTCGGCAAGATGGTGCGCCACCGCGGGGGCGACGAGGGGATCGACGAGCTCTGGGGGGAGCCCTTCAAGGCCTTCTCGGTACCCATCGGTAGCTTCTACGAGAGCCGCTACATCAAGATCGCCATGACCATGCGCGACATCGAGCGGATCGGTACTGGGCTCAAGGACGCCTTCGCCCTGAGCACCGCCATCGAGGCCGTCCCCGAGCGGGTGGACGCCCTGGTGCGCGCGGCCAGGCGCAAGGTCGAGATCCTGCGCACGGACCCGGAGATCTTCGATGTCTGGGCCGAGTTCGTGGTGGCCCGCGAGCGTCTGTGCAACATCCAGCCCTATCTCCCGCCGGCCTCCGATGCCCGTGCCATCCGCGAGGCCCTCGAGGGCAGCCGGCTGCTGCGCGAGGGCACCGACCTGGTGACCCACGTGGTGCGTGCCCGGGTGCCCATGCCCAAGAGCACCCGTGAGCTGCTGGACCGCTGCAACCGCTATCGTCAGGTCCTGGTCAGCCCGTCCGCCGAGGGCCGCCGCGAGCCCAAGCCCCCCGTCCAGGGATGCTGATCGCCTCCCTGCCAGGATTCGATCGGCGCGCCGTTCGAGGTCGACGCCATGCGTGCCGCTGACACCGAGTCCGGTCGCCGTCCCTTGGGCCGAGACGTGCGTCCGCTGTTGCGGCTGCTCGGCTTCCTGCGTCCCTATCTGGGCCGGCTCGCGGTGGCGACCCTGGCCCTGCTGGTCGCGGCCGGGGCGGTGCTAGCCTTCGGGCAGGTGATCCGGCTGGTGGTGGACACCGGTTTGGCGACCCGCGACGAGGCGGCCTTGGGCCGCTCGCTGGGGCTGTTCCTCGCCGTCGTGGCCCTGATGTCGGCCGCGGTGCTGGTGCGCTCCTATCTGCTCGCCTGGATCGGGGAGCGGGTGGTCGCGGATATCCGCCGGGCGGTCTTCGACCGGGTGCTGGCGCTCGACCTTGGGTTCTTCGAGACCGCGCGCACCGGCGAGGTGATCTCGCGCCTGACCTCGGACACCACCCTGCTCCAGACCGTGGTCGGAACCACCCTGGCGACCGCCATCCGCACCCTGCTGCTCGCGGCCGGCGGGGTGACCATGCTGGCCCTGACCAGTCCGCGGCTGACCCTGCTGGTCCTGCTCGGGATCCCCCTGGTCTTCCTGCCCCTGTGGCTGATCGGATCGCGGGTGCGGACGCTCTCGCGGCTATCCCAGGACCGCTTGGCCGATGTAGGTGCCTATGTGGACGAGGTCCTGCACGCCATCCGCACCGTCCAGGCCCATTGCCACGAGCCGGTCGACCGGTCCCGCTACGGCGATCGGGTGGAGGCCGCCTTCGAGATCGCCCTGCGGCGCTCCCGGGTCCTCTCCGCGCTGGCGGCGGTGGCGATCGCCGTGACCTTCTCCGGCATCGGGGTGGTGCTGTGGATGGGTGGCAGGGAGGTGCTCGCGGGCCGGATGTCCGGAGGCGAGCTCTCCGCCTTTCTGTTCTACGCCGTGCTGGTGGCGAGCTCGGTGGGGAACCTGAGCGAGCTCGCCGGCCAGGTCCTGCGCGGCGCGGGGGCCAGCGAGCGGCTGATGGAGCTGCTCACCGCCCGCTCGAGCGTCGAGCTACCCGCCGTGCCGCTGCCCCTGCCCGAGCCGCCCCGCGGCGAGGTCCGTTTCGAGGCCGTGACCTTCGCCTATCCGGCCCATCCCGACCTGCCCATCCTGCGCGATCTGAGCCTGCACCTGCGCCCGGGTGAACGGGTCGCCCTGGTGGGTCCCTCGGGTGCCGGCAAGACGACCCTGTTCCAGCTCCTGCTGCGTTTCTACGACCCGCAGCAGGGGCGGCTGCTGCTCGACGGGGTCGACCTGCGGGACGCCGACCCGGCGGAGGTGCGCCGCCGCATCGCCACCGTGCCCCAGGAGCCGGTGATCTTCGCGGCCGATGCCTGGGAGAACATCCGCTACGGCCTCGCGGGCGTGAGCGAGGCGGACCTGCGCCACGCCGCCGATGCCGCCCACGCGAGCGACTTCCTCGAGCGCCTGCCCAAGGGCTTCGACACCTTTCTCGGCGAGCGCGGGGTGCGCCTCTCGGGCGGTCAGCGTCAGCGGATCGCCATCGCCCGCGCCATCCTCCGCGACCCGCCCCTGCTCCTGCTCGACGAGGCCACCAGCGCCCTCGACGCGGAGAGCGAGCGTCTCGTCCAGGATGCCCTGGAGACCCTCATGCGCGGGCGCACCAGCATCGTCATCGCCCACCGTCTCGCCACCGTTCGCAAGGCCGACCGCATCCTGGTGCTCGATTACGGGCGCGTGGTGGAGGAGGGCACCCATGCCGATTTGAGCGCCGCGGGCGGACTCTACGCCCGTCTGGCCGAGCTGCAGTTCCGCGACTGGTCGGGGCCCGCCCCGGTCCGCGCCGCCTGACCTCGCGATGGTCGCGACCATGTCCCACATCCATGCCAGGGTGTCCCCAGCCGCGCGGACCCCCATGGACCGACCCGCCACCCCCCAAACCCAGGTCGGGCCGGGCGCCCCCCGCGGGGGAGCGGTTTGAGCGGGGACCAGCCGTTTGCGCTGTTCGCCGGGCTGGTGGACTCCGCGGCCTGGCCGGCGCTGCGCATGGTGCTACATCTGGGGCTCTTGCTCACCGCGCTCCTTGTCCTCAAGGGCGCGCTCGCGCTGGCCCTGGGGCGTCCTGGCGGGCGGGGCGCCCGGCGTGGGGCCCGGCGTGCGGCCGGGTTGATCTCGGTGCCCCTGATCGGGCTCGCGGTGCTCTTCGCCGTGGTGCTCGCCCATCAGGCGAGCTGGCAGCTCACCGGGCTGTTCCGCCCCCAGCTCGTGGCCTTCATGCAGTCCCACGACCGGCGCCAGTTCAACCCGGTGCACCGCATCCGGCGCGGGCGCATCCTCGACCGCAACGGTGAGGTGCTGGCCTACAGCGCCGAGCGCGATGGCCAGGTGGTGCGGGTCTACCCTTACGGTCCGGCGTTCGCCCATGTGGTGGGCTACAGCCACCCGCGTTACGGCGCCACGGGCACCGAGGCGGCCGCCAACGCCTGGTTGAACGGGGCCGCGCCGGAGAGCCTGGCGTCCTGGGGCGAGCTGGGACGCCAACTGGTGATGGGGACCAAGGACCTGCGCGGCCAGGATCTGGTGCTGACCCTGGATGCCCGCATCCAGCAGGCGGCCGTCGAGGCACTTGGGGAACGGCGCGGCGCTGCGGTGCTGATCCGCCCCCGGGACGGGGCCGTTCTGGCTCTGGTGACCAGCCCGTCGTTCGATCCCAACGGGGTCGGACCCGATCTGTTCCGCATGCCCGGCGAGGGCTCGCCACTGCTGAACCGGGCCACCCAGGGGCTGTATCCCCCGGGCTCGACCTTCAAGGTGCTCCTGGCGGCCCTCGCGCTCGAGTCCGGCTTCAGTGGCACCCTCGATTGCCCCGCGGAGGGCTACACGACCTCGTCCTACTATCCCCGCATCCGCGATCACGACTATTACAGCGCCCGCGAGCGGGGCGGTCGATTCGCCGGCCACGGACGTCTCGGTCTCGACGAGGCATTCGTCGAGTCCTCCAACGTCTTCTTCGCCCAGCTCGGGGTCAAGCTCGGCCGCGATGCCTTCCTCGCCGCCGGCGAGCGCTTCGCCTTCGATCGCCAGATCCCGCTCTATCCGGCGTCGGGGCGCGGGGTGGGCCGGGACGGCAACATGGGGACGGGCCGCATCCCCCGGCTCAAGGAGCGTGACCTCTACGGCCTCGCCCAGGCCTCCATCGGCCAGGGTCGGATGCTCGCTACCCCGGCGCACATGGCCCTGATCGCTGCTGCCGTGGCCAACGGCGGTCTGGCCATGCGTCCGCGTCTGATCGCGAGCGCACCCCCCGAGCCCCTGGGCCAGTTCATGTCACCGGCGGCGGCGGAACGCCTCGCGGGCATGATGCGCCGGGTGGTCAAGGAGGGCACGGGCCGCGGGATCGAGACCCCGGGGCTGCCCATCGCGGGCAAGACCGGGACCGCCCAGAACCCGCGCGGCGCCGCCCACGGCTGGTTCATCGGCTTCGCACCCGCCGGGCGCGTCAGCGTGGCGCCCGAGCTCGCGGTCGCAGTGCTGGTGGAGCACGGCGGCTACGGCTCCCAGAGCGCGGCGCCTATCGCCCGAGACCTGCTGCGGCTCGGTCTCTCACCCGGCCCGGGCGGGTGAGCGCCGGGATCGACCTGGCGGCGAGCTGGGCGGGGCGCCGCGGCGAGCGTCAGCTCCTGCTCGCCTGTCTCGCCTGCCTGGGCATCGGGTTCCTGCTGGCCATGGGGTCGGCCCAGCAGGCCGGGCGCGCCCTGGGCTGGCCCGATCTCGAGCCCCTGTATCTCTATGGGGCGAGCCTCGCGCTGTTGCACCTCGGGCTGGTCGCCGCCGGGCACCGGGGCGATCAGTCCCTGGTGGTGGTGACCGGGATCCTGCTCGGGGTCGGGCTGCTGGCCCAGGCGCGCATGGGCGCGTTCGATGCGAGCGATGCCCTGATCCCGCCCGCCTGGCTGCTCCCGCTCGCCGTGTCCGGGATGCTGATCACCGCGCTTGCCTTCGGCGGCGGGCGCTACCGGCTGGCGGGAGGCTGGGTGTGGGTGTGGGGCGGGCTCGCCCTCGTGCTCGTGGCCGGGCTGCTGCTGACGGGGCAGCGTTTCCGCGGCGCGATCTACGGGGGCGGTCTGATCACGCCAACCGAGGCATTGAAGGTCCTAGTGGTGCTCTTCGGCGCGGCCTTCGTGGACCGCCACCAGAAGGGCCTCGCCCGCTGGAGCCCGCGCTGGCCCATGGTCCCCGTGCTCGAGCCGCTATGGCGGCTCGCCGCATTCTGGGCGGTGCTTGCCGGTCTGCTCCTGGTGCAGCGCGATCTCGGCCAGGTCGTCATCCTGAGCCTGACCCTGACGATCATCCTGGTCGCCGGCACCGGCCGCTGGGCCTATCTCGGCTACGCGGGCGCGTCCGCGGCGGCCCTGGGCTGGGGGCTATTGAGCCTGTTCGAGCACGGCCAGCGGCGTATCCAGGCCTGGCTCGACCCCTTCGCCGACCCGACCGGCGACAGCTGGCAGGTGCTCCAGGGGCTCTCGGGGATGTACGCGGGTGGGCTCTGGGGCGAGGGCTTCGGGCTTGGCAACCCCGGCTACACGCCGATCGCCGAATCGGACTTCATCTACGCCGTGATCGGCGAGGAGCTCGGGTTCATCGGCTGCGTGGTGGTGGTGCTGTTCTTCCTGATCCTCTTCCAACGCGGGATCGCGATCGCCGGCGGCGCGCGCTCGGGGCTCGGTCGGCTGTTGGCGATCGGTGTCACCACGGTGCTGGTCAGCCAGACCTTCCTGAACCTCGCGGGGGTCACCAAGCTGGTCCCGCTCACCGGCATCACCCTGCCCCTGATCAGCCGCGGCGGGGCGAGCCTGCTCACCACCTGCGTCCTGATCGGGCTCCTGCTGGCCATCTCGGACGGCCCGGTCGCGGGCGGGCGCCGGGTCACAGGCAAGGCGGGCAAGGGCGCCCGCCCCGGGACCGGGGGCAGACTCGCCGCCGACGCCCGCGCGGATGCCCCCGCTCGTCCGCCCAAGCGCCGCCGGCGCAGCCCGGCGGCCCTCAAGCCCGCCCGATCCGTGGGCCGTCGTCCCGGGTGATCACCACCACCGCCGGCCGCGGGGCCGCCCCGGGGTCGAAGTCGGGCCAGCGGGTCGCTGGATCCTCGAAGCTGAACGGTCGGCCAAGACCTGCCCCTCAACCTAGAAAGAGCAGTTGACCGCTTCGTCATACATGTAAGCATCTGAGGTTCTTGAAGTTCAGCAGCAACTCGGGAGGCACCCTTAGGGTGAACGGCGCTACGGTCGTCAGGGCACGCCCCGCGCGGCGCCCAGCTGCGTTACAACTCCTTGGAATAGAATGACTATTCCGCGTCGTTGTGCCTTGCTGGACACCACGCGGGACGCACCCTGACGACCGTCCAACTGCTCTTTCTAGGCTCATCCATCGTCATCCACAGCCCCCGGCGGCGCGACCGGGCGCTGATGCGGTCGTCGAGGGTTGGCGTACCCGGTTGGGAACTGCCGCTTCGACATGCGGCGTGACGAAATGTCAGGGCGCCTAAGACACGCAATGAGAACGGGTTAACAGTTTCCATGAAGGGCTGGCCTGCCAGCCTGGCAGATGCGATCGAGTCGGTGGTCGGCGTTTCGGGCCAAGCTGGGGCCGGTGACGGAGCCTGCGAACCAGGCGTTTAAGCCTGTTTTAATTAGGGTTTATGTCGGTGGGCCAAGGGGACGGTTGGGGCGGTTCCGCGTTTGGCCCGGGATTTGCTCTCAGTGCGTGGCTGTTCGCCATAACAAATTCCTTCACTACTTGAGGACTCATCGATGAAGCTGAATCACATTGCATTGGCCATGGGACTGGTTTTCGCCTCGACTGGGGCCGTTGCCCAGATGCACGGCATGGGTGGCATGGGCGGGATGTCCGGCATGGGTGGCATGGGCGGGATGTCCGGCATGAGTGGCATGGGCGGGATGTCCGGCATGAGCGGCATGGGTGGCATGGGCGGGATGTCCGGCATGGGTGGCATGGGCGGGATGTCCGGCATGGGTGGCATGGGCGGGATGTCCGGCATGAGCGGCATGGGCGGGATGTCCGGCATGAGCGGCATGGGTGGCATGGGCGGGATGTCCGGCATGGGTGGCATGGGCGGGATGTCCGGCATGAGCGGCATGGGCGGGATGTCCGGCATGGGTGGCATGGGCGGGATGTCCGGCATGAGCGGCATGGGTGGCATGGGCGGGATGTCCGGCATGAGCGGCATGGGTGGCATGGGCGGGATGTCCGGCATGAGCGGCATGGGCGGGATGTCCGGCATGGGTGGCATGGCCGGAACCTACCGGGTCACGCCTGACGGCGTACTCCTGACCCCCATGGGCATGGGCGGGATGTCCGGCATGAGCGGCATGGGTGGCATGGGCGGGATGTCCGGCATGAGCGGCATGGGTGGCATGGGCGGGATGTCCGGCATGGGCGGTATGCGCTGACCGCTTGGGCGGGGCCGGTTCTCGGCCCCGTCCGCAACGGCCGAAGCCGCCCAGCGCCATCAGGCGCCTGGCGCGGTGGGTGCCGTCTCCCCCGGCCGTCCTGGGACGGGGAGCCTTTCGTTCCGAGGAGACCCACCATGTCCGTCGCCCCGTCGAGGCCGCTGGCCTGGCTTTTGGCCGCCTTCGTCTTGGTGCTCGTGCTCCCGCCCGCGGTGGGTGCGGTGAGCGACGGTGAGGACATGGGTGAGGAGATCCTCCCCATCTTCGACCCCGAGACTGGCAAGCGCATCATCCCCAACGAGCGCTGCCTCAAATGCCACGGGGACGAGAACGAGAAGACCGACACGCGCGACGATGGCAGCATCGTCGAGATCTACGTGCGGCCACACGAGCTTCAGGCGAGCGTGCACGGGGATCTCATGTGCACCGATTGCCACACCACCATCACCCGGGTGCCGCATCGCGAGGCGCCCTCGGTCAGCGTCGGCTGCGTGGAGTGTCACCAGCAGACCTGGGCCGAGCACAAGGACGACCCGAGCGGCGAGTACGCCCGGCTCGGGGTGGTTGTCGAGCAGATCGACAGCTTCATGACCTCGGTGCATGCCCAGCCGAACAAGAACGACCAGTCACACACCAACGCCACCTGCTACGACTGCCACGATGCCCACAACATCGGCACCCTGGGCAGTCAGCAGCGCGCGGACCATCGTCTGGCAAATCCCGAGGTCTGCGGTCGCTGCCACGAGGAGCAGAAGGAGCAGTTTCTAGCGTCCGCCCACGGTCGCGCCCTCACCGAATGGAAGGACCCGAGCGCCGCGGTCTGCTCCGACTGTCACACCAGCCACGACATCGCCTCCCCCGAGGGTGACGCGGTCCAGCTTGCGCTGACCCAGAACTGCGGCTCCTGCCACGAGGATGCCAAGAAGACCTATCTCGCGAGCTACCACGGCCAGGTCAATCGCCTGGGTTATACGAACACCGCGAAATGCTTCGACTGCCACGGCGGACACGGGGTGTCGGGCGAGGACGACCCGACCTCCAGCATCCATCGGGACAATCGCCTCGAGACCTGCCAGCAGTGCCACGAGGATGCCCCCGAGGGCTTCCTGAGCTTCCATGCCCACGGCAATACCCACGACTTCGAGAACTATCCCTGGTTGTGGCTCACCGCCAAGTTCATGCAGTTGCTCATCATCAGCGTGTTCCTGTTCTTCTGGACCCACGTCATCCTGTGGTTCTACCGGGAGTATCGCGACCGCAAGGAGGGCAAGAGCTACGCCCACCCCGCGCCTGGCGAAGGCACGGTGTATTTCAGACGCTTCAGTTGGACCTGGCGCATCGTGCACCTGCTGTTTGCGCTCAGCACCATGGTCCTCGTCCTGACCGGCACCGCCGTGTACTTCTCCCACACCGACTGGGCCAAGACGGTGATCGACATGCTGGGCGGCCCAGAGCGGGAGGCGATCATCCACCGCACCGCGGCCACCATTTGGCTCAGCGTCTTCGCGGTCCACGTGCTGATCGTGACGGTCAACATCCTGCGCAACCGCAAGACCTTCGAGTGGTTCGGTCCCGCCTCCATGATCCCGAACATGCAGGACCTTCGCGACGTCGGGGCCATGTTCCGGTGGTTCTTTGGGCTCGCCCCGCGCCCCGATTTCGACCGCTGGACCTATTGGCAGAAATTCGATTACTGGGCGCCCTTCTGGGGTGCGGCCATCATCGGGTTCAGCGGCATCGCCCTGTTCTACCCGACCCTGACGGCTCAGTTCGTCCCCGGCTGGTCGTTCAATATCGCCACCATCGTCCATGCCGAGGAGGCCCTGCTCGCGACCATGTTCCTGTTCACGGTGCATTTCTTCAACTCGCACTTCCGGCCTGACCGCTTCCCCATGAGCACCATCATGTTCACCGGGGCGGTTCCGCTCGAGGAGTTCAAGTTCGAGCACCGGCGGGAGTATGAGCGGCTCGAGGCCAGTGGCGAGTTGGACAAGTATCTGGTCAAGCCGCCGTCGGAAGGGTTCGAAACGGGTTCCAAGGCCCTGGCCGCGGTGCTCATCCTGGCCGGTCTGGGGCTCCTCACGCTGGTGCTCATTGGCTATGTCACCATGCCCCATTGATCAAACCGGGGGCGCCGCGGGCGCGCCCCTCGCACCGTCCCTGGCCGAGTGCCTAGCAGGGCCATCCGGGGACTGGGCAAGCTCATCGATCCAGGCCACGCCAGAAACGGAGTGCCACCCATGAAGGCTCGACCACTGCTCGGCGCCCTTGCGCTGCTCGCCCTCCCGCTTGGCTCGCTGCCCGCCGCCGGGCCACCTGCGGAGGCGTTGGCGTATACCTGCGCGGGCTGCCACGGCACCGATGGCTCCAGCGCCGGCCCCTCGAGCCCCTCCATCGCCGGATTGGACCCCGAGGTCTTCATGGATGCGATGCAGGACTACAAGGTCGATCTACGCAACTCGACCATCATGAACCGGATCGCCAAGGGCTACACGGACGAGCAGATCCAGGGCATGGCCATGTTCTTCGCCAGGCAGAAGCTGCGGCCGAGGCCCCAACAGGTGGATCCGACCCTGGTGGCGCTCGGGGCGGAGCTGCACGACAAGCATTGCGAGAAGTGCCACGAGAATGGGGGGCGGCCGGGCGATGCCGGCACCCTGGCGGGCCAATGGATGCCCTATCTCGAATTCGCCATGGCCGACTTCATGGACGAGGAGCGGGATTGGCCGCGCAAGATGGCCCGCAAGTTCGATGCGGCCATCGACGAGCAGGGGGACCGTGCGATCCCCGCCCTCATCCACTATTACGGCAGCCAACAATGACCGCGTCGGTCGCAGGAGTCACACCATGAGCGGCATCGATCGCCGGGATTTCATGCGCCTGGCCGGCGGTTCGATGCTGGTCGGCGGGGTCCTGGGCTTCCCGGGGCTGGTCCTGGGCGCCAGCCGCAAGGTCGTCGTGGTCGGCGGCGGCGTCGGCGGTACCACGGCGGCGAAGTATCTGAAGAAGATGGACCCGAGCGTCGAGGTCACGCTGGTCACCGGCGCACCGCTGTACGTCTCCTGTTTCATGAGCAACGAGGTGCTGAGCGGCGAGCGCACCATCGAGTCCCTGGCCTTCGGTTACGAGGGGCTGGCGCGCCATGGCGTCAACATCATCATCGACCGGGCGGTCGGCATCGACCCGGAGACGCGGACCGTTCAGACCGCCGCGGGCCTTCGGCTGGACTACGACGCCTGCATCGTCTCGCCCGGTGTCGACTTCAAATGGGATGCCATCGAGGGTTACGACGAGGCGGTCGCCGAGACCATCCCTCACGCCTGGTTCGCGGGCATCCAGACGGTCACCCTGCGCCGCCAGCTCGAGGCCATGCCCGATGGCGGGCGGGTGATCATCGTCGCCCCGCTGAACCCCTTCAAATGCCCGCCGGGACCCTACGAGCGGGCCTCCCAGATCGCCATGTACTTCAAGCATCACAAGCCAAGGTCGAAGATCCTGATCCTGGATGCCAAGGACGCCTTCTCCAAGCAGGCCCTGTTCGTCGAGGGCTGGACCAAGCTCTACGGCTACGGCACCGACGACAGCATGATCGAATGGATCGGCGCCGCGGGGGGCGGCAAGGTGACCGAGCTCGACGCCTCCACGCGCACCCTGGTCGGCGACGTGGAGGACTTCCAGGGCGACGTGATCAACATCATCCCGGCCCAAAAGGCCGGCCGCATCGCCTTCGATGCGGACCTGGTGGACGGCGACTGGTGCCCGGTGGACAAGCGGACCTTCGAGTCCACCCGCCACCCGGGGATCTACGTGCTGGGCGACGCGAGCGACGCCACCAAGATGCCCAAGTCCGCCTATGCGGCGAATTCACAGGCCAAGGTCGCCGCCGCCGCCATCGTCGCCCGCTTCGACGGGCGCGAGCCTGACGACACGACCTACGTCAACACCTGCTACAGCATCGTCGGCGAGGACTTCGGGATCTCGGTGGCGGCGGTCTACACCCTGGACGCGGCCAATAACTCCATCGAGCCGGTCCCGGACTCCGGCGGGGTCTCGCCCTCGAACGCGCCGGACGAGGTGCGCAAACGCGAGGTGAGCTACGCCCATAGCTGGTTCAGGAACGTCATCGACGACATGATGGAGTGACCGGGGGTCGGCAGGTCTCGCAGGCGCCGGGCGGATGGGCCGCCCCTTAGGGACGCTGATTTATTGCGTTTCCCGTCCGGGCCAGGGATGGCCCGGCATCTTCAAGCGCCTCAAGCGCTTGAAAATGGAGCGCTTCGAGAGTCGCGCCTCTCGAAGCGCGAGCTGATCAATGCCAGGACGGTGTTTGATCAGCATCTCTTTAGACCAGGTCAATCGCAGCAGCGATTCATTCAACCGAAGAGAGAGGAGACGAGAGCGATGTCCGATACGCCAACGAACGAGAGCCGCCGGGGCGCCGTCAAGACCATCCTGGCCGGGCTGGCCGCGGTACCCTTGGTGAACCTGGTCGGCATGGCCGCCGCCCAGGCGTCCGATCTTCCCCACGTGGACGAGGCGACCGATCCGACCGCCATCGCGCTGAAATACAAGCACGACGCCACCCAGGCAGACCGCGCCGCGCCAGCCCGTCCGGGTCTGCCTCCCGAGGAGCAGATCTGCGCCAACTGCCAGTTCGTCCTCGGAGAGGGTGACTGGGTCGGCTGCACCCTGTTCCCCGGCAAGGCCGTAGCCGCACAGGGCTGGTGCATGTCCTGGGCGCCGAAGCCTGCTGCCTGATCGCGGCGTCGCTCGCGGGCGCTCGCCCGGAGCCGTGACTCCGGGACGCCGCGCCTCCGCGACCTGACATCGGGCCTGCTTGACGGATGCCTTGAATGATTCAGGGTGTCCGCGCGGTGTAGGGACACACCGCGTTTTTCACTTGCCGCATGACCAGACTGCTACTACCCGCGCCCCATGCGGTCAGACCCCGCGCGGACAAACAAACGGCCGGGCCCTCACGGGCCCGGCCGTATCTTTTTGGAGATGCTGATCCAGTGCCATCCGGGCATTGGATCAGCCGGGCCATCCCGGGCCCGGACGGGAAACGTAGAAGAATCAGCGTTACCTGAGGACGACGCGTCGCGGCTACTTATAGGCGCCGACCCCGCAGAAGAAGCCCTCGTCATTGGTCATGACGTAGCTGGTCTTCTCCTTGATCTCGTCGCTGCCCGGGTAGGGCCATTTGTAGTCCACCCAGCCTTCGCCCGGGTCCTTGGCGGTGGCGACCATCGCCTTGAAGAGCTCATCACCGTACTTGTTGAAGTCGAGCAGGTTCTTCCCCACCAGCTCGGGCTTGACCGCGTGCGACAGCATCACGCCGTCCATATCCATGCAGAAGACGTAGAGGTCCTTTTCCTTGAAGCCGCCGTCGTCGGCGGAGAAGGCGGCGAAGGCCTTGTCTCGTCCCATCTCGTTCACCGCGGCCTGGGCGTTCTCGGACATGGCCTTGGCCTCGTCGGGGGTGGCCATGTCGGAGGCATAGGCGGCGGTGCAGCATAGGGCCAGGGCAACGGCGGAAGCGATCAGTCTCATCTTGGGGTTCTCCTTACAGTGGTGTTGTGCCCGCGCATGATCGCCCATGGCACCCTTCTGCGCTAGGGCGGTGCATCCCCTTCGGTCGGCCCGGGCGCGTGCCTCCCTCGGTGGGGACCTTCGCCCCGCCGCGACCCGCGGGCCTTGGGATCCGGCGCCCGGTGTTGGCCACCTACGGGGGATTGATGGTGCCCTGATAGCGCCAGGTCTAGCGCACCTTCTTGCCCCGGCCGCACCGCTTCGGTGCGGCCTAGCGCGCCAATCCGGCGCCCGGGGCCGCGCATTCCGGGGCTTGGGCCTTGGCACGCCGGTTGCTCACGGCCTTGGGGTGCGTCCGGCGACGGGCGCCCCCTATCACATCGTGCCGAAATCCATCGGGAGTCGAAATCTATGCTGAAACCCACGCGTCTGAAGTTCCTGGTCGCGGGCCTGGGGCTGTCCCTCGGGCTCGTATCCGGTCTGCCGGCTCGCGCCGAGGACGAGACCATCAAGGTCGGAGTCCTGCACTCCCTCTCCGGGACCATGGCCATCAGCGAGACCACGCTGAAGGACACGGTGCTCATGCTGGTCGATCAGCAGAACGAGAAGGGCGGCCTGCTGGGCAAGAAGCTCGAGGCGGTGGTGGTGGATCCGGCGTCGGATTGGCCCCTGTTCGCGGAGAAGGCGCGGGAGCTGCTCACCCAGGACAAGGTGGCGGCGGTCTTCGGCTGCTGGACCTCGGTGTCGCGCAAGTCCGTGCTGCCGGTCTTCGAGGAGCTGAACGGGCTCCTCTTCTATCCGGTGCAGTACGAGGGCGAGGAGTCGTCCAAGAACGTCTTCTACACCGGTGCTGCCCCCAACCAGCAGGCCATCCCCGCGGTGGATTACCTGATGAACGAGATCGGCGTGGAGCGTTGGGTGCTGGCCGGCACCGACTATGTGTATCCGCGCACCACCAACAAGATCCTCGAGGCCTATCTCAAGCAGAAGGGCGTGGCCGAGGCCGACATCATGATCAATTACACGCCCTTCGGTCACTCCGACTGGCAGTCGATCGTCTCGGACATCAAGAAGTTCGGCTCCGAGGGCAAGAAGACCGCCGTGGTCTCGACCATCAACGGCGATGCCAACGTGCCCTTCTACAAGGAGCTCGGTAACCAGGGGATCTCCGCCGAGGATATCCCGGTCGTGGCCTTCTCGGTGGGTGAAGAAGAGCTCTCCGGGATCGACACCAAGCCGCTGGTGGGTCATCTCGCGGCCTGGAACTATTTCATGAGCGTCGATACCCCGGAGAACGCGGCGTTCATCGAGACCTGGCATGGCTTCATAAAGAACGACAAGCGCGTGACCAACGACCCCATGGAGGCCCACAAGATCGGCTTCGACCTATGGGTGAAGGCGGTCGAGAAGGCGGGCACCACCGAGACCGACGCCGTCGCCGACGCCATCATCGGCCTGGAGACGGCGAACCTCACCGGCGGCACGGCCAAGATGCTCCCAAACCATCACATCACCAAGCCGGTGCTGATCGGCGAGATCCAGGAAGATGGCCAGTTCGCCGTGGTCTGGCAGACCGACGCAGAGGTCCCCGGCGATGCCTGGTCTGATTACCTGGAGGGGTCCAAGGACCTGATCGGTGACTGGACCGATCCCATCAACTGCGGCAACTACAACACCAAGACTAAGACCTGTCTCGGCGCCCAGGCCGAGTAGCCCCGTCCGTCGCATCGGTCTCGCCCTGGCCACCCAGGTCCGGGGCGGGACCACTCCCATCACGCTGCATGCAGGGCCTCTCGATGCCACCTGTCCGTCTCGGATGTGCGATCGCCCGTGCCCGACTGATCGTCGCCGCGCTCTTCTCGGCGGCGCTCGTTGCACTCCCGGTCGCGGCCGTGGCTGAGGAGCCCGAAGAGTCTCAGTCGGTCGAGTCGGCCGCGCCCCCGAGCTTCGAGGAGTCCGTCGCCGGGCTCGGTGACCGATCATTCCGGGTCAAGCAGGCGGCCGCGGACGCGATCGCGGCGAGCGGCGACCCGCGGGCACTGGACGTCCTGCGAGCCCTCGGCGACGGGCGGCTCTATGTGCACTCCGCTGACTCGCGCGTGGTGATCGCCGTGCCGAGCGGCGAGGGCCTGGCCCTCAGCGATCCTCTGACCGGCGAGGCACTCGGTGAGTCGGGCCGCCGTGATGCCAAGAAGATCACCATCAACAACGCCATGCGCACCACCCTGCGCAAGGCGATCGCCGCGCTGACCCTCGAGAGCCCGGACGCTGCCGTGCGGCTTGCGGCGGTGGGGGAGATGCTCGCGAGCGGCGACGCGGACACCCAGGATGCCCTGCGCGAGCGACTGACCCGGGAGGAGGACGACTCCGTGCGCGCGGCCATCGAGACCGCGCTGGCGGTGGCGGGCCTGGGCGATGCGGATCCCGCGGTGCGCAGTGCCGCCGCCGAGGCGCTCGCCGGAAACCTCGACCCGCGGGTCTACAACGCCCTGACCGCCGCGGCGGCAGCGGAAGGCGATCCCGGTGTATCGGCCGTCCTGGCCGCGACCATGGCCGAGGTGGACCGCGCTCGGGCCTGGAACGCCCGCGCCGAGACCCTGTTCTTCGGGCTCAGTCTGGGCTCGGTGCTGGTGCTCGCGGCCATCGGGCTGGCCATCACCTTCGGGGTGATGGGGGTCATCAACATGGCCCACGGGGAGCTCATCATGATCGGGGCCTATACGACCTATCTGGTCCAGCAGGCCATGCCGGGTCTGATCGATTATTCCCTGTTCGTCGCCATACCGGCCGCCTTCCTGGTGTCGGGGCTGTTCGGCATCGCCATCGAGCGAACGGTGATCCGTTTCCTCTACGGGCGTCCGCTCGAGACCCTGCTCGCGACCTTCGGTATCAGCCTGATCCTTCAACAATTGGTGCGCACCACCATCTCGGCCCAGAACGTGGCGGTGGAGAACCCGAGTTGGATGAGCGGCTCGCTCCAGATCAACCCGGCGCTCAGCCTCACCTACAATCGGCTCTACATCCTGTTCTTTGCGCTGGCGGTGTTCGCGGTGCTGCTCCTGATCCTCAAGCGCACCGCGCTTGGGCTCCATGTGCGCGCGGTCTCCCAGAACCGTGCCATGGCGCGCGCCATGGGGGTGCGCTCGGCACGGGTCGATGCGCTCACCTTCGGCCTCGGGGCGGGCATCGCCGGGGTGGCCGGGGTGGCCCTGTCCCAGCTCACCAACGTGGGTCCCAACATGGGCCAGGCCTACATCATCGATTCGTTCATGGTGGTGGTCTTCGGCGGGGTGGGGAACCTATGGGGCACCCTCATAGGCGGGATGACCCTGGGCGTAGCGAACAAGCTGATGGAGCCCTGGGCGGGCGCGGTCCTCGCCAAGATCTTGGTGCTGGTCTTCATCATCCTATTCATCCAGAAGCGCCCACGCGGGCTCTTCCCCCAGCGCGGGCGGGCCGCGGATGGTTGAGCGGGGGCGGACTAAGATCAGTCCGCAAATGAACGCTAATGAACGCAAATTCAGTCGATGTGCCGTGGGCCAAATGTTATCGGGGAAGAGATGAGGCGAATACTTCAGTCTTCTTGATTCTCGTTTATTGGCGTTAATTTGCGGATAAGCATTCTCTTTCACCTACCGAGCAGCGACGGCATGGGACTAGCGAATACATTGCGGGGTGATACCGGCGGCCAGGTCATGATGGCCGTGCTGCTGGTGGTCGCCGTGGTGGTGCCGGTGCTCAATCTGGCGGTGCCGGAATCGAGTCCCTGGCACCTCTCCACCTATACCGTCACCCTGCTCGGCAAGTATCTGACCTATGCCCTGCTCGCCGTGGCGGTGGATCTGGTGTGGGGCTATCTGGGCATCCTGAGCCTGGGGCACGCGGCCTTCTTCGCCCTGGGCGGTTATGCCATGGGCATGTACCTGATGCGCCAGATCGGCGACCGTGGGGTCTACGGCGACCCGGTCCTGCCCGACTTCATGGTCTTCCTCAACTGGACCGAGCTGCCCTGGTTCTGGCACGGCTTCGACATGTTCTGGTTCGCCGCCCTGATGGCGATCCTGGTGCCCGGGATCCTGGCCTTCGTCTTCGGCTATCTGGCGTTCCGTTCGCGGGTCACCGGGGTCTATCTCTCCATCATCACCCAGGCGCTGACCTACGCCCTGATGCTCGCCTTCTTCAGGAACGAGATGGGCTTCGGCGGCAACAACGGCCTTACTGATTTCAAGGACCTGCTGGGATTCGACCTGCAATCCGACGCCACCCGCGCCGGTCTCTTCGTGGCCTCGGCGCTCGCCCTGGCGTTCGGCTATCTCGCCTGCCGCTTCATCGTCACCTCCCGGCTCGGGCGGGTGGCGGTGGCCGTGCGCGACGCCGAGTCACGCACGCGTTTCATCGGGTACCGAGTCGACCGGGTGAAGGTGGCCATCTTCACCTTCTCGGCCATGCTGGCCGGGGTCGCCGGGGCCCTGTACGTGCCCCAGGTCGGCATCATCAACCCCGGCGAGTTCTCGCCGCTGAATTCCATCGAGCTGGTGATCTGGGTCGCCGTGGGCGGGCGCGCCACCCTCTACGGGGCGGTCATCGGGGCGCTGCTGGTGAACTACGGCAAGACCGCCTTCACGGGGATCTTCCCCGAGGCCTGGCTGTTCGCCCTCGGCGGCCTGTTCGTGCTGGTCACCCTGTTCCTGCCCCACGGGATCGCGGGGCTCTTCCGGCTGCTGCGCCGTCGCGGCCGTAGCGAGCCTCCGTCGGATTCCGAGCCCGCGGGTACGGCGGCCGGGGGCGCGAGCCCGGCCGGGGCGGGGGCGGCGCCATGAACCGGCTTCAGCAGTTTCGCGAGTCCCTGCGCCGGGATCGCCAGTGGGACTTCATGTACTCGGTGCTCGACGTCGAGCTCGATGTCAGCCACGGCGCCATCCTCTATCTGGAGGATCTCAACGTGAGCTTCGACGGCTTCAAGGCCATCAACGATCTCAACTTCTATGTCAACGCGGGGGAGCTGCGCTGCGTCATCGGCCCCAACGGGGCGGGCAAGACGACCATGATGGACATCATCACGGGCAAGACCCGTCCAGACTCGGGCACCGCCTATTTCGGTCAGACCATCGACCTGCTGCGTCTCTCGGAGCCCGAGATCGCCCAGCTCGGGATCGGGCGCAAGTTCCAGAAGCCGACGGTCTTCGAGCAGCAGACCGTCTTCGAGAACCTGGAGCTGGCCATGGCCGGGGACAAGCGGGTCTTCCCGACCCTGTTCGCCCGCCTGCGCCCCGAGCAGCGCGACCGAATCGACGAGGTCCTCGGGATCATTGGGCTCACCGAGCATGCGCGGCGTGAGGCGGGGGCGCTGTCCCACGGTCAGAAGCAATGGCTCGAGATCGGGATGCTGCTGATGCAGGACCCCCACCTGCTCCTGGTGGACGAGCCCGTCGCCGGCATGACCCATCAGGAGATGGACCGCACCGCAGAGCTGCTGCTGTCGCTCGAGGGCAAGCACTCGGTGGTGGTGGTCGAGCACGACATGGACTTCGTGCGCTCCATCGCCAAACGGGTGACGGTGCTGCACCAGGGCTCCGTGCTCGCCGAGGGCAGCATGGACGAGGTGCAGTCCGACCCGCGGGTGGTCGAGGTCTATCTCGGCGAGTAGTCGGCCAGCGCTGATTGATCGCGTTCCCCGTCCGGGCCATGGATGGCCCGGCATTTTCAAGCGCCTTCAGCGCTTGAAAATGGAGCGGTCTGAGAGTCGCGCCTCTCAAACCGCGAGCTGACCAAATGCCAGGATGGCTTTGGTCAGCATCTCTACAGGAAAATAGGCGGATGCTCACCATCACCGGACTCAACCAGTTCTACGGCGAGAGCCATACCCTGTGGGACCTCGACATCGAGATACCAGCCGGAGGGTGCACCTGCGTGATGGGCCGCAACGGGGTCGGCAAGACCACCCTGATGCAGTCCATCATGGGGCTCCTGCCCCTCAGGTCCGGGCGCATCGAGTATCTGGGGGCGGATCTCGCCCGCCTCGCCGCGGAGCGCCGCGCGCCTCTCGGGCCTGGGCTATGTCCCCCAGGGCCGGCAGATCTTCGCCCTGCTCACGGTGGAGGAGAACCTGCGCATCGGGCTCGCCGCGCGCGCGGATCGCTCCAAGACCGTCCCGCCCTTCATCTTCGAGCTCTTCCCGGTGCTGCGCGACATGCTCGGCCGCCGGGGCGGCGACCTCTCCGGTGGCCAGCAGCAGCAGCTCGCCATCGGCCGGGCCCTGTGCATCGACCCCAAGCTGCTGATCCTCGACGAGCCCACCGAGGGCATCCAGCCCAATATCGTCCACGAGATCGGCGACATCATCCGCCGCCTGATCGACGACCTCGGTCTCACCGTGATCCTGGTCGAGCAGAAGCTGCCCTTCGCGCGCCGGGTGGCCGACCGCTTCCTGATCCTCGACCGCGGGCGCCTCAAGGCGCGCGGTGAGATGGCCGAGCTTGGTGATGACCTGGTGCGGGAATATCTGACCGTCTGAGCCCGCGTAGGGCGGAACGCGATAGCGGTTCCGCCACCTCGTTGGGTCGTCGAATGGCGAATCGCTCTGCGGGCATCCGCCCTACCAGACAGCGGACATCCGCCTTGTCGGGTGCCAGTCGTGAACGGGAGTCCGCGTAGGGCGGAACTCCGGCAGGAGGTTCCGCCACCTGCGGAAGGCTACGACGCCGGATTGCCGGTTCGACCTTTGCCAGGACGTTCCGGCATCGCGTGGGCGCTGGAATGGCGGATCGCCCTATCGGGCATCCGCCCTACGGGATGCTGACGGACGGGTGGGATCATGCCGGACTATCGTCGGTTTCGGGTGCCCGGCGGAACCTACTTCTTCACGATCAACCTGCTCGAGCGGCGCTCGGATCTGCTGGTGCGGCATATCGATGCACTGCGCGATGCGGTTCGGCGCACGCGCCGCGAGCGACCGTTTGTGATCGACGCCTGGGTGGTGCTGCCGGATCATATGCACTGCATCATCACCCTGCCCGCGGGTGACGACGATTTCTCGAACCGCATCAAGGCGCTCAAGATTCGATTCTCCCGGTCGATTCCGGCCACCGAACGCCGCTCGCGCGTGCGTGTCGCACGCGGCGAGCGTGGCATTTGGCAACGGCGATTCTGGGAGCACGCGATCCGGAGTGATCTGGACTACGCCCGGCACATGGACTACGTGCATTTCAACCCAGTGAAGCACGGCCATGTCACCCGCGCTCGCGACTGGCCTTACTCCACCTTTCACCGTTCGCTCCGGGCCGGTCTCTACACGCCCGATTGGGGAGCCGGTGACATTGAGGATATAGAGGCCGGCGAGAGGTAGCGTCCTGGTAGGGCGGAACGCGATAGCGGTTCCGCCACGCCGTTGGGTCGTCCAATGGCGGATCGCCCTATCGGGCATCCGCCCTACGAGGTCTCTACCGCGAACGCACCGAAATGCTGGGGTTCACAAGCTCACCCCAGCCTACGTTCTATGCTTGGGGAATTCATCGGCGAGGGGGTCTGTTCTACCAATGCCCACCTATCGGCGGGCACAGGTTGCCGGCGGTGTCTATTTGTTCACCGTGAACCTGGTCAAGCGGCGTGGTAACGATCAGCTCGTGTGCCACATCGATGCGCTGCGCGATGCGGTCCGGCGCACGCGCCCTGAGCGGCCGTTTGCGATCGACGCCTGGGTGGTGCACCCGGAGCACATCGAACTCGGCACGACGGGCTTTGTTGGTAGGCGCCGGGGTGCCCGCCAACGGCCGGCAAGTACCAGTTACTGGTATATCGCTTAGCCCTGCGGTTCTCGACATGCCCAAGAACACCAGCGTCACCCTCGGTGATCACTTCGAGACCTTCGTCCACAACCGCGTCCAGACTGGGCGGTACGCGTCGGCGAGCGAGGTGGTCCGCGCAGGACTGCGTTTGCTTGAAGAGCACGAGACGCGGGTCGATGCCCTGCGCAAGGCCCTGCAGGAGGGCGAGGACAGCGGCCTCGCCGACTACTCCCTCCAGGGTCTGATCGAGGAGCTGGACGGAGAAAACGCCCGCTGATGGCGACGTTTCGCCTGACCCTGAAGGCGCGCGAGGACTTGAAATCGATCGCGCGCTACGCGCAGAAAACCTGGGGCGTCGCGCAGCGCTACAAGTACCTGACGCAGCGCGATAAACGCTTCGCGTTGCTTGCTAATGCGCCCGCCTTGGGCCGTTCCTGCGATGCGATCCGTCCCGGCTACCGCAAGTACCATGAAGGTCGGCACCTGATCTTCTACGTGCCGATCCCGGAGGGGATCAAGGTCGTTCGCGTCCTGCATGACTCCATGGACGCCGAGCGTAGCCTGTGATCTACGCACCCATTCTTTTCCTACAGGAAAAAGGGGGACCCATCCGAGAAGATGTCATTTCGGACGGCTCTCTCCGTCTCATCTCGCTCGAGAGTCGCCTCGGGCGCATCGCTCGCCACGGATTGGTCCATCGCCGGCGGCCGCGTGAGGCTCGACCCGTACACTCGTTGAGATGGGATTGGGATGCGGGTTGGCTGCGACGCCATACGCGGCTTCAATCAGCCCAAGCCGCCGTTTTATCGTGCCCAAAGGTTGGTGACTCCAGCGACCGGGATTGGGGCGCCCATCTGTGTGTCCGCCCGGAGCGCCTCCGAATCAGGGTTTGGGTGACCCCGGATCGGGTGCATCCGCGGGTGCACTCGCCGGGCGCCCCAGCCAGCGCCGGATCCGGCGTACGCCGTCGGTGACGAACCCGGCCAGCACGGCGAGGGCCAGGGCCGGGACGAGCAGGACGCCCCAGAGGTTTCCCCAGTCCGCGCCGGCCAGGACGAGCACGAACAGCAGGGCGAAGACGGCAAGCACGACGATGGCCAAGGCGATCAGCCATTTCTCGATCGGCTTGAGGATCGGATTGAGCCCGCTGTCGTCGCGAACGCCTTTGCGGGTGACCACGCGTTCGGCGCTGGAGAGCAACCGCTCGGCGACCGCGCTCACTGGCCGCAGGCTTTGGTAGGGCTGCTGCCGCGCGTGGGGCGTGTCGTGGGTCTGGTGACGCAGGGACCCCGCGAGCTTCGATAGGGTCACGGCGAGTCGCGGGGTGGCGAGCCCCTTGAGGTCCATCTGCGCCGGGGTCAACAGGTATCCGGGCTTGGCGTGGTCGCCGGCGTAGGGCAGGGGGGTGTGGTCATGGACGAATGCCTCCAGGGCCGCGCGCTCGGGACTCTCGGGCGGCAGGCCCTCGAGCAGGGCGCTGTCGCGCGCGTTGCACCAGCTCACATAGTCCAGGGGGCCATCTCCACTGCCGTTGGTGGCGCGGGTGAAGGCCGCCCTCGGCAACAGACCCTTGCGGGCCAGCAGGCAGCGCAGGGTCAGACGTCCGACCAGGAAGTCGTTGAGTCGCCAGGCCTTGTCGAGGAAGCCGCCGAAGGCGGCCAGCTCGCCGCCCGCGAGCGGTCGCTGGGCGGCCCGGTCGGCGTCCTCGGAGTAGATGTCGAAGGGCGTGATGCGCTCCACCTTGAGGCTGGGCGTATAGCTCACCCCCGCCAGGGATTCGAGCACCTGCATCCCGCGCGCGTAGTGGTCGAACCAGCGGGCGTGGGTTTCCAGATCCCGATCGGTGGTCTCCGCCGCGATCCGGGCGACGAACCAGGCGGTCAGCGCGCGGCGGATCTCGGCCAGGGTTCCCGCCGCCTGGTTCAGGTCCGTGAGCGCGGTGGCGATATCCCGGTTCAGCCCGGCACCGTCGTCGTGACGCAGCTCCTCGGCGAGCTTGGGGTCGTGCGGCTCGATCGATGCGATGTGCCCCTCGGGCAGACGCGAGTCCAGCGCCCGCCAGTGGCTCTGGTCCTCGGCGCGGTCCAGCCCCGCTGTCTTGATCTTGCGCCAGGCGCGGTAGCGCAACTGGCGCAGGGTGCTGTCCTGGGCTTGCACGGCCGCGACGGCGGCGTAGTAGTCGTCCCAGCTGGAGGGCGGCGGCCGCTCGGGGTCACTGCCCGGGTTGTCGATCAGGGCCAGCAGGTCGTCCCGCTGCCCGGCGCTCAAGAGCGGCGGCTCCCGGCGGGCCAGATGGCGGACGTATTCGCGCAGCCGCACCCGCAGTCGCAGGCGCTCCTGGTCGGCGACCCGCGCCCATGCGGCCTGGATGGCCGCGTCGTCCTCCACGTGGGGCTGGATCAGCATCCACAGGGACCAGGCCTCGGGGTTGAAGCGCCGCTTGACGACCTCGGGATAGGCCCTCTCCAGGGCCTCGAGTGAGCGGGTGTCGTCGGCGAGCAGGGCGTTGCGCAGCTCGTACATGATCCCCAGGGTGTCGCGCATGTCACGCACCCGGGTGAGGTCGTCGAAGATGGTGTCGGAGCGCGCCACGCCGAACAGCCGCCGGGCGATGCTCCAGGGGTCGCGCGAGGCCTCGGTGGTCATGATCGAGCCGAAGCTCGGGTCCACCCAGACCTCGTTGGGATCGATGAAGAAGAACCAGCGGTCCTCCGCCGGGCGCTTGCCGATGTAATCGAGGGCGACGCCGAGCGGGCGGTTGTCCATCAGCCCCCCGTCTACATAGCAGAAGGGCTGGTCGGCGCCCGAGCCGGCGATGGCGGAGCTCGGCTTGAGGGTGGGCGCGAAGGCCACCGGGAAGCCGGCGGTGATCACGGCCGCGTCCGTGATCCGGGAGTGCTGTTCCGGGTTCAGGATATCTGCCGCGGTGAAGTGCTCGTACTCCACATAGCGGGCGGTGGGGAAGCTCAGGGTGCGCGGCCGGCGGGTATCGGGGTCCACGTCGTCGATGATCACCGGCTCGCCGAGACCGTCGAGGTTGGTCAGGGTGAGCACCACGTCCATCTCGGTCTCGAGGGGCGGGTCGCCGCCCTCGGTGGCGATCCGCAGGAGGGACTCGGCCCCGCTCCGCAGGGGGGTGTTGTCGAGCAGCCCGTCATCCACCCGGCGCTCGAGCAGGTTGCCGATGTCCGCCGTGTCGGACCACAGCATCAGCATCTCCCGCAGCACGGCGTCCGTGTCCCGACCCGCCAGGGCTGCGGCGATCTGGAAGGCTGCGAGCCCGCCCGCGCTGGTGCCCGTGACCACGTCCACGTGCAGTCGGGGCAGCTCCGGCATCCCGCCCGCCTCGCGGGAGTATTGAACCGCGCGCACCAGTTCGTAGGCGATCCCTGCCTCGAAGACCGCGAGCGACACACCGCCGTAGAAGGTGAGCCCGATGTGTGTTTCCGCGACGGCCGTGGCCATGCTGTCTCCGGATCGGTGTCCCTTGCCTGGGACCGAGGTTAGCCCAGATCCCGGTGTCCTGGCGCGGGCACCGGCGCCGGTTCAGGCTATGCAGAGTCGCCGGATCAGCGCCCGCAGCAGATCCAGCGTCGGCGGGATCCGGTCGAGGGCGAGATACTCATCCGGCTGGTGGGCCTGGGCGATGTCGCCCGGGCCCAGCACCAGGGTCTGCATCCCCAGTCGGTCGAGGAAGGGGGCCTCGGTGCCGAAGCTCACGGACTCCGCGGCATGGCCCGTCAGCCCCTCGCAGACCCGCACCAGCTCGGCGTCGGCCGGGGTCTCGACGGGTGGGACCGGAGTGAACAAGGGCTCCACCGACCAGGAGAGACCGCGGCGCTGCGCCACCACGCGCACCCGCTCGGTCAGCTCGCCGCGCAGGGTGTCGGGGTCCAGCCCGGGCAGCACCCGCAGGTCGAGGTGCAGCTCGCATTCGCCGCAGATTCGGTTGGGGTTGTCGCCGCCGTGGATGTGGCCGAGATTGACCGTGGGATAGGGGACCTTGAAGCCGGGGTTACGATAGGCGTCCTTGAGCCCCTCGCGCCAGGCCAGGACGGCGGTCAGCACCTCGTGCATCCCGTCCAGCGCGTTGTTGCCCAGGCTCGGGTCGCTCGCGTGACCGCTGCGCCCGGTGAGCCGCACGGCCTCACCCATCACCCCCTTGTGCAGGCGCACGGGCCTGAGTCCGGTTGGCTCGCCGATCACCGCGTAGCGCCCCAGGGGCCGGCCCGCGTCCGCCAGCGCGCGGGCGCCCGACATGCTCGATTCCTCGTCCGCCGTGGCCAGGATCATCAGTGGCTGCTTGAGATCGGCCGCATCCAGGCCGCGGGCGGCCTCGATGGCGAGCGCCAGGAAGGACTTCATGTCCGAGGTGCCGAGCCCATAGTAGCGCCCATCGGACTCGGTCAGCTTGAGCGGGTCGTGGCGCCACAGGGGGGCATCGAAGGGGACGGTGTCGGTGTGACCGGCGAGCACCAGGCCGCCCGGCCCGGAGCCCAGGGTGGCGAGCAGGTTGGCCTTGTCCGGGTGCCCGGGGATGGGGAGCTCCTCGACCCGGAAGCCCGCGGATTCCAGCCAGCCCGCGAGCTGGGCGATCAGGCCCCGGTTGCTGTGGTCGAAGCCCGGGGTGACGCTGCTGACCGTGAGGGTACCGATCAGCCCCGACAGCATCTCGACCAGTGGAGGGGGCTGTTGGCTCATGGATGCTCCTTGTGGGAGGTGTTGGCCGCGGCCTTGGGTGGGCGCCGAGCGGCCGGTGCATCGCGGGTCAGGCGGCGAATCCTGACGCCGAGGCAGCGGCGGCTGGAAAACCCCTGGGTGACGGGTTTAGAGTCCCGGAGCTTAGCCCCGTCCATAGGCGTTCGCCAGTGTCCCGAGCCGTCGCAGTCAAGCCGCTACCCCGTGTCCGCGCTCCCGCGATCCGGCGGGCGACCCTGGAGGACATCCCCGCCCTGGTGCGTCTGGAGAACCTGTCCTTCGAGACCGACCGTCTCACCCGGCGCCAGTTCCGCTACATGCTCACCCGGGCCCGCGCCCAGACCCTGTTGGCGGCGGACGATGCCGACCGGGCCCTGGGCTATGTGCTGGTCCTGTTCAGCCGGGGGACCTCGGTGGCGCGACTCTATTCCATCGCCGTCGACCCCGAGGCGCGCGGGCGCGGCGTGGCGAGCGCACTGGTGGCGGCGGCCGAGGCCGCGGCCTGGGAGCAGGAGCGCGCCTACATGCGACTCGAGATCCGCCGCGACAACCTGGCCTCTCAGGCCCTCTTCGAGGGCGCCGGCTACCGCCGCTTCGGCATCCTCTCGGATTATTATGAGGACCACATGGAGGCTTTGCGCTACGAGAAGGCACTCGCGCCGGGGCTGAAGCCCGAGCTACAACGCGTTCCCTACTACGAGCAGACCCTCGATTTCACCTGCGGCCCGTCGACCCTGATGATGGCCATGCAGTCCCTGGATCCCGCGCTCGCACTCGACCGCACCCTGGAGCTGCGCATCTGGCGCGAGGCGACCACCGTCTTCATGACCTCGGGCCACGGCGGCTGCGGCCCCTTCGGTCTGGCCCTGGCCGCGCGACGCCGGGGCTTCGGGGCCGAGGTCTACATCAACGCCCCGGGCGTGCCCCTGATCGACTCGGTGCGCAGCGCGGAGAAGAAGGAGGTGATGCGTCTGGTGCACGAGGACATGCTGGCCGAGACCGAGACGCTCGGCATCCCGGTCCACTACGCGACCCTGGGGCTCGACGAGCTGCGCGATCGGTTCGACGCCGGTGCCGTGCCCCTGGTGCTGATCAGCTCCTACCGCATCTACCAGGAGAAGTTTCCCCATTGGGTGGTAGTCACCGGGTTCGATGACCATTTCATCTATGTCCACGACCCCTTCGTCGACGCCGACAACGGCGAGAGCACCCTCGACTCCATCGACATGCCCATCCAGCGCCAGGCGTTCAGCCGCATGAGTCGCTACGGGCGGGCGGGCCTCCAGGCCGTGCTCCTGATCACCGCGGGCGACCACCATGGCTGAGCATCTATTGCTGGTGGAGCAGGAGTCCGACTGGCGTCCGGGCTTCCCGAGGCTGCCCGTGGTCACGGCGCGCGACTATCTGGCCGGTGGGGAGCTGGCTGCGAAGCGCGACCTGCGGGTGATCAACCTGTGCCGCGGCTACCGCTACCTGTCGGTGGGCTATTACTGCTCCCTGCTGGCGGAGGCGCGCGGACACAAGGTGATCCCGACCGTGCGCACCATCCAGGAGCTCTCCAGCCGCGAGCTCTACAGCCTGGCCACCGAGGAGCTGGACGCCATGGCCCAGCGGCTGCTGGGGCGGCGCAAGGCGGGTGGGCTGGTGCCCACCGCCTACGAGCTCATCATCTGCTTCGGGCAATGCGAGGTGGCGAGCCTCGAGCCCCTGGCGCGGCAGATCTTCGAGACCTTCCGCTGTCCCGTGCTCAAGGTGGAGCTGAAGCTCCAGGGCACCTGGCGCATCGGCGCCATCAAGGCCCTGCCGCTCGGCGCAGTGGCCGGGGAGGGTGACGGCGACGGGCCCTTCTTCCCCGCGCTGGAAGGCTATCTGTCCCGCCGCTGGCGCTCGCCCCGGGCACGCCGGGCCTACCGCTACGACCTCGCCATCCTTCACGATCCGCGCGAGGACCTGCCGCCCTCCGACCGCAAGGCGGTGGCCAACTTCGTACGCGCCGGTCGCGGGCTGGGGGTCAACGTGGAGCTCATCGAGCGCAAGGACTACGGCAAGCTCGGGGAGTACGACGCCCTCTTCATCCGCGAGACCACGCGGATCGACCACCACACCTTCCGCTTCGCGAAGAAGGCCGACAGCGAGGGGATGGTGGTGATCGACGACCCCGACTCCATCCTGCGCTGCACCAACAAGGTCTATCTCGCGGAGCTGCTCGCGGCCCATCGGGTGCCCCGGCCCACGACCCTGATCGTGCGCAAGGAGGCCCTCGACGAGGTGGAGCGGGTGATCGGCTTCCCCACCGTGCTCAAGATCCCCGAGGGGTCCTTCTCGCGCGGTGTGTTCAAGGCCGAGGATCGCGCGGAGCTCAACCGCATCGCCGCCAAGCTCTTCAAGCAGTCGGACCTGATCCTGGCCCAGGAGTATCTCTACACCCCCTTCGACTGGCGCATCGGACTTCTGGGCGGGCGCCCCTTCTACGCGTGCAAGTACCTGATGAGCCGCGACCATTGGCAGATCGTCAACCACCAGGCGGACGGTCGCCACGAGCAGGGGGGGTTCGAGACCCTGCGCGTGGAGGACGCGCCGCCGGGGGTGGTGCGGGCCGCCCAGAAGGCCGCCGGGTTGATCGGCAAGGGACTCTATGGCGTCGACCTCAAGGAGACCCCGCGCGGCCCGGTGGTGATCGAGGTCAACGACAACCCGAGCCTCGACGCCGGGGTGGAGGACAAGGTCCTGGGCGACGAGCTCTACCGGCGGGTGATCGCCGAGTTTGTCGAGCGTCTCGACCGCCGGCGCTCGGGACGGCGCTAGTGGAGCAGTGCAGAGGTTCCAAGACCGTCTCTGATCGTGGTCGTTGTCGTAATCGAATCCGTAATCGGTGTCGTCCCGATACTCGGTTTCGACAACGACAACGACAACGACAACGAACGGCCTCGGGATTTCCGCAGTGCAGCACTAGCCCCGCAAGGTGGCCGGGCTAGCGCGGGGATCCTCGGGGGCGGGGCGCCGAGTCGATGGCCGTCGGGGTGATGCGGGGTCGTCTACACACCCTCGTTCGGAGATCGGCCGGCCTGGCCGCTGAAACGACCCCTGCATAGAAGCTGGAAACGCGCGTATGCACACCCTAAGCTGATTCGAGTCCTGATTTGACTGCATCTTGGCTGAGGCATCCAGATGAGCGAGCAGACCCAACACCACACTACGCGGACCAACATCGTCCTCGATACCCGGTTGGTGGAAACCGCGCTCAAGATAACGGGGATCAAGACCCGCAGGGAGCTGGTCGACTACGCGTTGCGGGAGCTGGTCCGCCATGAGCGGCAGGCGAGGCTCTTGGAGTTGAGGGGCCGGGTCCTCTGGGAAGGGGACCTGGACGCAATGCGCTCCGGCGGGAACCGGGAGGACTGGGATTGATCCTTGTCGACACCAGCGTTTGGATCGACTTCTTCAGGGGTATCGAGTCCCCGCAAGCGGATCGGTTGGAGCAGGGCATACGCGACCGGGAGGACCTCGCCCTGTGCGGCATCGTGTTGACGGAAACTCTTCAAGGGATCCGCGACGACAACCAGTATCTCCTGGTCAAGGCATACCTCAGGCCCCTCATCTTGCTACCCATGGATGAGCGCATCTTCGTTCTGGCGGCCGAGGTCTACCGCCAGCTACGCGGTCAGGGCCTCACGATCCGGAAGACCAATGACTGCATCATCGCAGCTACCGCCATCGCGCATGGCGTGCCCTTGCTTCACAACGACCGCGATTTCGAAACCCTGAGCCGGCATTCGACCCTGGAGACCCTGCGGGCATGAACCTCACCGCCATCATCGCAAGCATCGACGACAGGATGATCAAAGACGCCCGTATGGGCGGCGACGCTCTGCAACGGCCAGCTCTGCGCGATGCCAGCCCGGGTGGCGTCGCCGCTGCTGTCTTGGGGTGCCGGAGGGGATCCAGATGCTGATCGGTCAGGGCTTCGATGCCCATCGTTTCGCGCCCGGGCGGGCGTTGGTGCTCGGCGGCGTGACCATCCCTCACGACCAGGGGATGGCCGCCCATTCCGACGGCGACGTGGCCATCCATGCACTCTGTGATGCCCTGCTGGGCGCCGCGGGTCTGGGGGATATCGGCCGGCATTTCCCCGATACGGACGCCGCCTATGCGGGGATCGACAGCCGTATCCTGCTTCGGCGGGTCATGGCGAGCCTCGCCGAGCGCGGACTCTCCGTCCACAACGCCGACCTGACCATCGTCGCCCAGGTGCCCAAGCTCGCGCCCTACATCGAGGCCATGCGGGGGACCCTGGCGGGCGATCTCGGCTGCGACCCGGCGCGGGTGAACGTCAAGGCAACGACCACCGAGCGCATGGGTTTCACGGGCCGCGGCGAGGGGATCGCGGCCTTCGCCGTGGTGCTGCTGGCCGAATGAGCACCGAGGCCGCCCTCGCCTGGACCCCCTTCGACGCCCTGCCCCGGGCCCAGGGCGAGCCCTTGGGCCGTGGCCGTCTGCGCGAGACAGCGGCCGACTTCCAGGTGGACGAGGTCCTCGGGTTCGAGCCGGACGGGGAGGGCGACCATCTCCTCCTGTGGGTCCGCAAGACGGATGCGAACACCGACTGGGTCGCGCGCCGGCTGGCCGAGGTGGCCGGGGTGCGCGGCGCGGATGTGGGTTTCGCGGGGCTCAAGGATCGCCACGCGGTCACCAGCCAATGGTTCTCGCTCCCCCGACCCCGTCAGGAGGCGCCCGACTGGGCGGTGCTGGGGGCCGAGGGGATCGAGGTCCTCGAGGCGCACGCCCATCGACGCAAGCTCCGCCGGGGCGCGCTGGCCGGGAATCGCTTCCGCATCCGGGTGCGTGGCCTGGAGGTCTCTGCCGAGACACTGGAGGGGCGCATCGCCGCCATCCGCGCGCGGGGGGTGCCCAACTATTTCGGCGAGCAGCGCTTCGGGCGGGGCGGCGCGAACCTCGCCCGCGCGGATGCGCTCTTCCGCGGTGCCATCCGCCGCCCGCCACGACATCAGCACGGACTCTGGCTGTCCGCCGCTCGCTCCCAGATCTTCAACGAGGTGCTCGCGGCGCGGGTCACACGCGGCGATTGGGACCGCCCGCTCGCCGGGGATTGTCTGAACCTCGCCGGGAGCCGAGCCTTCTTTGCCGCCGAGACCCTCGACGCCGACATCCTGGCCCGGGTCGCCGCCTGGGATCTTCATCCCACGGGCCCGCTCTGGGGCCAGGGTGCCCCGCCCACCGCCGGCGCGGTCCTCGAGCTCGAGCGCGACATCGCCGGAGAGCTGGGCCCTTGGTGCGCCGGGCTCGCGTTGGAGGGGCTCAAGCAGGAGCGCCGGGCCCTGCGTCTGCCGGTAGCTGGGCTGACCGGAGAGATCAACGGCGCCGTCGCCGAGCTCGCCTTCGATCTCCCGGCCGGCAGCTACGCCACCGCAGTCCTGCGCGAGCTGCTCCTGTGGTCTGAGTAAGGCGCGTGACTTCCTGGTCCCGGCCTGACGACCCGTTGTCGTTCTCGATCTCACCCTGAGCCCGGAGTCCCAACCGACCTGGTGACGGCAGTGCCTGCCGTCGCCACCGTGGCCGTTTGGAATGGAGCCTCGTCAGGTCAAGGGGCCGAGACTGCGTCAGGCGCTTGCTGCCCCGGCCTGGTGCGATGCCGGGAGTCCGGGCACTAATCCCGTGCTTGACCAGACCCTGGCGATCGCGCCAGAGTGGACGGCTTCTGCGGCGTTTAGTGAATCTTTTCAGCGTATTAAGAAATCCTGATATCGCTGGTACGGAATTCGCTTCACTCAGATCGTTGGATCGACACCGATCCAGTCTCCAGATTTCCGGCCAGATCGACGACGGTCCGGCCCCAAGGGCAAAGGCGCCCTGTCCATCGCGAGCAACCCGCGAGGGGCAGGGCGTTTTGATTGGGTCCTTTGAAGCCCCGCGAGACCCTCTACGAGCATGCCCCCAACAGTTTCTTCGGACCGGGCGACACCATGATGCCTGCGCGCGGCGGAAACGCGGCCCTGAGCGACGAAGAGGTCAAGCGCGCCGTCGACTACATGACGGCGGTGGCCGCACTGCACCAACCGAACGCAAACCAAGCGGACCTCGCGGCAGACGCAGCCGCGGGCCCCATCCCTGCCGATTCCCCAACCCCATCCCGAGAGGAAGAACCATGAACCCCGAATCCGTCACCCTCGTCAAAGAGTCCTGGGCCAAGGTGAAGCCCATCTCCGACCAGGCCGCGAGCCTCTTCTACGGACGCACTGTTCGAGGTCTATCCCGAGGTCAAGCCCATGTTCAAGGGCGACATGACCGAGCAGGGCAAGAAGCTAATGGCGTTGATCAACACCGCAGTCAACTCCCTCGACAGGCTCGAGCCGATGATCCCCGCCATCAAGGACATGGGCGCCCGTCATGCGAGCTATGGGGTCGCGGACGGCGACTACGACAAGGTCGCGGACGCCCTGATATGGACCCTCGGACAGGGTCTGGGCGACGACTTCACGCCCGGGGTGAAGGATGCCTGGGTGGGCGTCTACACGGTACTGGCTGCCACCATGAAGGCGGGCGCCGCCGCCAAGGCCGCCTGAGGTCTAAGGGGCAAGGATGCCCCACACACCGGAATCGCTGCAGGCGGGACCCGAGCCGGGGCGAGCGGGGGGATTCCCGGCGCGGCCTCGGCCGTTGTGGTTAAATGCGCGGCCATGTTCCGCCCCCTCCCGTTGTACCTCGGCCTGCGCTACACCCGCGCCAAGCGCCGCAACCACTTCATCTCCTTCATCTCGCTGATCTCCATGCTGGGGATCATGCTGGGCATCGTTGCCCTGATCGTGGTGCTCTCGGTGATGAACGGGTTCCACAAGGAGATCCGCGAGCGCATCCTCTCCATGGCCTCCCATGCCACCCTCACCGACCCCTACGGCGGCATGGGTGACTGGCGTCCGGTGCTCGAGGAGGTGCGCGCCCACCGCGACGTGGTCGGTGCAGCCCCCTTCGTGGAGGTCCAGGCGATGCTGGTGGGACCCTCCAACGTGAGCGGCGCCCTGGTGCGCGGCATCATCCCGAAGGAGGAGGACCAGGTCGCCGAGGTGCGCCGCGACATGGTCTCGGGCTCCATCGACGATCTCGAGGACGGTGCCTTCAACATCGTGCTCGGCCAGGATCTGGCCATGTACCTGGGCGTGGGGGTGGGCGACAAGGTGACCGTGGTCACCCCCCAGGTGAGCGCCACCCCCGTGGGGATCATGCCGCGCCTCAAGCGCTTCAACGTGAGCGGGATCTTCTCGGTCGGCATGGCCGACTACGACCGCAACGCCGCCTTCATCCAACTCCGCGACGGGGCCAAGCTGCTGAATCTGGGCGACGCGGTGTCCGGGATCCGGCTCAAGCTCGAGGACCTGTGGGAGGCCCCGCGGCTCGCCCGCGCCATCGCCTATGACCTGGGCGGCAGCTATCGGGTGGTGGACTGGACCCAGGTGCATTCCAACTTCTTCCGGGCCCTGGCGGTGGAAAAGCGGATGATGAGCATCATCCTGTTCCTGATCGTTGCCGTGGCCGCCTTCAACATCGTCTCCACCCTGGTGATGGTGGTGACCGACAAGCAATCGGACATCGCGGTGCTGCGCACCTTGGGTCTGTCGCCTGGGCGGGTGATGGGCGTCTTCATGGTCCAGGGGACGGCCATCGGTTTCGTCGGGACCATCCTGGGGGTGGTGGCCGGGGTGCTGCTCGCACTCAATCTCGAGCCCATCATCGCTGGGATCGAGAGCCTGTTCGGGGTCCACTTCCTCGACCCCAGCATCTACTACATCAGCGAGCTGCCCTCCGACGTGCATCTCTCTGATGTCTGGCTGATCGCCAGCTCGGCCTTCCTGATGTCCGTGGTCGCGACCCTCTACCCGGCGTGGCGCGCCGCCAACACCCAGCCCGCCGAGGCCCTGCGCTATGAATGATCGCGACCCGGCTAGCCCCCCGAAGGGCGAGGCGGCGGTGCTCGAGGCGCGCGGCCTACTCAAGACCTTCCGCCAGGGTCCGCTCGAGGTGGAAGTCCTCAAGGGGATCGACTTCCGCATCTCGGCGGGCGAGCGCCACGCCATCGTCGGCGCCTCCGGTTCCGGCAAGAGCACCCTGCTCCATTGTCTGGGCGGGCTCGAGCGTCCGAGCACCGGCAGCCTCACCTGGCTGGGCGAGGACGTCGGGCGCCTGTCTGAGGTGCGGCGCGGACTCATGCGCAACCGACATCTGGGGTTCGTCTACCAGTTCCATCATCTCCTGCCCGAGTTCACGGCCCTGGAGAACGTCGCCATGCCCCTGCTGATCGGCGGCGAGTCCCCGGCGGAGGCCAGCGCCAGGTCGCGGGCGCTGTTGGAACGGGTGGGTCTAGGGGCGCGCCTCGCGCACAAGCCGGCGGAGCTCTCGGGCGGTGAGCGCCAACGTGCGGCGATCGCCCGTGCGCTGGTCACGCGGCCTGCCTGCCTGCTGGCCGACGAGCCCACGGGCAATCTCGACAGCCGCACCGCGGCCCAGGTCTACGACCTGATGATCGAGCTCAACGCAGATATCGGTACGGCCCTGGTCATCGTGACCCACGACCTGGGCCTGGCGGCCCGGATGGATCACATCTGGCGCTTGGAGGACGGGGTGTTGAGCCCGGCCTCGGCTGGGGTGGGCGAGGACGAGACCACCGCGCCGCGCGCCGCCATGGCGCGATAGCGCTCCCGGCGATGCCGGATCTGGCGCATCAGGTTCCAGCGCCACAGGGCCTGGATGGTGAAATACCCGGCCGCCCCGCAGACGATGGCGCACACGAGCATCCCCACCGCCAGCGGTCCGAGCACCGCGACCCAGTTGTGCCAGTCCATCCAGAACTCCAGGTTGAATCGCTTCGGCGGGGTTCCGATGATCCAGGCGCCCACCAGGTAGGCGAAGTAGTACATGGGCGGGATGGTCACCGGGTTGGTGATCCAGACCAGCGACACCGAGATGGGGAGGTTGACCCGCAGGGCTATGGCGGCCGCCGCCGCCATGAACATCTGGCCCACAGGCGGCATGTACATCATGAACAGCCCGACGCCGAAGGCGCCGGCGGCGGAGCGCCGGTTCAGATGCCACAGGTTGGGGTCATGCAGCACCTTGCCGAACACCGAGAAGCGTCCGCCCTCGAGG
>CAVQQM010000022.1:0-35542 GCA_963714915.1 uncultured Gammaproteobacteria bacterium
AGGAACGACATGCCCACCGACGCCAACACGCCCGTGGCCGCCATCAGGGCCTGGGGAAGATCCGAGAGGTTACGCTGGAGATTCTGCACCGACCACTGGCCGAGCGCATCCACCGCGGCGACGAGTGAGGCCATCTGCGCCATGGGCGGACAGGCGACCTCGGGGGGCACCGCGGCATAGGCGACCACCTCCTGCCAGCGCAGGCCCATGTAGCTGTCACCTGCCGAGAAGACCAACACGATCAGTGACTCCAGCCACAGCAGCGCCACGCTCGCCCACATGGTCCAGCGGCGCGCGGTGGCGAAGCGATAGCGCTCGACCACCTGCCCCTGCAGCCCCGCGTAGAACCGCGGCAGCAGCAGGCCCATCAAGAGGACGTCGGCGAACATCACCGACCACTGACGCGAAACGAAGGTAAGGGCGCTGGCGAGCAGGAACACGGCGAGGATCGCGGCCATCACCGCCTCGACGGCTAGCAGCAGGGCCGGGAGACCAAGCAGCCGGTTGAGCCAGCTGCCCGGCACCACGAAGGCGCTCAGGAAGGCCTGACGCTTCGCGAGCGCGATCTCGGCCCCCGACATGATCAGGATCAGGGTGAAGACCAGGATCAACCCGAGGCTGACCATGCAACTGCTGCGCGGCGCCAGGAAGAACCACGCCAGGAGCAGGAGCCAGACGGCCGCCATGGTCAGCAGGCGAGGGATGTCGCTGTAGCGCACGCCTGGGTGCCTCCTCTGGGTTCGAGCGGTCTGATTGCGACGCCCGCGCTACGCGGGCGAACCGCGCCGAGCCGGTTGGCGGGGCCAGGTCGCGGGGATGGTGCCTAGGGATAACCGATCTGGGATATCAGGGCCGTGAAGACCCTCGCGAAAGCGGGCACCAATCCGGCGTCGGCAGGAATCAGCCGCCGGTCACCGGAGGGAAGAGGGCCACCTCATCACCGTCGCCCACCGCGGTCTCGGGACGCGCCATGGTCTGGTTGACGGCCATCATCACCGGCTCGCCCGCGCCCAAGGCCTCGGCCCAGGCACCCCCGCGCCCGCGCAGATGGGCGAGCAGATCAGCGAGGGTAGAGACCTCGGGACCCGGGTCCAGCAGCTCGCGCTCGGTCCCCAGGCGCTCGCGCAGATAGGCGAAATAGCGGATCTCGATCATGGGTGATAGTTGGGAGTCGAGAGTGGCGAGGTGCGAGTATCGAGTGGCGAGTATCTGTGAGTCTTTAGGTTGGGGTGAGCTTGCGAACCCCAACGAAACGTCGCGCCGGGGGCTGTTGGGGTTCGCTGCCGCTCACCCAAACCTACGCGGATTTTTTGCATGGTCTCGCATTCGAATCCACGCGTTATGTCCGCCACTCGATACTCGCCACGCTCAATGGAGCAAGGCAGCGAAGGGCAGATAGTCCACCCAGTCCCCGGGCGCCAGGGTACAGCCCTCGGGGATCTCGACCAGGCCATCGGCCCAGACGATGGAGGACAAGACCCCGGAGGAGCGGGTGGCGTGGACCATCACCCGGGGCTCGCCGTCGTCGCCGGGCTCGATCCGCGCCCGCATGAACTCCCGCCGGCGGTCGGGACGCGGCCAGGCGAATCCCGCGCGCACCTTAAGGGGCCGCGCCCTCACCTCCCCTTCCACCCCTTGCAGGCGCAGGATGTAGGGGCGGGCGAAAATCACGAAGGTGGCGAACAGGGAGACCGGATTGCCCGGGCTGCCCAGGAAGGGCGTCCCACAGGCCGCACCGAAGGCGAGGGGCTTTCCCGGCCTGATGGAGATGCGCCACAGATCCAGGCGCCCGAGCTGCTCGACCGCGGGCTTCACATGATCCTCGTCGCCCACCGATACGCCCCCGCTGGTGAGGACCAGGTCGCAGGCTTGAGCGCCGGCCCGAAGGGCCTCCAGGGTCGCCTCGAGGGTGTCCGGGACCTGGCCCAGGTCCACCACCTCGCAGCCCAGGGCGACCAGCAGGCCGCGCAGGGTGAAACGGTTGGAGTTGTAGATCTTGCCCGGGCCCAAGGGCTCCCCGGGCGGCACCAGCTCGTCCCCGGTGGCGAAGATGGCTACGCGCAGACGGCGATACAGGGTGAGCCGAGCCACCCCCACGGAGGCCGCGAGCCCCAGGTGCTGAGGACCGATCCGCGTCCCGCGCGGGATCACCTCGGTGCCGGCGCGCACGTCCTCCCCGGCACCGCGGATGTGCTGTCCGGGGATGATGCCATCGTGCGGCACCCGCACCCAGTCGCCTTCGGCCACGCACCGCTCCTGGATGACCACGGTGTCCGCGCCTGCCGGGATCGGCGCACCGGTGAAGATCCGCGCCGCAGTCCCCCGCGCCAGCGCTGCCCCGGCGACCCCCGCCGGGATGCGCTGGGTGACCCGCAGCCGGTCGACCCCATCCGCGAGATCCGCGCTGCACAGGGCGTAACCGTCCATGGCGCTGTTGGGCCAGGGCGGTACGTCGATGGGGCTCACCACGGGCCCGGCCAGGACGCGGCCGAGGGCCTGGTCGAGATCGAGGGTCTCCACGCCATCCGGCGGACGCGCCGATCCGAGCAGGCGTTCGAGCGCCTCGTCCTTGGTGAGGAGGTGATGATCGTCGGACCCGGCGCAGCAGCCGGACTGGGGTGCACCGGACACGGCTCAGCGCTCGGCCAACCGAGGCAGCAGCTGGGCGAAGTTGCAGGGCTGGGTGCGGCTGTCGAGCTGGGGGACGAGGATGCGCTCCCAGGCCATGCGGCAGGCCCCCGTCGAGCCAGGCAGGCAGAATACGAAGGTGGCGTTGGCGAGCCCGGCGAAGGCGCGCGACTGCACGGTGGAGGTGCCGATCTCCTCGTAGGAGAGCTGGCGGAAGAGCTCGCCGAAGCCCTCGACCCGCTTGTCGAGCAGGGGATCCACCGCCTCGGGGGTGCTGTCGCGGCCGGTGAGCCCGGTGCCCCCCGTTGCGAGGATCACCTGCACCCCGGGGTCGGCGATCCAGCGCGAGAAGACCGCTCGCAGCAGATAGACATCGTCACGCACGATCTCCCGGGCGACCAGTTGGTGACCCGCCGCCTCCAGCCCCGCGCACAAGAGGACGCCCGAGGTGTCGTTCTCCAGGGTGCGGGAGTCCGAGACGGTCAGCACGGCAATGCCGAGCGAGACGAAGGATTCGGTGGTGCGATGGGATGACATGGCTCTCGGACGGGGGCGGTTGGTCGGTGATGGTGATGGTGAGGATGCGACGCCCCTCGCGGCGAGGTCAATTCCGGGGGCGCCGATGCCCCCAGGATCACGGCGGCCCCGCGCGCGGTCCTTGACGCCGCTCAAAGGCCGGGGCGGATCAGGTCAGCTTCGGGACCAGGATCAAGGCCCAGACCGCGAGACAGAAGAGGATGCTCGAGAACACCGCCGCGGAGGCGATGTCCTTGGCGCGGCCGGAGAGCTCGTGGCGCTCCATGCCGATGCGGTCGACGTTGGCCTCGATCGCCGAGTTCAACAGCTCCACGATGGGCACCATCAACAGACTGCCCACCAGCAGCGCACGCTCCGCCGGCGTCTCCCCGAGCCAGATGCCGAGGGGGACGAGCAGGATCAGGAGCAGGATCTCCTGGCGGAAGGCCTCCTCGAGCCTGAAGCAGGCCTTGAATCCCTTCATGGAATAGCCGAAGGCGTAGATGAGACGGCGCCATCCACGCTCATTGTGATTCGCCATGGGTCAACCCGGGTGCCAGGCGAGATCCAGCTGGCGCGCGGCGCGCACGTCGTCGAGCCGGCGCACGGGCATGGTGTGGGGGGCGCCCTTGACCAGATCCGGGTTGTGACGCGCCTCCTCGCGGATCTCCACCAGGGCGGCGACGAAGCCATCGAGCTCCTCGCGGGTCTCGCTCTCGGTGGGCTCGATCAGCAGGCACTCCGGCACCAGGAGCGGGAAGTAGGTGGTTGGGGCATGGAAGCCGTAGTCGAGCAGACGTTTGGCGAAGTCCATGGCGGTCACCCCCAGCTCCTTGGACTCGCGCTTGAGGGTCACGATGAACTCGTGGCTGGCGCGCCGCTCTGGGTAGGCGGCCTCGAAGCCCTCGGCCTTGAGCCGCGCCATCAGATAGTTGGCGTTCAGGGTGGCGAGCTCGGACACCCGCTTCATCCCCTCGCGGCCGAGCAGTCGGGCGTAGATATAGGCGCGCAGGAGGATGCCCATGTTGCCGCCGAAGGTGGTGAGTCGGCCGATGGTCTGGGGACGGTCGCGCTCGGTGAGCCAGCGGTAATCGTCCCCGTCGCGAGCCACCACGGGCACCGGCAGGAAGGGCTCGAGCCGCGCCGAGACACCCACCGGACCTGCCCCCGGTCCACCGCCCCCGTGGGGGGTGGAGAACGTCTTGTGCAGGTTCATGTGGATGACGTCGAAGCCCATGTCCCCCGGGCGCACCTTACCCAGGATGGCGTTGAGGTTGGCGCCGTCGTAATAGAGCAGGCCCCCGGCCTCGTGCACCGTGGCGGCGATCGCCTGGATGTTGCGGTCGAAAACCCCAACGGTGCTGGGGTTGGTGAGCATGATGCCGGCGGTCTGGGGACCGACTGCGTCGCGCAGGGCCGCGATATCCACGTCGCCGTTGCCGCCGGTAGGGATCTCGCGCACCCGGTAGCCGCACATGACGGCCGAGGCGGGATTGGTGCCGTGGGCAGCATCGGGCACCAGGATCTCGGTCCGGGCAGTGTCGCCGCGGGCCATGTGATAGGCCCGGATCATGGCGACCCCCGCGAACTCACCCTGGGCACCGGCGGACGGCGCCAGGGAGACCGCGTGCATCCCCGTGACCTCTTTCAACATCTCCTGCAGCTCGAACAGACAGGCGAGGATCCCCTGTCCGTGGGACTCCGGCGCCGCCGGGTGGCGCGCGAGGAACCCGGGCAGCATGGCGAGGCTGTTACAGGCCCTCGGGTTGTACTTCATGGTGCAGGAGCCCAGGGGATAGAAGTGGGTGTCTATCGAGAAGTTCTTCTGGGACAGCCGAGTGTAGTGGCGCACCGCCTGGAGCTCCGAGACCTCGGGCAGCGAGGGCCGCCGGGCGCGCCGCAGGTGCTCGGGGATGCCGGAGGTATCCGCCATGCCTAGTGGGGCCTGGGCGGTGGCCCGACGGCCGGGTCTGGATTGCTCTTGGATCAGCATGGCTGGGTCGTCGTGTCTGGCTGTGGATGGGACGGGAGGGCGAGTCGCCAAGGGCACGGGGACGGATGCGAGGCCGGTTGGGACCCAAAGGCCACGGACCCCGGGCCGCGCGGCCCGGGATCAGTGGGTTTCGCGCCGCGCGAGGCGCGGCGCGGTCCTGACCCCGCGATCCGAGCCTCGCCGGACTGCGGGACAAGGCCCTCAGAGCGCGGCCAGCGCCGCGTCGTAGTCGGGCTCCTGGGTGATTTCCGGGACGAGCTGGGCGTAGACGACCTTGTCGCTCGCATCCAGCACCACCACGGCGCGCGCGGTGATGCCCGCCAGGGGCCCGTCGGCGATCAGCACCCCATAGTCCTTGGCGAAGTTGCGCGAGCGCATCATGGACAAGGCAACCACGTTCTCCACCCCCTCGGCACCGCACCAGCGCCCGGCGGCGAAGGGCAGGTCCGCGGAGATGATCAAGGCGACCGCGTCGGACTTGTCCGCCATGGCCTCGTTGAAGCGCTTGGTGGAGGTGGCGCATACCGGCGTGTCGAGGCTCGGCACGATGTTCAGGAGCTTCTTCTTGCCGGCGAAGTCGGCCAGGGACTTGTCGCCCAGGTCCTTGTCTACGAGCTTGAAGTCGGGGGCCTGGCTGCCGACGGCGGGAAGCTCACCGGTGAGGGTGACTGGATTGCCTTGCAGTGCGGTCTGGGACATGTTCATCGCTCCTTGGGGGTTGGGGTTCTCGAGAGTCGCCCGGTCGCCGCTGGCGGGATCGCGCCCGCTCAGGACTTCGGCTCCACCGGACTCTAGGGTTGGGTGCGGGTGGCGATGACCCGCGTGAGCTTGGCGGCGAAGGACTGCATCTCATCTTCCGTGCGCATCTCGGTGGCGCACACCAGGACCGCCGGGTCGAGCTCGGGATAATCGAGTCCGAGGTCGAGGCCACCGAGCACATCGTCCGCGGCCAGCGCGCCCAGCACCTCCGCCGACGGGGCAGGCAGGCGCAGGGCGCACTCGTGGAAGACCGGACGATCGAAGAGGGGCGCGACGCCTGGAACCTCCGTGAGCATCCCGGTCAGGTTCTGGGTGTTGGCGTGACAGGCGGCCGCGACCCGCTCGAGCCCCTCGCCGCCCAGGATCGCCATGTGGATGGTGGCAGCCGTGACCAGCAGACCCTGGTTGGTACAGATGTTGGAAGTCGCCTTGCCGCGGCGGATGTGCTGCTCGCGGGCCTGGAGGGTGAGCGTATAGCCGGGCTTGCCGTCGAGGTCCACCGTGCGCCCGACGATGCGCCCCGGCATCTGGCGCACGAGGTCCTTTCGACAGCACAGGAAACCCGCGTAGGGACCGCCTGATGACAGCGGGATTCCGAGCGGCTGGGCGTCGCCGCAGGCGATGTCCGCCCCGCCCCGCGACCCCCACTCACCCGGAGGCTTCAGCAGGGCCAGGGCGACCGGGTTGACCACCGCGACCGCGAGGGCATCGCGGGACTGGGTCCAGTCGGTGAGTGCATCCACGTCCTCGAGCACACCAAAGAAGTTGGGCTGAGGGATGACCACCGCTGCGAAGGGGCCGCCCGCGGCCTCGAGCTGCTCGATCCCCGTGTGTCCGCCCTGGCCGTCGTAGCCCGCCTCCACCACCTCGATCCCCTGGGGCTCGACGATGGCCTTGAGGGCGCGCCGGTAACCGGGATGCAGGGCGCGGGGCACCAGCACCCGGGCGCTGTCGACCTTACGGTTGGCGCGCACCGCCATGAGCACGGCCTCGGCGAGCGCCGAGCCACCGTCATAGAGGGACGCATTGGAGACATCGAGCCCCGTGAGTGCCGTCATCATGGACTGAAACTCATAGAGCAGTTGCAGCGTCCCCTGGCTCGCCTCCGCCTGATACGGGGTGTAGGCGCTGTAGAACTCACCGCGGGTGGCGATCTGCCAGACCGCAGCCGGGATGTGGTGGTCGTAGGCCCCGGCGCCGATGAAGCAGAGCGGCTGGCCGTCGGTGCGGGCGCGGGCGTGCATCAGCCGGCTCACGTCCATCTCGGCGAGGCCCGTCGGGATGGCGGCCAACTCGCCGACCTTGAGCTCCGCCGGGATCTCGTCGAAGAGGTCGTCGATGCTGGGCGCACCGATCACCTCGAGCATGGCGCGGATGTCGTCTTCGGTATGGGGTGAGAACGGCATGTTGGTGTCTCGGGCCGCGCGCGCCCCAGGGGTCGGGACGCGCGCCTGTTTCGGTTGGGCTTGCAGATGGGGGCACCCGCCCCGCGGATCAGCCCTCCTCGTCGAGGAGTGACTGGTAGGCCTCGGCGCTCAGCAGGGTGTCAAGCACGCCCGGGTCCGCGGGCCGCAGGCTGAAGATCCAGCCCTCGGCGTAAGGGCTCTGGTTGATCGCGTCGGGGGTATCGGCCAGGGACTCGTTCACCCCCACTACCTCACCGGCGATCGGCGCATAGATGTCGGAGGCCGCCTTCACGGACTCCACCACCGCGCAGGCCTCGTCGGCCGCAACGGTGCGACCGACCTCGGGGGTCTCAACGAAGACGATATCGCCGAGCGCCTCCTGGGCGTGGTCGGTGATCCCGATGGTGACCGTACCGTCACCGTTGTCGCGGATCCACTCGTGGGTCTTGACGTATTTCAGATCGGCGGGACAGTCGCTCATGGTGTTCTCCGGCTGTGATCAACTGAAGGGTGCGTCCATCGGGCGTCGCGCTGACGGGCCCGGACGGCGGTCACGGGTCAGAGCCCCTGGACGGGCTTGCCGTGCCGCACGAAGGTGGTCTTGACCACCCGGGCGGGGACGGCCTTGCCGCGGATCTCCACGGCGCAGGTACCATCACCCGCGTCCATTAGACCGGGGCGTATCCGGGCGAAGGCGATGGAGCGCTCGAGGGTGGGGGAGAACCCACCGGAGGTGATCTCGCCCATCGGGGTCCCGTCGACCGTGAGCACCGTCTGATGGGCCCGCAGCACCCCGCGACCCGTGAGCAGAAGGCCCACCAGTCTGCGGCGTTCGGGGTCGTCACGCAGGGCGGTCAGCGCAGGGCGCCCGATGAAGTCGCGCTCGGCGGGATCCCAGGCAACGGTCCAGGCGAGACCGGATTCGAGCGGGCCGACGGTCTCGTCCATGTCCTGACCGTAGAGATTCATCCCCGCCTCGAGCCTCAGGGTGTCGCGCGCACCCAGGCCGCAGGGACGCACCCCGGCATCGAGCAGACCACGCCAGCATCCGACGGCGTCGCCCGCGGGCAGGATGATCTCGAAGCCGTCCTCTCCCGTATAGCCGGTGCGTCCGACGAACCATTCGGCCCCCTCGGCGGCGAAGAACGGGTCGAGCGCCAAGGCCGCATCGCGGCAGTCGGCGGGCAGCAGGGGGGCGGCGAGGGCGCGTGCGCGAGGACCCTGGACCGCGATCATCGCCAGGTCGTCGCGGCGGTTGATGGCGACCTCGAAGCCGGCCGAGTGCTCGTGCATCCAGGCGACGTCCTTGTCGGCCGTGGCCGCGTTGACCACGACGCGGTAGCGCCCGGGGCCCCGGAAATAGACGATCAGATCGTCCACCACCCCGCCGGCGGGGTTGAGCATGCAGCTATAGAGCGCCTTGCCGGGATCGACGAGCTTGGCGACGTCGTTGGCGAGCAGCCGGCGCAGGCAGTCAAGCGCGCCCGGACCTTCCAGATCCACCGGGCGCATGTGGGAGACGTCGAACATGCCGGCATCCCGGCGCACGGCGTGGTGCTCCTCGATCTGGGAGCCATAGGCGAGCGGCATCTCCCAGCCGCCGAAGGGGACCAGCTTGGCACCGAGGCGTTGGTGCTCTTCGAACAGGGGGGTTCTCTGGCCCATCCGACTCTCCGGGTTCAGGTCGCCGTCGCCTCGCTGGGCACGCGACAGGGCTTGGCGGAGACCGGTTGGCCCCCGTCATCGCCCCTCTGTCCTAGACCTGAGAGTTTGCAGGGACCGGCGAACGGCCGGGCCTGCTGCCCCGTCGGTGGGCCGTGCCTGCACGGCCGCTCTCCAGAGTCGGTCCTAATCCCCGCGGTCCTGGGTGCCTGAGCGATTCCGGGCGGTGTTGCGCCTTCGGCGCCGGCCCCGCCGGCCTGACGTTCAGGCGGCGCGAACCGGTCTCTCCCACGGGGCTTGACGCGAGCCGCGACTATACGAGCGCGTCGCGTGGATTGCCAGTTCCGGCGTGGCCGCCCGGGGATAGGGCCGCGGCGCGGCCCTTGGGCCCGGTGAAGACAGCCAGCGAGCGGACCTTCGGCCGATCAGGCGGTGGGCTGATCCTTGGCGCTCTCCTGGCGCTTGAAGGTGGTCCCGCCGCAATCGGCGCAGGCCGGGATGCGGCCCGCCTTCACGAAGTGGGTTTGGGCCCCGCACTTGTCGCACACCAAGGTGCCCGGACCGGTCACCTCGCCCGCCTGATAGAGACTCATCTGGCGGGCCGTCTCGGCCCATTGGGCGAGCTGGAGACTGGTCTGATCGGCGACCTGGGTGAACATGTCCATCATGCGCCGCTCGATCAGCTGAAGGTCGAAACGCCACCAATCGCGGATGTCCTGCCCGGTGTCGGCGATGTAGCTCGCCGCATCCTCCACGTCCCGTCGCAGATACTCGGCGACCTTGTTGGCCTCCTCCCGCGAGAGCTCGCCCAGCTCGACCAGATGGTCGCGGGTCTTCTCCAGCATCTCGCGGAATCGCGGCACCGAATCCTCCCGTGCATCGTCCAGGGTCTCCTGGGTGCGCTTCAGGAGCTCCTCGTAGGCCGCCACCATCCGGTCCACGGGGGGCTTGTCGGATCCGCCCACCTTGTCTGTCTCGTCGCGATCGCTCATGGTCTCTTGCCTCGCTGAGGACGCAGAATTGGGTGACATGCGGTACTAGTGTGCCTCATGGGCGGGATTTGGCAACGGGGCTCTCAACTTCCCCGGCGCCCAGGATCTCACGGCGGATGCGATCCACCTCCGCGGGGCTGTAGCTCGCGGACGTCTGCAGATGGCCCCAGACCGGATCGGGCCAGCAGGCGTCCCCCGGCCGACGCCCGATGACATGCACGTGCAGCTGGGGCACCAGGTTTCCGATCCAGGCGACATTGACCTTGGGACAGGCGAGCGGCCCCCGAAGGAACCCCGCGACCCGCTCGCAGTCGGCGAGGACCCCGTCGCGCTGGTCCCGGGGAAGGTCCAGCAGGTTATCGGCCGCGGTCTCTGGCACCAGGATCAGCCAGGGAATCGCCGCGTTGCGGTGCAGCAGCAGATGGGCCGTGGACATCCAGCCGAGCCGGTGACAGTCGGCCGCGAGTCGGGGATGGAGCAAGAAGCCGTGCATGGTCATGATGTGAAGGGTGATTCAGGCCAGGAGACGCGCCCGCGCGCCGCCCGGGGTCCGTCACTCCGCCGCCTGGCCGCGCGATGGGGACACGCCGGTTCGATGCTATGATTCGGCGCCCAGCGGCGGCGTGAGCCGACCGCACTGGGCCGAATCCGTTGGGGGAATACATGAAGGTTGGCATACTCGCCGGCGGCCTGGGTACCCGTCTCGCCGAAGAGACGGAGATCAAGCCCAAACCCATGGTCGAGGTCGGCGGACAGCCGATCCTGTGGCACATCATGATGCACTACTCCCGCTATGGATACCGGGAGTTCGTGGTCGCGCTCGGCTACAAGGGCGAGTACATCAAGCGCTGGATGCGCGAGTTCTCGACCCTGCACAGCAACATGACGGTGCGCACCGGCACCGGGACGGTCACCCTGCACGATCGTCACCAGCAGGATTGGACCGTTGACCTGGTGGACACGGGTCAAGACACCGCCACGGGCGGGCGCATCAAGCGACTCAAGGACTGGATGGGCGACGGCACCTTCATGCTCACCTGGGGCGACGGGGTCTCCGACATCGACCTGGACGCCCTGCTGCGCTTCCATCGCTCCCACGGCCGCATCGCCACCCTGACCGCCGCGCGTCCGCCGGCCCGCTTCGGACACCTCGAGTTCGACGGCGACCAGGTGACCCAGTTCACCGAGAAGCCCCAGACCAGCGAGGGCTGGATCAACGGCGCCTTCTTCGTGCTGGAGCCGGGGGTCTTCGACTATATCGACGGGGATGACACCCAGTGGGAGAAGGAGCCCCTGGAGCGACTTGCCGCGGAGGGCCAGTTGATGGCCTACCGGCACGAGTCGTTCTGGCAGTGCATGGACACGGTGCGCGACAGGAAGCTCTTGGAGAAGCTGTGGGCCGAGGGCTCCGCGCCCTGGAAGACCTGGGAATGATTGGGACGACCTGAGAATCACCGATGCGCATACTCGTCACGGGACACAACGGCTACATCGGCACCGTCCTGGTGCCCATGCTGCTCGAGCGTGGTCACCAGGTTCTGGGCCTGGACACCAACTACTTCACCTCCTGCCTGTTCACCGGGGTCATCCCGAGCATCGAGCAGATCGACCTGGACATCCGCGACGTCAGGGCCGAGCACGTGCAGGGTTGCGACGCCATCATCCATCTGGCCGGACTCTCCAACGATCCCTTGGGTGACTACAAGCCCAATCTTACGGAGGAGATCAACGAGGCCGCCGCAGTGCGCCTGGCCCGGCTCGCCAAGGCGGCGGGGGTCACGCGCTTCCTGTTCGCCTCCTCGTGCAGCAACTACGGCGCGGGCGGGCTGGATTTCCTCGACGAGCAGGCGCCCTTCAACCCGGTCACGCCCTACGGCGTCTCCAAGGTCCAGGTCGAGGCCGCCCTCACCGAGCTGGCGGACGCGGACTTCTCACCCACCTATCTACGCGCCTCCACGGCCTACGGCATGTCGCCGCTCATCCGCTTCGACCTGGTGATCAACAACCTGACCGCCTGGGCCTTCACCGAGGGGCTGGTCTATCTCAAGAGCGACGGCACCCCCTGGCGCCCGGTCGTGCACGTCGCAGACATCGCCCACGCCTATGTGGCGGCCCTGGAGGCCCCCCGCGAGCTGGTCCACGACCAGGCATTCAACGTGGGCACCACCACCGAGAACTATCAGATCCGCGAGCTGGCCGAGATGGTGCGCGAGATCGTGCCCAACAGCCGCATCGAGTATGCCCCGGACGCGGCACCCGATACCCGCTGCTACCGGGTCGACTGCAACAAGATCGCCCGCACCCTGCATGGCTTCAAACCCCAGTGGACGGCGCGGCGCGGGATCATCGAGCTCTACGAGGCCTACAAGGCGGTCGGTCTCACCCTCGATGACTTCGAGGGGGAGCGTTACAAGCGCATCGCCCATGTGAAACACCTGGTCGCGGAGGGCGCATTGGACGGCGACCTGCGCTGGACCAAGGCGACCCACTGACCACCGGGAGGTTCGGACCTTGGCACGCATCGACGGTTGCCGCTCCTGCGGACACCAGGACCTGAGGCAGGTCCTGGATCTCGGTCTCTCACCCCTGGCCGATCGGCTCACCAGCGCCGGTCACCTGGACGAGCCCGAGCCGCGCTTCCCGCTCGAGGTGGCGTTCTGCCCGAGCTGCGGCCTGCTCCAGATCACCGAGACCGTCGACCCGGAGGTCCTGTTCTGCCAGGACTACCCCTACTACTCCTCCTTCTCCGATGAGCTGGTCCGCCACTCCCGGACCAATGTGCTGGAGCTGATCGCGGCGCGGGGGTTGGGCGCGGACCACCTGGTCATCGAGCTGGCGAGCAACGACGGCTACCTGCTCAAGCACTATGTGGAGCAAGGCGTACCCGTGCTCGGCATCGACCCCGCCGAGGGACCCGTGAAGGCGGCCCAGGCGGCGGGCGTCCCGACGCTGGAGACCTTCTTCACCCGCGCGCTCGCGGAGCGCCTGGCGAGCGAAGGCCAGCGGGCCGACGTGATCCATGCCAACAACGTGCTCGCCCACGTGGCGGATACCAACGGATTCGTCGCGGGACTCGCGACCCTCGTGAAGGACGATGGGGTCATCGTCATCGAGGTACCCTATGTCAAGGACCTGATCGACCAGGTGGAATTCGACACCATCTACCACCAGCACCTGTGCTACTTCTCGGTCACCTCACTCGACCATCTGTTCCGGCGCCACGGGCTGTGTCTCAACGAGGTGCGCCGCCTGCCCATCCACGGTGGATCGCTCCGGCTCTATGTGGAGCCCCGCGAGCGGGTCGGCGGCTCGGTGACAGGGCTGCTGGATCTCGAGCGCCGCAGCGGGGTGGACCAGCTCGACTACTACCTGGACTTCGCCCGACGGGTCGAACAGGTGAAGCAGGAGCTGCTCGGACTGCTGCATACCCTCAAGGCCGAGGGCAAGCGGATCGCCGCCTACGGCGCCGCGGCCAAGGGCTGCACCCTGATCAACTATGTGGGCATCGGCCCGGAGCTGATCGACTACGTGGTGGACCGCAACGTCCACAAGCACGGGCGCTTCATGCCCGGTCAGCGACTGCCGATCTGCGAGACCGAGCGACTCCTCGAGGATCAACCGGAATACTGTCTGTTGCTGGCCTGGAACTTCGCCCAGGAGATCGCCACCCAGCAGGCCGAATACCGGCGTCGGGGCGGACACTTCATCATCCCGGTCCCAGAGCCCGGCTTCATCTGAACAGGCCATGAGCGAGTCCTGCTGCCCGTGCTGTGCCTCCCCGGGGATGCGTGTCTTCCACGAGGCGTCCGGGGTCCCATCCAACAGCTGCATCCTGATGAAGAGCCGTGACGAGGCCCTGGATTACCCCCGAGGGGAGATCCGGCTCGGCTTCTGCGACGCCTGCGGCTTCATCTCCAATATCGCCTTCGACCCGGCGCTCACCGAGTACTCGGGGCGTTACGAGGAGACCCAGGGCTTCTCGGGCACCTTCAACGCCTTTCACCGCTCGCTCGCCGAGCGACTGATCGAGCGCTACGACCTGCGCGGCAAGGACATCGTGGAGATCGGCTGCGGCAAGGGGGAGTTCCTGCTGTTGCTGTGCGACCTGGGGCAGAACTGCGGCGTCGGCTTCGACCCGGGGGTGCGCCAGGAGCGCATCCAAGGCGCGGCCGCGGAGCGGATCCGTTTCGTCCCCGACTTCTACTCCGAGACCTATGCCGAGGTTCAGGGGGATCTCTTCGCGTGCAAGATGACCCTGGAGCACATCGCCCCCGCCGGCGACTTCGTGCGCATGGTGCGCCGGGCCATCGGCGAGCGGCTCGGCACCCTGGTCTTCTTCCAGATCCCGGAGACGACCCGAATCCTGCGGGACTGCGCCTTCGAGGACATCTACTACGAGCACTGCTCCTACTTCTCCCCAGGGTCGCTCGCGCGGCTGTTCCGGAGCAGCGGTTTCGAGGTGCTGGACCTGTCCACGGAGTACCAGGGGCAGTACCTCACCATCGAGGCGCGGGCCGGCGCGCAGCCGGTGGCGCAGCAGCCCCTACCCGAGGAGCAAGACCTGGACCTCCTGCGCGGACTGGTCGCGAGCTTCCCGCACCGCTTCGCGGCGAGACGCGCCGAATGGGAGGGGCGGATCCGCCAAGCCGCCGCGCAGGGCCAGCGGATCGTGCTCTGGGGCTCGGGCTCAAAGGCGGTCTCCTTCCTGACCACCCTCGACCTGGGCTCGGCCATCCAATACGCGGTCGACATCAACCCCTACCGCCACGGCCACTTTCTCCCCGGCTCAGGCCAAGAGATCGTCGCCCCGGGGTTCCTGAAGACCTATCGGCCTGACCTGGTGGTGATCATGAACGCGGTGTACCGCGAGGAGATCGCGCGGGACCTGGCGGCGCTCGGGCTCACCCCGGAGCTCGTGACCCTCTGAAGCCAGACCGACGCCAACCTCATGGACCCCGCCCTCCCCGAGACCTGCCCCGCATGCGGCGGTCAAGACCTGATCCCCTGCCTGGAGATCCCTCGGGTTCCGGTCTTCTGCAACGTCCTCTTCTCCGACCGCGAGGCGGCCCTTGGGGCCCCGACCGGGGCCATGGCACTGCACTTCTGCCCGGCCTGCGGCCACCTGCACAATGCCGCCTTCGACCCGGACCTGATCCGCTACTCGCCCGATTACGAGAACAGCCTCCATCACTCGCCGCGCTTCCAGGCGTTCGCCCGGTCGCTGGCGGAGGAACTGGATGGGCGGCACGGATTGTCGGGCAAGACGGTCGTGGAGATCGCGAGCGGCCAGGGCGACTTCCTCGCGATCCTGGCCGAGGTGTCGGGCTGCCGGGCGATCGGCTTCGACCCCGCCTACCGTGGGGTGGACGACCAGGGGGCGGGCGTCGAGATCATCCCCGAGCAGTACTCCGAGCATCACGCTCGCCGGGCCGCCGACCTGATCCTGTGCCGGCATGCACTGGAGCACATCGCCGATCCGGCCGAATTCTTGCGGATGGTGAGGCACGCCATCGGCGAGCGGCACACGGCGGTGTACTTCGAGGTACCCGACGCGCGATTCACCCTGCGGGACCTCGGGGTCTGGGACCTGATCTACGAGCACTGCGGCTATTTCACCCGCGAGTCCCTCACCCATGTCTTCTCAGGCGCCGGCTTCCAAGTGGACTCCCTTGAGAGCGCGTTCGGCGGCCAGTTCCTCGGTCTTCACGGGCGGGCCGCCGTACGGAGCGACCAGCAACCCACGCCGGATCGCCAGGGCGCCGGCGATCTGGAAGGTCTCGGCGCCCTGGTATCTGCCTTCGCCACGGCCTACCGATCCAAGGTCGTGGGTTACGAGTCCAGACTCTCGGCACTCGCCGGATCGGGCGGCCGCGCCGTGATCTGGGGTGCCGGCTCCAAGGGTGTCAGCCTGGTCAACTCGGTCGCGGACCAAGGGGCCATCGCCGCCCTGGTCGACCTCAATCCCCTGAAGCACGGACGCTTCGTACCGGGCACGGGTCACCGGGTCATTGCCCCCGAGGGGCTGCGCTCGATCCGCCCCGAGGTCGTGATCGTCCTCAACCCCCAGTATCGCGATGAGATCGCCGCCCAGCTGCACGGGCTCGGAATCCAGGCCGAGATGCTCGTGGACGAAGGCGGATGAGCGAGCCAGCCCGTATCCTACTGTTCTCCCAGCGGGGATTGTCTCCGCTGATATCCCGCTGTTTCTCCTATGAGCTGGAGGACACGATCGCGGCAGTCGACGACGTGGAGCTGATCGCACCGGGATACCGGGTCTCCCTGGGGGACCTGGTGTATCGGGCGGTGAACAAGGCCGGGCGGCGCACCCGCCTACTGCGCGGGGTGAACCCGGCGGTGACGCCGCTGCGGATCGACCGCCCCTACCAGCTGTTCTTCGCGGTCTTCCAATTCGCCAACGACCTCCCAACCCTGAACGCGCTGAAGGGATGGCGGGATCGCTGCGCCCAGGCCATCTGTCTGATCGAGGAGCTGTGGACCCAGGATCTGGGTCGCTTCGCGAGCCAGCTCGCCATCCTGCGCGAATTCGACCAGGTGCTCACCAACTGTCGCAGCACGGTCGAACCCCTCGCCCAGGCCATCGGACGACCCGTTCACTATCTCGCGCCCGGCGTCGATGCCCTGCGTTTCTTTCCCGGACAATCGCCGCCCGATCGCCCCATCGACCTCTACAACATGGGCCGGCGAGACCCCTGCACCCACGCGGCGCTACTGAGCTACAGCCGCGAGCGGGGTCTCTTCTATCTGTATGACACACTCCGGGGAAACCTCCCGGTGCTGGACCCCGCCGAGCACCGTGCCCTGCTCGCCGAGAAGCTCAAGCGCACCGGGTTCTTTATTGCCAACAAGGCCAAGGCAAACGAGGGCGGCGAGCGTGGCGTCCAGGAGGAGGTGGGCTTTCGGTTCTTCGAAGGCGCGGCGGCCGGGACCGTCATGATCGGAGACGCGCCGGACGTGGATTCCTTCCAACAGAATTTCGACTGGCCGGACGCGGTCGTGCCCCTGCCCTACGGCAGCACCGAGGTCGCCGGGCTGCTCGATGCCCTGATCCGGGACCCCGAGCGCCTGCAGAGTATCCGCGTCGCCAACATCCGCAACAGCCTCGCACGGCACGACTGGTCCTACCGTTGGGACCAAGTCCTCCAATGGGCGGGCATGGGCCGCCCCGCGGCCCTTGCGCGCCGCCAGGCGAGGCTCGAGGATCTCGCGGCCTCCCTGTCTTGACTCAGGTCCGCTCGTCTGAGGGACCGTCACCCGGAGGCCGTACCAGCGTGCCGGGATAATGCGTCCGGATCCAGGCCTCCACCTCGGCGGTCAGGGCCTTGGAGGACTTGCCATCGCTCGCGATTGGCGCCCCGACACGCAGCCGGATGGTGCCGGGCAGGCGCAGCAGCGAACGCCCCGGCCAGCAGTCGCCGCTGTTATGGACGACCGGCAGGACCTCGACCCCCGCCCGGGTAGCGAGCATGGCACCCCCCGCGTTGAAGCTGCCCAGGGTCCCGGGCGGCTGGCGCGTACCCTCGGGGTAGATGACCACGCTGATCCCCTCGGCAAGTCGTTCCCGGCCCTCCGTCAATACCGTCTTCAGCGCCTGAGAGCCCTTGCGGCGGTCGATGGCGATTGGCTTGAGCAAGGCCAGGCCCCAACCGAAGAAGGGCACCCACAGGAGCTCGCGCTTGAGGATGGTCGCCTGCGGGGAGACCAGCAGTTGCAGATAGAAGGTCTCCCACTGGCTCTGATGGTTCGCCATCACCACCACCGGACGATCCCGCGGGATATGCCCCTGCCCCTGGATGTCGAAGCGCACCCCGTTGAGGTGACGCAGTAGCCACATGGTCGCCCGGGACCACAGGTTCACGAACCAATGGCGCTGTTCGAAGCTCTGGAAGGGGGCGGCCAGGAGGCACAGCAGGCTGTGACCGACGCCCATCAGGTTGTAGAGCACGAAGAAGAGCAGGCTGCGCAGCCAGATGAACGGGCCAACCGGAGCGGCCGGGCCGGTGTGGGGGGTATTGGCGTCCTGATTCATGACTGGGCGATGGGCGGCACGGGCGCCTCCCCAGGGGTTACTCCCATGGGGCGTCCGGCGGGGTACGGTCATCCTGGTGGATCATTTTATACCGGACGAGTAGCGAGTAGCGAGTGGCGAGTCGCGAGGAATTCTATACACCCCAGCCACTTAGATCACTTCGAGACGAGGCGAGGTGCACATGGGGAACCGAAAGTTCCCGGCTTAGGCCGCCAGTGCCAGCCGCTTGACCCCGCCGAAATCGGTCTTGCCACTGCCGAGCTTGGGGATGGACTCCACCCGCAGGACCTCGGAGGGGATGCTGAGCGGATTGGCACCCGCCTCCAGCAGGGTGCGCCGGAGCCCGTCAGGGTCGATCTCTTCGGCCACCAGCAACACGATCCGCTCGCCCTTCTTCTCGTCCGGCAGGTTGACCGCGGCCAGCTCGAGCTCCGGGCGTGCGAGCACGCGGCGCACCTGCTCCTCCACCGCCCCCAGGCTCACCATCTCTCCACCCAGCTTGGCGAAACGGGAATAGCGGTCGACGATGGTCAGGAAGCCGTCGGCGTCCAGATGACCCTTGTCGCCGGTCTTGTACCAGCGCATCCCGTCGAGCTCGACCACCGCGGCGGCGGTACGCTCGGGATCCTCGAGGTACCCCTTCATCACCTGCACCCCGCCGATCAGGATCAGGCCGTCCTCCCCGGCGGGCAGGGCCTCCAGGGTCTGTGGGTCGACCACCCGGAAGCTGGTCCCCGGCAGGGGCAGTCCGACGGTGCCGGGTCGGGAGCCGGACTGGATCTTCCAGGTGGTGGTCTCGAGGGCATCCGGGACGTTCACGCTCGCCACCGGAGTGGTCTCGGTCGCCCCGTAGCCCTCGTAGATGGGCTTGCCGAACTTGAGCATGAAGGCCTCGCGCACGTCCGGGGCCAGACGCTCGGCCCCCGCCACCACCACCCGCAGGCTCTCCAGCATGATCGGATGGACCTTGCGGTTCTTGGTGTAGAGACGCAGGAAGGTGGCGGTGCTGCACAGCACCGTGGCGCGATAGCGGGCGATGGCCTTGGCGCTGCCCACGGCGTCGGTGGGATCGGGATGGCAGACCACGGGGATGCCCTCCACCAGGGGCAGGAAGGTGGTCACCGTGAGACCGAAGGCGTGGAAGGGCGGCAGGTTGCCGAGGATGACGTCGTCCGACTCGGTGTTCAGGACATCGGCGATCTGGCGCAGGTTGGCCATGATGTTGCGGTGGGTGAGCTCGATCCCCTTGGGGGTCCCCTCGCTGCCGCTCGAGAACAGGATGGCGGCGGTGTCCGAGGGGGCCGCCGGAGAGCCGTAGATCCCGCGCAGGACGGACGCCGGTAGCAGGCTCGCGACCACCAGGGTGAAGAGCGCCTCCACCTTGCCGATCCCTGCGCGCATCGACTCCATAGGATGCAGGGTGACCCCCTCGAAGGCCGCCGAGAGATCGATCCCGCGACCCTCCAGCCGGCTCAGGAAACGATCCGCGGTGATCAGGTTGCGGATGCCCGCCTTCTCGATGGCCGCGCCCAGGGCCTCTGGACTCGCGGTGTAGTTGAGATTCACCACTCGCTTCCCGGCGAGCAGCCCCGCCAGGTTGGCGATGGCCGCCGCGCTGCTCGCCGGCAGCAGGATGCCAACCGTCGGCTCGGGCACCAGCCGCTTGATGCGCCGGGTGAAGAGCAGCACGCCGGTCAACAAGCGGCGGCTGGTGAGGCTGACGCCGACGGAATCGATCAGGGCCACCTGACCCATGGCCGCCTTGGCGCTCGCCATCCAGGCCTCGGGCAGGGTCGGCAGGCCCTCCACATAGGTCTGCCAGGAGCTGACGGACAGCTCGGTCACCGCCTGCTTCACCCGCTCGGCGCTCGACTCCCTGGGCAGGATGGGTCCGAAGGCCACCACCACGTTGCGCGCCCGCCCCTCGCGCCGGCTTGCCTTGAGCTTCTCGCTCGCGTAGGAGAACCGGCTGCCCCAGAGTCCACGCATGTAGAAGGGCAGGATGACCCCCGAGCCGGCCGCCCGCGCGGCCAGCTCGAAGCCGCGCTTGAACTCGGAGAGCTGGCCGTTCTTGCTCAGGGTCCCCTCGGGAAACAGACACACCACCTCGCCCGCATCTAGCAGCTCCGCGACCGTCTCGATGGCATGCCGGCTGCTGCCGCGGGAGATGGGCACCACCCCGAAGAAGTCGAGGAAATGACGCAGGTACCAGCGCTCGTAGATCTGACGCTCCATGACGAAACGCACCGGGCGCGGGCTCGCCATCTGAACCATCGCCCAGTCGACCCAACTGGTGTGGTTGCCGAGCATCAGGACCCCGCCCTGGGCCGGCATGTTCTTCAGCCCGATCACCGTGAGCCGGTAGCGGGTCGCCATGACGCGCGCGACCAGGAAGCGCACCAGGGACTGGGGCAGCTGCCAGACGGTATAGATGGCCCCGATCAGGGCGATGACCGCCAGGGCGAGCATGAGCACCCGCCCGCCCAGGTGGGCGAAGGCGGCGGCGACGGTCAGCCCCAGGAAGCTCAGCATCCAGATGTTCTGGATGAAGTTGTTGGCGGCGAGCACCCGGCCGAGCCCCTGCTCGCCCGCGTTGAACTGGATCAGGGCATTGAGCGGCACCAGGAACATCCCACCCAGGAACCCCAGGGCGAGGAAGTTGAGGGCATGCATCCAGGCCGCGTCGAGGCCGGGCAGGAGGAACAAGGCGGCGGCGATGCCCAGGGCACCGATGGGGATCAGGGCGGTCTCGATGTGGCCCCGGGAGAACCGGCCCGCGGTCACCGAGCCCAGGATGATCCCGATCCCAGAGCAGGCCAGCATGCCCTGGATGACCACGGTATTGGTCTCGCCCAGGGTCTCCTTGGCGTAGGCCGGGAACACCGCCAGCATCACCTGGGAGATGGACCAGAACACCGCGAGCCCGATGATGGAGAGCCAGATCACCCGGTTGTTCCAGGCGGCACCCAGATTCTCGCGCAGATAGCGACCGCTGCCGTAGGCGCCCCAGTCGAATCCCAGGGGCACGCCGGGACGCATCGACGGCAGCCGGTAGGCCAGGAAGAGCTCGACCAGGGAGCCGGCCACCAGCATCCAGCCCACGGGCGCCACCAGGTGCATAATCGACCCGGGCCCGTCCCAGGCCGCGCCGGCCAGCCGATCCTCGAACAGGATGGAAAAGACGAAGATTCCGGCCAGGATGGCCGTGGTGGTGGTCGCCTGCACCCAGCCGTTTGCCGCCGCAAGCTGCTCCTTGCCCACCAGCTCCTTGATGTAGCCGTATTTCGCCGGCGAATAGAAGGCGCTCTGCACCGCCAGCAGGAAGGTCATGGCGAAGGCGGGCCAGAACCAGCCGAGGTGATAGAAGAAGGTGATCGCCAGGGTGATGGCCACCGCCGCCCAGGCGCTCGCGCGCATCACGGCGACCTTCGGAAAGCGGTCGGCAAGGAAGCCGGAGGGGGTGAACAGCAGGACGAAGGGCAGCAGAATCAGCGCGTTGACGATGGCGGTGAGCAGGATCTGGGCATCACCGTCGTAGGTCTTGAACAGAGTGTTCTGGATGATGATCTTGTGCCCGAGGTCGACGAAGGCGTTGAGGAACATCATCCCCACGAAGGCCAGGAAGCCGGTGATTCGAAACAGCTGGCTCATGGGCACGGTCCTCGCGGCGTTATGGGCGGTCCACGCCCTGGTTCTGGGATCTACGAGCCGAGCGGGCTCCCGGCATCGGGATCATGCCAACCCACCCGGACTCAGTCGAGTAACCTGCTTGGCGAATCGCAGGTTCGCCGCCCACCCTTGGTCACGCGGGCCCGGCGGTCAATGGGGCGGTCAAAGGCGAGATCGCGCGGGTCCGGTCCAGGGCGGCGTAATCCGCCTCCCGAGCCGGTCTCAGCCACAGACGAGAGACACCCGGCGGCCTTGGGGCCGACCGGACGCGGCCACCTGGAGAGGAGCCCTGATGACGGATTTCCTGACCTGGCGGGAGGAGTGGGAACATGGTATCGACTGGGTCGACCGTGACCACCGGGAGATGGTCCAACGCCTCAACCGGCTGGCAGCGGCCTGCACCTGCCTGCCGAACGAGCCGGAGCGCCCGGACCCTCGCTGCCGCGGTCAGGTGCTCGCCTGCCTCGACGCCCTGATCGAGCACAACCGCCGCCACTTCCAGTCCGAGGAGGCCTTCCTGCGCCAGATCGCCTATCCCGGGTACGAGGAGCACCGCCGTGAGCATGTGATGCAGATGGCCGAATTCCTCGACCTCAGGCGCGACCTGGTCGAGGACTTCTCCCGCCACCTGAGGCCCGCGACGCTCGAGGAGTTCAAGCACTGGTTCTTCAACCACGTGATCTCCGAGGACCGACTCTACGCGGAGTTCTATCGCGCCGCCCGCAGGGACCCCGGGATCCGGGGACCGACCCCCTGACGGGGATCGGCTCGGGCCGTTTACCAAGGCTGGGGTGAGGAACGCGCTCCGGCATGGCAATCCTGGGAACCGCTGGGGCCCGCAAGCTCACCTCAGCCGGGCTTCGGATCCTGCGCCTCGTGATCGACCGGCCGTTAGGCGACGTCGTGCCCGATGGCCGCCTGCAGGATGTGGAACCACTGCTCGCGGTCCAGGGCCAGATGCTCCGACTCGATGGCATGCCGCAGCCGATCGAGGCTGCGGCTGCCCAGGATCGGCAGGGGCCGGCTGGGGTGGGCCATCACCCAGGCGTAGACCAGCTGCTCCGGGCTCGGATCTCCCAGGGCCGCCGCCTCCTCCCCCAGGACCCAGCGCAGTCGCGCGCTGGTCGGGTCCTCCTCGTCGAACAGCCGCCCGCCGCCCAGACAGCTCCAGGCCATGGGGGAGATGCGCAGGCGCTGGCACTGGTCGAGCTCGCCGTCGAAGAAGACCGACGGGTTGTAGGGCGAGATCTCGAGCTGATTGGTGACCAGCGGGAAGGGCAAGCGGTCGGCGAGCAGGTCGAACTGGTGGGTGTGGAAGTTCGACACCCCGAAGTGCAGGACCTTGCCGGACTCGCGCAGGGCGACGAAGGCCGCGGCGACCTCGTCGGCGTCCATCAAGGGGTCGGGACGATGGAGCAGGAGCAGGTCGAGATAGTCGGTGTGCAGATCGGCCAGGCTGCGCTCGACCGATGCCTGGATATGGGCGGCGCCGGAGTCGTAATGCTTGACCCGGGTGTGCGGGCGCCCCGGGGCCACCAGGGAGATACCGCATTTGGAGACGATCTCGATGCGCTCGCGCAGGGCCGGCTGCATGGCCAGGGCCCGTCCGAACTCGGCCTCCACGCGGTAGCCGCCATAGATGTCGGCGTGGTCGACGGTGGTGACCCCGAGGTCGAGGCACCCTTCGATGAACGCGACCAGCCCGGCACTGTCGAGCCCCCACTCCATGAGCCGCCAGTAGCCCATGACGAAGCGGCTGAAGGTGGGGCCCTCGGGGGCAATGCGGATGCGGGAGACAGACATGGCACTCTCCTCGACGGTGGGCGGTCCGAGCGCGTCCGCGGCGAGGAACCGCCGATTGGGCGAGTCCCCATCCTATACCCGATAGACGCGAGTGCCGAGTCGCGAGTCGCGAGTCGCGAGGACTGGGCACGACAGTCTCGTCCCTGGGCAAGGGCAAAGCGATAGAACAACGCACCCCAAGGCGGATCGCCCAACCGCCGCTCAATCCGCGCCGCGGGCGTCGAGCCGGTTGTCGCGGCGAAACCGCGCCGCCTCGCGGATCAGTGCCAGGCTCGAGCGCTCGGCACCCCAGGCCTTCACCAGCTCCGGGTCCTCCGCGGGACCCTCGCCCCAGAGTCGCCATAGCACCGCGGCATCCTCCCAGTAGGCGCCCGCGATGCTGTGTCCGTCCGGGCTGAAGCGGGCATGGGCAACCCCGCCGAGGTCCGCGTCGAGGGTCACATAGGCACTCAGGGTCACGGGACCCGAGGCCTCGGACCTGCCGGCGAGCGGCCGCTCCCACACGCGCACGGTACCGTCGCGCGAGGCAGTGAGCAGCCAGCGCCCGTCGGGGCTGAACTCGGCGTGGTAGATGCGATCCTTGTGACCCACAAGATCCGCGAGCCGGGTCCCGTCGAGGCCCCAGACCCGGGCATGACCGTCGAGGGACGCGGTCACCACGGCCTGGCCGTCCGGGGCGAAGGCCACACCATAGAGCACGGGTCCGGCCTCGCCGAGATAGCGGATGGGGCCGCAGCCCGACTCGCTGAGATCGACCAGGGCCGCGCGCCCATCCTCCGAGGCCGCGGCCAGGGAGCGGGCGCCCGGCGCCAGGGCGACCTCGGTGATCGGCTTCCAGAACGGCTGCAACTGGCAGAGCAGCCGCCAGTCCCCGTCCGTTGCCCGGCGGATGATCCGCAGGGTGCCGACCGCGTTGCCGGTGACCACGAGCTGACTGCCATCCGCGTCCGCACCCACGGCCGCGGCCGCGACGGCGCTCGGCCCGTGGTCCAGGGCATCGGGCAGGGGCAGCTCGGCGCAGGCGCGCGGGTCCCACAGGCGGACCGGCGCGACCGCATCGGTCGCGGTGGTGAGCAGCCAGGCCTCATCGGGGGCGAACAGGGCCTGCTCGATCTCGGGTGTCTCCGACCCGGCGGGCACTTGGGCCTCGAGGGCGCAACCGCCGCCCGTGACCATGTCCCAAACCCAGGCGCTGCCGTCGTAGGCGGCGCTCGCCAGGAGCCTGGAGGTCGGCGAGAAGGCCACCCGGCGCACCCGTCCGCGGTGCCCGACCAGCCTCCAGATGGGCATCGGCTCGACCCAGGGGGTGGAGCGATCGTAGCGCCATACAGAGACCAGGCCATCGAAGGCCCCAACGGCGAGCAGGAGCGCATTGGGGTCGCTATCCAGGTCCGCCGGCGGCGGCGCGAGGTCCAGGTGCCAGACGTGGTCCGCCTGGGGCACCCGGTAGGCGAGCCCCTGGGTGGGCGCCACGCTCCACAGGCGCGCCGAGCCGTCGAGATCCGAGTAGGTCAGCACCCGTTGTCCGTCGCGGGTGAAGCGGGCGTTGGAGACCGCCGCGTCGTGGCTGAACACCGCCACCGACTTGCCCGTGATGAGTCCCCACAGCCGCGCCGTCTTGTCGAGTGAGGCGGTGAGCACCAGGGGCTCGCCCTCGCGGGGATCGGGCTCGCTGGTCACGCGCAGGTGCTCGACGCTGAGGCTGTGCTGACCCAGCACCTCGGGGACCCCACCGCCGAGCTCCCAGCGCACCACCTGGCCGTCGTCGTCCGCCGAGAGTAGGAAACGTCCGTCCGCCGAGAAGGCCAGGGCGCGCACCGCGCTCTTGTGGATACGCAGGACCTTGCCGCCATCCTCGATACGTCCGAGCTCGGCGAGGGGACTCCCGTCGATGGCGTAGAGCCGCACCCGCTCGTCGGCAGAGGCCAGGGCGACCCGCGCGCCGTCGCGGTCGAACACCGCCCGGTTGATCGGCCGCCCCAGCGGACCCTCGGGCGGCAGCACACCCCGCTCAAAGCCCGTGATGGTATCCATGAGCCGGGCGCTGCCCTCGCGCGCGGCGGTCACCAGGGTCATGCCGTCCGGGGCGAAGTCGAGTCCGCGCACCTCACCGCGATGCAGGGGCTGATCCCAGAGCGGGAGCCCCGGACGGCGGAGGTCCACCACACAGACCCCCGTGCGGCCCTCGCCGGCGGGGTGTGCGAGGGCCAGGTAGCGGCCACGGGCGTCGAGCGCGATGGGTCCGTCCCGGGCGCCTGCGCAGGACCAGTCCGGGGGGGCGTCCGGGCTCGCCGGCAGGCGCCAGATCCCTCCGGCCCCGATCCCCAGGATCAGGGCATCGGGGCCCTCACCCGCGAAGCGCACGGCGTGGATCCCCAGCTCGGGTCCGGCCAGCGGCCCCTTGGGGAGGAAACGCTGCTCACCCAGGGCCCACAGCTGGGCGCCATCCTGCACCGACAGGGTGACGAGCAGGCGGCCGTCGTCGCTGAAGGCGGGGGCCAGGGGCTCGGCGGGGATGGGACCCTCGGCCTGGGCCAGGGCGATCAGCCGGTTGCTGGTCAGGGCGCGGCTCAGGGTATCGGTCGCGTCCTGGGGCAGATAGGCCCCGGCGTCCAGGGCCAGGCGCACCGCCCGGGGTGTGTTGCCCCGGTCGATGGCCTGGTCCGCGGTGTTGAGCAGACTGCGGTGCAGGCTCAGGGTGGCCGTGCGCGAGGCATTCCAGGCCCACAGAAAGGCGCCGCTCGCGACGACCAGGAGGGCGATCAGGGTCAGGCCCAGGAGGCGCGCGGCCCGGTTGCGTCGGCGCTGAAAGGCGAGCCGCTCGCGGGAGTGCGCCAGCAGCTCCTGCTCCATGGGCTCGAGCTCGCCCGGATGGGCCTCGGCCAGCCCCCGGGCCGCGGCATAGCCGGCCTCGCCGAGCAGATACTCCGGGTTGCAGTCGGTGCGTTTCCACTGTCTGGCCTGACGGTTGACCTGGGCCCGCAGGACCAGATCAGCGCGATTGTCGGGACTTGCCACCCAGTCGCGCATGGGGCCCCATTGCTCGATCAGGGCGGGGTGCGTGAGACGGGCGATGGGCCGATAGTCCTCGAGGTCCAGCGGATGGCTGCCGGGATCCCCCTCCGGCGTCGCGGCCTCGGCCACCGAGGCGGCGGGAGCGGTGAGCTCGGAAACCTGCCCCGGGCGAAACCGGGCGAGCCATTCGTCGCGGGTCTCGCGGGCCAGGCGCAGGAATGCGTCGGCCATCCCCCGCTCGCCGTGACGACAGGGGTGTCTGGCGGTGGGATCAGGGAGCCCACCAAGGGTGACGAGGCGCGCCTCGACCAGGGCATCGACCAGCCGGCGGCAGGACGGGTCCAGGGCGAGGGTGCGCAGATCCCCATCACGCGGGGCCGGGCGGGCCGCGGGACCGGCCTCGAGGGCGACCAGCGCCCGGCACAACCGGGGCAGGGCGCCGCGGGCCTCAGGCCCCAGCGAGCCCCAGAGGGCGTCCGCGCGCCCGAGGGTCACCCCGAGCAGTCCGCCGAGCTCGCGATAGGCAGCCAGGGTGAGCTGCCGGCGACCGCCGTGCGACGCCCCGGGCTCGACCTCCGCTCCAGCCCCCGCTTGGCCGCCCGCCGGCTCGCCGCCCATCGCGAGCAGGGCATCGAGGGTCGCCTCGAGCAGTGGGGGCCAATGCTCCAGCGCCGCCGCCTCGGCCTCCAGCCACTCGGTGAGGCCCCGCCCGGCCGTCTCCTCGGGCGTCTCGAGGTCGATCCCGGCGACCCGGGCCGGGATCTCCATCACCTGTCGGATACGCGCGGCCGGGGGCGGCGCGATGGGCAGATGGGCCGCCGCGTCCAGCAGGCCGGCCAGGGACGGCAGGCCGGACAGCCGGCGCAGCAGGTCGGCCCGCAGGGTGGCGACGATCCAGATGCCGTCGCGCCCGGCGAGCTCGGCGAGGGCGGCCGAGAAGGCCTGGGTCTCGGGGCGATCGCGGAGCGGGGCGCGGAGCAGCCCATCCAGGGGATCGAGGACGAGGGCGAGCTGGGTGCGCCCCTCGCGGCTCGGGTCCGCGGTGTCCGTCAGGCCGGCCGCCAGGGCGGCCTGGATCTGGTCGGCGGCGACCGCCGGCTCGTTGGCGAGGAGCCGGGCGAGGGCCTGCCGGTCGAGGCCGAACCCCCGCAGGGGGCCACCGAGCACCTCGGGCCGGAGCAGACCGCCGGCGAGGACCGCGAGGGGGGAGTCGTCCGCCGCGCCGGCGGTGAAGCCCTGCACCCACCATCGGCAGGCGGCGATCCCCGGAAACAAGTAGGGCCGGGCGAGACGCGGCAGCAGCCCAGCCCGGACCAGGGAGCTCTTGCCGACGCCGCTCGGCCCGCTGATCAGGACCAGCCCGCCGCGTGTGCCGCGCATCTCGTCGAGACGCGCCACCAGGTCGCGGGTCTCGGACTCGCGCCCGACGAATACCGCCTCGTCGCCGAGCTCGAAGGGGACATCGGGACGAAACGGGCTGCGGCCCCAGCTCGAGGGATCGGCGAACGCGCCGCGCTCGGCGCTGATCCGCCGGTTGAGGAGGCGACGCAGTTGGCCCTCGACCAGCTCGCGGAGCCGCTGGTCGCTGTCGAACTGACGAAAGGCGCGCCGGAAGCTGCCGTCGGGGTTGTAGAAATGGCGCGAGAAGAAGGCCTCCAGGCGCCGCCGGTCCTCGACCGCCTCGTGGGTGGCCTCGGTGTTGGTGATGTCCACCAGCCGCGGGGTGGTCTTCTTGTAGACCAGCACCTCGGGGTGGCCGTCGGACGCCGAGGCATCGACGGCGTCGACGAACTCCCACTCGGTGCCGGTCATGCCACCGTAGGGATCATCGGCGAGGGGCGTGCCCAGGCGGGTCCAGAGCATCACCAGGACGATCTCGCACTCCGAGGGGCGCAGCAGACCGGCCTGGAAGCTCTGGGCCGCGGTGAGGGCCTCCTCCTCCCAGAGCACGGCCTGGAGCCGGAAGTACGGCAGGTACTCCTGGGCGAGCTGGTCCACGATCTCCTTGATCAAGGCCCGCTCGCGATCGAGGTCCGAGGGCGAGGAGACGAAGATGCGGACCCGGGACTCGGTCATTCGGGTGGCTCCATGGACAGACCGCGACGGCAGACGGGACGGGCTTGGGGCGAGAGTATGCCCAATCTCGCCGCCCACGGATGCCGGCGTCCCGTGCCCGCCGGCCCGGCCTGCTCGACACGGGTCCCGCGAGCCGGGGTAGAATCCCGGGAGCCAAGCCGCCCGGGCCGGCGCCTCCCCGGACGATACCCCCTCGACAACAGGGGCGCCCGAGGGTCCGAGCGCAGTGGCCTGTGCCCATCAGCCCCGGCGCGTCTGCACCCGGACATCCGGCAGGAGGAGCGCACCATGTTCCACCACGAGGCCGCGGACACCGAGCGCTTCGAGCAGGTCATCCTGGAGTCGGTGCGCGCGATCCTGATCGCCCCCGACCCGGAGAGCTTCCTGGCCTGGGCGCGCGAGCACATCCCCGAGATCCTGGACCTCGCGTCACTGGACCTCGATCCGCTGGAGCAGCGCCGTCTCGCCAACCTGCTCGGCACCGCCGTCTGGAACGCCACCCCCCATCCGGCCAACGGCTATCGCCCGCGCACCATCGAGCCCCCCGAGTCAGGCGACCCCTGCCCGTGCGGATCGGGGAGCGCCTACGGCGATTGCTGCGGCGCCATCGACGGCATGCCCTCCCTGTCCGCGGAGCTGATCTGGGAGCTCCTGCTCGACGAGCTGAGCGAGCCGGCCATCCAGGAGGCCCTGGACCTCGATGCGGTCCCGCGGCCGTTGATCGCCAAGGTGGCCGCCCGTCTGCTCGAGGATCAGGACCGCCCGGGGCGCGCGGTGGCCCTGCTGGAGCCGCTCTTCGCCGGCCCGCTGGACGCCCTTGGGGCGGAGATGGAGCCGGCCTTCGATCTCCTGTGCGACGCCTACGACCGCCTCGACCACTGGCGCAAGAAGCAGGCCTTCCTGGAACGCCTGTGCGAGGAGGGCAGCCGCGCCCTGCGGGCGGCCGCCTGGCAGCGACGCAGCACCATCCACATCGACGAGGGCGACTTCGAGCGCGCGGAGGAGGCCTTCGCGGCGGCCCTGCGCAGCGATCCCGGCAACCCCAGCACCGCCCTGCTGGAGATCACCCTGCTCGCCGCCCAGCACAAGGACGACGCGGCCCGCGAGCGGGCGCGCTTCTGGCTGCATCAACTCAGGCGCACGGGATTCCAGGAGCAGGGCTTCATCGACTTCCTGACCCGCGCGATCAAGGACCCCCAGGAGGCCCTGGTCGATAGTCACGCGGACGCGCTCGACCCCGTGCTGGTCGACCTGCACGATTGGGTGTCGGTGGCCTGCGCGCGGCCCCTGCCCGATTACCGTCCGGTGCGCGTCAAGCCGAGCGCCCGGCCGCACCCCGGACAGCCAACTGGCCCTGTTCGCCGATCTCGACGGCGATCTCGAAGGGGAGGCCCCGCGACGGGGCGCGGTGGCCCGGGGCAGCCCGGCCGAGCTGCACGCCCCCCAGCGGGTGCGCCGCGTCGAGACCCTCTGGCATACCCTGTTCCCGGCACTCAAGCCCAGGTCCACCCTGCTCACCCTGGATGACGAGGACTCGGTGTGGCTCGCCACCGAGTGGACCGACTATCTGCTCGGCCACCCGGAGGCGGCGGACAGCCTGGACGTCCTGGATGACGTCGCCACCGCATTCTACGAGCACCCCGAGAGCGCCCTGCCCTGGATCGCCCACGCCCTGGTGCGGCCGTTGCTCGAGCGCGCCTGGGCAATCGTCGCCCAGGCCCTTCCGGCCGGGGAGCCGCTCAACATCCCCTGGACACGGGAGCGCAACCGCCCCGCGCTGCGCCTGCTGTTCCGGCGCTATCTGCGTCAGATCGACGAGGGCGAGCCCGCGGGCGCCGCCGAGACCCTCGAGACCCTGCTGCGCCTGAACCCCGGCGACAACCACGGGGTGCGCGCCGAGCTGATGAACCACTATCTGCGCACCGGCGACGACCGCAAGGCCCTGGCCCTGGCCCGCCGCTTCCCGGACGATGTGCTCGCCGATCTCGCCTATGGCGAGGTCCTGGCGCTCTATCGCCTGGGGGAGCAGGAGGGCGCCCGGGTGGCCCTGCGCACCGCCGTGCGGCGGCTCCCGCGCATCCCCCACTATCTGATCCGCAAGCGGGTCAAGCGCCCGCGCATCAGCTCCTTCGGCTTCACCCCTGGCGGGGAGGACCAGGCCTGGATGTACCGGGAGGCCATGCGCGATGTCTGGGAGGCCGAGCCCGGGCTGCTGAGCTGGGTGAAACGCGTCACGGCCTGAGGCGGGTCAGGCGTCGCGCCACCGACCCCGGCCGACGCCCAGAGGCGCATCGAACAAGAACGATCCGGATGAGGCGCACACCATGGACCCACGCTTTCGATTGGTCTACACGGGCAAGCTCGCCCAGGGGGCGGATGGCGAGGAGATCATCGCCACCCTGGTCGAGCGCTTCCGGCTCACCGACGCCAAGGCACGGGCCCTGATCCGCGGCAGCCGGCGCAACCTGAAGCACGATCTGCCCCTGGACCGCGCCACCCGCTACCGCGAGACCCTTGAGCGGATCGGACTGGTGGTCGACATCGAGCCGGAGGGCCCCGGGTCCAGGGATAGCTCGTTCATGTCCTTCGACACGAGCACCGACCCGGCCACGGAGGACGCCGCCCCGCCGCCGGCCGGCCCCCGAGCCTGGATCGACCGCCTGCCCCAAGTGCGGCGCCATCGCCGTATCCCCGGTGACCGGGGTGTGCGACGCCTGCGGGGTGGTCGCCGAGCGCTACCTGGCGCGGCAGGGGGACGCGGCGCCGGACCGGGCTCAGGGTCTGGGCGGGCGTGCGGACACCGGGGGGCGCCCTGGGGTCGGGATCTGGCCCTGGATCGGCGCCGTCGTCCTGGTCGGTGCCCTGATCGTCATCGCCTTGCGTTGACCCACACGCGCGGGCGGATGCGTCCGCCCCGTCAGGCCCGGCCCGATCAGGCCCGATGTCGCCCGCGTCCGGTTCGGGCGGGCGGGCCCGGCCGCCGCTGGCCCTCCGGCGCCTGTCCGGTCCCGGCGGGCTGGAAGGCGGGAATCAGATGGCGCTTGCCGTTGCCGATCAGGTCCGTGCGGCCCATGCGCCTGAGGGCCTCGCGCAGCAGCGGCCAGTTATCGGGATCGTGATAGCGCAGGAAGGCCTTGTGCAGGCGCCGCTGCCGCGCCCCCCGCACCACGCTCACCCGCTCCGAATCGCGCGTCACCCGGCGCAGGGGGTTGCGGCCGCTGTGGTACATGGCCGAGGCGATGGCCATGGGCGTCGGCAGGAAGGCCTGCACCTGGTTGGGCTTGAATCCGTTGCGCTTCAGCCAGAGGGCGAGGTTCAGCATGTCCTCGTCGCTGGTGCCGGGGTGGGCGGAGATGAAGTAGGGGATCAGGTACTGCTCCTTGCCCGCGGCCTTGGAGTACTTGTCGAACAGGGCCTTGAAGCGGTCGTAGGTGCCGATCCCCGGCTTCATCATCTTCGAGAGTGGACCGGACTCGGTGTGCTCCGGGGCGATCTTGAGATAGCCGCCGACGTGATGGGTGACCAGCTCGCGGACGTACTCGGGTGAGCGCACCGCCAGGTCGTAGCGTAGACCCGAGGCGATCAGCACCCGCTTGATCCCGGGCAGCGCGCGGGCCTTGCGGTAGAGCCGGACCAGCGGACCATGATCGGTGCCGAGGTTCGGGCAGATGTCGGGATAGACGCAGGAGGGCTTGCGGCAGGCCGACTCGATCCGCGGGTCCTTGCAGGCCAGGCGCCACATGTTGGCGGTCGGCCCGCCGAGGTCCGAGATGGTCCCGGTGAAGCCGGGGGTACGGTCGCGGATCTCCTCCACCTCGCGCAAGATCGAGGCCTCGGAGCGGCTCTGGATGATGCGCCCCTCGTGCTCGGTGATGGAGCAGAAGGTACAGCCCCCGAAGCAGCCACGCATGATGTTGACCGAGAAGCGGATCATCTCCCAGGCGGGGATGCTCGACTCGCCGTAGCTCGAATGGGGGCGGCGGCTGTACGGCAGCTCGTAGACCCGGTCGAGCTCGCCGCTGGTGAGCGGGATGGGCGGCGGGTTGAGCCACAGGGCGCGCTCGCCGTGCCCCTGGATCAAGGCCCGCGCGTTGCCCGGATTGGTCTCCAGATGGAAGACCCGCGAGGCGTGGGCATAGAGCACCGGGTCGTCGCGCACCTGCTCGAACGACGGCAGCCGCACCACGGTGCGCCCACGGTCCAGATGACGCGGCCGGCGATGGAAGGTGATGGGCTGCTCGACAACGCCCCCATTCATCCCCCCTCCCCCACTCCCTCCACGGGGGAAGCTCGACTCTTCACTCCTTCCCCCTTCATGGGAGAGGCCCGACTCTTCACTCCCTCCATGGGGGAGGGCCGGGGTGGGGGTGCAAGCGGGAGCGCCACCAAGGCCACCCCGCCCACCCGGCTCCGCCTGGTATGGATCCGGGTGCGGCTCCACCCGCCCGGGCGCGTCGATCTGGCTCGAATCGATCTCCGTCCAGCCTGGCGGCACATCGCGCAGGATGTAGCTGGTTCCACGGACGTCGCGGATGTCGTCGATCGCCTCACCCCGCGCCAGCCGATGGGCGATCTCCACGATCGCCCGCTCGGCGTTGCCGAACACCAAGAGGTCCGCCTTGGAGTCGACCAGGGCGGAGCGCCGCACCTTCTCCGACCAGTGATCGTAATGAGCGATGCGGCGCAGGCTCGCCTCGATACCACCGATGACGATCGGCACCTCCTTGAAGGCCTCGCGTGCCCGCTGGGCATAGACCGTCACCGAGCGGTCCGGGCGGCGGCCGGGGGCACCCTCCGGGGTGTAGGCATCGTCCGAGCGCAGCCGCCGGTCGGAGGTGTAGCGGTTCACCATGCTGTCCATGTTGCCCGCGGTGATCCCGAAGAACAGGGCCGGTGGCCCCAGCCGCCGGAAGTCGTCCGCCGAGGTCCAGTCGGGCTGGCTGATGATCCCGACCCGAAACCCCTGGGCCTCGAGCAGCCGGCCGACGATCGCCATGCCGAAGGATGGATGGTCCACATAGGCATCGCCGGTGACGATGATGACGTCGCAGGCATCCCAGCCGAGCAGGTCCATCTCCGCGCGACTCATGGGCAGCTCGGGGGCGGGGCCGAGCTTGTGGGCCCAGTGCCGGCGATAGGAGAAGAGGTCGGGGGAGACTGCATGGCTTTGGTCGCGGGGTTTGAGAGGCCCGATTGTAGACCGATGCGCTGGGGGATCTCGCGCACGGTGGCGGTCTTGATGCCCCCATCAGGCCCCCGGTGCTCACGGGCAGAGACGAGGCAGCCCCAGCGATTCGGTTCGCAGAATCGGATCGCCCCCGAGGATGCATCGTCCTTGGATGGACCGGAATCGCCGTAACCGACTGTTCTTAGCGCCTCGAGAGCTTGGCATGCTATCTGCTTAGACCAATCGGGCATCGAGGGCCGGGCGCACGGCGACCCCCTCGGTTCCAGCAACGCAAGGATCCGTCAGCCACGACAGGTCGCAGGGACGGCGCCCGAAGGGAAACCGGGCAGCGACCAACCCACCAGAGTAAGGACACCTGGGGCGCACGGAGAAGGGGCGTCATCAAGGGCCGATACCAAGCAGAGCCCAGACCCATCGTCCGCCGGGGACGCACGAGCCACGCCCGCCGACCGCACCAGCCACCCTGCCCGTCCGGGCCGCGGTGGCTTTCTTTTGTCTGGGACCATTCAGGCGCAACCGGCTCAGGCCGCTCAGGTCGGCTGGGTTGAGGAATGAACCCCAGCGTGGCGAGCCCCGCGGCGCAGATCGCGGTCCGACGACGGGGCAGATCGACCGCGGCGCAGATCGCGGTCCGACGACGGGGCAGATCAAAAAATGATGTCTAGCGTCAACCCTCCCCCAAGGCCCTGAGCAGGGCGGGGGTCGGCCAGGCGTCCGCGGGCAGACCGAGCCGCAACTGCTCGCGGCGCAACGCATCGCGCGTCCTCGCGCCCAGAATCCCGTCGGTCTCACCGACGTCATAGCCGAGGCCGGTGAGGATCTCCTGGAGCTGGATCAGCGCGTCCCGATCGAGCCCCGGCTCCGGATCGCCGAGCCGCACGGCGGGCGCACCGGCGAAGCGGGTGGCGAGATAGGCGGCGGTGCTGCTGTAGACCAGCGACTGGTTCCAGCGCAGGAAGACCCGGAGGTTGTCGTAAGCAAGGAAGGCCGGCCCGCGGCGCCCCATGGGCAGGAGCAGGGAGGCCTGGGTCCGGTCGCCCGGCAGCGGCCCGTCCGTCCCAGTCACCCCCAACTCGGCCCAGCGCACGCGCGGCAAGGTCCGATGCAGGCCGGCCATCTCCCAAGGTAACTGCCCGGGCACCCGCACCTCCTCGAGCCAGGGCTCGCCGGGGCGCCAGCCGAGGTGCCGGATGAACCGCGCCGCCGTGCGGATCACATCGGGCTTGCTGCCCTTGAGATCGACCTGCCCGTCGCCGTCACCATCGCTGCCGAAGGCCAGGTAATCGGCGGGCAGCAACTGCAACTGACCCAGCTCCCCCGCCCAGGCCCCCTTCAGGTCCGCGGGCCCCAGGCCGCCCTGATCGAGCAGCCTGAGGGCCGCGATCAGTTGGGGGCGAAAGAGGTCAGGACGCCGGCAGTCATGGGCCAGGGTGGCCAGGGCGGCGAGGGTGTCGAAGTCGCCCTGCACCGCGCCGAAATCCGTCTCGAGCCCCCACACCGCCGCGATCACCGGGGCCGGGACACCAAACTCGGCCTCGGCCTGGGCGAATTCCCGGGCGTAGCGCTCAAGATGAAGGCGACCCGCCTTGAGTCGATGCGCGTTCACCATCCGCCCGGAGAAGGTCGCCCAATCCTGGCTGAACACGCGCTGGGAACCGTCCATCGCCAGGACCTTCTCGCTCGGCCGGAGCCCATCGAGTCGCTGGAGCGTCGCGGGCATGATACCGGCCGCCGTGGCCTCGGCGCGTATTCCGTCCAACCAGACGCCGAACTCGCCGCCGCACTCGG
>CAVQQM010000023.1:0-12875 GCA_963714915.1 uncultured Gammaproteobacteria bacterium
GGTCCGCACCCTCCCCCGTGGGCTAGGAGGCGGCGCGACGGCGGGCATGCGGCCGTCGGGCTTCGTGATCGCGCGGTCCGCCGCTGGCTGATTGCTCACCGCCAAGAGACCGACCGAATTGGTCGCCGACCCCTGGCATAATCACGGGATTGGGGACGCCAACGCCGCCGTGGGCTAGCATTCGCGCCGAGTGGCCCGCCGCGTCCGATCGCACCCTAGCCTATCCAACACCAGGATGACCCTATGACCGACACCCCAGACACTACGGCCCAGCCCCAGGACATCCGCGCGGAGGTCGCCGTGCTCGGCGCCGGGCCCGGCGGCTACACGGCGGCCTTCCGTGCCGCGGACCTCGGCAAGCGGGTGGTGTTGATCGAGCGCTATCCGTCGCTCGGCGGGGTCTGTCTCAACGTCGGCTGCATCCCGTCGAAGGCCCTGCTCCATACCGCGGCCATCATCGAGGAGACCAAGACCCTCGGCGAGATGGGCGTGACCTTCGCCCCGCCCCAGATCGATCTGGACGCCATGCGCGCGGGCAAGGACAAGGTGGTCGCCAAGCTCACGGGCGGGCTCGCGGCGCTCGCCAAGCAGCGCAAGGTGCAGGTGCTCACCGGCAGTGGCCATTTCGAGGCGCCCAACCGGATCGGGGTGGAGACCCGCGAGGGGACGGTCACGGTCACCTTCGATCACTGCATCATCGCCTGCGGATCCACCCCGGTGAAGATCCCGGGCTTCCCCCACGACGACCCGCGGGTGATGGATTCGACCGATGCGCTCGAGATCCAGGGGATCCCGGAGCGGATGCTGATCGTGGGCGGCGGCATCATCGGCCTGGAGATGGCAAGCGTCTACGCGGCCCTGGGGGCCAAGATCGACGTGGTGGAGCTCCAGCCCCAGCTGATGCCCGGATGCGACATCGACCTGGTGCGTGCCTTCGAGAAGGTCATCAAGCGCCGCTACGATCGCATCCTGTTGGAGACCAAGGTGGCGCGCATGGACGCCGCGGCCGAGGGGATCAAGGTGGTCTTCGAGGGCAAGCACCCGGGCGAGGCGACCTATGACAAGGTGCTGGTGGCTGTAGGACGGCGGCCGAACGGAAACCTGATCCATGCCGAGGCCGCCGGGGTGAACGTGGACGAGCGCGGCTTCATCCCCGTCGATGCCCACATGCGCACCAATGTCCCCAACATCTTTGCCATCGGAGACGTGGTCGGGAACCCCATGCTGGCCCACAAGGCCACCCACGAGGCCAAGACCGCGGCCGAGGTGATCGCCGGTCTGCCTGCCCTGTTCGACCCGCTGACCATCCCCTCTGTGGCCTACACGGACCCGGAGGTGGCCTGGATGGGACTCACCGAGACCGAGGCCAAGGCCAAGGGGATCGCCTACGAGAAGGGCGTCTTCCCCTGGGCCGCCAGCGGTCGGGCGCTGGGCATCCATCGCGACGAGGGCCTGACCAAGCTGCTCTTCGACCCCGAGACCCACCGCATCCTCGGGGCGGGCATCGTCGGCGTGAACGCGGGCGAGCTGATCGGCGAAACGGTGCTGGCGCTGGAGATGGGCGCGGACATGGAGGACATCGGCCTCACCATCCACCCACACCCGACCCTGAACGAATCGATCGGCATGGCCGCGGAGATGGCCCACGGCTCCATCACCGATCTGATGCCGCCGAAGAAGCGCTAGCCCTCGCGGCTGCTATCCACAACAAGAACGGTACCGACCCTACCCGGCCGGTCCGTGCCTGCGAGGGACACTACCATGGCCTACCAATACAAGATCGCGGGGCATCTCTACATCTTCGACGTGGACTACGGCGAGGAGGCCGAGGTCGCGCGCATCATCGTGCGCTCGGCCGAGGGCGGGACCGAGGGGCTGTTTCTGGTCGATCGCGCCGGAGACGTGGAGAGCGCCGACGACCTGCCGGGCTTCGGCCCTAATCCCGCGGCCGCGGATGGGATCTGGCCCCAGCCGCCGCGCGAGCTGGTGCGAGATGCCCAGCGGATTGCCTTGCAGAAGATGCCCAAAGACGACGACGCTGACGGCTCGGGCGAGAACCCCGGCGAGAAGCCCGAGATGCGTCTCGTCAGCCGCTGGAGGTTCTGGTGAGTCTCCCCGCGCCTGCTGCGCCTTAGGTGCGGTAGCAAAGGCCCGACGACATTCCAGGGCCTTTCGTCTCCCCTTCCTCTTCTAACCTGAGTCCCCCGCCGCCCCGCTGTCCAGATAGGCCAGGGCGCGGTCGATCCGCCTCAGGGTCGCCTCTTTGCCCACCAGCTCTAGGGTCACATCGATCCCAGGCGAGGCGGCCCGCCCCACGATGGCGACGCGCAGCGGCTGGGCCACCTTACCCATCTTCTCTCCCAGTTCCTCGGCCACCCGCTCCACGGCCCGGTGCAGGGCCTCGGGCGTCCAGTCCTCGAGCGCCATCAGCTCGAAGGCGGCCTTGAGTCGCGTCAGGGGCTCGCGGGCGGCGGGCTTCAGGTGTTTCTTCGCGGATGCAAGGTCATAGTCGGCGAAGTCCTGGTAGCAGAAGGCGCTGATCTCGGCCAGCTCCACCAAGGTCTTGGCCCGCGCGGCCTGGGCCTTGACCACGGCCACTGGGTCGGGGCCCTGGGAGGGATCGATACCGAGGCGGCCCAGGTGGGGGCTCAGGAGCCGGGCGATGCGCTCGGGATCGCCGTTGGCGATGTAGTGCTGATTCAGCCAGTCCAGCTTGTCGGTGTTGAAGCTCGAGGCGGACTTGTTGACCGACTCGATGTCGAACAGCCGGATCATCTCCTCCACGGAGAAGACCTCCTGGTCGCCGTGGGACCACCCCAAGACGCACCAGGTAGTTCAACAGGGCCTCGGGCAGATAGCCCGCGTCCCGATAGGAGACCACGCTCACCGCCCCGTGACGCTTGGAGAGCCGCGCCCCGTCGTCGCCCAGGATCATGGGCACATGGGCGTACTGGGGCGGCTTGTGGCCCAGGGCGCGCAGGATGTTGACCTGGCGCGGGGTGTTGTTGATGTGGTCGTCGCCCCGGATCACATGGGTGATGCCCATGTCCGCGTCGTCCACCACCACCGTGAGGTTGTAGGTGGGTGATCCGTCGCTGCGGCGGATGACCAGATCGTCCAGCTCGGCGTTGCTGAAGACCATGCGCCCGCGGATCAGGTCGTCCACCTGGACGTCGCCGCCGTCCGGGTTGCGGAAGCGGATGACGTGAGGCCGATCCGGGTCCACCTGCCGCCCGCGGCAGTGTCCGTCGTAGCGCGGCTTCACCTTGGCCGCCATCTGCTCCTCGCGCAGCGTCTCCAGGCGTTCTTTGGGACAGTCGCAGCGATAGGCCAGACCGCGGGCCAGGAGCTCGCCGATCACCGCGTCGTAGCGGTCGAACCGCTGGGTCTGATAGAAGGGGCCCTCGTCGTAGTCGAGCCCCAGCCAGGTCATCCCCTCGAGGATGGCGTTGACCGACTCGGCGTTGGAGCGCTCGAGGTCCGTATCCTCGATCCGCAGCACGAACTGGCCACCATGCTTGCGGGCGAAGAGATAAGAGAAGAGCGCGGTACGGGCGCCGCCCACGTGCAGATAGCCGGTCGGGGAAGGCGCGAAGCGGGTACGAACGGTCATGGGCAGGCGGCCTTTCGGGGATGCGGGGACAGGGCGCGGATTCTAGCAGCCTGTCGGATTTGGGGGATCGGGCGGGACCCTGACCGCCCGTGCCGACCCCGGTACTAGGGCGCCCTGCCCGCTTGAGCGCCGTCGGGGCATCCGCTAAGGTGCCGGCCATGCGATTCGCCGAGGCAGACGACAGCGGCGGTTATCTGATCGCCGGCTATGGGCCGGAGGGGATCCGGGTGGGCGGGCGCCTGCTGGCGGGCGGCCTGGTCGTCACCCCCGAGCGTCTGATCGAGGACTGGGGTCCGGCCGAGCCTGCTCGACTCGACCCCGGTCATCTCCAGACCCTGATCGACCTCGGGCCCGAGGTGATCGTGCTCGGCACCGGGCGGACCCAGGTCTTTCCGCCGCCTGAGCTCTATCTGCGCGTCATGGAGTCGGGGATCGGGCTCGAGGTCATGGATACGGGCGCCGCCTGCCGCACCTACAACATCCTGATGGCCGAGGGGCGCCGCGTCGCCGCCGCCCTGCTGCCCATCGCCGATTAGCCACAGATTCCCCCCAGCGATCCGCGGCGCGCCCCGACCCCCGGCGCCGCGATCCCAAGCCTTACCCAGCCGGACGACCCCGACCCATGGACCGCAAGATCGTTCTCTCAGTCCTCACCGCCGCCCTGCTCGGGTTCTTCGCGGTGCTGCTGCTGATCCCGCCGACCCTCGACGATGGCACCCAGCGCCTGCCCTGGCGCGTCGGGCAGGACCCGGCCGGACAGACGCAGGTCTTTGGGTTCACCATCGGGGAGACCACCCTCGCCGAGGTGCGTGCGGTCTTCCAGGAGGAAGGCAAGATCAACCTGTTCGAGAGACCGGAGGCGGCCGAGCCCCATGGGGTGGAGGTCTTCTTCGAGCAGATCTATCTGCAGCGTCTGCGGGCCAACTTCGTGATGACCATGGATGTGGACCCGGCCGAGCTTGCCGCCATGTACGAGCGCGGTCTGCGCATCAGCCAGCTCGGCAGCGGCGACCGCAAGGTCAAGCTGGACCCGGCGGACGTCGACATCCTGCTCCAGCGCCCGATCCGCTCCATCACCTACCTGCCCCAGGCGCGGCTCGAGCCCGAGCTGCTCGAGCGACGTTTCGGCACCCCGGCCGAACGGCGCGAGGAGCCCGAGACGGGCATCGTTCACTCGCTCTATCCGGAACGGGGGGTGGACATCGCCCGCGACCCACGCGGCAAGGTGGTCATCCAGTACGTCAATCCGGCCGATTTCGAGCGTCTGCTGGAGCCCCTGGCGGACGCGACGCCCGTGACGGCTACGGATGCGGCGAGCCAAGATCAGGCAACCGAGTAGCGCTATACGCCGCAGTGGCGAGTGGCGAGTGGCGAGGATTGCCTGACTAGGGGGCTGCCTGGCTTGTTCGAGTACCGAACGCTGACGTGGCCCGATATGCCCGTCCGATGGGGATCAGTCCTCCCCCGGCCTCAGGGTCCGTCGGCGCTTGGTGTCGGAGCGGGCGCGCTTGGACTCGAGCCGGCGCTCCTTGGCGGCACGGCTGGGACGGGTGGCGATGCGCGCCTTGGGCCGGTGGGCGGCGCGGGCCAGCAGCTCGGCGAGCCGCTCGCGCGCGTCTTCCCGATTACGCTCCCGGGTGCGGTGACGATGGGCCTCGATGCTGAGCACCCCCGAGCCGTCGACCCGCCGGCCCGCGAGCCGCAGCAGCCTGGCACGAACGTCCTCGGGCAACGAGGGTGATCGCGCCACGTCGAAGCGCAGTTGCACGGCGGTGGCCAGCTTGTTGACGTTCTGTCCGCCCGGGCCCGGGGAGCGGATGAAGCGCTCCGAGAGCTCGGACTCGGGGATGCGGATTCTCGGACCGACCTCGATCATCTCCTTCGGCCTATTACCCTCGAAGCGGATGGGTGACGCGCGACATGGTACCCCAGGGCTGGATGGGCCCGGCGGGAGCGCCGGCGCTCAGTGGGATTCGCTCCCCCCGCCCGATGCGACCATCGACGAGAGTCGATCCAGCTCATCGTCGTCGAACCCCGCGCATCGCCGGTCAGCGAGGTTGAGCGGACCGCGCACCGCCCCGGTGAGATAGCGGTCGAGCAGATCGAAGAAGACCGGGCCCGCGGCGAGCCCCCGCCGCTCGCACAGCCAGCGCAGCCAGCGGCTCCCGGCCGCCACGTGCCCCACCTCATCGCGCAGGATCACCCGCAGGCGCGCGGCGGTCTCCTCGTCGCCCACGGCAAGCAGGCGCTCGATCATGCCTGGGGTGACGTCGAGCCCGCGGGCCTCGAGCACGCGCGGCACCAGGGCCATGCGCGCGAGGGGGTCGTGTGCCGTGCGCCTGGCCATCTCCCAGAGTCCGTCGTGGGCCGGGAAATCACCATAGTCGCGACCCAGATCGGCGAGCCGCTCCCGCATGAGTCCGAAATGCAGTGACTCCTCGGCGGCGACACCGATCCAGTCCGCGTAGAAGCCCTCGGGCATCTCCCGGAAGCGCTGCACGGCGTCCCAGGCGAGGTTGATGGCGTTGAACTCGATATGGGCGACGGCGTGGATCAGGGCCGCGCGCCCATCGGGGCTGGTCAGCCGCCTGCGGTGGAGTCCGCGCGGCGGGACCAGCTCGAGCCGGGCGGGACGTCCGGGGATATCCACCGCGGGCGGCGCACCGGCCGGGTCCAGCCTCAGCCGCCCGGCCCGCCAGGCCGCGGCGGTCTCGAGGCTAAGGGACTGCTTGCGCTCGGGATCGGGCTCGGCGAGACAGGCCGCGGCGGCGGCGAACAGGTTGTCGATCGGAGAATGCATAGTGCTTCGGGAACTGCGGTCAGTCTGGCGTCCGCGTGTTGGGGTAATGCGGATAACGCGTTTCCCGTGTGGGCCAAGGATGGCCCGCCATTTTCAGCGGCGCCAAGCCGTTGAGAATGGAGCGCCCCACGAGTCGCGCCTCGGGGGCGCGAGCTGATTCAAGCCAGGGATGGCTTTAATCAGCATCCTAACGGCGTGGCCTTGTAGCCCAGCATCAGGTCCATGACGTTGGTGCCGGTGGGCCCGGTCTGGATCAGGTCGCCGCTCGCGGCGAGCAGGCTCCCCGCGTCCGCTTGCTCGAGGCAGGCCATCCCGTCGTAGCCATCCAGGGCCGCGCGCTCCAGGGTGCCGCCGTCCACCAGGGCGCCCGCGTCATCGGTGTCTCCGTCGCTGCCGTCGGTCCCCGCGGCGAGCAGCCAGCAGTCGTCCCGACCGGCCAGCCCCATGGCGGCCGCCAGCGCCAGATGCTGGTTACGCCCGCCCCGACCAGGCCGCTCGGGGAGCCGCACCGTGGTCTCGCCGCCCCACACGCGCACGCCCGTCGGGCCCGCGGCCAGCTCGCTCGCGAGCTGCCTGCCACGCTCCGCGGCATCGCCGGCGACGAGGTCCGGCTCCAAGATCACCGGCACATCATGCTCGCGGGCGGCCGCCGCGGCGGCCTCCTTTGCCATCCCCAGGGTCGCCACCAGCTCGACCGGCGGTGACCAGGGGGGCGACGCGACCGGGAAGGCACTGGCCCCCGTTCGGCGGCGCCCCGACGGACCCAGTGCGCCATCCAGTCGGGGAGAGGCAGGTCGGCCGCTTCAACCGGGGGCAAGGCGCCCGGGACCAACAGGCCGGACCCGATCACTGCGGGGTCGTCCCCCGGGACATCGGAGATCGCCAGCACCCGCAGCTCCCGGGTCGGCAGCAGATGCAGCAGACCACCGGCCTTGATCCGCGAGAGTACCCCGCGGACCCGGTTCACCTCCCCGATCGGCAGTCCGCTGCCCAAGAGCCACTGATTGATGCGCCGCAGCTCGACCAGTCCGAGACCGTTCACCGGGACCTCGACCAGGCTCGAGGCCCCGCCCGAGATCAGGAACAGGACCCGGGTTCCGGCCACCATCCCAGCCAGCTCGGCCAGGAGCTGCTCCCCGGCCGCCAGGCTCGCCTGGGTGGGGAGCGGATGGCCGCCTTGGAGATAGGCGATCCCGTGCGCCTCGAGCCGCGCACCCTGCTCCGCTGGATGCTTGCCGATCGCGAGCCCGCCCGTGCAGGCCGCTCCCAGGGCATCCAAGGCGCCGAGGGTCATGGACTCGGCGGCCTTGCCGATCGCCAGCACGCGCGTGGGACCCACCGCGGGCCGCTCCATCAGGGCGCGCGCGACCGCGGCGCGTCCCCCCACCGCGGCGAGCGCGGAGGCATAGATCGCGAGCAACAGGGCGCGAGGTGCCCGGTGCGCCGGTTCCTTCATCGAACGGGTGGCCGGGGAATTGTCAATGAACCTCACCTGCTCCATCTTGTCTTATCTTTAGCTTGCCCGCGGACCCGCGCATGGACTGCACGACCGTACCTCCTCCGAGACCCACGGCCAGCAACATGAAACTCTGTCCCAAGTGCGACAACTCACCGATGCCCTTCCTGATGGTCGCGATGGTGGCGGGCATCTCCGCCTTCACGACCTGGCTCACCATGGGACTCAGCACCCAGGTGGTGTGGGTACGCCTGGCGGCGAGTGCCCTGGTGTTCGCCGCGGTCGGCGGCACCCTGCTGCATTACGTTCTGGGATGCCTCAAGCGTCATTGCCGCCACGGCAAGGAATCGCCCGTCACGCGCCGGCGACATGCGGCCGAGCAGCGCCAGCGGCCAACGGTGGAGCAGCACGGCTGATCTCAGCGTTGATGGGTGACCCGATCCCGTAGATAGACCGGCAGGGCGCCCTCGGCTGGGGTCAGGCGCCCAGCCTGCACCTCGACCGCGGCGATCTCACCCAGATCGCGGGCGCTACAACCGGCCTCGGGGCTCATCCCGGCGATGACTCCGGCACGCTGCGTGAGCGCATCCGCGTAGACGGCCCAGCCGGGACCCACGCCCCACCAGTCGCCTCCCGCCGGGATCGGCACCTCGGCGGGAGGGTAGACGCCCTCCTCGCCGCTGACCTCCATCACCCCGTCCGCGCCCAGGGTGCAGGCCGCCCAGTAGACCTCTCCCATGCGGGCATCGAGGGCCGCGAGCACCCGTGTCCGCCCCGTGCGCCGGTACTCGCCCTGGGCCAGCCCCGCCAGGGTCGAGACCGGCACCGTTGGCAGGCCGGCGCCGAAGGCGAGCCCTTGGGCGACGGAGACGGCGATCCGCACCCCGGTGAAGGAGCCCGGGCCGCGGGCGAAGGCAAGGGCGTCGAGCGCACCCAGACCGATGCCGGCCTCGGCCAGCAGGCCCTCGATCATGGGCAGGATCAGCTCCCCGTGTCGGCGCGCCCCGGGCTCCAGCCGCTCGGACCAAACCCCGGCGATGCACAGGGCCGCCGAGCAGGCATCACTGGAGGTGTCGAGGGCGAGTAGATTCACTTTCGGAACCAGTCGTGGGCGGGTGTTCAGTGCTCGGGGGCCGGCGGCGGCCGGCCAGCGAATGGTAACCCCTCGTCGGGTCGCGCGCCCCCGCCCCGAGCGGGCGAGGGATTGGGAGCCAGCTCCCGTTGTTAGCAGCGAATAGACAAGATTGATCCTGGCTCGTTACCGGCGACCGGCGGTTGGGCTATATTTCCGAATCTTTGCGGGGCCATTCGCGCCTTTGCCGCGCCCCGATCTTGGCAGCCCAGGGCCCTGGGCATCATCTCGGAGACCCACATGACCGAATCTGTTCGCTGGCTCCATGACCTGGGTATGGACGACGTACCCCTGGTCGGCGGCAAGAATGCATCCCTGGGCGAGATGATCCAGAACCTGACCGACGTCGGGGTGCGTGTTCCCGGGGGCTTCGCGACCACCGCCGACGCCTATCGGGCCTTCCTGGCGCGGGACGGGCTCGACGAGCGCATCCAGGCGGTCCTCGACGATCTGGACGTCGAGGATGTCTCGGCCCTCGGGGAGGCCGGGCCGAAGATCCGCGGCTGGATCATGGAGCAGCCCTTCCCGGCCGACCTCGAGCAGGCCGTGGGCGAGGCCTACGCCCGACTCGCCGCCGAGGCCGGCGACGAGGTCTCCTTCGCGGTGCGCTCGTCCGCCACCGCCGAGGACCTGCCCGATGCCTCGTTCGCCGGGCAGCAGGAGACCTTCCTCAACGTCCACGGGCTCGACCCGATCAAGCATCGCATCAAGGAGGTCTTCGCCTCCCTATTCAACGACCGGGCCATCTCCTACCGGGTCCATCAGGGCTTCGAGCACCGTCACGTGGCCCTCTCGGCCGGCATCCAGCGCATGGTGCGCAGCGATCTGGCGGCCTCGGGCGTCATGTTCACCCTCGACACCGAGTCAGGGTTCCGCGACGCGGTCTTCATCACCGCCAGCTACGGACTCGGGGAGATGGTGGTCCAGGGGGCGGTGAACCCCGACGAGTTCTATGTCCACAAGCCGACCCTGGCCGGCGGGCGTCCGGCGATCCTACGCCGCACCGTCGGCGAGAAGGCCATCCGGATGGTCTATGCCCCCGAGGGCTCCGATCTTCCGGTGCTCACCGAGGACGTACCGGAGGCGCAGCGCCACCGCTTCTGCATCAGCGACGAGGAGATCCACGACCTCGCCCGCCAGGCGGTGCTGATCGAGCAGCACTACGGCCGGCCCATGGACATCGAATGGGCAAAGGATGGACTGGACGGCAAGCTCTATATCGTCCAGGCGCGCCCGGAGACGGTGCAGAGCCGCTCCGGTAACGTGATCGACCGCTACCTCCTGCGCGCCAAGGGCCCGGTGCTGACCAGCGGACGCAGCATCGGCAGCCGCATCGGCGCGGGTCCGGCGAAGGTCATCGCCTCCATCACCGACATGCACCGGGTCGAGCCCGGCGACGTGCTGGTGACGGACATGACCGATCCCGACTGGGAGCCGGTGATGAAACGCGCGGCGGCCATCGTCACCAATCGCGGCGGGCGCACCTGTCACGCGGCCATCATCGCCCGGGAGCTCGGGGTGCCGGCGGTGGTTGGCTGCAACGACGCCACCGATCACATCTCCGACGGCCAGCCCGTGACCGTGAGCTGCGCCGAGGGCGACACGGGCTTCATCTACGACGGGGCCCTACCCTTCGAGCACAAGCAGATCGAGCTCTCGGCCATGCCCGAGATCCCGGTCAAGATCATGATGAACGTGGGCAACCCGGAGCGGGCGTTCGCCTTCTCCGCGACCCCCAATGCGGGGATCGGGCTGGCGCGGCTCGAGTTCATCATCAGCAACACCATCGGCATCCACCCCAAGGCACTGCTCGAATTCGATCGGCTGCCCGCGGATCTGCGCGCCGAGATCGAGCCCCGCATCGCGGCCTACTCGAGCCCGCGGGAATTCTATGTGGCCAAGCTGACCGAGGGGGTGAGCACCCTGGCCGCGGCCTTCGCGCCCAATCCGGTGATCGTGCGCATGTCGGACTTCAAGTCCAACGAGTACGCCAACCTGGTCGGCGGGACCCGCTACGAGCCCCACGAGGAGAACCCCATGATCGGGTTCCGGGGTGCCGGGCGCTATATCGCGGACAGCTTCAAGGAGTGCTTCGAGCTCGAGTGCGAGGCCCTCAAGCGGGTGCGCAACGACATGGGGCTCATCAACCTGCAGGTCATGATCCCCTTCGTGCGCACCCTGGGACAGGCCCGGGCGGTGGTCGAGGCCCTGGCCGCCCAGGGCCTGAAGCGCGGCGAGAATGGGCTCAAGCTGATCATGATGTGCGAGATCCCGTCCAACGCCGTGCTGGCGGACGAGTTCTTGGAGTATTTCGACGGCTTCTCCATCGGCTCCAACGACATGACCCAGCTCACCCTGGGTCTGGATCGGGATTCGAGCCTGGTGGCCGCGGACTTCGACGAGCGCGACCCGGCCGTGAAGAAGATGCTCTCCATGGCCATCGCCGCCTGCCGGGCCAAGGGTAAGTATGTCGGCATCTGCGGCCAGGGCCCCTCCGACCACAAGGACCTCGCCGACTGGCTGCTGCGCGAGGGGATCGAGAGCATGTCACTCAACCCCGATACGGTCATCGACACCTGGATCTATCTGGCCGAGCAGGCCAAGACCCTGTGACCGCGCGCCGAGCGTCCGCCCGCCCGGCGGTCGCTCAGAGCTTGTGAAAAATTCGTCGGCCGTAGCGAGGGCGTTCCCGGGCGTGCCCGATTGAGATCAGGGCAAGGCGCGGGAAGTCGGAAATCGGGGAGCGTAGTGGGCCTACGTGACTCGATTTTCGGCTTTTCGCAACGCAGCGGGGTGCGTCCGGGGGCGCCCGCAGTAGGGCGGCGAATTTCTTCACAAGCTCTCAGCCCTCGGCGGTTTCCAGGGTCTTGGCAGCGATCTCGTAGACGTTCTTGGAGAGCTCCGGGGCGGCCAGGATGCGCTCCATCTCCCCGCGCATGAGCTGCTGGCGGTCGGGATCGTAGCGCCGCCAGCGCACCAGCGGGCCCAGCAGGCGCGCCGCGATCTGCGGGTTCACCGGGTCCAGCTCCAGCACCCGATCGGCGAGGAATCGGTAGCCGCCTCCGTCCCGAGCGTGGAAGCGCACCGGGTTCCCCGAGCAGAAGGCGCCGATCAGGCTGCGAACCCGATTTGGGTTGCGCAGGGTGAAGTCGGGGTGCCCCATGAGACGGATCACCCGCTCCAGGGTGTCGGGCCGCTGGCTCATGGCCTGGATGCCGAACCATTTGTCGATCACCAGCGGTTGTGCCCGCCAGCGTTCGTAGAACCCGGCCAGCCCCCGCTCCGCCGGCGCGCCGCCGGCGTCCACCAGGAGCCTGAGCGCCGCGATCACGTCGGTCATGTTGTGGGCGGCCTCCACCTGGGCCTGGCACAGCCCCCCGGCCTCGCCGTCGCCGGCGGCCATCAGATAGGCGAGGCAGAGGTTCTTGATCGCTCGCCTGCCCATGGCCTCCGGGTCGAGGCGGTAAGGGCCGTCGTCCGTGCTGGCCCGATAGACCGCGAGGAGATCGGCCGTCAAGGCCAGCCCCAGCTCCCGCCGCAGCCCCTCGCGCGACGCGTGGATGCCATCGACGTCGACCACTTCCATCTGATCGGCGAGATAGGACTCGGAGGGCAGGGTCAGCACCTCGGCGATCAGTGCCTGATCGCCGTCGCGGTCCGCGAGGGCCCGGCGGAAGGCAGCGACCAGGTCATCCGGCAGGCCCGCCCCTGTCCCTCCCACCCTGGCCAGCAGGGTCCGCTGCATCAGCTCCTGGGCCGCATCCCAACGGCTGAAACCGTCGCCGTCGTGGGCCATCAGGAGCGCGAGATCGGCGTCCGGGCGCTCCATCCTGAGCTTTACGGGCGCGGAGAATCCGCGCAGGAGTGATGCGAC
>CAVQQM010000024.1:0-115665 GCA_963714915.1 uncultured Gammaproteobacteria bacterium
TCCGGCCATCGTCGGGTTGGCCTTCCTCCTGCTCGACACCCCGGAGCCCGACCGCGCCCGGCTGCTCGCGGTGCTCCACCTGGTGCTTGCCGGCCTGCTCTGGACCTTCTTGGTGAAGCGCCGCGCGTGGTTCCTGCATGGCTCGAGACGGGGGCTCGATCAGCTGATCAGTGATGCGGACAGGCTGCGGATGGTGCTGATCCTAACTGCTGCGCTGTTGGCCGGTGCCGCCCTGACGGCGGCATTCATGATCCATCCGGTCGCGCTTCCCCAGATGCTCGGGGCCCCGGCGATCCTGCTGCTGGGTCTCGCGGGCATCGCGCTCTTCGGCAGTCTGGTGCTGACCTATGCCTTCATCGCCAACGGACAGGCCTCGGGGACGACCCTGGCGATCCTGGTCGCCGTGGTGGTTGGCCTTCTGATCGACAACCACTGGATTCGGGTGGACCCCGAGGCCCCGCCCCCGCCGCAGCTTGCGGCAAGTGCGCGTCTGGCCGCCTGGGACTCGGCCAATCCGCCCCTGGCCCGGGTGGGGGAGCGCCGGCCCGTCATCATCGTGGCCGCCGCCGGCGGGGGGATCCGTGCCGCGTACTGGACGGCTTCGGTCCTCGCGAGCCTCGAATCCACTCGGGGCTTCTCCCAAAGCCTCTTCGCGATCAGCGGTGTCTCGGGCGGGAGCGTCGGAGCGGCCATGTACACGGCCATCAAGCGACGCCAGCTCGCGGGGGGCCTGGACAGGGATACCCTGGCCGCTGCGCGGGAGGCCCTGCGCCAGGACTTCCTCTCCCCGGTCACCGCCGGGCTGCTGTTCCCTGATCTGGCCCAGCGCTTCGTGCCCTATCCCGTCGCGGCAGCGGATCGCCAGCGCTTCCTGGAGCTGGCCTTCGAGGGCGCCCTGGGGGAGGGTCCCAACCCACTCTCCGCGCCCTTCACCGCCCTCTATGGCGACGGCCTCGAGAACCGCCTGCCGAACCTACTGCTCAATGCCACGGTGGTGGACTCCGGACGGCGGGCGATCTTCTCCAGCATCCCACTCGACGGATTCACCGATACCCTCGATCTGATGGCCTGCGGCTTCGATACCCGCAAGACCCTGCTGTCCGCCGCCGCTGGGGCGAGCGCCCGGTTCACCTACGTGAGCCCGGCCGGGAGTCTCCTCGGTCCGGGCACGGGCCCGTCCGGGGGTTCGACCGATGACCCGCTTTGCACCCAGACACCCGACCCGGCCAGGCTGCAAAAGATCCGGCTGGTGGACGGCGGCTATTTCGAGAACTCGGGCGCCGCCACCGCGGTCGATCTGCTCGACCAGATCGACAGCCCCGCCATCTATCCCATCCTGATCCTCATCGGCAACGACCCCCAGGCGCCTCCGGTCTGTGTCAACCGTCACCCCGACGTGCCTGTCGGACCCGGGCCGGCGGGCGAACCTGCGAGGGACCTGCTGAGCGAGGTGGCCTCGCCGGTGCGCGCCTTGCTCAATGCCCGCACCGCCCGGGGGCGTCTTGCGGAGGTGGACGCGGCGAAGCGCTTCGAGCGCTCGCGCGGCGCGGTGATCGAGCTCTCCCTGTGGGCGGTCGCCCAGGCGGAGCTGGCGGCGCTCGAGTCGGAGACCGACGCGAGCCAGCTTCAGTCGGCCCGGGAAAGGCTGCGCAAGCGCCTGGTCGAGCCCCCGCTGGGTTGGTCGCTCTCGGGGGCGACGCGCTCGGCCATGGACCGCACGCTCGGCTCGGGCGATGGCGGGATCGCGGGGGAGGTCGCCAACCTCGCCGCCGTCCTCGCGGGAAACGCGGATGCTTACCGGTGGTGCGGGGCAAGGTAAAGTGTCCGCGCGACTCGCGGAAACGGGCTGACGAGAGGAGACGACTCACATGAATCACAACCGCGGCATCGGTCCGGCTTTCGTCGTCGGCGCCTTCATCTGCGCCGGCCTGATCGGGCTCGGCTATCTGGTCGCCGGCGGCATCCTGCAGGTGAAGGCCCTGGAGCGCAGCGTCACCGTCAAGGGTCTGGCGGAACGGGAGGTGGCGGCCGACGTCGCGATCTGGCCGATCCGCTTCACCGAGGCCGGAAACGATCTGGGGGCGCTCTACCAGTCCATTCAGGAGCACAACGGTCTGGTGGCCGCGTTTCTCCGGGAGCAGGGCTTCGGTGACGCGGAGATCAGCGTCTCGGCGCCGACCGTGGTCGATCGCCAGGCGCAGGGGTACCCGAACACCGGGGAGATCAAGTTCCGGTACACGGCCACCTCCACCCTCACCGTCTACAGCACCGATGTGGAGAAGGTTCGCCGCGCCATGACCCGCCTGGTGGATCTGGGCAAGCAGGGCGTCGCGATCGGGGGCGCCGAGTTCGAGACGCGCCCCCAGTTCCTGTTCACGGGGCTCAACGAGATCAAGCCGGAGATGATCGAGGCGGCCACGCGCAACGCCCGCGAGGTGGCCACCAAGTTCGCCCAGGATTCGGAGAGCCGCCTGGGCAAGATCCGCCGGGCGAGCCAGGGCCAGTTCTCCATCGAGGACCGCGACAGCAACACCGCTCACATCAAGAAGGTGCGGGTGGTCTCGACGGTCGAGTATTACCTCTCCGACTGAGCCCCGCGCCTGGAACGGGATTACCCGCGCTTCGGTGGCCGGGGCTGCACACGGACTCCGTTCAGGCGGTGTTCAGCTTGGTTTCGCTAGTCTGCGTTTCATCCATCGCCCATGCCCTGAAACGAAGACCCAAGGAGCCACGACCGTGTCAAAACATCCTGCGGCGATTCTGATGCTGACCTGCGTGCTGACGGCACCCGCCGTCGCCGACGATCTCAATACCCGGGCCGCCGTGGGCGGCGGCCTCGGGGGGGCGCTCGGCGCCCTGCTTGGGTCCGAGGTGGGGGGCCGCAACGGCGCCATCCTCGGCGGCGGATTGGGCGGTGCCCTGGGCTCAGTGGTGGCGACCGATGGCTATCGAGAGAGGCGCTATGTGGAGCGCCACTACTACTACCCGGCGAAGCGCGGCAAGGGCCATCGCTATCGTCACGGCCGCGGACACGGGTACGGCCACTGGGACGACTGAGCGGACGAGTGTGCTCGTCCGCGCTTCGGGGAGCGACCCTCGGCCGGCGGCTCGGTCAAGATCAGGGAGCGGCAAGGGCGTCGCGCACCCGGTCGAGACGCTCGCGCACCTGGGCGGCCAGCTCGGAGACGCCCGGCTGGTCGACCAAACGCAGGACCGCCTCGGGGTCCATGAAGGCCACAGTCACCCGGCCGTCCTCCTCTTCGCGGACCACCACGTTGCAGGGCAGCAGGAGACCGATGTCCGGGTCGGCGTCCAGGGCCTGATTGGCAAGGGGCGGGTTGCAGGCACCCAGGATCCGGTAGGGACGTTTTTCGACACCGAGCTTCGCCTTCAGGGTGGCCTGGACATCGATCTCGGTGAGCACCCCGAAGCCTTCCGCCTTGAGGGCCTCGGTGACGCGCTCGAGTGCCTGCTCGAACGGGACCTCGATCTGGGTGGAAAAACCATACATCGCGCGGATCTCCTGTGTTTGAGTGTGGTCGTGCAGGAAGGTGAACCCCCTGCGTGCCTGGCCGAACCCATGATCTCCCAGGCCACGGCCCAGGGACAAAGGGTCGGCTCGGGGTTGTCCGGAGCGCCTCGACCACGACGTGGATGACCCAGTGGTGGGCCGGAATGGCGCTGGGATCCCCCGTGGACAATGCCAGGCCGGTCGCCGTATCGGTGAACCTGCTGGCAGCCTGTCGGCCTTGGCAGGTCTCGGCCGCGGAAGCGGGAGCTTGGCCTCATCCGAAGGGCAGGACCACATACGGGCAGCTCCATCGGCGGCGCCGCCACTCCGGTCGCGAGGGACGGTCGCGAATGTCGCACGGGCCCTCACTCTCGCGCGTGCGCAGAGGGCCTGTCCCTGGCGGGACAACGCACTATCCCCGTCGCGGTTCCGTACCTTCGGAACTGAGGCTAGGGATGGGGGCGTCCGCCCCATCCGTGGCCGCGATTCAGGCTGCTCGTTAGGACGTCTCGGTGTCTCTTCCGGTCGCCATCAGAGCCAGGAGCCGTTCGAGCAGGGTCCGAGGCACGTCCAACCCGTAGTCTGCACGCAGGCGCCGGTCCGCCTCCTCGGTGTTGCGCGGCGGGGGATCCATCTGGCGCAGGAAGCCTCCCACGTCCTCCACAACCGCCCAGGGGTAGATCAGCCAACGCCATTCGTCGATGACGCCCGCGGCGTAGTCGGCCCGCACGGGAGAGCCCGTCTTCTCGTGCAGCACCGCCATGCGCACCTCGAGAGGCCCGAGGGACCCCAGGTGCTCTCGGGCGGCCTCCAGCGTGTCGCCCGTGTCGTTGACATCGTCCACCACCAGGAGACGTTGCCCCTCCACCGGGATGCACAGGGGGTACTTGACCGTGGCCACCGGCTCCATGTCGGCCGGTCCCCGATAGTGCACGATGCGGATGCTCGTCAGGTTGAAGATCCCGAGCACGTCGCACAGCACTCGGGCGGGGGTGAAGCCCCCCCGGGAGATCGCGACCACCAGGTCCGGCCGGAACCCGGAGGCCCGCACCTTGTTGGCTAGTGTCCAGGCCAGATCGTAGACCGTCTCGTTCGAGACCAACTCGCAGCGCAGCTTCTCGGCCATAACCCCAGCCACCGACCCCGGTGATGATGCCTGCGATCAAGGTACCTGATTGCGTGGATACTCCGCCACAGGCCCGGCCGTATCAGCCGGCTCGTTGCCGCAGTCGAGTACGACGGCACCGGCGGGCCGGCGCAGCCCGTGGGCCTCGACCCGGGTGGCGGCTAGGCGCGTGGACCGCGGCTGAGAGCTTGTGAAGAAATTCGCCGACCTACTGCGGGCCCCCCCGGACGCACCCCGCTGCGTTGCGAAAAGCCGAAAATCGAGTCACGTAGGCCCACTACGCTCCCCGATTTCCGACTTCCCGCGCCTTGCTGAGCACGCCCGGGAATGCCCTCGCTACGGCCGACAAATTTTTCACAAGCTCTGAGTCGACAGGTCGAGGCCCGAACCTTAGGCTAGCCGCCGCGCATATCGACATACCATCACACAGGCTCGAGACGCATGCGCATCCGATTCGCTTCTCTCCCTCTGGCCTTCGCCCTGTCGATGCTGGTCGGATGCGGGCCCAGGATCGTCTACGACTACACCGCGCCCGAGTCCCCGGAGGGACGCGCCTGCGCCGCCCAGTGCTCCAATACGCAGGTCTATTGCAGACAGTCCGCGGAGTCGGGGTATCGCGCCTGCCAAGCGAGCTTTCAGAACGCCCTGGCGAGCTACAACGCATGCGTGGAGGCCAAGGGCAAGGGCTGCGTCTATCCCCAGGGTTGCTTCTACCCCGACACCTCAAGCTGCGACGCTGGGTATCGCAGTTGCTTCGTCACCTGCGGCGGCCGCGTCCAGTCCCGAGTGGTGGAGTAGCCGGCGCCGCCCGTGGGAACGAGGGGCGGGGCCTTTCAGGACGTGCCGGGGGCTGGGTGGACGGCGAGCCAGTGGCGGGCGACGTCCTCCCGTCGACAGACCCACACCCGCTCTCGGTTGTGGACGTGGTCGAGGAAGCGGGCGAGGGCCATGGCCCGGGCCGGATGACCGCTGATGCGGCCGTGCAGGCCGACGCTCATGAGCTTGGGGGCCTGGGCGCCTTCCTCCCACAGGAGGTCGAACGCGTCCCTGAGGTGGCTCCGGAAGTCGTCACCGGTGGCGAAGCCGTTGGGCAGGAGATAGCGGGCGTCGTTGTTGACGAGGGTGTAGGGGACCACCAGATGCGGCACCTCGCCCGGGAGCCCTTCGAAGAGCCAGTAAGGCAGGTCGTCGTTGTAGGCGTCGGAGTCGTAGAGGAAGCCGCCGTCCTCGCGCAGCAGTTGGCGGGTTTGGTGGCTGACGCGTCCCGTGTACCAGCCCACCGGCCGCCGGCCGCAGAGTGACTCGATCACGGCGATGGTGCGGCGGATGTGCGCACGCTCCTCCTCGGGCGGGACCTGGCGATAGTCGATCCAGCGATAGCCGTGCCCGGCGATCTCGTGGCCGGAGTCGGCGAGGGCGCGGGCGAGGGCCGGGTTGAGCTCCAGGGCGCGGCCGACGGCGAACACCGTGAGAGGCAGCCCGCGGGAGCCGAAGAGCTCCAGGATGCGCCATACCCCCGCCCTGGCGCCGTACTCGTACAGGCCCTCGACGCTCAAGTCGCGCTCGCCCTGGCGGGCAGGGCGGCCGGATAGCTCGTGGAGGTAGGACTCGGAGCCGGGGTCGCCTTCCAGGATGCTGGACTCGGCGCCTTCCTCCACGTTGAGAACGAATTGAACGGCGACGCGAGCCTCCCCCGGCCAGTGCGGGTGTGGCGGCCGGCCGCCGTAGCCCACCAGGTTACGCCCCGCCATCAGCCGAGCTCGAATGTGGTGACGCCGAAGATGCGCTGGTGGGCCAGATCCGGGGGCGGACCCAGGTACATCCGCGCGCAGCCGAAGACCTCCTCCATACCGTGCCGGCGCACCAGCTCCAGGGCCGCGGGGTTGTTCTCAGGGACGTCGAGGAACACCGGGCCGCCCGAGGCGAAGTGGACGAGTCCCGAGAACAGGGACTGTGCGGCCGCACGGTCGTCGGCGAACAAGGGGCCGATCTTGCAGCCGATCCCGCATCGCCGTATCACGCCATAGCCCGCGAGCTCCCCGTCGCGCCGGCAGCCCAGCGCCAGATGGTCGGGCTGGGCGACCCAGCGCTGGAGGAAGCCCGCGCGGGGTGCCGGGAAGCAGGCACGGTCGTAGGCCAGGAGCGCGTCGCTATCGAAGTCTGCCAGGGGCAGGATCTCGCCGGCCCCCGCGCCCGTGCCGTCAACGGCCGGCTCGCCGATCTCGCCGCGGAAGCGGACGTTTCGGTGGGAGAAGACGAATCCGCCCTTGGCATAGTAGTCCTGCATGTTGAACACGCCGTCCAGGCCGATGGTGGCACCGGGGGCGAGGCGCGCGATGAGTCGCTCCCGGCGTGCATGCCAGAGCGCGTCCCCGAGCCCGCGGCCGCGATACTCGGGTTCGACGATGAAGAAGCCCATGAAGCCGAATCCATCGCCGTACGCGGTGATTGCGCCGCCACCGATCAGGCGGCCGTCGAGCTCGGCGGCGATGAAGGCGTCGGGGTCGGTGGCCCAGAAGAGCACCGAGTCGTGGAGCCCCGGGTTCCAGCCTTCCCGGGCGGCCCAGCCCACCAGGGTGTCCACCTCGGGGCGGGTCATGTTGCGGATCAGGAGCTCATCGGGCATCGCGGTCCTCCGGCCGGCTGGATCAGGGCTGCTTGGTGGGTGCCGTCTCGATCAACACCTTGCTGCGGCGCAGGGGCCTCGGGGTAAGCGGATCATTGCGGATCATTGTAGTAAGCGAACACGGGCGGGGCGGGGCGGCGAGGCCGCGGGATTCCATCCGGCTCTGCAGGTGCTGCTCCTGGGTGGCGAGCGCACCGTCGGTGATTCGCCCGCTCAAGCGCACGGCGGCCAGGGTGCGCGGGGATCTCTCCCAGGCGTACCCCCGGGGCTGCCGGGCTCCGGCAGTTCCGCCAGTGCGAGCCCCGAGGGCATGATGAAGCGCACGGTCCAGGCGTTGCGGTCCGGCTCGTCCGGGGACTGGGGCACGGGCGCGGTCATGGCGATGTCGGGGCCGGCGCGGTCCCGGGCGAAGATGTAGCGGGCCAGGGGGCCGAATCCAGCTCTGAGCGCCTGGCGCAGGTCGCCGGTGGGGGTGACCTCCCCCGCCACCGGGGGCGGATACGCGCGCAGCTCGAAGTCGCCGTCGGTGACCAGGGCGCGGTCCTCGGGCTGCTCGACGGTCTGGATCACCTAGACCAATACCAGCATCCCGGCGATCGCCAGGAGCGGCAATCCGGCGTGCAGGGTCCGGATCAGCTGCACGGGTCTCGCCGCCGGGGCCTCAGAGCTTGTGAAAAATTTGTCGGCCATAGCGAGGGCGTTCCCGGGCGTGCTCAGCAAGGCGCGGGAAGTCGGAAGTCGGGGAGCGTAGTGGGCCTACGTGACTCGATTTTCGGCTTTTCGCAACGCAGCGGAGTGCGTCCGGGGGCGCCCGCAGCAGGTCGGCGAATTTCTTCACAAGCTCTCAGGTCGTCTTGGCCGGCGCGGCGGTCTCCCGCCGAACGGGGAACAACCAGCCGCCGCCGAGCACCAGGGCGAGGCCCAGGAGCGAGACCCAGTACCAGCCGGGCAGGGCGGTGGGGCCGTACTGATAGACGCTGCCGGCGCTCAGCACGATCCCATCGTTCGCCGGCAGGATCCAGCTCACGCCGAAGCGCAGGTAGTCTGGCGGGATGGGGATGGGGACGGCGCTGCCGGGGGCGCTGAGGTCGTCCTCCGTCTCCTCGAGCTCCGCTCGCCACAGCCCCTGATCGCCGCCGATCCACAGGGTCTGTGCGTCTCCCCCGGCAGGGTCGAGATACAGGGAGAGTAGCCGGGTCTGCGGCTGCTTCAGCGGGAGCGAGCGCCAGGGCTGGCCCGGCGCCGTCTGCCAGAAGGCCCCGGCGTCGGTTCCGGCGATCAGGCGACCGCCCCGGGTGACAGCGAAGGTGAATACCCGGATGCCATCGGGGAGTCCCTGGGAGTTGGGCCGCCAGTCCGCGGGCTCCGCCGCCGGTGCGCTGAAGATCCCGGCGCCGATGGTGCCGGCATGGATCCACTCGTTGCCGTCGAGGGTTTGGTGCTTCAGGCGATAGACCTTCACGCCTTGTAGGGCCGAGATCCAGGCTCCGTTCCCCTGGATCTGCACGCCGTCTCCGGTGGAAACGATGAGCCGTCCGCGGGCGGCGAGCACGTCGCTGATCCGGGCCTGGATGGGTGGCAGCCCGCCCGGCGGGTTGAGCAGGCCCCCGCCGGTGCCCACTGGGGCGGTGGTGGGGTCTCCGGGCCAGTCCAGGGGGAGGGCGGTGATGGGCTGGCCGTCGGCGGGCACCTGCAGCCTGGACCATCCCCCGGCGTCGAGGCGCCAAAGATCACCGTCCTGGGTGCCGGCCAGGATGGTCCCATCGCGGGCGCGGCCGAGATCGGTGACATGGCCCATGTCCGGCGGGGCGATGCGGACCAGCCGTCCCTCACCGGGGGCCATGGGCCCAGCAATCATCAGGGCGAGACCACCGAGCACGAAGGCGAGGGCAACGGATCGGTTGGCTTGCATCTGTGATCTCGCGGGAGCGTCCCTTGGGAACGGGGCCTGCGGGTTTCTCGGGATGCGCCGCGTCGCGCGGGCGATGACACCGCAGCGGGAGGATACCAAGCACACGGGGGATCGGCGTCGCGGGTATCCTTCGCGCAAACGGGTCGCGGGACTCGGTTCGCAACCACGCGAGGCACCAGGGTCATGGCCGTGAGCGAGGATTATCTGAGCTTCGTCAATGATTTGCTTTCGCCCTTCGGGCCCTTGACGGTGAAGAGGATGTTCGGCGGGGCGGGGATCTTCGCGGCGGGGAGGATGTTCGCTGTCGCGGTGGACGACGCCCTGTACCTCAAGGCGGACGCAGGCAATCGCGAGGACTTCGAGCGCGCCGGGCTTGCGCCTTTCAGCTACACCCGCAAGGACGGCAAGACGATTCGCATGTCTTATTACCCGCCGCCCGCTGATGCCCTGGAGGACCCGGATCGGCTCGCGGTATGGGTGACGGGGGCCTTGGCGGCGGCGCGGAAGGCTTGAGTGCCGGAGCTTGAATGCCCGCGCTCATGGGAAGCGCCATCACCAACTGCCAAGTCACGGGTGGTCAACCCCCCCCTCGCCGCGGTTCAGCCACGTTGCGGAGCCACTGGGCTCACAGGAACCGCCGCGCTTCGGACAACGCGCCAGTTCGGGCATCGAGCGCCGCGCGCACCTCGGCATGGCGCTCCCGCGTGATCGGGAAGCGGCGCAGGAAGAGCACCCCAGCCGCCATCATCAGGGCCGGAACGGCCCCGTAGATCAGCATCAGATTGGCCTGCACGTTCGGCGGCGTCACCGTCGCACCCGGTTCGTAGCCCACGCTCGCCGGCAGCACCGTGCCGAGCAGGACGCCGAGGGCGAGCGCCAGCTTCGTCGTCATCCCCCAGGCTGCGAAGTACAGTCCGGAACGCTGCTCGCCCGACTCCAGGGTGTCGACGTCGATCACATCGGCGGCGATCGAGTTGGCCAGGAACAGGATCGATGCGAAGCTCGAGCCGCGGATCGCGATCAGCGTGATCAGGAGCGTCGTATCCCCTTCACGCAGCAACGCCAACGGCAGACTCAGCACAGCCAGCCACAGTGCGGCGGCGATCAGCGCCCGATGCTTGCCGATGCGCAGGGAGAGCCAGAGCCACAAGGGCACGGCGGCCAACGTCGCCAGGTTTTCGATGAGGATCATCCAGGCGAAGAGCGAGGCATCGCCCATGACGTCGGCCAGCACCAGGCGATGGAGCGTACCCTGGATGGCGATCCCGGACACGAACAGGACCACGCAACCGATCATCCGCCCGAAGGCCGGGTTGCGCGCGACGATGCGAAGACCCTCCCAGAAGCCGAGGCGGGGGCGCTCGAAGCGCTCGGGATTCCCTTCCGGGACCCACAGGACGGCAATGGCGACCAGCAGCGGCAGGCCGACGACGACCAGGACGGCAATTGCCTGTAGCTGCTCCGCCCCGGCGTCCATGCCGCGAGCGCCGAGCGCCACCAGGAACGCCAAGAGGGCGACCTGGCCGGCAGTGGACAGGGCCTCACGCAGGCTTGTCACGCGCGAGCGCTCGTCGTAGTCCGTTGAAAGCTCTGCCCCCCAGGCCTTGTGCGGTAGATCCACCATCGTGAAGCCGAGGTAGAGCAGCGCCGACCAGACGAGAAGGTAGGTGGGTGTGGCAGCGTCGCCTGGAACGAAGATGTGCCAGATCGAGACGGCAAAGAGGGGCGTCCCGAGCAGCATCCAGGGCTTGCGGCGGCCCCAGCGGCTGCGCAGTCGGTCGCTGAGGCCGCCAATCAGGGGATCCGTCACGACATCGAGCAGCCTCGAGGCGGCGATCGCCGCACCAACGGCCGCGAGCGGCAGACCGAGGTCGTCGGCGTAGAAGGCTGGCACGAACAGCGCCATCGGCAGCGCCGCCACCGAGGTGACCAGGGACGGCAGCGCATACAGTATCAGCGTCCGGCGAGAAAACGGGGTCCGATGGGGCATGGGCCGTTAGGCTCGGCGTTTGAGGTTGTTCCCGGATCCGTTTGAAGCGAAGTGCCCCCATGCGGTCGGCAATCAACCTCGGGAGTGTCGCGTCCGTTTCGGGGCCAGGGCCATCAGATCTAGAAGTCGCGGTTGGACGCCCCGCAGAGTGCGTCCCGTGTGGTGGCCTGATTGCAAACAGGCAAGGCGCAACCAGGCGTAATACTGGTTCTATTGCAACGAATTGCAACGCTGTCCAGGCGCCGCGCGGGGCGTCGGCGGTGATAGCCGCTCGGGATGCGCCGGGGGTCATTGCTCGACCGACGCTTGAGTCAGTGCCCTCGGGGGCGCGGCGCCCCGCGTCGGTCGCGAGACGTCCCCCGGGGTGCGCGATATGGCCCGCCCGCCAGGGCATTTGGCGCGACCTCGCTCGAGCGCGGCGCGGCTTGACCACGGTCAATGACCCATGCGCCGCGTCGCTCCTAGTGTCTTCTCGAACGCCGGGCGGTCCGGCGTCCATGGGAGGACCCATCGATGACACGCATCACTGCGGCCCTGCTCGCTATCTCCTTGATCCTCGGCGGCGCTGCAACGCCGGTCGCCGCCGACACCCAGAAGACCATCTTCTACAACCTCACCACCGACGAGGCATGGTCGGCCGGCATGGCCGTGGGCCAGGCCACCAAGGCCCTCGAGAGCGGCTACCAGGTGGTCATCTTCCTCAACGTCCGCGCGGTCCTGCTCGCCTCCAAGACCTTCGTCTCAGATACCAACGGTCAGGTCGGCATGAGCGTCCAGGAGCAGATCAAGGGCGCGATGTCCAAGGGTGCGCAGGTCATCATCTGCCCCATGTGCCTGGCCAAGGTCGGCATGACCATGGACGACGTGATCGAGGGCGTGGTCAAGGGCGGCCCCGACACGACCCTCAAGGCCATGACCGCCGACGGCACGGTGGTCATCAGCTACTGACCACTTGGCTGAAGCGGCCGCCTCGAGATGCGTATCGGGCGCTTCTTGAGACAGTCGAGTTGCGACGCGTGCCCGGCCGCGGGCCAAGTCGCTCGGATGAAGACCTCGACTGGACTGGCTCGGGTATGAGGTTGTCCGACCCCATGTCCCGAGCAGGTCAGGCGCATCGCCGGCTGGGGTCCGCGGGCACGAGACGCCCGCTTGCCCATGTGACCCCTTGGGAGTCCCCACATCCCGAATCGCCCTGCAAGCCCCTGGCCTTGGACGCGCGAGGCCGCCCGGGTCATTCGACCCTTTCGATCAACCCCAATCATAACGAGACACCACTGATGAAGTTCCCTCTCCGCCCCCTGGTCGTCCTGCCGGCCGCGTTGCTGTTCGCTGCCAATCTGTTCGGCGAAACGGCGCTTGCCGCCAGTGCGGCCGAGACCGTCACCGTCGAAGGCGCCTACGCCCGCGCCGTGCCGCCCGGACAGCCCAACAGCGCGCTCTTCATGGTGCTCAAGAACGAGGGTGATCAGGACTTGGCCCTGGTCTCGGCCGAGAGCAGCGCGTCGGATGTCGTCGAGCTGCACACCCATACGATGGACGAGGGCATGATGAAGATGCGCAGGGTCGAGCAGATCGACCTGCCCGCGGGCGAGACCGTGACATTGGAGCCCGGTGGGCTGCACATCATGCTGATCGGACTCGAGGAGCAGCTGGTGCCGGGGGGCGAGGTGGCTGTCAAGCTCCAGTTCAATGACGGCACCAGCGCCGAGCTGACCGCGCCGGTGCAGGAGATCCGTGCCGGCATGGGCGCTCACCATCAATGAGCCTCCCCGCAGACTGATCGATCCCGGCCGGCGCTGAGATAGGATCTGCCGCGACCCTCACGGGCGCGTCAGATCTCCGCCGAGCGCAGCCGCAGGGCGTTGCCGATCACCGACACGGAGCTGAAGCTCATGGCCGCCGCGGCGATGATGGGGGAGAGCAGCAGCCCGAATACAGGGTAGAGCACGCCCGCCGCCACTGGGATGCCCAGGGCGTTGTAGGCGAAGGCGAAGAAGAGGTTCTGGCGGATGTTGCGCATCACCGCGCGGCTGAGGCGGCGGGCGCGCAGGATTCCGCGCAGGTCACCCTTCACCAGGGTGACGCCGGCGCTCTCCATGGCCACATCGGTCCCGGTGCCCATGGCGATCCCCACATCGGCCTGGGCCAGGGCCGGCGCGTCGTTGATCCCATCGCCGGCCATGGCCACGCGGTGTCCTTCGGACTGGAGCCGCTTGACGATCTCCGCCTTGCGATCCGGCAGCACCTCGGCCTCGACCCGGTCGATGCCGAGCTGGCGGGCGACCGCCTCCGCCGTGGTGCGGCTGTCGCCGGTCAGCATGACCACCGCCAGGCCCTCGCCATGGAGGGCCCGGATCGCCTCGGGGGTCGTCTCCTTGATCGGGTCCGCCACCCCGATCAGCCCGACGGGGTGCCCGTCGATGGCGACGAGCACCACCGTCTGACCCTCGGCGCGGCCCGACTCTGCACGTGCCTCGAGCGCTCGGGGATCCATGCCGATGGACCCCAGGAACCGGCTGGTCCCCAAGGCCACCCGGCGGCCATCAACGGTGCCGGACACACCCTGGCCGGTGACCGACTCGAAGTCGTCCACCGCGGCCAGCTCGAGGCCCTTCGCCTCGGCCCCGCGCACGATGGACTCGGCCAGCGGGTGCTCGCTCGCCCGCTCCAGGCTGGCCGCCAGCCGCAGCAGTTCGTCCGCATCGCGTCTGTCCTCGGCGTGCACCGAGGCGACCCTGGGCCGGCCCTCGGTGAGGGTGCCGGTCTTGTCCACCACCAGGGTGTCGACCCTCTCCATGACCTCCAGGGCCTCGGCGTTCTTGATCAGCAAGCCGGCGCTCGCGCCTTTGCCGGTCCCGACCATGACGGACATGGGCGTCGCTAGCCCCAGGGCGCAGGGGCAGGCGATGATCAGCACCGCCACCGCGTTGACCACCGCATGGGCCAGGCGCGGCTCCGGCCCCCACAGGCCCCAGACCACCAGAGTCACCAGGGCGACCAGCACCACGGCGGGGACGAACCAGCCGGCGACCTGATCGGCGAGCCGCTGGATCGGGGCCCGCGAGCGCTGCGCCTCGCCGACCATGCGCACGATCTGGGCAAGCAGGGTGTCGGCGCCCACCCGCTCGGCGCGCATCAGCAGGGTGCCGGTGCCGTTCAGGGTGGCACCGATCAGCCGGTCGCCGGCCGCCTTGGTCACCGGCATCGGCTCGCCCGTGACCATGGACTCGTCCACCGCACTGCGGCCCTCGCTGACGGTGCCGTCCACGGGGATCTTCTCCCCGGGGCGCACCCGCAGCCGGTTCCCGGGCTGCACCGCGTCGAGGCTCACGTCCACCTCGGTTCCGTCGTCGCGGACCAGGCGCGCGCTGCTGGGCGCCAACCCGAGCAGCAGCCGGATCGCCGCGTTTGTGCTGCCGCGGGCACGCAGCTCCAGCACCTGCCCGAGGAGCACCAGGGTGGTGATGACCGCTGCCGCCTCGAAATAGACATGGACGGTGCCTTCCGCCATGCGCATGGCCGGTGGAAAGATCTGCGGAAGCAACAGGGCAACCAGGCTGTAGGTCCAGGCGACCGCCACCCCCAGCCCGATTAGGGTGAACATGTTGAGGTTCCAGCTCACCACCGACTGCCAGCCGCGCACGAGGAAGGGCCAGCCGCCCCACAGCACCACCGGCGTGGCCAGGCCGAACTGGATCCATTGGACGGCGCGCATGGAGAGTCCCTGCGGCAGCCAGTGCGGTGCCAGGTCTGCCACCATGGCGAGCACGAAGAGGGGGAGGGAGAGGGCGGCACTGACCCAGAACCGGCGGGTCATCTCCGCAAGCTCGGGGTTGTCGTCGGCGACGGCGACGGTGCGCGGCTCCAGGGCCATGCCGCACTTGGGGCAGGTGCCGGGGGCGTCGCGCACGATCTCCGGGTGCATGGGGCATGTGTATTCGACCCGCGAGCCCGGGAGCGTGTCCGGCTCCAGGGCCATGCCGCACTTGGGACAGCTCCCGGGCCCGTCCTGACGGACCTCCGGGTGCATGGGGCAGGTATAGACCGCGGCTCCCGGGACCGGGGCCGCGGCCGAATCAGGGGTCTGGGGTGCGTGATCACCGTGACCCCCGCAACAGGGGCCGGTGTCAGCGGGCTGCGCTTGAGATTGGTCCGTTGGAGCCGCCCCCGCATAGCGTCCCGGATCCGTCCGGAAGCGTTCCAGACAGTGCCGGCTGCAGAAGCGGTACTCCTGGCCCTGATGAGAATGACGCAGCGGGGTATCCGGGGAGACCTGCATCCCACACACGGGGTCCGTGACCAAGGGCACCGGCGCCGCCGAGTGGTCTGGGTGCGTGTGCATGTCGTGCATCCCTGACGTAGGTGGCCCTCACAGGGCCCTAAGGAAGTGGATGATCCGCCAGCGATCCGCCTCGTCGAGCGCGTCCTTGAAGGCCGGCATCCCGGTGCCGAGGGCTGCCCCCCCATCGCCGATGGCCCACATGAGATAGTCGTCGCTCGCCATCGGGCGGCGCACGACCCAGCGCAGATCCGCGGGCGTGGGCGAGAGCCCAGCCGCCGCCGGGCCGTCGCCGGCCCCACCCTCGCCGTGACAGGCCGCGCAATGGGTGCGGTAGAGCGACTCGCCCTCGGAGATCGTCGCAGCGTCGGCGGGGAGTGGGTTGCGCAACCCTCGGTAGGCGCCCGGAATCCCGCGCATCATGGCCAGGCGATGGCGCTGCATGGAGCGGCCCATCATGCGCGGCCCGCCCATCCCGGGGCCACCCATCCCGGGGCCGCCCATCCCGGGACCGCGTCCTCGCATCCACGGCGGACCCATCATGGCGCCCGGATTCCCCGTCATTGGCGCGCTCACCGGGGCGGTCTCCATGGGCGGATTGGGCGCACAAGCGGCCAAGGCGGCCGCGACAGCCAGGGCGACGACCAAGGAGACAGTGAATTGGCCTGAGGCCGTTTCCATGAGAGGAGGGTGCAGGGTTCCGGGATGAAAGGACGCGTGCTGCGAGCTTAGTAGACGAGCCCTGGTCTGGGGCCGGGGGCGCTGCGGGATCCCCGGCGCCCGGGCAGTCGGGAGACACCCCGACTGCCCGACCGGTTTCTTGTCCTACCAGCTGATATCGGGGCTGCCGCCGAGCGGACCGTAGACGTTCGGGATATCCCCGCTCCCGCCTTCGCTCTGGCGCTGCTGGAAGAGGTCCCGGTTACCCTCGGCGAGGCCGGAGTAAGGGTCGAAACTGCTACCCACGCCGGGCTGGACGCCCATGGCGCCGTCAGCGGGCGCATGTTCGTCGAATAACTCGGTGTTGCCTCGGCCCAGGTCGCCATAGACGTCATGTGCACTCACGCCGGCGGCGAAGATGGTGGCTGCGGCTGCTATGAGAAGTTGTTTCATCAGACTCTCCTGTTTTGACTCGAACGATGCGTTGGCCGGATCGGCTTGATCTGTGCCCGGATGCGGTCCTCGCAGGTCAAGTCGCAGGAGTCGTGCCAGAGTTCTCGGGGACTGCTCGATCCCTATTAAATCAATGTCATATTGACAGACTCGCGGCCGGTAAGGGGCGCCGGCCCGAATTGCCATCGCTTCGGATCGTTGAAGAATTCGATCTTCCGGTGGAACGTTTCGTCGAACCGCCCCTCCGCCGCGAGGGCTCAGGGACCGCGGAGTGGAAGGCGAATCTCCACCTGAACGTCTTGGCCGTGGGCGTGGAGACGGATGCGGCCGCCGTGCTCCTCGACCACGCGCTTGACCAGGCCCAGACCCAGCCCGGTTCCCCTCGCCTTGGTCGAGTAGAAGGGCTCGAAGGCGCGGCGCAGGGCGTGTGATTCCGGTGACAGTTTACTCAATTGCCTGTTTGCGATTGAGTCAGCCAAGCAGACTGTCATCGCAGCTCACGAGCTTTCCGGAACTGTGACACCAACCTCCGGTTGCTTGGCTCTCTCCTCGCCGTAAGCTGCGGACCCGCCGTCATTCGGTGTCGCTGTCGTCGGCTGCCGCCGCGATGCGGTTCACATCCTCCGGGCTCATGCCCAGGAGCCCTGCGACCTCGGCAGCATCCATCCGCACCAACAGGTGTCGAACAATCAGCCGCTTCTCGATGACACGGCCGCGCTCCAATCCGCGCTCCAGGCCGCGGCCCTCGCCGCGGATCTCCCCGCGCTCCATCCCGATCACATAGGATGGCAGGCGCTCGATGTCGATCTGTGTCAGCATACGTTCGGCCTCCTCGACCTGCGCGCGCAGGTTGCGATTATCGGAGAGGATCTCCAGCATCATCATGTATTCGCGAAACCGCTGCTCGTCGCTGCCGGTGAGCTCGTTCAGCCGGCGCACGATGTAATTGACTACCTCTTGCGGCTCGCGTCCGCCGAAGTCGCAGAGCACCGCGAGCACCAGTGCATCGGGGTTGTCCTGCACCAGCAGGCCCGCACAGTTCACGCGGTGCATATCCACCAGGCTGAAACGGTAGTCCAGCAACCCTGGTTCTTCGATGCCGCCGGGCATATTCAACGGGTCGGTCCCGATGTAGATCAGGAACTGCCGGATCGGACCCTTATGCCCGGCCAGGCGGATGTCCGTGTAGTACCGGAGCATCCGCAGCGCCATGTCGGCCGTGTTGTTGTTGGCGATCTCGGCGTGCAGCAGGAACTCGCTGCCGTCGGACGCCCTCATCCTTGCAACCAGGTCGGCGCGACGATCCTCGACGCGCTGGTTCTGGGTCTCCAAGAGCTCCACAGCCTCGCCGTCGATACCGAGGAGGTGCCGGGCCAGATCGGTGGTCAGGCGCTTTAGGGTATCTCGGCTGACGATGTCTTTGGCGGTCATGGCCAGAGGCTACCATGGCCCGCCCGAGTGGGCGATCACCGCCAGACCCCGCAGGAACGCATCCTGGTCCTGGTCGCGGTGGGCCTGGACCCCGAGGCCATGGAGCGGCCCGGCGGCATCTTCGTGCGCTCCCGGGAGCAGATCGCCGACGGATATTAGATACAACCGCCTCTGCGAGCCCAAGGCCGCGTCAGGACGAGAGGCTAGCGAGGGCCAGAGGGCTGGTCAAGGCGGGACCGAGAGCGCCGCGAACCTCTCTGAGGCGTCGGAACGCGCTTCGGCGGGGTTTGGAGGAGATTGCAGGCGCAGCGGGCAGGCGTGAGATCAGGGGCGGCGGCACCCTCTGTGGCAGAAGATGGTGGTTACCAGGAGACGCGCTGATCAAACGCGATGTCGGGCTCGGGCTGTTTGATGCGGTCCCAGTCGGGCATCGGCCCGAGATCATCGTCCCAGGCGGGCGGTCCGCGGGCGGGGGCGATCGGCGGTGGCTCGGTGGGCTCGCCGATATGGGCAAGGATGCGCTGCACCGGGGCGGCGTCGGTGACGAAAGCGATGATGCGCATGTCCGCCCCGCAGTTGGGGCAGGCCAGCGGTAGGGACTCGAACAGCCGCGCCAGCAGCATCACCCAGAGACGGACAGTGCGAGCTTGCTCGAGGCGAGCGGGTTGCGCATCTCGTGGGCCAACATGGCGGCGGTCTGCCCGATGGTGGCCAGACGCGTCTTGGCGAGCATCTCGCTGTGCGCGATCCGCAGCGCCTCGGTCCGCTCCTCGACCTGGACCTCCAGGGTGCGCTCATAGGCCCGCCCGAATCCCCGCACGATGAAGTAGCCGATGACCGCGATCAGGACGTAGGTGAGGACCAGCACGGCGTCCAGTTGAAGCTGCGCCTCGCCCATGAAGTCGTGGAGGAGCTTCTGGTCGCGGGATACCCCGAGGAGCCAGCGTCCGGCCAGCGGTCGGTCAGATGTCAACGCCTCGAACCACAACAGATGGATGGTCCCGTCCGGATCCAGGTGTCGGGCCCCGCCGTGCGCCTGCCTCCAGTCGATGGGGCGCTGCTCCAGGGTGGTGGCCTCGGCGAGCCAGGTCTCCGCGATCGAGGCCATGCGGGCGGGTGCCTATGACTTCATCCGCAAGCCGGCCGATCAGCTCGAGCTCGATACGACCCTCGAGAATGCCCTGCGCACCCAGCGTCTATCGCGTCAGTTGGCGACGGTCACGGCGGGAGAGGACTACCAGATCGACGTGGGTCAGATCGTCGGCTCCAGCCCGGCGGTCCTCGAGATCTGCAAGGCGATCGGCCGGGTTGCCGCCACCAACGCGAGTGTCTTGATCACGGGCGAGACAGGCACCGGCAAGGAGGTGGTCGCGCGCGCCTTGCACCATCATTCCGGACGCTCCGGCCTGTTCCTCGCGATCAACTGCTGCGCCCTGGCGGAGGGGCTGCTCGAGAGCGAGCTCTTCGGTCATGAGCGCGGCAGCTTCACCGGGGCCACGGCCCGGCAGGAGGGCAAGTTCGAGCTGGCTGCCAACGGGACCCTGTTCCTCGACGAGCTCGGCGATATGCCGCCCTCCCTGCAGGCGAAGCTGCTGCGTGTGCTCCAGGAGGGGACCTTCGAGCGGGTCGGGGGCAGCCGCACCCTGACCTCCGACGCCCGCATCCTGGCGGCGACCCATCAGGACTTGAAGTCCTTGGTGGACGAAGGGGGCTTCCGCGAGGACCTTTACTACCGCCTGAACGTCGTCGGGCTGCACATCCCGCCGTTGCGAGAACGTCTGGAGGACATCCGGCCCCTGGTCGAGCACCTGGTCGCCAAGATCAACGCCCGTCAGCACACTCGGGTGCTGCACATCGCCGAGTCGGCCTGGCGGGCGATCCTCGAGTACGACTGGCCCGGCAACGTGCGGGAGCTGGAGAACACCCTCACCAGGGCTGCCGTCTTGGCCCGCGGGGACACCATCACCACGGATCTACTGGCCTTTCCCGGCCGGCACTCGTCCCCGACCCCGTCCGGACCGAAGGGCGACGCCGGCGCAGGCCCAAGGATGGTGTCGTTGGAACAGGTGGAGCGTGAGCACGTCGAGGCAGTCCTGGTCCACACCCACTGGCACAAGGGCAGGACCTGCGAGATCCTCGGCATCTCGCGCCCGGCCCTGGAGCGGCGCATCGCGCGCTACGGTTTGGCGACGCCCGGTGGTTAGGACGACGTCGATCCGGCCGGTTTGCGGCCGGGACCATGCCCGCCTCGGGGCCAGAGAGGCAACGAACACAACGAAGGACAGAATCCGCAAGCCCATGGTCGAGCGGTTTGCGGCCATCACCGAGTTGACCGATGCCTTCTGCCGGGAGCGTCTGAACGACGAGTACGCGCAGATGATCCACGCGGCAACGGCGGCGTTGTGCCGCAAGCGACCGCCGCCGATCGCCACCGGCGCCCCCGCGAGCTGGGCTGCCGGCATCACGCACGCGGTCGGATGGGTGAATTTCGTCTTCGACCGCTCGCGCTCGTCGCACGTGACCGCCTCTCAGCTCTACCAGGCGTGTGGCGTTGGCGAGAGCACGGGGCAGGGCAAGTCGAAGTGCGTGCGTGACCGTCTGGGCATGGGCGTCTTCGACCCGGCCTGGACGCTGCCGTCGCGGCTGGCCGACAATCCGCGGGTATGGATGCCGATTCGTTGTCGCGGGACCACCAGGTACCACTGCACGAGGCTGGGCTGACTCGGTTCGTCCACGCGGATCTGGGCATTGCGGCGCGCGACCGAGGAGACGACGTGTGACGATGAACTACAACGCTGTCTTGGAGGCCCTGAATCGGGCCAGTCTGTTCGAGCTGCATCGGCTGAATGCCGCGATCCGCAACCAGCTCGATGAACCGGCCCGTATCCAAGCAGTGAAGCGGGCGTTGCGCGTCGGACAGACACTGAGCTGGTTCGATGACCAGAAGAACCGGCTGGTCGATGCGCGGCTGCTCAAGATGAATCGCACCCGCGCGCTGGTCGAGAATCTGGGCGACGGCAAGCGCTGGACCATCCCGTTCTACCTGATCAATCTGCAAGGGCAGGACGTCGAGATTGCCGCGCAGAAGCGACGCACCCTCGATCGCAACAGTCTGAAGGTTGGAGACCGCGTTGCGTTCAAGGACCGCCGGGGTCAAGAGCTATTCGGACAGGTGTTGAAGCTGAACTCGAAGACCGCGGCCGTACAGGTCGGCGGGACCCGTTGGCGTGTCGGCTACAGCCTTCTGGCGCCGGTGATCGACGGCGACCTGGCCAGCGACAATGACCTGTTGCCCGGACAGTGGGAGAGGGCCGACGACGACCCGCCACTGCTGCCGGCCTCGGTAGATTCACGGCAAATGGAGTTGCTCGACGGGCAAGGTAACCGCGAGGACGACCGATGACCAAGGCGCCCGATCAACCACCGGCACTCAGGCGTTCTTCCAGACCCGATTGGAAAAACTGGCGGTGATGTCGACTGCCCGATGGACTCAACGCGACCATGACGGAGAACCCAGAGATGCCGAGCGCCAAAGAGGCTGCTCGGCCGGTCATCGAGCGCCTGCCCGCGCAGGCCACCTGGTGGAGGCGGACCGCATCCTCGACGATGCACGTGGCGCCGCGGGGATCGTCCTGGAAGACCGGGCTTGGGGGGACCACCTGGCGCCGGGACGACCCCTAGCGCTCGGGTGAGACCTCCGAACAGAAGGGGCCGAGTCGCTCAGACCCGATCGAGCGCCTGGATCAGGTCGGCCTCGATGTCCTCCGGGGTCTCGAGACCAATCGAGAGGCGAACCAGTCCTTCGCTGATGCCGTGGCGTTCCCGCTCCTCCGGGGCATAGGTCGCATGGGTCATGGAGGCCGGGTGCTGCGCCAGGGTCTCACAGTCGCCCAGGCTCACCGCCCGGGTTACCAGCCCGAGCCCATCCATGAAGCGCACCCCGGCCTCGTAGCCGCCCTCGAGCTCCAGGGCGATCATGCCCCCGGGCAGACGCATCTGGCGCCGCGCCAGCGCTGCCTGCGGGAAGCTCGGTAGCCCCGGGTAATAGACCCGTGCCACCGCCGCGTGGCGCTCCAGTCGCTCGGCGAGGCGCGCGGCGCTGGCGCAGTGGCGCTCCATACGCAGCTCCAGGGTCTTGATCCCGCGCAGGATCAGCGAGGCGTCCAGGGCCGAGATGCAGGCCCCGGTCATCTCCTTGATGCCGAAGAAGCGTATGCGCTCGATCAGCTCCCGGGTCCCCACCGCCGCCCCGGCGATGAGGTCCCCGTGTCCGCCCAGATACTTGGTAGCGGAGTGCACCACCAGGTCTGCCCCCAGCTCTAGGGGCCGCTGCAGGTAGGGCGTGCAGTAGGTGTTGTCGACGATGGTCAGGGCGCCGTGGCGTCGTGCTAACGCGCTGACCGCCGCGATGTCGATGATGCGCATGTTGGGGTTGGCGGGGGACTCGAGAAAGACCACCCGGGTATTGGGCGCCATGGCCCGCTCGGCCTCCTCCTGTTGGGTCAGGTCGGCGAAACGGACCTCCACCCCCAACCGGCTCAGACCATGCTGGAGATAGCCGAAGGTGCAGCCGTAGAGTGTCTTGTCCGCGAGTATCCCGTCCCCGGCCTGGACCAGGGTCCAGAGGGCCGCGGTGATGGCCCCCATGCCGGATGCCGTCGCCAGTCCCGCCTCGCCGCCCTCCAGGCTGGCGAGCCGCGCCTCCAGCACCGCCACCGTCGGGTTTCCCACCCGCGAGTAGACGAAGCCCGGCTCCTCGCCGCGGAAGCGTCGCTGACCCTCCGCCACGTCTTTAAAGGCGAAGGTCGAGGACATGAAGACCGGCGGGTTGAGTGCCCCCTGATTGTCCAGCGGGTCATAGGCGGCGTGGATGGACCGGGTGGCGAAGCCCAGGTCCTGGTCGTCTTTCATGGTGTCGCTCGGGGCGGCGGAAGGCGTGGGGCGAGGCTAATCGCGATCGCCACGGGGTTCAACGGCGGCGCGGCTCCCACTAGCTCCGTCGCCGTGCATCGAATCGATAACGTGATCCCCGCAGAACTCCGGTGAACGACCGCCATCCGGATCGGCGGACGGCCAACGAATGACCTCGGGAGCGACGGCCGGTCTACGCTAGACAGCTGACCGGCCGAACATCCGGGTGCGTCCAGTGACTCCCCAACGACCGGTGCGTGTCAATCTCCGGGTATCCGCTTCACTTTGCCGGGCCGGCACACCACACTAGGGCGAATCTTCCATGCCGCGGCCCGTCCCATGCCCAAGCCCGCCGCCGTCTATTGCTTCGGCACCTGTCTGATCGACCTCGTCTTTCCGGCCGCGGGGCTTGCCGCCATGCGGATCCTGGCTCGGGAGGGTATCCGGGTGGTCTTCCCCCAGGGGCAGACCTGTTGCGGACAGCCTGCCTACAACTCGGGGTATCGGGACGAGGCACGCCGGGTCGCCCGGGCCCAGCTCGATGCCTTTCCCGAGGACCTGCCCATTGTGGTGCCCTCGGCCTCCTGCGCCGGGATGCTCAAGGTCCACTACCCGCTGCTGTTCGAGGGTACCCCTGACGCGGGACGCGCCAGGGCCCTCGCCGACCGGGTGGTGGAGCTGTCTGATTTCCTCGTTCGGGTCCTCGATTGGCGGCCGGTCGATCAGGGGCCGCCCATGCGTGTAGTCGTGCATCATTCCTGCTCCGCCCGCCGGGAGATGGGGGTGGCCCCGGCGACCGGGGAGCTCCTGTCGCGCCTGGCTGGGATCGAGCTGGTGGAGCCGGATCATGCCCGCGAGTGCTGCGGCTTCGGAGGCACCTTCGCGGTCAAGCAGCCGGAGATCTCGGCGGCCATGGCCGCCGACAAGGCCGCGGCGGTGCGCGGCACCGGGGCCGATCTGCTGGTGAGCCAGGACTGCGGCTGTCTGATGAACATCGGGGGGACCCTGGATCGCCAGGGTAGTGGTCCGCCGGTGCGACACATCGCCGAGCTCCTGTGGGAGCGCACGGGAGGGCAGCCATGACCACCGCACTCCGCGAGGCCATCGGTCAGGCACTCGGACGCGAGCGGGTGCGCACCAATATCCGCCGGGCCATGGATGGGCTGGTCGCAAAGCGTCTCGCCGCCTTCCCCGATCCGGACGAGATGGAGCGCCTGCGCGACCAGGGACGCGCCATCCGCGACGAGTCACTCGCCCGGCTGCCCGAGCTGCTCACCGCGCTGGAGACCCGCTGCACCGAGAACGGCATCCAGGTCCACTGGGCGGAGACCGGCGCGGATGCCAACCGCATCGTGCTGGATCTGCTCCAGTCCGCCGGCGCCACGGCCCTGCTCAAGGGCAAGTCCATGGTCTCGGAGGAGATGGGGCTCAACGAGCGCCTCGCCGAGGCGGGGATCGAGCCGGTGGAGACGGACCTCGGCGAGCTGATCATCCAGCTCGCGGGCGAGGGGCCGTCCCACATCATCGCCCCCGCCGTGCACAAGGATCGCTTCGAGATCGCCGAGCTGTTCCGCGACCGGCTCCCCCAGGCGCCGGAGGGGGATGCCATCGAGGACCTCACCGCCGCCGCCCGGGCCTACATGCGCGAGCGCTTCCGCGGCATCGCCGCCGGGCTCTCCGGGGTCAACTTCGCGGTGGCCGAGACCGGTACCCTGTGTCTGGTGGAGAACGAGGGCAACGGGCGTCTGTCCACCACGGCCCCGGACATCCATATTGCGGTGATGGGCATCGAGAAGGTGATCGCCCGGCTGGATCAGCTGCCGCCGCTCCTGACCCTGCTGACCCGCAGCGCGACGGGTCAGGCCATCACCACCTATGTGAATCTGATCTCGGGCCCGCGCCGGGCGGGCGAGAAGGACGGCCCCAAGGCCGTTCACCTGGTGCTCCTCGACAACGGCCGCTCGCGGATCCACGCCGATCCGGAGCTCTCCGAGACCCTGCGCTGCATCCGCTGCGGCGCCTGCATGAACCACTGCCCTGTCTACAACCGGCTGGGTGGGCATGCCTATGGCACCGTCTATCCGGGGCCCATCGGCAGCATCCTCGAGCCTCAGCTCCAGGGGCTCGCCGAGCGCGGCGAGCTGGCGGAGGCCTCGAGCCTCTGCGGGGCCTGCGCCGAGGTGTGTCCGGTGCGCATCCCCATCCCGCGGCTGTTGAACCGGCTGCGTTTCGAGTCGGTGGAGGGCGCGGCCGGGGCGATGGTCGCCGGTCGCGGCAGCCGGCGCCGCTCGGGCGAGGCGCGGCTATGGGCGGGATGGGCCTGGATCAATGCGAGCCGCGCTCGCTACGGGGTGTTCACGCGCCTCGCGACCCTGCTGCGCGGCCTGCGGCCCGCTCGGCTCGGACCCTGGACCCGCAGCCGCAGCGCGCCGGCGATCGCCCCCAAGGATCTTCACCGTCTGGCCCGCGAGCAGGGGTTCGCCGACCGCGTCTGACCCCGATCTTCCCCAGATCTCCCGCGGGGCTTGCGGTCCGGGCCTGCTATCCGGCCGCCAGGGCGCGTCTGCGCAGCCGCCGCAGCATCCCGTGCGCGCTCTCGTGCATGGACAGCAGCGAGGGCACCACCACCAGCACCAGGAGTGTCGAGAAGGCCAGACCGAAGGCCAGGGAGGTGGCCATGGGGATGAGGAACTGGGCCTGGAAGGAGGTCTCGAAGAGCAGCGGGGTGAGACCGGCCACCGTGGTCAGGGAGGTGAGCAGGACGGCGCGCAGGCGCAGGCAGGAGGCGTCCACCAGGGCCTCTTGGATCGACACCCCACGGGCGCGCAACTGCTTGAAGAAGGTCACCAGGATGATGGAGTCGTTCACCACGATCCCCGAGAGACCGAACATCCCGAACAGGGAGAGGATGGTGAGATCGATCCCCATGACCCAGTGTCCGATCAGCGCACCCATCAGGCCGAAGGGGATGATGGACATGACCACCAGCGGCCAGCCATAGGACGAGAAGACCCAGGCGAGGATGAGATAGATCAGGGTGAGCCCCAGGATCAGACCCTTGCGCATGTCCGAGAGGGTCTCGCGCTGGTCGGCGGAGCGGCCCTCAAATGAATAGTCGATGCCGTAGTCCCGGGTGAGTGCGGGCAGGGTGCCCTCCTCGAGGGCGGCGATGATTCGGTCGGCGTTGTTCACCGTGGTGTCTACGTCGGCCGTCACCTCCACGGCCAGCTCACCGTCGGCATGGCGCAGCACCTCGAAGCCGCGGCGCGAGCGCCATTCGACCACCGAGGTCAGGGGCACCGAGCGGCCGTCCGGGGTGCGCACGTTGAGCCGGTAGAGACTCCCCAGGGTGGCCCGCTCCGCCTCGGGGAGCTTGACCCGCACCTCCACCTCGTCGGGTCCGTCCTGGAAGATCTGCACCAGTTGTCCATCGAAGGCGGTGCGCAACTGCCGGCCGAGATCGGCCACCGTGAGTCCGAGTGCCTCGCCCGCCGGGGTGAGGGAATAGATGAGCTGTTCGCGTCCGTAGGACATGTCGTCCTCGACCTCGTAGACCCCCTCGACCCCTGCCAGGGTCTCACCGAGGTCCACCGCGGCGGCCTTGAGCCGCTCGGCATTGGTCCCGGTGAGCCGCACCGTGAGGTCGCGGCCGGGCGGACCGACCCGGCGGGCGGTGATGTTGAGGCTCTCCAGCCCCGCCGGCAGGTTCACCCGCTCCCGCCAGGCGCGGATGAACTGGTTGTTGCGCACCTCGCGGGTATCGGGCTCGGTCAGCTCCACCTGCAGCGAGCCGAGCTGGTCAGCCGCCGTGCCGCGCTCGCCGCTGCTCGAGCCGTGATAGGCCAGGACCACGTTGATCAGCTTGCCCTTGTCGAAGGACTCCTCGGTCTCGTAGAGGGTCTCCTCCAGATGGGCGAGGAAGTCATCGACCGTGGCGCGGGGGGTGCCGGCGACGAAGGTCACGTTGGCATTGATGATCTGCGACTCGGGGGTAGGGAAGAACACGAAGCTGATGCGCCCGCCGGCCACCAGACCGACCGCCACGATAAGGAGCGCGACCGCGCTCGCCACGGTGGCGAACCGGTTACGGATGGCGGCGGCGGCGAAGGGCCGGAAGATCCGGTCGCGGAAGGCGTCGAAACCCCGGTCGAGGCGGGCGCGCACGGAGTTGGGCTTGACCTTGTGTGAATGGATGAAGGCGCTGCGCAGATGGCCCGGGAGGATCAGGAAGCTCTCGATCAGGGAGGCGAGGATCGCGCAGATAATGACCACCGGGATGGCACCGAGGATGTTCCCGATGCGTCCGCCCACCAGCATCAGGGGCAGGAAGGCGGCGATGGTGGTGAGTGAGGAGGCGATGACGGGGGCGAGCATGCGCCGCGCGCCGCCCTCGGCGGCGAGCAGCGGGTCCTCGCCCATCTGGTAGTGGGCCATGGCGTCCTCGCCCACCACGATGGCATCGTCCACGATGATGCCGAGCGCCATGATCAGCGCGAACAGGCTGATCATGTTGATGCTGCCGCCGATGAGATAGAGGATGAACAGGGTGGCGGCGAAGGAGACCGGGATGCCCCAGGCGACCCAAAAGGCCACCCGCCCGGTGAGGAAGAGATACAGGATGGCGACCACCAGGATCAGGCCGCCGATACCGTTATTCACCAGCAGCATGATGCGGTCGCGCACCAGCTCCCAGGAGGAGTCGTAGACGGTCAGGCTGACCCCAGGCGGTAGGGTCGGACGGGTGGCGTCGATCCAATTGTTGAGGGTCCGCGCGGCCTTCAGGGTGTCCCCCGTCTCCGCCCGCTGGACCACGATCTCCACCGCCGGGCGCCCGTTCACGTCCAGGGTCACGCTGCGGTCGCTCGCCACCCGCTCGATGGTGGCCACATCCCCGAGGTTGACCCGCAGCTCCTCATCGCTGCGTACCGGCAGGCGTCCGAACTCCAGGGCGTCGCGGCGCTTGTCGAGGCTGCGCAGCTCGCGGGCCCCCTCGCCCCGGCCCACGGAGCCGGCGGGCAGGTCGCGGCTGAAGTCGGCCACCCGATCGCCGATCTGCTGCAGCCCGAGCTCCAGCTGCTCCAGGCGTTCGCTGTCCACCTGGATGCGGATCTCCTCGTCAGGCAGACCGTTGATCTCGACCTTGTCGATGCCGCGCGCGAGGAGCTCGCTCTCCATGCGCCGGGCCAGGGCGCGCAGCTCGCCCGGGTCCTCGAGCCCGGTGACCAGGAGACGCGCCACCTGCTCGTAGCGGGTGACCAGCGCGATCTCCGGTTTCTCCGCGTCCTGGGGCAGGTTGCGGAACTCGTCGACGAAGCGGCGCACCTGATCCAGGGCGAGCAGGGGGTCGCTGCCCTCCTGAAACTCCAGGGTGATCGCCGAGATCCCCTGGCTGGAGGTGGAGGTCATGTCCTTGAGGTTGTCCGCCGAGCGCAGGCGCTGCTCCAGCGGGATGGTGATGCCGTCCTCCACGTCCTCGGCGCTGGCCCCGGTCCAGGTCACCTGGACGCTGACGATCTCCAGCTCGAAGGTGGGGAAGAATTGGACGTTGAGCCGGTCCAGCGCAAAGGCCCCCGCCAGCAGCAGGATGATCATCAGCAGGTTCGCCGCGACCTTGTGATGGGCGAAGATGCCCAACAGGTCGGAGCGGTGGTGCATGGGCTCTTCGTCGGCCAGGATGTCCGGGCCGTCGTCGCCGGGCGTGGTCGGGGGCGTGCTGGGGGGTGTGCCGATGGATGCGCTCATGGGGTGGCCCGCCGGGAGAGGGTGGGCAGTCCGCCGCCCTCGGCGCCGGGGTCGGGCTCGACCAGGGCGTGGTCCTTGACGGGCTCTACCTTCAGCCCGTCCATGGCGTTGGGCATGTGGTTGGTGACGATGCGGGTCCCAGCGGTGAGCTCCGGCGCCCGCACCAGCAGGCGCTCCTTGCCGTCCTCCCCGGTCCAGCCACCGAAGGTCTCAACCTCCACCCCGCGCAGGCGCCCGTCATCGAGCACATAGAGACGGCCGTTGCCATAGACCGCTCGGAAGGGCACGGCGATCAGGCCGTCTTGAGCCGGGCGGTGCAGACGCACCCGCAGCATTTGGCCGAGGCGCAGCATCCCGGGGTCGCCCTCGACCCGGAAGAGTCCATCGACGCCGCTTGGGTCGGCCTGGCCGGCTAGGCGTTCGAGGGTCAGGTCCAGGCGCTGGTCCCCCAGACTGGCGCTCGCCGTCAGGGGCTCGTCCCCGAGCAATGCGGCGATCAACTCCCCTTGGTAGGGCGCCGGCACCCGCGCGCGGACCTCCAGGCTGTCCAGGGCGAAGAGCTCGACCAGCACGGCGCCCTTGGAGACCTGGTCGCCCACCGCGACCGCCACCCCGGCCACGACGCCGTCGAAGGGTGCACGGACTCTGGCCCGCTCGTGCTCCAGCTCCAGCTCGTCCAGTCGGGCCCGGGCGCTGGCGAGGCGTGCCTCCAGTGCCCGAATCCGGGTCGGGTGATTGGCGATGCTCATCTCCCGGTTGCTGACCGCCAGGGCTTGCTGGGCCTCCGCCTGCTCGGCCTCGTCGAGTGCCTGCTCGGCGCCCACCTTCTGGGTCTTGAGCCGGGTCTGTCGCTCCACGCCGTCGCGGGCGTTGGCAAGCAGGCGCTGCTCCTGCTCCAGGGCCCGGGTGTCGGTCTCGAGCCGGTTCTGCTCGCTCGCGATCTCCGCCTCGAGCTCGGCCACCTGGGCTTTGGCCTGGGCGATGCGGGGCAGAAAGTCGCGCTCGTCCAGGCGCACCAGGAGGTCGCCCTTGGATACCCGGTCTCCGTCGCGCACCGCGACCTCGGCCACCCAGGCGGGTGCGGATGCGGCGGCCTTGAGCAGGTCCGGGGTCTCGACCCGGCCGTAGAGCTCGAGCTCTGGGGCGAGCCGGCGCGGCTCCGCGGTCTCCACCTCGACCCTCCAGGCGCGCTCCTGGACCTGGGGCGGCTCCTGCTCGGGCTTGGTGGCCTTGAGGAAGCGGAAGACACCGAAGCCGACGGCGAGGATCAGGACGGGCAGCAGAAACTTGAAGGTCTTGCGCATGGAGGTTCCGGGGCGCTGCGTCCGGGGCTCGGGAGCGGCGTGAAGAGGGCGGGCGGCGAGGATGATAGACCACGGCGCCGCGCGGGAGTTGCCGGGGCGGGCCTCGCGTACGCACGCGCCGCCGCAGCCCTGGCCAGATGTGGGACGCGCCGGCGAATTGAAAGGGCGGGCGCCCTTGGGCGGGGCGCGGGTCTCAGCCGGTGGCGGCGAGCGCGGCGCGGTCGGCGAGCCAGTCGCCGATGAAGCCGTGGATCAGGTCGGGTCGGTTCAGATCGAGTACCGGGAGGTCCCGCGCCGGGATCAGCGGGGCATCGCTCGCCACCGCGATCACGTTGCGGTCGCGGGCGTGGATCAGCGGATGTCCGAGCGCCGGGCGATGGAGCTCGATCTTCGGGATCGGCTCGCGCTTGAAGCCCTCCACCAGCACCAGGTCGATTCCGCGGGTGTCGATGCAGGGCAGTAGATCGGCGAGTCGGGGCTCGCGGGTGGGACCGGGACACTCGCGGATCAGTGCCATGCGGTGCCGCGAGGCCACCAGCACCTGCTCGGCCCCCGCCTTGCGCAGGGTATGGCTGTCCTTTCCGGGTTGGTCGATATCGAAGCTGTGGTGGGCGTGCTTGAGCAGGGCGAGCCGCAGCCCGCCCGAGCGCAGCAGCGGGATGAGCCGCTCGAGCAGGGTGGTCTTGCCGGTGCCGCTGTAGGCACAGATCCCGAGCACGGGAACCGGGCAGCTCGGCGTCATGGCGCGAGCCGGCGCGCCAGATCCGCCGCATCGGCCTCCGTGTTCAGATTGGCGAAGCTCTCGGGGCGGTCGCTCAGGTCTGCCACGGCGACCCGGTGACGGGCGTACCAGCGGTCGATCTTGCGCTCGCCCTCGGCGAGGAAGGCCGCCAGGCTCGGCGCCAGGGCGACCGGCAGCAGGGCATGGACGGGTTGCATGCGCCGGCCGTCGCTCGCCACCGCGAGCTCCGCGTCGTCCTGCGCCAGGGCAGCGACGAGCCGCGCGGCCAGATCGGGCGCGAGGAAAGGACCGTCGCAGGGTACGGTCAGGATCCAGGGGGTGTTGGCGGCCGCCATCGCACTCGCAAACCCGGCGAGCGGTCCCTGGAAGTCATCGAGCCGGTCGGCGATCACCGGGTAGCCCAGGCGGCCATAGGTCTCCTGGTTGCGGTTGGCATTGATGAGCAGACCGCCGACCTGGGGCGCGAGCGCAGCGATCACCCATTCCACCAGCGGCCGTCCGGAGAAGGGCTCGAGACCCTTGTCGCGCCCGTTCAGGCGCCTGGCCTTGCCGCCGGCGAGGATGATCCCGGTGATCTCGGCGGGCGTCGGGGGCTGCGTTGGACTCTGGGTCAAGCGGCGGGTCTCCGAATGGATCGTTGCGAGTAGCGAGTAGCGAGTGGCGAGGATGCTCCCGATGGCCAGGAGCTTGGCTCATGGCGAAGCGGACGACTTGCGTGGAACGCGGATGGGCAGGGGGAGTCTGGCCTCAGCATCAAGAAAACAGAGCAAACCGGGTGCCAAGGGACGGGCCCTTGGTCCATCGGAGTCTTGGCCTCGCGCAGCTGGGACGCTTTGACCCAGTGGAACCCTTGGGTGGGACGAATTGTCCCCGGAAGTAGCGGCCGAAGTTCATTCGGGCTATGGTCGGGGCGCGGCACACCTGCCGCCGGCGACCCCCGGGACCCGTTCAGACCGGGCCCCAGCCCGGGGCGCCGGAATAATGACTAGATTGCACGAGCCTGCGCCTCGGCAGGGTCCTTCGGACACCGCGGCGGGCTCGCCACTGGAGGTGATAAGGATGGATCTCGACCCGACCCGGGCCGCATTCCCGTTCGTGGGCTCCCCAGGTTCCGATCATTCGCCGTCGGCCCCGACCCGGGGCGAGGGCCCGCGCGGGAGCGCCGAGCCGCGATCGGCGGCCGGCTGCTCGGTGCTGGTGCTCGACCCCGAGCCCGCCATGCGCAGCTTCATCCAGCGGGGCCTGGAGCGCCAGTTCGCCCTGGTGGAGACGGCGGGCGATCGTGCCAAGGCAGAGGCCCTGCTGCGGCGCTGTCATTTCGATCTCTTGATCGTCGACCTCAGACCGGAGGAGTCCGACTGCCTGGACTGGGTGGAGGGGCTCCGCGACCAGGCCACCGGGCTCGACGTGATCTTTCTCGCGGCCGACGCCGACGTGGAGGGGGCCATCGCCGCCCTGCGGGCCGGGGCGCTGGACTTCATCCCCAAGCCCTTCCGCATGGAGCAGCTGTTGGCCGCTGCCCGGCGCGGCGCCGAGGGGCGCAGTGTCAAGCGGGAGAACTTTCTGCTCCAGCGCGAGGTGGAGCAGCACCACGCGCTCGAAGGGCTGGTGGGTGACTGCGAGTCCATGCGGGAGGTCTGCGGCATGGTCAAGCGCATCGCGCCCATGCCATCGACGGTGCTGATTCAGGGCGAAACGGGCACCGGAAAGGAGCTGGCCGCCCGGGCCATCCACGAGCGCAGCGCCCGCAGCGGCGGCTTTGTTGCCATCAACTGCGGCGCGGTCTCGCCCGAGCTGCTCGAGAGCGAGCTGTTCGGCCATGTCAAAGGCGCCTTCACCGGTGCCCACCGGGCCCGCGAGGGCCTGTTCGGATTCGCACACGGCGGCACCCTGTTCCTCGACGAGATCGGCGAGATGCCCTTGCCCATGCAGGCCAAGCTGCTGCGGGTGCTCGAGGAGCGATGCATCCGCCCGGTGGGCGGCAACGAGGAGGTTCCGGTGGACGTGCGCATCGTCGCCGCCACCAACCGCGAGCTGCTCGACGAGGTCTCCGCGGGGCGCTTCCGCGAGGATCTCTACTACCGTCTCAACGTGGTGGCCCTGCGTCTGCCGCCCCTGCGCGAGCGTCGGGAAGACATCCCGCCCCTGGCGCGTCACTTCATCGACGCCCTGTCGCGCGAGCTGGGCGTCCCCCTCCCGGCCTGGGACCACTGGGACCTCGACGCGCTAGAGGGATACGACTGGCCGGGCAACGTGCGCGAGCTGCGCAACGTGATCGAGCGCTGCCTGTTGCTCGGCCGGCGTCCTGGACACTGTCTGGGCGAGCACCGGCCGGGCCAGGCCGAGCCTGCCGCTGGCGCGCCGGACCTCAGGCTCGCGGCCGTAGAGCGCGCCCACATCCTGCGCGTACTGGAGCTGGCGGAGGGCAACAAGTCAGACGCGGCACGCCGGCTCGACGTCTCCCGCAAGACCCTGGAGCGCAAGCTCAAGGCCTGGGGAGGCGAGGGCTGAGGTGCAAGCAGGGGAGAGCCCCCCGTCGAGCGGCGCGGGGCACGGATTGCCGGATCTCGGGCGAGACGCTTGCCGACCCGGGCCGCAGGGTGCGGGTCATGCACCGCGTTGCAGGCCCGCACCCGCGGGCACAGGTGCCGGGTGCGGGTAGAGACCGCGCGGCCATGGCGGTGGCCGCCTTCCGATGCTCGCAAGCCCTGTGCCTTGCCGATACGCTCAGATCTCGGGCGCGTCGTAGTAGCTCAAGTCCAACCAGCCGGCGGCGTCTCCGCGCGTCCTGAAGTTCCAGTCGTTCAGCCAGTCATAGAAGGGCCAGAAGCGCTCGCTGTTGCGCAGGATGCCGTAGCGGGCGGCGAGGCGGTCCCAATCATCCTCGGTCTTCACGGCGCGCAGGCCGGCGAGGAATCCCGCGGCGTCGGCCAGATCGAGGTCGATGAACAGGTTGGGATAGCCGTTGACGAGGGTCGGGTAGACGCTCAGGGTGTCCTCCTCCGGGCGGGCCTGGCCGTTCTGGAAGACCAGCGTGAACTGGGATTTGTAGACGCGGTTGGCGATCAGTGAATAGACCCGGTGCCGGTTCGGGCCCGAGCCGTCGTCAGGACCATTGACGCGCACCACCACAGCGCTTGGCAGGTGGGGCAGGAAGGGTTGGCCCTTGACCCCGGTCAGGGTCGAGACCGCGGTCTCCCAATCCTCGAATGTCCTCAAGGGGGTGCCGACGGCGACCTCGGGCCTCACCCGTGGGTTGAGCCGGTCGGGTAGACCGCTGATCTCAGGACCCAGATGGCGGGCGATCTGGTCCACCAGATCGAGCAGCGGCCGCGGACCCTCGGTATCCACCTGGGTCGGCTGATCCTCACCCGCGAACGGCACCAGCATCAGCCCGAAGCTGCCGATCCCCTGGGTCCATTGGTGACGGATCGGCTCGCGCCGCTCGGGTGGCAGGAGCCGCAGGAAGTTGTCCTCGAACTCCTGGCGCAGGAAGTTGAAGAACAGCAGGGTCTCGAGCTTGTGGGCATCGCCGGCCCAATACTGAAAGCTGGCGACCGTGTCGTAGTACATCCGCTCCAGGCCGCTGTAGCTGAGGAGCCAGAAGGTGCGCGGGATGCCCCCCTGGGCCCCCTGGAGCACGGAGACGTTGGTCTCGTGGCGCAGGATCGTCAGCCACGCGTTGCTGTTGTGGCCGTCCCCGTCCCAGATCGCGTCCAGCGACCAGCCCTCGGGGCTCAGCCGCGCCTGGGCCTGGGCATAGGCCTCCAGATAGTCCGCGTTGCCGAAGGCCGAACGGTCCATGAAGACGTCCCAGGTATCCAGGCCGAGCTTTGGGTCCTGGACCGAGACATCATGGGCAGGGTCGAGAAAGAAGACCCAGAACTGGTCCTTCACCGCATAGGTCGCGATCTGGCCGTTGCAGACCGGGCCGTAGGTGATGCCGCCGACGATGACCTCGGAGTTCTCCAGGAGGAAGCGCGAACGGGCCTCGGCCGGGATCGCCGCGAACACCCGAAACGGGTTGCCGATGCCCCAGGGCGGATCGAGGTCGGCGGACGCGTCCCACTCCATCGAGAGAAACAGGTCTTTCAGATGCCCGATGTCGGCCAGGCCGATCCGCCACAGCCAATGGCTCTTTTGCACCGGCGGCGCGGTGATCTTCTCCAATCGGTACCAGAACCGATCGACGCCGGCATAGGCATAGGGATCGTCGTAGGGGAGGTTGGTGGCGATGATTCGCACCGGTGGGACCAGGATCCCCGGCCCCCCGGCGTCGTCCAACCGGCCCGGCGGGGTGCTGGATCGCACCAGCCGGAACTGGTCGCCCGGACTCTCCTCGAGCACGATGGTGGCCAGAAAGACGTGCTCGAAGATGAACCGGCTGACCAACCGGCCGCGCCGGTCCGGGGCGTTGAAGAAGGACTCCCAGGCCATGACGGCCTGCGGGTTGGTCACGGCTTGCGCCTGCCGCTCCTGGTCCTCCCCGGGGCCCGGCGAGCCGGCGGCGATCCAGTCGCTCAGGGTCTTGTGGTCGTCGTTCGAAAGGCGGGGCAGACCGTAGGGCATACCCAGTTGGGGATACTCGGCCAGGCGCTCCCCGAGCGCCTCGGGGGTGCTCGGGCAGGTTGCGGAGAAGCGCTTGATGCGAAAGGCGTCCAGTGCCTCCCGCGAGAAACCCGCGACATTGTGTCGTCTGCCGGCATCGATCATCCGATACAGGATGGAGCCATCCAGATTGGCCGCCGGTGAGCCATCGCGGGCAAGCACCGGGTAGAAGCCCCGCTCGCGCCAGGCGGCGATTGAATCGGCGGCATCCATGTCCGTGCGCGGCGCGAGCCCGAGATGGGCGGTGAAGGGGTTCTGCTCGTAACCGCCCCGATCCACGCCCCGGAAGGAGTCGAGCTTGACGTTACAGGGCGAGCCGAGACAGCCGTGGCAGGCGATGCAGCGGCGGTTGAAGATCGGCTGGACCTCGGTCCCGTAGTCCGGGACGACCCTGTCCTCGGCTGGCCGCGGGGCGTCCGGCCCGGAGGTGCCCGGGGCATCCGCGGCCAGCGCGCCCCCGATGACCAGCAGGGCAGCCGCCAGGGCGGCAACGGCGAATCCCCAGGGACCGGTCAGGGTGCGGGACATGCGGTGGTTGCTCCGTCGATAGGTTGGGCCGAGTAGGCCTCATCGCGGATCGGCCCAACCACCGTTACGGGGCCCGGCGGTTTCAGGTCTATGGCCCAACGATGGGACCTTGCCCAAGCCCTCAGTTGCTTTCGACCAGACCGGTGTTCTCAGTCGAACGTGGGCCATCCGCCGGGCGTCCTGGCGAGATCTCCTGGCCGGGCGCCGTCCGGTAGAACTTGATGAGGTGCAGCGGCGGGATGTTGGCGACGCAGTACTCGGATTCTGTTCTGGGAAAGGCCGCGGTGTGGCGCCGCAACTCGGCGGTGACCTGGTAGACGATGAAGGCCGCATGGGGTTCGGGCACGAGGGCCTCGAAGGTCTTGTGCAGCAGGTCGCGCTTCTTGTGGGGGTCCAGGAACCCGAACGGGATCCCGGAGAGCACGTAGTCGCAATGGGAGAGTCCGCGCTCCGCCAGCACGTCGCTGATGTGCGCCGCATCGGCATGCGCCACCTCGACCCGGGGATCGTCGCGGAACTGATGGGCCAGATGCCGGGCGAGGTGCGGGTCGAGCTCGAGGAGCAGCAGCCGAGAGCCCGCGCAGAGCCGACGGGCGAGGGCCCGGCTGAAGCATCCCTCGCCGGGGCCGAACTCGGCGATCACGCGCGGCTGGCTGAGGTCGAACTTCGACATCACCCGCTTGATCAACGCGGGAGAGCTCGGGATGACCGACGCGACCTGCGTCGGCCGGCTCATGAAGCGCTTAAACAGCAACAGGCTCACTGCATCAAACCGGCTGAGACGGGTTGGTCTTGGGATCCCTGGTGTCCGGGGTGCCGGCCTCGAGGCAGCAGCATCGGGCCCGGCACACGCGCCGGCGAATCTTGGGGCTAGTGCGGGTGTGAGTTCAAGGGGAACCGGGCACGCGATCGCCCGGGTGCCTGGACCTGACAGCGAGATCCGCATGAATGCGCGAATCGGTGGGCTTCAGTCCTGCCCCCAGACGATCCGCCCGCAGTCGCCGAGGTCGTACCCGCCGAGCAGCTCGGCGAGACGCCTGGTCTCGGCGTCCTGCAGGCGTTCGATGAGGTCCTGGAACAGCCTGCGGAAGTAGATGCCGCGCTCGAGCGCCAGGTCGAAGCATTCCCAGCCGGTGGGCACGAAGTCGAGCCCATGCTCGGCCGCGGCGGCGCGCACCCCGGGGGCGGCGTCGGCGAGCCCGAGCGAGATGGCCGAGGCGGCATCGCGCTCGGAGAGCGCCTCGGCGCTGCTGGTCAGCCCCTCCGGACGCACCCCGTGACGGCGTAGGGTCTCGTCGAAGAAGCGTCGCGCCCCGGCACCCTCCTGGCGCATGACCCAGCGCATTGGCTGGCGGAGCAGGGCGCCCGGGTCCGTGCCGGGTGCCGCCACGCCCGGGCGCAGCATCACGCCCTGCTCGCGACGGAAGGCGCGGATCAGCACCCAACGGCGGTGTCCGGGGTATTGGCTGAGCAGGGCGGGGTGGCGCAGGTGGCTCTCCTCGCTGGGGCCCCAGTGCATGGGGGCGACATCGGCGCGGTGGCTCTGGAGCAGCTCGAGCCCGAGCCGGGTGCCGGTGGCGGTGTAGCTCACCAGGGCGTGGGCGCCCGTGTCCCGGGCCAGGTGGCCCACCACGCGATGCAGCAGGGGGTCGTCGCTGCCCGCCATCACCAGCCGGTCCGCGAGCAGTCCGCCGTGACTCGACTCCAGCATCCAGCGGTCGATCAGGTCGCGCGGGAACATCCATTTGCCGGTGACCTTGGTGCCCGGGATGCGGCCCTCGGAGACCAGGGCGTAGACCTTCTTCTCGTTCAGATTGAGGTACTGGGCGACCTGACGGACGTCGAGGAAGCGCGGCGCTGCGTCGACCACGGCGGACATGGGCCTGTCTCCCCGGTCTCAGTCGCCTCGCTGCCCGGTCCGGCGACCGGACGCGGGACGAGGGTCCGCGGGCACGGCATCGAAGACGAAACGCTCGGCGCCGTTGTAGACGAGGAAGTGCTGGCCCTTGGCCCGCGCCACCATGGTCACGCCGATCTGGCGTGCCAGCTCCAGCCCCTTGTGGGTGACACCGGAGCGCGACAGCAGCACCGGGATGCCCATCTGGGCCACCTTGATGACCATCTCCGAGGTCAGTCGGCCGGTGGTGTAGAAGACCTTGTCCGCCCCCTGGATGTCGTTCAGCCACATGTAGCCCGCGATGGCGTCGGCGGCGTTGTGCCGTCCCACGTCCTCGACGAACAGGTCCACCCCGTCGCCTCCGCCCGCGCCCGGCCCGCACAGGGCGCAGCCGTGCACGGCACCGGCCGCGCGGTAGACGTCGTTGTAATCGTTGAGCCGCTCGAGCAGGGCATAGATCCGCGACTGGCGCACCGTGACCCGCGGCAGACGCAGCCGCTCGAGCTGGTCGGTGATGCGCCCGAACACCGTGCCCTGGCCGCAGCCGCTGGTGACGGTGCGGTGCCTGAGCTTCTCCTCCAGATCGCCGATACCGTCGAACGTGGTGACCGCGCAGGCCTCTGTCTCCCAATCCACCTGGATCCCATAGATGGACTCCAGGCAGGGCACCAGGCGCTGGTTGCGCAGATAGCCGAGGACCAGGAGCTCCGGGTGGGTGCCCAGGGTCATGAGGGTGACGACCTCACGCTTGTCGATATAGAGGGTGAGCGCCTGCTCCCCGGCCACCTGGCCCTCGCGGGGTTGGCCGTACTCGTCCACCGCCACCACGGCGTGGGCGGGCTTGAGGCCCGCGTTGGAGAGCAGGGGCGGCTCGCGGTCCTGGGGCGCGGGGATGGCCATGTCAGCCTCCGGTCGCATTCATGTGGCGGAAGATCACGGGTTGGGCGGTGAGGTCGAAGTCGTGTCCGCGGGGCTTGATCGCCATGGCCGCGAGGATCGCCCGCTTCACCGCCTGGTCGTCCGTGGGGTTGGCGCGCAGGGCGCGGCGCAGGTCGCTCGAGTGCTCCTGACCCAGGCAGAGCAGAAGTCGTCCCTCGGCCGTCACCCGCACCCGGTTGCAGTCGCCGCAGAAGTTGTGGCTGTGGGGGGAGATGAATCCGACGCGGATCCCGCTGCCCGAGACCCGGTAGTAGCGCGATGGTCCGCCGGTGGTCTCGGTGGTGGGGATGAGCTCGAAGCGCGCGGAGAGGTCGCGGCGGATGGCGTCGCTCGGATAGAAGGCCTCGGCGCGGTCGTGGTCGCCGATCACCCCGAGGGGCATCTCCTCGATGAAGCTGATGTCGAGATCCCGCTCGACGGCGAACGCGACCAGGTCGGCGACCTCGTCGTGGTTACGGTTCTTGAGCACCACGCTGTTGATCTTGACCCGGCGGAACCCCGCGTGCCGGGCGGCCTCGATCCCGTCCAGGGTCTTCGCGATGTCGCCCAGGCGGGTGATGGCCCGGAAACGTCCCGCGTCCAGGGTGTCCAGGCTGATGTTCACCCGCGTGACCCCGGCCGCGACCAGATCCCCCGCCATGTGGGCGAGTTGGGTGCCATTGGTGGTGAGGGTCAGGTCGCGGATGCCGGACAGCTCGCCGAGGCGCTGGAACAACCACAGCACGTTGCGCCGCACGAGGGGCTCGCCGCCGGTGATGCGCAGCTTCACCACCCCGAGCTCGCTGAACAAGCGCCCCAGCCGGGCGATCTCCTCCAGGGTGAGGAGCTGGCTGCGGGGCGTGAAGCGCATGTCCTCGGCCATGCAGTAGACACAGCGCAGATCGCAGCGGTCGGTGACCGACAGGCGCACGTAGGTCACGTGGCGGCCGAAACGGTCCCAAAGGCCGTCGGGGCCGTGGCTGCTCGGGTCGGCGGGTCTCGCGGTCATGCGGGTGCTCTCGTTCCGGATAGGGATGGTCTGCGGCAGTCACCGGGACCAGCAAGAAGCGTTCCCCGCCCTCTGGCTCGCCCCATGTGGGTCGCCAGGGTGCCGGCTGGGACGGATCGGCCCACCCGGGCCTGCCGGTTGGGACAATCTGTCCCAGCCGACCCGCTGTCGTTATCGGTTCGGATTTTCCCGCTCATCCCGCTACCCCCAAGGGTTCTCTTCTTTTAACCATCGGCTTGCCCCAGGGGCACGCTGGTCGAACGACGCGTGGAGTCCCGTCCGCCGGCCGCGACCGGGTCAGCGCCACCTCCTTGGTACGCTACTTGCGCCTTTCAGCGACTCAGTCAGCCATCGAGGAGAGGCGATGAGCGATCAGATCGCGACCCCAGCCGACCGCTTCCCCGTCTGCGTGATCATGGAACGGCGGCAGGTCGATGAGAACCGCTGGATCGATGAGGCGTGGCGGGCCCTCGGGGTCACCGTCGGGGCCTTGCCCGGGCCCGGCCCCGCCGAGCCGAGACTCCTGGTGGAGGGCGCACGGGCGAGCCAGTATCTCTGGACCGGTCTCGAGGTCCGGCTCTATCCGGACGAGGCGGAGAGCTACTACCACAACCTCAAGGTCGCCTCGCCGAGCTGCTACGTGGTCGTGCGTCCGCGTCCGGACGGGATGCCACAGCCGGTCCTGGTCACCCCCAGCTTCGATGCCGGAGGGGCCTATCAGGAGGGCGGCGAGACCGTGCACAGCGTGCCCCTGCCGCCGGTCCTGTATCGCGCCGTCGAGGCCTATGTGCTGGCCCACTATGTCCCGGAGCCACGGCGCAAGCGTCGTCGCACCGACTGGAAGGAGGACGGCCATGCCGGACACTGACCGCGAGGCACGGCCGGATTCCGCCCGCGATCCCAGGGGCGATGCCCAGGCTGATCCTGGGCGCGATCCCGGTCGCGATCCGGGCCCTATTCCGGTCGGGGACGGCGGCTTCCTCGCCCGCTGGTCCGGCCGCAAGCAGGCGGCGCGGCGTGGCGACCCGCCGCCCGCGGACGCCGATGCCAACTTGGGTCTCGCCGATCTCTCGCTCGAGCCGGGCGCCGCCGCGGAATTCACTGCTTCCGAAGGCCTCGCCGATCCCGCAGGCGAGTCGGCGCCCGAGGCGCCCCTAACGGATGCCGACATGCCGCCGCTCGAGTCCCTAGACGGGCACTCCGACTATTCGGGTTTCCTCTCGCCAGGGGTCTCGGCGGGGCTGCGTCGCAAGGCGCTCGCCCGGCTCTTCCACAGCCCGCACCTGAATGTCACCGACGGGCTCGACGACTTCGACGAGGACTTCACCACCTTCAGGCCACTGGGCGGGCTGGTCACCGCCGACATGCGCTATCACGCCGAGCGGGCCGCCCGCCGCCTCGCGGGGCTGGCGGGTGAGGGGACCGACTCGGCGCAGCCGGGAGCGGACGTTGCCCAGCCGGATGCGGATGCGCAGGTGAAGGCGGATGCCGTGGCCGCGCTCGAGACGCCACTCCCCCTGCCGGATACGACCGCGGCGACGCTGACGCCAGGGCCCACACCCGAGTCGAAGCCCGGCCTCGATGGAGACCCCGCATGAACGACCGCGCGAGACTCGAGCTGGACCCCGCCGAAGGCCGCAACCGTGCCGCTCGCGAGCAGGCCATGGCCGGGCTGGGCGACCTGGGGGTCGGGGTCACGGGGCTGGTGAGCTACCGCTCCGAGGGCCGGCTCCTGATCATCTCGGCGGACCGGGAGGCAGCGGCCCGTCTCGTGGCCGCCGCGGCACCCCTGCGCCCCGCGGTCCTGCTCACCGCGGGGCCCGGTGGAGCGCTCGGCGCTGTCACGACCTGGCGGTCGGATCGGGCACGGATCGAGCTCGGCGGTTGGCTGGGGGCCTTTCGGCTGCGGCTCCCGGACCAGGGGCCCGGCGAGGAGTGCTTCGATCTGGTCCTCGATCTCTCCGCGGCGCCGCTGCTGGGGGCCGAGCTGCCGCCCCCGGGCTACATCGCCGCGCGCGCGGATGCCGAGGCTCAGGACCGCGCCCTGGATGAGCTGAAGGATCTGGTGGGCGACTTCGAGAAGCCGCGCTATTTCGACTACGACCCGGACATCTGTGCCCACGGCATGAAGGGCACCACGGCCTGCCGGCGTTGCATCGACGCCTGTCCCGCGGAGGCCATCGAGAGCCTGGTCGAGCGCGTGCGTGTCGAGCCCCACCTGTGCCAGGGGGGCGGCGCCTGCGCGGCTGCCTGTCCCACCGGGGCCATCACCTACGGCTACCCGGCGGTGGGCGATCAACTGGAGCGGGTCCGCCGGATGCTCGCCGCCTATCGCCAGGCGGGGGGCGAGGGGGCGGTGCTCCTGGTGCATGACTCGGGGCCCGGGGCGGAGATCGCCCGGCCGCTCCTGGACAGGGCGGGTCATCTGCTGCCGCTCACGGTGGAAGAGGTGGCGAGCCTGGGCATGGATCTCTGGATCTCCGCCCTCGCCTACGGTGCGCGCGCCGTGCGGTTGGTCGGCACCGACGCGGTGCCCGGGCGCTCCCGTCGGGAGATCGACGCCCAGCTCGGCTATGCACGCGCACTGCTCGGGGGGCTCGGCTATCCGGAGGAGGCCCTGGGTTGGCTGGACGGAGGGGCCGACGGCCTCGCGCCGGTCATGCCCGAGCTGACGCCGGCGCTCCATGCCGCGACGGGTCACAAGCGCCAGATTCTGTTCTCGGCCCTCGACCACCTCTTCGCCGTCGCCCCCCAGCCCCATCCGCTCACCGAGCTCCCCGCCGGGGCCCCCTTCGGTGCGGTTGCCGTCGACGAGAAGGCCTGCACCCTGTGTCTCGCCTGCGTGACGGTCTGCCCGGGCAAGGCGCTGCTGGATGGCCACGACCTGCCCCAGCTGCGGTTCCTGGAGGCCAATTGCGTCCAGTGCGGCCTGTGCACCCAAGCCTGTCCGGAGGACGCCATCCGGATCAGCCCGCGATTCCTCTATGAGGCCAAGGCCCGATCTGAGCCTCGCGTCCTGCGCGAGGACAGCCCCTTCCACTGCGTGAGCTGCGGAAAGCCGTTCGCCACCACCGCGGTGATCGGGCGCATGCAGCAACGCCTCTCGGGTCACTCCATGTTCCAGGAGCCGGAGGCCCGGCGGCGGTTACAGATGTGCGGAGACTGCCGGGTCGCGGACATGATGCGTGCCGGGGCCCTGTGACCGCGACCGCGCGCCCCGCCCACCCACGCCCAGGACGAGGCTTCCCCGAATCCCTGTCTTTCGCTCCGTCCTTTCCCCGCGGGGCTGGCCCCCGCCTTGCTCATCAGAGAGACACCCTGACGCCATGCCCCGAGAACCATCGAGCGTGACCCTGAGCCCAATCGCCGCCGCGACGCCCCGTTCGGCCCCCCAAATGGCCCCCTTGCCAGGCCGGGGTAGCGCACAGACCGGAGCGCAACCGGGCCCGGAGGAGCGCGCCGCGCGGGCCGGTCTCTACGGTCTGCTCGCGGCACTGCTGCGGGGGGTGCCGAGGGCCGAGACCCTCGCCGGGCTGCGCGACCTCGCCCCGGCGAGTGGGCGCGATGCCTTCGCCCTCGCCTGGGAGGGTCTGCGCCTGGCGGCCGCCCACGTGAGCCCCGGGGAGGCCGACGACGAGTATCACCGTCTCTTCATCGGTCTCGGGCGCGGCGAGCTGGTGCCCTATGGGTCCTGGTATCAGACCGGCTTCCTGATGGAGCTGCCCCTCGGGGAGCTGCGTCGCGATCTGGCCGCCCTGGGCTTCGAGCGTCAGCCCGGGGTTTGCGAGCCCGAGGACCACGTGGCGGCCCTATGCGAGGTGATGGCCGAGCTTGCCCTCGACCCGGGGCTGCCGATCGAGCGCCAGCGCGACTTCTATCGCGCCCACCTGGCGCCCTGGATCGGGCGCTTCTGTCGCGACCTGGGGGAGGCCCCCGGCGCGCCCCTCTACGCGGCGGTAGGCCGCCTGGCGGGGACCTTCTTCGAGCTGGAAGGGCGCTACCTGGAATTGGAAGACTGATCACCTGGCCGGCGGCCTCGAGTCGAGATCGCCTCCGGCTACACCGACCCTGAGATCGAGCCGCACCGACGAGGCCAAAGACGATGAAGCGAGACACCGACGAAGACACCACCCGGCGCGACTTCTTGAAGACCGGCGCAGCGGTCGGCGCCGGCGCGGCCGCGGCCGCGCTCCTGCCTGGCGTGGCAGGCGCCGCCGAGTCCGCGACGGCCGAGCCTGTGTCCAAGTCCGAGAAGAAGGGCTACCAGGTGAGCCAGCACGTCCTCGACTACTACCGCGCCGCGCGCATCTGAACCGCCATCGCTCGCCCACCGCGGCGGGGAGAGACCCATGAAGCTCATTAAGAAATCCGCGACCCCCCAGAGCGGCGCCGGGAGCACCGTCGTCGAGCACCCCACCGCATCGGCAAGCACCGGACTCGCGGTGAACCGGCGCGAGTTCCTGCGCAAGACCAGCCTGATGACGGGCGGGGCGGCCCTGGCCACCGGTCTGACCCCGGGCATGGTGCGCCGGGTGCGCGCGGCCGATCCGGCCCCCGCGGCCTCGGGCGACGCCGTGAAGACGGCCCGCACCATCTGCACCCACTGCTCCGTGGGCTGCGGGCTCTACGCCGAGGTCAAGAACGGGGTCTGGACCGGTCAGGAGCCGGCCTTCGATCACCCCTTCAACCTGGGCGGTCACTGTGCCAAGGGCGCCGCGGTTCGCGAGCACGGTCACGGAGAACGTCGGCTCAAGTACCCCATGAAGCTGGTGGATGGCAAGTGGAAGCGCATCTCCTGGGACGAGGCCCTCAACGAGGTCGGCGACAAGATGCTCGCCATCCGCGAGCAGTCGGGCCCGGATTCTGTCTATTGGCTGGGCTCCGCCAAGCACAACAACGAGCAGGCCTATCTATTCCGCAAGTTCGCGGCCCTGTGGGGCACCAACAACGTGGATCACCAGGCCCGCATCTGTCACTCGACCACCGTCGCCGGTGTGGCCAACACCTGGGGCTACGGGGCGATGACCAACTCCTATAACGACATCCACAACTCCAAGGCGATCCTGATCATCGGGGGCAACCCGGCCGAGGCCCACCCGGTCTCCCTGCAGCACGTCTTCCGCGGCAAGGAGCGCAACAACGCCCCCCTGATCGTCATCGACCCGCGCTTCACCCGCACCGCGGCCCATGCCGACCACTACGTCCGGCTGAGGCCCGGCACCGATGTGCCCCTGGTCTGGGGCATGCTCTGGCACATCTTCCAGAACGGCTGGGAGGACCAGGAGTTCATCCGCCAGCGGGTCTATGGCATGGATGAGGTCAGGGCCGAGGTGGCGAAGTGGACCCCCGACGAGGTCGAGCGGGTCACCGGGGTACCGGAGGAGCAGGTCTACCGCGCCGCCAAGCTGATGGCGGACAACCGGCCCGGCACCTTCATCTGGTGCATGGGCGGCACCCAGCACACCATCGGCAACAACAACACCCGCGCCTACTGCATCTTCCAGTTGGCACTCGGCAACATGGGCGTCTCTGGCGGTGGGACCAACATCTTCCGCGGTCACGACAACGTGCAGGGTGCCACCGATTTCGGCGTCCTGTCTCACGATCTGCCCGGCTACTACGGCCTGGCGGAGGGCTCCTGGAAGCATTGGGCGAACATCTGGGGCGTCGATTTCGAGTGGCTGAAGGCCCGCTTCGACCAGCAGAGCTACGAGCAGGAGAAGGACGCGCCGCTGATGCCCATGAACGCCAAGGGCATCCCGGTCTCACGCTGGATCGATGGGGTGCTCGAGGACAAGGCCAACATCGCCCAGAAGGACAACCTGCGCGCCATGGTCTTCTGGGGCCATGCCCCGAACAGCCAGACCCGTGGCCCCGAGATGAAGGAGGCCATGGAGAAGCTGGACCTGCTGGTGGTCATCGACCCCTATCCGACCCTGTCGGCGGTCATGCACGACCGCACCGATGGGGTCTATCTCCTGCCGGCCTGCACCCAGTTCGAGACCACCGGGTCGGTGACCGCGTCGAACCGCTCCGTCCAGTGGCGCGACAAGGTCATCGAGCCACTGTTCGAGTCGCGTCCCGATCACACCATCATGTATCAGCTTGCACGCAAGCTCGGCTTCGCCGATGAGTTGTGCAAGAACGTGCAGGTGGTGAACGACGAGCCGGTGATCGAGGACATCACCCGCGAGTTCAACCGCGGCATGTGGACCATCGGCTACACGGGCCAGAGCCCTGAGCGCCTGAAGCAGCACCAGCAGAACTGGCACACCTTCGACATCACCAGCCTCAAGGCCAACGGCGGCCCGGCCGACGGCGACTTCTACGGCCTGCCCTGGCCCTGTTGGGGCACCCCGGAGATGCGCCACCCGGGCACCCCGAACCTCTACGACACGTCCAAGACCGTGGCCGAGGGCGGTCTGCCCTTCCGCGCCCGCTTCGGCGTCGAGCACAACGGGGTGAGCCTGCTCTCCGAGGACTCCTGGACCAAGGGCTCCGAGCTCGAGGTCGGCTACCCCGAGTTCACCTCGGACATCCTGAAACAGCTCGGCTGGTGGGACGACCTCACAGACGCCGAGAAGCAGCTCGCCGAGGGCAAGAACTGGAAGACCGACCTCTCGGGCGGGATCCAGCGGGTCGTCATCAAGCACGGCTGCGCACCCTACGGAAACGCCCGGGCGCGCTGTGTGGTCTGGACCTTCCCGGACCCGGTGCCCATCCACCGCGAGCCGCTCTACACCTCGAGGCACGACCTGGTCGAGAAATACCCGACCTACGAGGACCGCAAGAGCTTCTACCGGCTGCCGACGCGTTATGAGTCGATCCAGGCGACCGACTACTCGGGCGATTTCCCGCTGATCTACACCAGCGGGCGACTGGTGGAATACGAGGGCGGTGGCGACGAGACCCGCTCCAACCCCTGGCTCGCCGAGCTCCAGCAGGACATGTTCGCCGAGATCAACCCGCGCGACGCCAACAACGCCGGCGTGCGCGACGGGGCGGACATGTGGCTCGAGAGTCCCGAGGGTGCGCGCATCCGCATCAAGGCCATGGTGACCGAGCGGGTGGCCCCGGGGGTCGTCTTCACGCCCTATCACTTCGGCGGCCACTTCGAGGGCGAGGACCTGCGCGCCAAGTACCCCGAGGGCGCGGACCCCTATGTCCTCGGCGAGGCGGCCAACACGGCCTTCACTTACGGCTACGACTCGGTGACGGCCATGCAGGAGACCAAGTGCTCTTTGTGCAAGATCTATCCGGTTTAGGAAGGGCCGAGTGGTGAGGGCCGAGGGCTGAGGCCTGAGGCACCCTGGGATCGAATCATGGTGACGGGGCCCGAGGGCCCTGCGCCGATCGAATCGGAGAATCGAACATGGCACGAATGAAATTTTTCTGCGACGCCGAGCGCTGTATCGAGTGCAACGGTTGCGTGACCGCCTGCAAGAACGTCAACGAGGTCCCCTGGGGGATCAACCGTCGCCGGGTGGTGACCATCAACGACGGGCAGCCGGGCGAGCGCTCCATGTCGGTGGCCTGCATGCACTGCTCCGACGCCCCCTGCATGGCGGTCTGTCCGGTCGACTGCTTCTATCAGACCGCCGACGGTCTGGTGCTGCACGACAAGGACATCTGCATCGGCTGCGGCTACTGCTTCTACGCCTGTCCCTTCGGCGCGCCCCAGTTCCCCACCGACGGGGCCTTCGCCTCCCGCGGCAAGATGGACAAGTGCACCTTCTGCGCGGGCGGCCCCGAGACGGCCGGGAGCAGCGACGAGCGCCGTAAGTACGGGGCCAATCGTCTCGCGGAGGGCAAGCTGCCAGCCTGTGCCGAGATGTGCGCGACCAAGGCCCTGCTGGCCGGGGACGCCGACGAGGTCGCTGACATCTATCGCGAGCGCATCGCCTACCGGGGCGCCGTGGGTATGGCGACCGGTTGGGGGGTGGCCTATGGGAAGCCTGGGGTGCGCGACGCGAGCGGCCAGGACGGTAAGGCGGTCGGTCGGGATTGAGCGTGGGGCCCATGTCCAAACCGGGTCGTCAAGACAAGCAGGGCCGCTATCGTCGGGCACTGGGCTGGTCCATCCTGCTGATCTCCCTGGCCCTGATCCTGCCCCTGGTGCCCTACGCCATGACCACGGATGGCGGGGTGCAGCTCAATAATCCGGGGGTGGAACTCTGGTCGGCCGTGCGCGAGCGAGTCAACGAGCCCATGACCACCCAGGTCCAGGGGGTGCAGGCGAACCAGCTGATCAACTACTGGGGCGACCAGTGGCGGTTGTTTCGCGAGCGGATGCTGGTTCCGGTCGGGGGCATCGTCCTGATCGCCATGGTTGGGATCATCACGGCGTTCTATTTCCTACGCGGGCGCATCGACATCGAGGGCGGTCGGTCCGGCAAACTGGTGCCGCGCTTCTCGGTCAACCAGCGCGTGGTCCATTGGCTAGCGGCCGGGGTCTTCGTGCTGCTCGGGCTGACCGGTCTGGTGCTGCTCTACGGGCGCTATGTCCTGATCCCGCTGCTCGGACCCGAGGGTTTCTCGGCGACGGCTGCCGCCTCCAAGGAGATCCACAATCTTTTCGGGCCCATCTTCCCGTTTGCCGTGGTGGCCCTGATCGTTCAGTTCGGTCGCGGCAACCGGTTCCGATGGCTCGACATCAAATGGTTCCTGAAGGCGGGTGGGCTCTTCGGACACGAGATCGCCGATTCCGGCTATTACAACGGCGGCCAAAAGACCTGGTTCTGGCTCACCGTGCTGTTCGGGATCGCCATCTCGGTCTCCGGTCTCATCCTGCTGTTCCAGAACTTCGGACAGGGCCGGGAGATCATGGCCGCGGCGCACCTGGTCCATGCCGTGATCGCCATCGTCTTCATCGCCGCCTCACTGGGTCACATCTATATCGGCACCCTGGGGATGGAGGGCGCGGCTGAGTCCATGACCCGGGGGTATGTGGACTCCAACTGGGCGCGGGAGCATCACAATCTCTGGTTCGCGGAGATGGAGAAGGCCGGCATGGTCGACGTCGCCGAGAACGCGCTGGAAGAGGTGCGGCGGCACGACGACATCGATTTCCGCGGCTTTGGCTCGCCACTGTCCAAGGCCGATGCCCCCGAGCAGGCGAGTTGAAGAGGGCTGGGCGGCGAATGAACGCACATAGACGCAAAGGGCGGAGGGGCTGATGTTTCTCGAGTTCGTCGAAGGGCCCCTCTGGTACGCCTCCGCGGCCATCTTTGTCATCGGCGTGGCGGTGCGTCTCATCGAGGTGCTCGCCAAGGGGACCCGACCGGACCTCGCCACCCCGCGCGGCCCCGGTTGGCCCGGCGCCGCCCGCACCCTGGTCAGCAGGTCATGGACGGCCGAGGGCTTCACCAAGGGGGCCCGATTTCACCTGGTGGCTGGCTATATGTTCCACATCGGGCTCTTCGTCCTGCTGTTCTTTGCCGCCCCCCATGTGGAGTTCATCCAAGAGCGCATCCTGGGATTCGGCTGGACCCCCGCCCCCCACTGGGTCTTCATCGTCGCCTCCCAGCTCGCCTTCGCCGGGCTTATCCTGCTCTGGCTGCGCCGGGTGATGCATCCGGTGATGCGCAAGATCTCGACCTTTGACGATCATGCCGCGGCCATCCTGACCTTCGTCGTGATGTTCACCGGCTGCATGGCCCTGCTGATGAGTCACGAGAGCCTGCGCGCCGTCCACATGCTCAGCGTGTGTCTGCTGCTGATCTATTTCCCCTTCAGCCGGCTCATGCACGCCTTCACCTTCGCCATCAGCCGGGGCATGACGGGCGCCGCCATGGCCCGCAAGGGCGTCCAGGCCTGACGGCTCACACCCCATCCGGCGGCGAGACACCGCCCGCCCCATCGTCACCAGGAGGCATCAGCATGCTCGCCGTTCAGACAGAGCACGACTTCGAGCGCGGTGTCGCTGTGCTTCGCAACCAGATCGACGCCAAGGTCGCGGCCTATTTCTCGAGCTGCGTCCACTGTGGGCTGTGCGCCGAGGCCTGTCTCTTCTACACGGAGACGGGTGACCCCCGTTACACGCCCATCTACAAGGTGGAGCCCATGCGTCGCCTGTGGCAGCGCGAGCACACCTTTTGGGGCAAGCTCGGCAAGGCGCTGGGCCTCGGTCGGGATCTGACCGAGTCGGACTTCGCCGACTGGCAGGAGATGACCTACGACAGCTGCACCCTGTGCGGGCGTTGCTCCATGGTCTGCCCGGTGGGCAACGACATCGCCTATATGATCCGCCGCCAGCGCGAGGCCTTCGCCGCATCGGGCTATTCGCCGGAGGGTCTGCAGGGGGCGACCACCCGCGCGCTCGAGATCGGCAGCCCCATGGGGCTGACCCTGAAGGCGCTGGAGGCCCAGATCGGCCACGTGGAGAAGGCGACGGGGCTCAAGGTCCCCATCGACCGCCAGGGCACGGACTACATGGCCCTGCTGTCGTCCATGGAGGTGATCAACTTCCCCGAGTATATCGAGGCCCTGGTGCGCATCTTCGACGCCGCGGGCGTGACCTGGACCCTCTCGAGCAAGGCCTTCGAGGCGACCAACAGCGGGATCCAGATCGGCGACTCGAAGATTGCCGCCGAACTGGTCAGCCGGGTGGTGGAGGCGGCCGAGTCACTCGGCGTGAAGGCCGTTATCAGCCCCGAGTGCGGCCACGCCTATACCGCCCTCCGCTGGGACGGACCGAATCTGATCGGACGCCCCTACGGCTTCGAGGTGGTGCACATCCTGGAGCTACTGGACCAGTTGCGCGCCGACGGGCGGCTGAAGACCGAGGGCATCGAGGAGCAACGGCTGACCTACCACGACCCCTGCCAGATCGCCCGCCGCGGCGGGGTGCTCGAGCAGCCACGCAAGCTGCTGAGCATGGTCGCGCCGGATTACCCGGAGATGTCCGACGCCGGCCGTATGAACTGGTGCTGCGGCGGGGGAGGGGGCGTGAGCGCCAACGAGGAGGCCGAGCCCCTGCGGCTCGAGGCCTTCAAGCGCAAGAAGCGTCAGCTCGAGGCGTTGAACGTCGAGACCCTGGTGACCGGCTGCGCCAACTGCCGCATCGTCATCGAGGAGGGTCTGGAGCACTACGAGATGGACATCGCCGTGACCGGCCTGACCGAGCTGCTGGCGGAGCATCTGGTGACACCGCCCAAGCCGGGCCCTGGCGAGCACCGGGCCTCGAACTGATCCGCGTCTCAGGTCCGCCGGTCCGCATCCCTCGCCCGTGCTACCGCGAGGGCCAGCCCCCTGGCCGAGTCCTCCGGGTCGGGCGTCCCGCAGATCGCCGACACCACCGCGAGACCTTGGGCGCCGGCGGCGAGCACCGCAGCCGCATGATCCCCGGTGAGACCGCCGATGGCGACCGCCGGCAACCGGCACGCCGCGCAGACCTCGGCAAGCCCATCGAACCCCAGGGGCGGGGCATGGTCTGGCTTGGTGTCCGTGGCGAAGACCGGACCGACCCCCAGGTAATCGACCACCGATGGGTCGACCGCGGCGGCGTGCTCCAACGTCTGGATGGAGAGTCCGACAGTCGCGTGGGGCCCCAATGCGGCTCGCGCCGCCGCCGCCGCCGCGTCCGATTGGCCCACGTGGATCCCGTCTGCGCCCGCGGCCAGGGCCACCTCTAGCCGGTCGTTCACGATCAGGGGCACGCCGCTTCCCCGCAGGGCGGCCTTCAGGGCGCGTCCCTGCTCGATCAGTGCGCCGTCCGGCGCCTCCTTGTCGCGTAACTGGATCACCGTGGCGCCGCCGCGCACGGCGGCGAGGACGGTCTCCACCAGCCCCCGGCCGGCGCAGAGCCGCGGGTCTGTCACCAGATAGACCGAGAGGTCGAGGGGGGTTCTCATGCCGGTCCCCGTGGCGACGTCCGACCCTCATCCACCGGCGTGTCGACCGGCTCGATGCGCGCCTCGCGGTCCAGGGTCTCCCCGTCGACGGCGGCGAGGGCATCGAGGAAGCGCACCGCGAAGCTCCCCGGGCCCTCGGCCCCCCGTGCCGCCCGTTCACCGGCGACCCCGTAGTAGGCGAGCGCCGCCACCGTGCCCTCGTACGTCGGGCAGCCAGCACCGAGGAAGGCCCCCGCAACCCCGGTGAGCGAGCAGCCCAAGGCGGTCACCCGGGGCATGATTGGGTGACCGTTGGCGACCCGCATCGAGCGCTCACCGTCGGTCACCAGGTCCACGGCCCCGGTCACCGCGACGACCGCGCCGGTTGAGCGGGCCAGGGCGAGCGCCGCGTCCGCGGCCGCGCTCACCGCGTCCCCGGCATCCACCCCCTTCCCGCTGCCGGTGCCGGCGGCCAGGGCGATGATCTCCGAGGCGTTGCCGCGCACCAGGCTGGGTGCAAGCTCCAACAGCCGCCGCCCGGCGGCGCGACGGAAGCCGGTCGCCCCCACCGCGACCGGGTCGAGCACCCAGGGACGCCCGGCGGACCGGGCCGCGGTTGCCGCCTCGACCATCGCCTCCAGCCAATCCGCGGAGAGGGTGCCGATGTTGACGGTCAGGGCGTGGGCGATGGCCGCGAACTCGGCGGCCTCCTCGCGGGCGTGCAGCATGGCCGGGGAGGCCCCCGCCGCGAGCAGAACGTTCGCCATGGGGTTCATGGCGACATAGTTGGTGATGTTGTGGACCAGGGGCGCAACAGCGCGCATCCGCTCCAGCTCTTGACCGGGTGTCGTCATCGGGTGTCTTGCCATGGGTGAATCCGTGGCCCGGATATGGGGACGCGCGGGGCCACGAGCGACCTCGCCCAGGCGCCGCAAGCTTGTCGCGATCGTGGAGGACGCGCCGACGCCTTAGACTCGGCATCTCCTCGAACAAGACGCCCACCGCGGACCCAGGGACAACGCCATGAGCACCACCAACATTCAATGCCCCAGTTGCGGGTTCGAGATCCCCATCGACGAGGCACTGCGCACCCAGGTGCGCGCGGAGCTCGAGGCACGTCTGAAGGCCGACCACCAGGCCCGACTCGACCGCGCCGTCGCCGAGGCCGAGCAGCGGGCCCGGGGCGCCACGGACCTGGAGTTGGCCGATCTGAAGGCCCGGATCTCCGAGGGCGCCGAGCGTGCCCGGCTGGCCGAGGAACGGGAGCTCGCCCTGCGCGCCCAGGCGCGCGCCCTCGAGGAGTCGAGCCGCACCCAGGCCGAGCGCATCCGCGCGGAGCTGGAGTCCGCATGGCGCCAGGAGCAGGAGCAGACCCTGGCCAAGGCCACGGCCGCCGCTGAGGCACGGGCGCGCGAGCGCTCGGAGGTGGAGCTGAAGGCGCTCGCGGCCGACCTCGCGGCCCAGCGGGAGCGGGCCGCCAAGGCGCAGGAGGCGGAGCTCCTGCTGCGCCAGGAGAAGGCGGCGCTCGAGGAGCGGGCGCGCGAGATCGACCTGGAGCTGGCCCGACGTCTGGATGCCGCCAAGCGGGAGCTTGAGCAATCGGTGCGCAAGGCCGCCGCCGAGGAGCAGGACCTCAAGCTCAAGGAGAAGGAGAAGCAGATCGCCGACCTCCGCCAGGCCTTGGACGACGCCAAGCGGCGCAGCGAGCTCGGCTCCCAGGAGCTGCAGGGCGAGGTGCTGGAGCTGGATATCCAGGCGGCCCTGGAGCGCCAGTTCCCCCAGGATCGCATCGATCCCGTGCTCAAGGGCGCCCGCGGCGCAGACATCCAGCAACGGGTGCGCAACGACCGCCTGGAGGAGTGCGGGCTGATCCTGTGGGAGACCAAGAACGCCAAGAACTGGGCCCCGGCCTGGATCGACAAGCTCAAGCAGGACCAGCGTGTCGCGGGCGCCGCGGTCGCGGTGCTGGTGTCGGTCGCGCTGCCCGACGGCATGGAGGGGTTCGGGCGGATCGACGGTATCTGGGTGGCCGGACTCACGGGCTGGCCGGCGCTGGCAGTGGCCTTACGCGAACAGCTCATCCAGGTGGCCTATGCCCGCGCCGCCTCCGAGGGCAAGAACGAGAAGATGGAGCTGCTCTACCAATACCTGGCGGGGGACGAGTTCCGCCAGCGGGTGGAGGCCATCGTCGAGGCCTTCGGGGCGCTACAGGGCCAGGTTCAGCGCGAGCGCCGCGCCATGGAGAAGCACTGGGCGGAGCGCGAGAAGCAGCTCCAACGGGTCATCTCCAGCACCTCGGGGATGTACGGGGCACTTCAGGGTATCGTCGGCGGTGGACTGGCCGCCATAGCCGCCCTGGAGCTGGACGATACCCCCTTGTTGGAGGACGGCACGGACACGGGCGCGAGTCAGTAGAGAGCGGTCATCATCCGCGCACGGTACTTGGCGACCAGGTCACCGGCCCCGCCGAGCAGGTCGAACACCGACACCATGCCCCTGCGTCCCGCGTCGTCGCCATAGGCGCGGTCTCGTTTGAGCAGTTCGAGAAGCTGCTCCAGGGCGGCCTCATAGTCGCCTGCCACCACCCGGTGGGCCGCGAGCTGATAGCGCGCCTCGCTATCCTTTGGGTCGGCCGCAAGCCGGCGCTCGAGCTCGGCCTCGGCGGGTGCCCCGGTCAGGGCGGCAGCGAACTCCAGCTGGCCGCGCAGGGCGGCGACCTCGGGGTCGTGGGCGAGCTCGATGGGCAGGCGCTCGAGCTGGCCACGCGCCTCCTCGAGCTCGCCCCGCGCGGCGGTGAGCTGGACCTCCGCGAGGGCAACACGCGCGCTCTCGGGATCCTCGGCCCGCGCCTGGTCGATCAGAGCGGCCGCGCGCTCGAGGTCGCCCGCGGCCATCAGGCCCTGGGCCTGGGCCAGCAGCCCGTCGGAGGCGCGGGCGATGTGACGGTCGATGAACTCGCGCACCTGCGGCTCGGGCAGGGCACCCATGAACTGATCCACCGGGAGGCCGTCCTTGAAAAGCTGCACCGTCGGCAGGCTGCGGATGCCGAACTGGGCGGCCAGGGCCTGATGCTCCTCGGTATTGAGCTTGGCCAGGATGAAGGCCCCGCGGTAGTCCTCGGCCAGCTTGGCCAAGATCGGCATCAGCATCCGGCAGGGCGCGCACCAGTCGGCCCAGAAGTCCACCAGAACGGGCCGGTCGAACGACCCGTCGATCACCACGGCCTCGAAGTTCTCCGGGGTCAGGGTCACGATGTAGGGGGAGTCGGCCATGGGGCACACCTCGAAAGTCGGTACTGGCAATAGGCGGGAAGTATTGCTTGCTGTGGGGTGATTCAAGCGGGGGTGCCGGACACCGCCCGTCCGTCATGCAGCCGGGATCCGGATCGAGCACCGTGCGAAATCCCAGATGTCGCCCTCGGGAGGACTATCTGCGCCGCGCCGTGGTTGCGACGATTGCAAGGCGCGCAATCGGAGCCATCTGCTTCGGAACGGGCCAGCCTTGATGGTCCGAGAAATCGTCGAGCGCGATCGGACCTTGGAGTGATCAGGTGCCATGAATCCCGGTGAGATCGTCGAGCCTGGTGGACACCCTTCAACCGCCCCCGATGCGCCCCGCGCACGATTCCAAGGGCTGTGGCGTCGCCGCTTGCTGCCCGGGTCCACGGACCACTCCGACGCGGTCTGGGAGGCCATGGAGGCGAAGTACGCGGAGCCCCATCGCCATTATCATGACGAAGGCCATCTGGCCCACTGTTTCGGTCAGCTCGAGCTGGTGCGGGATCAGGTCCCGTGCCCCGACGCGGTGGAGATGGCGCTCTGGTTTCACGACGTCATCAACGAGCCCGGTCACACGGACAATGAGACCCGTAGCGCGGACTTCTTCCGCGACTGGGCCAGAGGCGTGATGGAAGACGGCTTCATCGCCGCCGTGGTGGACCTGATCCTGGCGACTACCCACCGGGCGCCGTCCGAGGATCGCGATCAGCAGTTCATCTGCGACATCGATCTCACCAGCTTCGGCTGCCCCTGGGAGTGCTACAAGCGCGATACGGACAACCTGAAGGCGGAGTTCCCCGGCTCGGACGAGGACTACTATCGCGGAAAACGGGCCTTCCTGGGGGCCATGCTGAACAAACCCAGGATCTTCCAGACCGATTTCTTCCACGACCGCTACGAGGACCAGGCCCGGGACAACATCCGGCGCCTGCTCGAGCTGTTCGATCAGCGAAAGGCCTGATCTCCGAGTCCCGGTCGCGGGGCCGTTGCGGCCAGCGGTCGACCCGTAGTAGCTTCACCCGTGGGGCCGGCGCCGGACCCCAGGCCGTTGAAATTCAGAAGATTTCGTCACGAAACAGTCACAAATCGAGGTCTCAGCCCATGGCCGTCGACTATTTCAGGAACATGAAGGATCTGGTGACCTACAAGGCGGGAGAGGTCATCTTCGATGCCGGGGATTCCGCTGATGTGATGTACGCGGTCCGCGAGGGCGAGGTGGAGATCCGGGTCAAGGACCATGTCCTCGAGGTCTGCAGGCCGGGCGATCACTTCGGCGAGATGGCACTGGTGGACGGCAGCCCGCGCGCCGCCCGGGCCGTCGCCCGCACCGACGTCACGCTGGTGGTTGTGGACCGCCAGCATTTCCTGTTCTTGGTCCAGGAGACGCCTACCTTTGCGCTACAGGCCATGCACCGGCTCGCCGAGCGGGTGCGCGGGTTCAATCGCCAGGTCGCGGGTGATTAATTCGGAGACCTACCCGGCGATTGCTCGCCAGCCGCCTCTGTAGTTGTTTGGCCCCGCGCGGGCAGGTAATGGACACGCGAAATGCGAAGGCTCCGTCAGGCGAACGCCAAAGGGAGCTTGATTCTGACGGGGTATGGGGGAGGTAGGAAAGGCGGGTGCTACTGCTCCAAGGGCGGTTGTTCGCGACTCAATCCCCTGGTCCATCGAGCGGCGGTCATCCTTTCAGAGCTTTGGGCTCTCCATCTAAGCGGAGTGCTCTACTACGCGAGTGGATTCCAGGCGACCCAAGCGGCCCAGATTGGGCAGAAAACGGGCCTAACAGGCGCCATCGAACCCCCCGTAGCGGGAGATGGCATCGAAGTAACCCATCAGCTCGGCTTACTCCGGTTAAGTGGAGGGCCCAATCAGAGCTTATCGGGGACTGTCGTTGAATGGCGGCCGATCGTGCGGCGGTTTCCCGGGAAGGTGTCTCGGGCAGCGCGCCAAGGGCTTAAAGGCAAGCCCTTGGCGCTGCCCGATTGGGGTTCAATAGCAGGTCGTATAGGTGTACAGGCGACCGTTCAGCGTGCGAGTCGTCTTGTAGCAACCGTTGAAGACCTTGTCCTCGCCGGAGGCGCTCCACGCCTCCTTGTGCGGCAGCAGAGTTCCCAATGTCCGCTCGATCGTGGTGCCCGGCACGAACTGGGTACCGGGCGCGTTCGGGTATGTGATCGGGTCCAATGCAGGATTCCGCACGACGCTGTTGGTGTACTCCCAGCAGTAGAACAGCGGGTTGCCGTTCTGGTCCACCCCCGGGGGTGCGAGTGGATCGGTTAGGTCGCACGGCCTGCAGGCTTCCAGGTTCAACTCACCATTGGTCAAACCCGTGCTGTCGGCGGCGCATTCCGGAGTCTCAGCGCGCTGCTCGAAATTCTCGCAGACGTTCACGCACTGGACCTGTTGCAGCGTTTCGCCGGTTCCGTTGCAGACCGCAAGCGTGTTCCCATCCAAGCTGACCGCGGTGACGAGCGCCAGGTTGTCCAGGGTGGTCTGCCCGACTGTCACGTCGCCCACGCAGCCATCGCCGACCGTAGAGATCGGCTCGATGACCTCTGGCTCGACAGGAGGGACGGCGCCGATTCCATCGGCACATACGGTGAGACTCGATGCGTTGAAGGTCTCGTTGCTCCTTCTAAGCCCCTCCGCCAAGTCGGTGTAATTGGAGAAGGTGTAAAGACAACGGGTGCCTTTGCCTGAGGCGGTAATGAATATGGCATCGATCTCGTTGCAAGGTCCGGGGGTATTTCCGCCGCAACCGGTCAACTGGTTTGCTGGGACTTCAACATCCACTGATTTGTTGTCAGGAGCGAAGGTCACAATCAGGTTGGTGATGGGACTCATGACGCCGCCGTCTGGGCCCGGGTTCATGTCCCCGCACGAGAAGTTCCCTTGTCCGCTGGCGTTTTGAACCGTCGTGGCGCCTGTTCCCTCCAGGCTGTCGATACAGGCGCTCCAGACCCCGCCCGACGTGCCCAGGAGGGCGAGTGCGCTGGCCATTATCAGTAGTCGCTGGGTTTTGTTCATTTATCGCTCGCTGGGTTCACGTGTACGTCCGTTATGGAACGGGATCTTGGGTGCTGCCCGAGGCGGTCGCCCGGGTGGGGGGCCTAGAAATTGACGCTCAGTTGAGCGGTGATGGTCCGGTCGGGGGTGTAGGGTCCGATCGACGGCTCGTCTTGGAAGACGCGGTAACTGTTGTCCCGGTAGGTAAAATATCCATCGAAGAGGTTCTGCACGGCGTAGTTCGGTTGCTGGGGCTTATTTTATCGACTCAATCCCATGGTCCATCGAGCGGCGGTCGTCCTTTCAGAGCTTATCGGGGACTGTCGTTGAATGGCGGCCGATCGTTCGGCGGTTTCCCGGGAAGGTGTCTCCGGCAGCGCGCCAAGGGCTTAAAGGCAAGCCCTTGGCGCTGCCCGATGGGGCTTCAATAGCAGGTGGTGTAGCTGTACAACCTGCCGTTCAGTTTGCGGGTCGTCGTGTAGCAGCCGTTGAAGACCTCGGTCTCGTCCGCGCTGCTCCAAGCCTTCTTATGGGGCAGCAGGGTGCCTGGCGTCCGCTGGATCTCGGTGGATCCTGGTACAAACTCGGTACCGGGCGAGTTCGGGTATGTGATCGGGTCCAATGCAGGATTCCGCACGACGCTGTTCGTGTACTCCCAGCAGTAGAACAGCGGGTTGCCGTCCTGGTCCACGCCCGGGGGTGCGACCAGATCGGTTAGGTCGCACGGCCTGCAGGCGTCCAGATCCAGCTGACCGTTGGTTAATCCAGTGCTGGCCTCGACGCATTGCGGAGTCTCCGCGCGCGACTCGAAATTCTCGCAGACGTTCACGCACTGCACCTGCGGTAGCGTTTGGTTCGCCCCGTTGCACACTGCGAGCGTATCGCCATCCAGGCTCACAGCGGTGACAAGCGCCAGATTGTCCAGGGTCTGCTCGACACCGTCGATCACGACAGTCACCTCCCCCACACAGCCGTCGCCCGCCGTGGACACCGGCTCGATTTCAGGCGGAGGTTTATTGCCGATGCCATCCGAGCAGACGGTGACATCCGATTTTTTGAATGATTCACCCCCTCTCCTGAGGCCGGTCGCGATCTCGGAATAGTCGGAGAAGGAGTAGAGACAGCGTTTTCCATTGCCCTTGCTGATGAACACGGCATCGATTTCGTCGGCGGGCAGTAAACCCGGCGGGACCATAATGTCGACCTCCCTGTTGTGGTCCTTGAGCGTCAAATGAACCTGATGCGTGATGTTTGTCATATGCCCACCATCGGGTCCGGGCGACATGTTGGAGCACGAGAAGTTGCCTTGCCCTTTGGCGTCCACGACAAAGGTGGCACCGGTCCCGTCGAGGCTGTCGATACATCCGCTCGAAGCCGTAGCCGAAGCCAGCGGACTCCAACCGGCGCACGACGCGCCGAGTACGGCAATGGGGACAAGTTGCATGGCGTGATGCAATATCTTGTTCATTTAAGCTCCGGTCTCGTGCGTGTTGTTGCTATCTAGGGGGATGCTGATCAAAGCCGTCCCTGGCTTTAAACAGCTCGCGCCCCCCGAGGCGCGACTCGTGGGCGCTCCACTTTCAACGGCTTAGCGCCGACGAAAATGGCGGGCCATCCTTGGCCCACACGGGAAACGCTTTGGTCAGCGTTGCCCTAAAAATTGACGGACAGTTGTGCGGCGATGGTCCGGTCCGGTGCGTAGGGCCCGATCGACGGCTCGTCTTGGAAGCTGCGGTAACTGTTGTCCAGATAGGCGAAGTCTTCATCGAACAGGTTCTGCACACCGAGGCTGATGACGCCTGTGCGCTTCGGTAGCCTGTAGCCTACTCCGAGGTCGAATACGAGGAAGTCGCTGTCCCCAGTCTGGTGGACGTAGGCCTCCTCTCCACGCACCGTCTGGTCCACATAGGTCACGCCCAAGCTCGCGAAGAAGCCGTTCGGGTTGAAGTAACGGGCGACGATCGGGAAGCTGATGGTCGTGACCGAGCTCGGCACGAAGTCCCCGACCTCGGATTGGGATTGGTTCTCGAACTTGTCGTAGATCACATCGGCGCTAACGGCCCAGCGGTTGGTCGGGGTCCAGTAGGCATAGACGCGATTGATCCACTCTTCCCGTTCTTCGAAGACGCCAAGCCCGGTCAGTACGCTGACGAAGGGCGATTCCAGGTCTCGTTTCATGGCCTCGATGCCGAGGAAGACATCCCGTGTCGCTCGCCAATCGGCCGCTACTCCATAGCTGTCGAACTTGGTCGCATTGGCGTCGTCGAAATACTGATTGAACCCGGCGATCTGGGTCGGCTCCAAGGTTCGGTTCGAGGAAAGCACGGGCTTGACGCCGCGGAAGTAGGCAGCGCGCAGCGCCAGCGCTTCGGTCACACTCCACTGGAGTCCGACCTTGGGGTTCACGCGGTTGAAGTCGAACACCTCCCCCTCCTGATACTCCTGGTAGCTGACTCCTAGCGTGCCGATGAGGCCTTCGATTGCGGTGACGTAGGCATAGGCGTAGCCTCGCTCGTCTCGGATATTGAACTCATCCGCGAACGACTCCGTCGGCTCGTCACCGAAGGGTGTTTCTAGTGTGAAGCTCAGGGTGTCCGAGCGGTCGACATCGGCGTAGGCGCCCCCGACGATCACATTGAAGCCGTCTCCCTGAAAGAGATACTGGGCGTCGTACTGGTCGGTCTGGTCGTCTGATTCGAGGTCGTCCCGCAGGTTGAAGGCGCCGAGGCCAGGGATGAAGAACAGCTCCTGGGTCGCGGTGCCGTCAATCTGGCGGTCGGCGTTGATGAACGACAGCAGGATGTTGGATCTCGGACCGGGGCTGATGCGGGCGCCCAGCCTCCAGACCTCGGAGTCCAGGCTGCGCCGGAAGGTGGGATCGAAGTCCTCGAGGTCGAACTTCATGGCGATGTCGCCCCACTCGCTGTTGCGAGTCCCGTACTCGGCCTGGATATTGATTTCGGGCGTGAGCGCGGCCTGGGCGTAGAAGTTGCCGATCTCGTGCGACAGATCGGCGTTCTCGCGGAACCCGGCGGTGTCGTAGTAGAAGCCGCCGCCGCTGAAGGAGTAACGGTCGTAGATGCCCGAGGCGACCCCTTCGATGGCGACGGTGTCGTCGCTACCGGCGAGCGCGCTGGAATTGACTTGGACCTGGTTGCGCTCGAAGAGCGGCGTGAACTCGTTGAATCCGGCGGTCGCCGGGCCGCTGCGCGCGATGATGTTGAGGTTGGTGGCGGCCAGGCTGGGCTGAACGGGATTGATGTTGATGTCCTGAAGCAGCTGTGACTGGAGTAGGTCGCTCACCCGCGATACCTCTGCCCTGGGGTTGGCACGATAGATGTCCGAGAGCAGGCGGTGGGCGGAGGCATTGGAGGGGTCGATGGCCAACGAGGTCGATGCTTCGTTGTAGCCGAGCCGGTTGAAGCCGAGGTCATTGTAGATGCGCGCCTGGGTGGCGCCCCTGGCCGCCCGGTCCTGGTCGAGGAGCAGCCGGCCGCGATAGATGGCGCGGTTGTCGTTGAGCTCGATGGATCGGTCCAGCTCGCGCAGGGCCTGGACCGGCTGGTTCTCGGTCTGGAGCCTGATCGCGTCGTAGAGATACGCCGTGGGGTCGAGCGGATCGAGCTGCTTGGCGATGGCGAGCTGCTCGGCGTCGAGGGGATCGCGCTTCTCCTCGAAGTAGGCCTTGCCGAGATAGGCGCGCAGCAGGCTGTCGTTGGAGTCGAGCGCGACCGCCGCCTCGAGCTGGCCGCGGCCCTCGGCGAGGGCACCGTCGCGGATCATGGCCAGACCGAGCCCGAGTCGGGGCAGGGGATCCGACGAATCGAGCGCAACGGCCTTCTCGAAGGCCGTGCGCGCCTGTTTGATTCGGATCTCGGTGAGGGCGGCGAAGCCCAGCACGATCTGGGTTCGGCTCAGCTCCGGATTCAGGGCGACGGCCCGTTCGGCGGCGTCTCGCGCCTGGCGCCGGTCACCCAGCATGAGCCACAGCTCGCCCAGTCGCGCCCAGGCCAGGGCGTCCTGGGGATGCTGCTCCACCGCCTGGAGTAGGGTGTCGCGGGCCGCCTGGAGCTCGAGGTTGGCCTGCAGCGCGTAGGAGAGTGCGATCTTGGCCGCGGCCGAGTCGGGGCTGAGCTCGACACCCCGGCGGGCGTCCTCGAGCGCCGCGGCGTTGTTGTTCTGGGCCACCGCGATGACCGAGCGAAGGGCGTATGCCTGGCCGGCGCCGGGATCGCGGCCGAGCAGGGCGTCGAGGTCGGCCTTGGCCTCGTCCACCCGGCCCACGGACAGGAGCAGGGATGCGCGCAGCAGCAGGTAGTCTCCGTCCCGTTGCGCGGCCGGCACCCGCTCCAAGGCGTTGAAGGCGCAGACCGTGTCGCCCCGATCGGCGCAGGCCTTGGCCTCGGCCAGGCCAGGCGAGGCCGGGGTGATGGTCGAGGCGGAAAGGATGGGGGGGTAAAACAGGGACCACTGGACCTGATCGCGCGGTCTGACCACGATCCGGCGCTGGGGCGACTCGCCGGCCCCCGCGCTCGCGGCCTCGCCGGCGCCCACCGCCACCTCGCCCTGGGCGTTGGCGGCGCGCACCACACCCTCGAGGACCAGTATCTCGGAGGATCCGGCATCGACCCGGGCGACGAACTCTGTGCCCTCGATGGATCCGTTGAGGTAGGGGGTGCTGACGGTGAGGAAACGCGGCTTGCGGCTGAAGGACTGGAAGGCCCCGTTGATCAGGTCGAGCCAGGAGCGCTCGTTCGGCTCGCCCGTGATGTCGAGCAGCCGAATGGTGGTGTTCTGGTCGATGCGCAGCACGGCCTCGTTGACAAGGGCAACCGCGGCCCGGCTGCGTTCACCGACGCGGATGGTGTTGCCTTCGCAGAGCCCGGTGTCGAGCGCGGCGGAGATCCACTCGGCGCCGGTCTCCCGCTGGACCTCGACGCTGCCGGTGACGGAGACGAACTCGGCGACCCGCGGTTCGCAGTCGGCGAAAGCCTGGCTTGCGCCGATCCAGGCGACAATGGCCAGGATCCCGAGGGAACCCCGATGAATCGAGTGGATCGGCTGCACGGTTGAGTCCCCCTTCGTTTTAATCCCGATTGTCGTCTTCTCGGGTCTGGCTTCGAGCGACTCCTGTTGCGAGGCGTCGAACGATTCGGTCTTCTCGCGCTATTGTTGGCCGCGCCCGGCGGCCGAGTTCTTAAAAAACTGTTAAAAAATCGAAGGGTCTACTGGGCAGGTTTCACTTGCGGCCTGCCGGTTGACCGGAAAGCTTGGTTATACAAGAAATGCGCCACTGGCGACAGCTTGATTCCGCCATCGCGGCGCGGCAAATCAGGGTCTCGTGAGCCGTACCCTTAGCGAGTGGCTCGGACATCTGCACCAGGATCGTGCGCAAGGTGGTGCGGCGCCCCAAGACGGCGCGTCAATGCCTGGCGCCAAGCGCTCCTCTTGCCTCGCTGGGGGGCTGGCCTGGAGTCGGGCGAATCGTCCCCGGCCCCTGATCAGGGATGTGCCGGACCCCGCGCCGCTGATGTGTATCGAACCGGCCTGACAGCGGGCGGGCTGGCGTTCGGGACCTGGTTCGGTATGTGCTTACCAGCCCGTTCACGGCCCCGGGACGGGGCATCTCTTAAGATCTCCCTTTTGTCGGCCTCCCATTCGTGACCCAATGCGATCCAGGATGACTCTATGCGGCGCTGGTTGATCGGGCTCTCCGTGGGTCTTCTGGTGGGCCTGGCGGGCCTGATCCTGGGGGTGCTCCCACCCGGTGCGGCGCTCGAGCAGGGCGTGGGCCTGACCTGGCTGTACCAACTGCGCGGTCCGGTGAAGCCCCCGGAGGGTGTGGTGGTGGTGGCCATGGACGGACGCACGGGCGACGAGCTCGGGTTGCCCGCCCTGCCGCGCGACTGGCCCCGCTCCATCCATGGGGAGCTGGTGGACGCCCTGGTGGGGCGAGGCGCCTCGGTGATCGCATTCGACGTCCATTTCGGGCGCGAGAAGGACCCCGAGTCCGATCAGGCCCTGGTGGACGCGGTGGCCCGCGCCGGCAACGTGGTGCTGGTGGAACTGCTCACGGGCAAGCGTCAGCCCATCACCGACCAGACCGGCCGTCACGTGGGCATGCTGTGGGAAGAGGAGACGCTGCCGCCCTTCCCCGCGCTCGCCGTCGCGGCGAGCGGCCTCGCGAGCTTTCCGCTGCCCAAGGAGGGCGCCGCGGTCTCCCAGTTTTGGGTCTTCAAGGAGAGCATCGACAAGGCTGCGACCCTGCCGGCGGTCGCCTTGCAGCTTCACGCCCGCGGCGACCTCGAGGGCCTGATCGAGCGGGCGCGGGCCATCGCCCCCGACGAGGCGGGCACGCTGCCCGATGCGGCGCAAGCCTCAGCTGGCGCCGAGTCGTTGCGCAGGCTGATGCGCGCGCTGCGGATGGTCTTCGCGGGACGGGCCGGCGATGAACCCTCTTGGCTCGGACATGAGGACGCTCCGGTGTCGCTTCCGGCGGCGCTCGAGGCCCTCTATGCCGGCGACGCCCATCGGTTCCTGAACTTCTACGGCCCCCCCGGCACCATACCCACCGTGCCCTACCAGTCCGTGTTGAAGGGCGCTGACCCGAACTTGGATCCCGGGGCACTCGACTTTACCGGCAAGGTAGTCTTCGTCGGCTATTCGGATCTGTTCGACCCCGGGCAGCCGGATCGCTTCTACACCGTCTATACGCGCGACGACGGCGTGGATCTCAGCGGTGTCGAGATCGCCGCTACCGGCTACGCCAACCTGGTGACCGACCGCTCGCTGACCCCCGTCGCGCCTTTGACCGCCGCCGCGGCCCTGGTGCTGTTCGGGATCCTACTCGGGACCCTGGCCTATGTGTTGCCGGGCTGGATCGGGGTGCCGGTCGTGCTCGCGCTCGCGGCTGCCTATGGGGCGGTCGCCCAGGTCCTCTTCAACGACCAGGCGGTGATGGTGCCGGTGGCCATACCCCTGCTGGCCCAAGCGCCGATGGCCTTGTTCATCGGGCTGCTCGGGCAGTATCTGCTCGAGCGCCGGCGGGGCCAACGGATCAGCGAGGCCATCAACTATTACCTGCCCGAGGAGATCGCCCGCGACCTTTCCGAGAACAGGCTGGACCCCGACAAGCTGAACCAGGTGGTCTACGGGGCCTGTCTGGCGACCGATATGGCGGGCTTCTCGACCATCTCGGAGCAACTGCCGCCGGGTGAGCTGGCCAAGTTCCTCAACGATTATTTCGAGACCATCGCCGCACCCCTGAAGAACCGCAAGGTGCATGTCACCGAATTCCGGGCCGACGCCATCATGTGCGCCTGGATCGACCCCCAGCCAGCCGTCGCACCGCGCCGTCAGGCACTGCTCGCCGCCCTGGAGGCGGGGGATGCGATCAAGGACTTCCAACGCCGCCACGACCTGCCGGGGGCGCGCCTGCGCATCGGTCTGGAGGCCGGGTCGATCTATGTCGGTCACGCCGGCGGCGGCGGTCGCTTCGTCTACAGCATCGTGGGCGACCCGGCCAACACGGCGTCGCGGGTGGAGGGGCTGAACAAGCACGTCGGGACCCAGATCCTGGCCACCGGGGAGATGGTGGCGGGGTTCGAGAATCTGGTCACCCGCTACCTCGGCGACTTCCAGTTCGTCGGCAAAACCGACGCCATCCCCATCCACGAGATCGTCGCCCTGCGGGAGACGGCCACGCCGGAGCAGTTGCGGCTCTGCCAGGCCTTCGGGGCGGCGATGACGCCGTATTGGGAGGCCAACTGGCGCGAGGCCGAGGGGCGGCTCAAGGGGGTCCTGGCCGAGTTCGTCGACGATGGGCCCTCGACCTATTTCCTGCGACGCTGCGAGCGCTTCATGGTCGAGCCCGACCAGTGCACCGATCCCAGGGTCGTTCGCATGGACGCCAAGTAGTCGGCCCAGGGGCGAGCGCGACCTCTGGCCGCGGTGCCCTCACCGTTTCCCGACCACCCAATGCCGTATGACCGAGGTCCGAATGGGAACACGCGCGATTCAGCTCTCCCCGGTTCAACGCTATCTCGACCAGCTCTATGCGGATCTCCTCGAGATGCGCGGCGGCGAGGTCGCGAGCTATATCCCGGAGCTGACGCGGGCAGACCCCTCCTGGCTGGGGATCGCCATGGTCACGGTCGACGGCCACGTCTATCAGGCGGGTGACTCCCGGCAGCCCTTCACCATCCAGTCCATCTCCAAGGCCATCACCTACGGCCTGGCCCTCGAGGATCGCGGTCTGGACGCCGTGCTGGCCAAGGTCGGGGTGGAGCCATCGGGCGAGGCATTCAACTCCATCAGCCTGGAGCCAGGCTCGGGCCGGCCCCTGAACCCCATGATCAACGCCGGCGCCATCGCGACCACCGGGCTGGTGGAGTCGAAACTGGGCGCCCTGCCCATGTCCCGCATCCTCGACACCTTCGGCCGCTACACGGGCCGTCACATGGACATCGACGCATCGGTCTACCGCTCCGAGAGCGATACCGGGCACCGCAATCGGGCCATCGCCCACCTGCTCTACGGTCACGGGATCGTCGATCGCACGCCCGAGGAGGTGCTCGACCTCTACTTCCGGCAGTGCTCCATCCTGGTGAATGCCCGGGATCTCGCGGTGATGGGCGCCTGCCTCGCCAACAACGGGGTGAACCCGGTGACCGGGGTGGTGGCGCTACAGTCGCGCTACGTGGAGAAGGTGCTGAGCGTCATGAGCACCTGTGGGATGTACGACTACTCTGGCGGCTGGATCTTCAACGTGGGGATGCCCGCGAAGAGCGGCGTCGGGGGCGGGATCATGGCCGTCCTCCCCGGACAGTTCGGCCTCGGGGTCTTCTCGCCCCCGCTCGACGAGAAGGGCAACAGCGTGCGCGGCATCGAGGCCTGTAAACGGCTCTCGCGCGATTTCAGCCTGCATCTCTTCCATGTCGCCCGGTCGACGTCCGCCTCGGTGATCCGCCAGGTGTACGGTTGCGCGCGCGGGATGTCGCGGCGCCGACGCAACGCGGCCCAGCTGGAGGTCCTCGCCAGGCAGGGCCATCGGATACGGGTCTACGAGCTGCAAGGGGAGCTCCTGTTCGGCAGCACCGAATCCGTGACCCTGGATATGCTCGCGGCCCTGGCCGAGCTGGACTACCTGGTGCTCGACCTCAAGCGGGTGGTCGCTGCGGACCAAGCCTCCATCCTGGTGCTCGGCGAGCTGTGCCGGCGGGTCGCCCTGGAGGACAAGCGCATCTTCCTCACCGACTGCCGGCATCTCTATCGGCTGACCAAGCACCTCGGGCGCGAGCTCGCCGGGGCCCAGACACCCGATTGCCTGCGTTTCGACGACGCCGACCACGCCGTGGAATGGTGCGAGGACCAGATGATCGGGGCGGCGGAGGCTCCGGCTGCAGTCGCGGAGGGTTGCGCGGAGCTGGGGCAGCAGTATCTGTGCACCGGGATGAGCGCCGAGGAGCTCGATGCGCTGCGTGCCACGGGCATCCAGCGTCGGTTCAGCGCGGGGACCCAGGTGTGCCGCCGAGGGGACCCGGCCGAGTCCATGTATCTCATCTCGGACGGCGAGGTGGAGGTCTGGGTGGACACGGACACCAGCCGTCACCTGCGCCTCACGACCCTGGGCCCGGGAATGGCCTTCGGGGAGGTGGCCCTGGCGAATCAGCGGGGACGCACCGCCCATGTCACCTGTGTCACCGACACCGCCTGTCTCGAGGTCCGGTTCGCCGATCTGAGCGACGCCCTGCGGACCCGGTTGCTGATGAACATGGCGAGCTATTTCGCTGCCAAGATCGAGCAGGACACCCAGCTGATTCGCCACCTGGCCTGAGAGGGCCGGGCGGCCTGCGCAGGGCCCGCCGCGATCGGACTCGCGACCGGCCGCGAGCCGCCGAACGGCACTATTCAAGCGCCCCCTTCGCACCCCAGATTCCGCTCGCGGAATCGCCCGCATCACCTTTCAAGAGAACGACGATGAAGGCTGCCACTCGAGTAGTCTTGGTGTTTGGATCGATGGTTTCCATGGCCGCCCCCTGGGCGGCCGATTCTGTAGCCTGGCCGGCAGGCGCGATGGACAAGCAGGATCCGCGGGTCGCGGCCTTCTACGAGTCCCGATGCGCGCGGTGGGCGGACGACTCCGGCATGGAAGGCGAGGCCCGCGCCGCCTTCATGGCGAAGTGCAAGCCCAACGCGGCGAAGATCTACCCGGTCGGTTACGGACCGCCGTCCGCCGGAGGCGGCGAGTAGACTCGCCCCGGTGCGGCGCCCACGTGGCGCCGCATTGTCCTGATCCCTCTGAACCTGATCCCTCTGAACAGGCGCTGCAACCTACAACCCCTCGAGATAGCGCCGCCCTCCGAGCCTTCCCATCTGATCCGCGATCCAGTCCGCCCGGCGCCTTAACCGCGGGGAGGGGCGATCCAGCCGGTTGGCGCTCGGCGCCGGTAGCACCGCGGCCAGCAAGGCCGCCTCGCTCATCCCCAGGTCCTCCACCGGCCGCTCGAAATAGCGCTCGCTCGCCGCGCCTACGCCATAGGTGCTGGGGCTGAACTGGGCGATGTTGAGATACACCTCGAGGATCCGGTGCTTGGGCCACAGGAACTCCATGAGCCCGGTGAACCACACCTCCAGCCCCTTGCGCAGCCAGGAGCGTCCCGGCCATAGGAACAGGTTCTTCGCCGTCTGCTGGGTGATGGTGCTCGCGCCGCGCAGGCCCTCGCCGCGCCGGTAATCCGCCCAGGCCTTGCGAATCTCCACCCAATCGAAACCCGAGTGGCTGGGGAAGCGCTGGTCCTCCGCGGCGATCACCGCCAGGGCGACCACGGGCGGGATGGCATCCCAGGGCACCCAGCGATGATGGTAGTAGGGCGGGGTGCGGTCCAGGTGCGCAACCGCCAGCGCATGTTGCAGCATGAAGGAGGACGCGGGTGGATCGACCCAGCGCAGGAGGAGCACCAGCAGCAGGGAGCCACACACGAAGTAGACGACCGCGAGACCGGCCAGCCGGGCGACGATCCGCAGCAGCCCGAGGGCCGTTCCCGGCACCCGCGCCGGTGCGCCGGCCGCGGGTTCCGCTGCCGGCGGGGGAGCGGCCTCGATCCCCGCCGCCGTCGGGTCCGCTCCTTCGGGCCCCGTCTCCGACGCCCGAGCCTCGGGGGCCGCGTCCAGGGGCTCCGGGGGATCGGCGGCGCCGCCGGGCGGCCTGATCTGCTCCCCGTTCAGATGCCCCCCTCACCCGAGGGTCCCTGACCGGGCCGCACCCTGTCCCGCCTGGCTGCCAGAGCCGCGCCCATAGCAAACGCTGATACCGCCCTGCTCACGCCGCGTTCTGCTCCTGGGCCGCCCCAAGGAGGCGGTGGACCGTCCCGAAGACCAGGCGCGCGCCCTCGATACCCTGCTCGGCCGAGATCGCCCCCGATCGAGCGAGACCGTCTAGGGCAGTGACGAATCCCTTCCAGGCGGCCGAGGCCGAGTCGCCGTGGAAGTCGAGGAACCGGGCCGAGTCGAGGCCGCCCGGGAGGTGGCGCCGCAGGTGGCGGGCGATCACCCGCCCGCCGAGGGTGGCGCCCTCCAGGACATAGAGTCCGCCCAGGGATTCGCTCAACCCGAGTGGGTGATCGAGTCCGACCCCGGACGCTGGCGGATCCAGGCCCTCGGCGCGACAGTCGGCGAGCAGGGCGGGCAGCTTGGGCCGGAGCAGGGCGGAGTCCCGCGTTTGCGCCCCAGCGCTGGAGTCGAGCGCGGCGAACAATGGCGGCTCGAGGCTCGCGTAGATCAGGGCCATGCGCGAGAGGTAGGCGCGGTAGTCCGCCCGGGTCACGGAGGCCGAGGTGAGCGCGCGCATCGTCCCCAGGTCCTCGACCGCCCGGTGCTGCGCGGCGGTGGCCCGGCGCAGCCTGGCGGTCAATGACTCTGGTTCGGTGTGCGGGCTCGAGGTCGCTTGGCTGGACGGTGACATGGCCGGGGATCTTCAGAATGCCTGGGTGTGCGGGCGCGGGGCTCGCGGATCGCTCGCCCGGACCCGACGACGCCGTTGGGACGATGTGTTTCCCGCGTGACCCACCGCTGGGGCAAATCAAGGTCCCCGTAGTTTAACAAGCGCCAGCCCCAGGCTGCCCGCGCCGCCGGGGCGAGGGGTGACGGTCGATTCGTGGGCTGATGATTGGGTGACGGGCCAAGGGCGGCCCGTCACCATGGGGGATCGCCAGGGGCGAAGCGGCGCCTTGGGGTTCAGACCCCGGGGGCCCTTGGGCGGTTCAGAAACCCTGCAAGCTCCCGGTCCATCTCCAGGACATGACCCAGGAGCCAGTCCTTGAGGCTGTCCAGGGTGTCGGCCTCGATCCGCTGACCGGCGGCGGACGCGATCTCGCGCATCAGCACCCGGAGCTCGGCGAGCAGCAGGTCGTGCTCACGCTTGTGATCGAGAAGGCCCGGGAAGTCCTCCCGGAGCATGGCCTCCTCCTCACGCTCGAAATGGGCGCGGGTGTGATCGGCGAGCGCCGAGAGGTCGGCGAGCAGCCGCTGCCCCGACCCCGCTTCCGCGTCCGGCGAGACCCGCGGGCCGTCGGCCAGGCCATCGAAGTCACCGTAGCGTCGGGCAAGCCCGTCGAGCAGTGCGGCGAGGGCCCGGTGGTCGTCGTCCATGAAGGCCACGCCCAGCTCCCACTCCGCACGCCATCGCAGATAGGGTGCAGGCTGCGGTCCGGCCACACCGCTTGCGGGGCGTTCCAGCCGATCCTCGACCCGGTCGTCGAGCCGGACCCGGAACCGCTGGAGTGCGGCCATCAGATCACCTCCAGGGCTCGCACGACACGGGCCAGGTCGCCGTCCTCCTCGAGCGCACCCTCCCAGAACCGCCAGCTCCGGGCGTGGCCCGGATCGCCCAGGGCCAGGGTGGCCATGAAGCCGTTCGCGCCGGGCGGGGCAGGGAGGTCGCGGGGCTCGCCGAGGGCCGTGAGCAGGTCCATCAGCTCGCTCATCTGGGGCGGGGTCAGCACCCCGGCGCGGGGCTCGTGGCTGGTGTGGTCGCCGCTGTTGACACGGAAGGCGCCCGCCGTATCGACGGAGATCTCCAGCATGTAGTCGTCTTCACCGACGACGCGGAAGCTCAGGGGAAGTTGCGGCATGGTCACGATGGTCGCTCCTCGGCCGCGGGGGCCGTATGTGAATCGGCTCAACCCACAAATATAGTAGGGGCTCCCGGGACGGGCGAGCGGGCACGCCCGATGGGCGGCGTGGGTGGGCCCGCGCCCCCGAGTCCGGCCCCCTGAATCCGGCCCCTACACTCCTGAGGCGTTCCAGCTGCGGAAGGCGAGCACCCAGGAAGAGATCCCGGGGTTGACCGTGTCGCGGGTGAGCAGGATCTCGCCGATCTCGGCCATGACCTCGCGCAGATCGCGCACCGTACGATGCCAGTCGGCCTCCGGCAGCCCCGGGTTGTCGCCCATGGTCTCGGCGGCCAGCGAGCCCGCCCCGGCCCACCAACCGTTACCGTCGACGATACGCCAGAAGCCGGCCGGGTCCGAGTCGGCCAGGGCGATGGCATCGGCCACCTCGCCCGCCCGCGGGTGACCGATCCCCTCCAGCAGCGACTGGAGAGTCAGCAGCGGCTCGATCAGGTCCTGGTGGGTCGGCTCGGTCACGGGGTATCTCAGGCGCGGCTGGCGCGCTTGCGCTCGTGCTCCTTCAGGTGCCGCTTGCGGATGCGGATGGCCCGGGGGGTGATCTCCACCAGCTCGTCGTCCTCGATGAACTCGAGGGCCTGCTCGAGGCTGAAACGGATCGGCGGCGTGAGCAGGATGTTCTCATCCGACCCGGCGGCGCGGATGTTGGTGAGCTGCTTGGCCTTGAGCGGGTTGACGGTGAGGTCGTTGTCCCGCGAATGGATGCCGACCACCTGCCCCTCGTAGACCTCCTCGCCGGGGGCGATGAGCATCCGCCCGCGCTCCTGGAGGTTGAACAGGGCGTAGCCCAGCGCCTTGCCCGTACCGTTGGAGATCAGTGCACCGTTGCGGCGCGGGGCGATGCCGCCCGGATTCGCGGGGCCGTAGTGATCGAAGACGTGGTATTTGAGACCGGTCCCAGAGGTCAGGGACATGAACTCGGTCTGGAACCCGATCAGCCCGCGCGACGGGATCTCGTAGTCGAGCCGTACGCGGCCCTTGCCGTCGGGCACCATGTCCTTGAGCTCGCCGCGGCGCTCACCGAGTGCCTGCATGATGGCCCCTTGGGAGGTCTCCTCCAGGTCCACGGTGAGCTGCTCGTAGGGCTCGCAGATCTGGCCGTCGATCTCGCGGAAGATGACCTCCGGGCGCGAGACGGCGAGCTCGTAGCCCTCGCGGCGCATGGTCTCGAGCAGCACCGAGAGATGCAGCTCGCCGCGCCCTGAGACGCGGAACTTCTCCGGGTCGGTGCCTTCCTCCACCCGCAAGGCGACGTTGTGGATCAGCTCGCGCTCGAGCCGGTCCTTCAACTGGCGCGAGGTGAGGTACTTGCCGTCGCGGCCGGCGAACGGGGCGGTGTTGACCTGGAAGGTCATGGTCACTGTGGGCTCGTCCACCGAGAGGGCCGGCAGGGGCTCCACGTTCTCCGGGTCGCACAGGGTGTCGGAGACGTTGGGGGCGTCGATACCCGTGAGGGCCACGATGTCTCCGGCGCGCGCCATCGGGACCTCGTTGCGCTCCAGACCCAGGTAGCCATAGACCAGCCCGATCTTGGCCTTGTGCCGGTCGCCGTCCCGCTTGACGATCACCACCTGTTGGTTGGGTTTGACCATGCCCCGGGTGATGCGCCCCACGGCGATGGCGCCCACGAAGCTCGAATAGGCGAGGGTGGAGACCTGCATCTGGAAGGGCCCATCGGGGTCCACCGCCGGGGCCGGGCAATGCTCGACGATGGCCTCGAAGAGCGGTGTCATGTCGCCGCTGCTCACGTCGTTGGAGAGCCCCGCATAGCCGTTGACGGCCGAGGCATACACGATGGGGAAGTCCAGCTGCTCGTCGCTGGCGCCGAGGCGGTCGAAGAGCTCGAAGACCTGATCGATCACCCAGTCCGGGCGTGCCCCTGGTTTGTCGATCTTGTTCACCACCACGATCGGGCGCAGGCCGTGCTGGAAGGCCTTGCTGGTGACGAAGCGGGTCTGGGGCATGGGCCCTTCCTGGGCATCGACCAGCAGCAGCACCGAATCCACCATGGAGAGCACCCGCTCCACCTCGCCGCCGAAATCGGCGTGACCAGGGGTGTCGACGATGTTGATCCGGTAGTCCTTCCAGCGCAGGGCCGTGTTCTTCGACAGGATGGTGATGCCGCGCTCCTTCTCCTGGTCGTTGGAGTCCATCACGCGCTCCACCGGGCCGAAGCGCTCGCCAAGGGTGCCGGACTGCTGGAGGAGCTTGTCCACCAGGGTGGTCTTGCCGTGATCGACGTGGGCGATGATGGCGATGTTGCGTAGGGTCTCGATCACGGGATAGGGCTCCGGGCGACGGGGTCGCAACGGCTGGAGGTGGGCGGGGCGGCGTCTAGACGGTAGCGGCCGTCGGGGCGCGCAGTATATGCCGAAGGCGCCGCGCGCGTGGGTTATCGGGCGGTCGGGGCTGAGCGCCTGGCCGCGAGGCCGCCGGGGTGCGGGTCCGGACTGAAGATTCAGTGGGTTGTTGTTCGTTGTTCCGAAATATTGTCGAAACCAACGCGCAACATCAGGCGAAATGTGGGAATTCCGGAGATGCCAACAGGCTCTGTGGATAACTTTGTGGGTAAGGTCTGTCGAAGGGACCCGAGGGCGCGTCATCATTGACCCGGTGACAGATTGGCCGTTTTTTGCCCACCTGGATAAAGTTACCGAGAAACAATGGCCTGTCTGCACGGTCGGATCATCGGCCCGATGGTCTCCCCGTCCCGCGCCGGGCCGATCGGCGGCCCAGAGGGTTGTTGACAAGTCCCGAAAATGCTGGTTGGCAGCAGGACCCCCTGGCGCGGCCGCCCCGGCACGGTATCGGCGTCCCGCGGATCGCCCGGGCAATCGCCCCGAGAGGCGCGCCAAGTGGCTGGCAAAGCATTCGAATATGCTGATAAATCAGTCTACTTGGAGGGTCCCTGGTTAGGCTTGCGCTGATCATGGAAAACCGCCAGCATAGGACGCGAGGAGACCTGCCGGGGCAGCCTTCCGGGGCAGCCGGGACATCGGCAGCATCACAACAACTATCGACCATGGCGCGATGACCGACCATGGCGCTCGGCCCAGCAATGGGCCCTCGATCCGGAGCCGTATCCCCGCATGACGCCCGCCGACCTCAAGCCCGTTCGCGATCACATCGCCTCCCGCATCATCGGACAACAACCCTTCATCGACAGCATGCTGATCTGCCTGCTGAGCGATGGACACCTGCTGGTCGAGGGGATGCCGGGCCTGGCCAAGACCACCGCCGTGAAGGCCTTGGCGGAGGCCGTCGAGGGCGACTTCCACCGGGTCCAGTTCACCCCCGATCTGCTGCCCTCCGACCTCATCGGCACGGATATCTACCGCCACGAACGGGGCGAGTTCGAGTTCCGCCAGGGGCCGCTGTTCCACAACATCCTGCTCGCCGACGAGGTGAACCGGGCCCCGGCCAAGGTGCAGTCGGCGTTGCTCGAGGCGATGGCAGAGCATCAGATCACCGTCGGTCAGCGGACCTACCCGCTGCCCCAGCTCTTCATGGTGCTGGCCACCCAGAACCCGGTGGAGCAGGAGGGCACCTACCATCTGCCCGAGGCCCAGCTCGACCGTTTCCTGATGCAGGCGGTGGTGACCTATCCGACCCGCGAGGAGGAGCTCAAGATCCTCGAGCTCGACAGCCAGCAGCAGACCCACAACTACACCGCGCCGGCCAAGCCCCTGCCCCAGGCCGAGCTATTCGGTATGCGCCGGGCGGTCGCCGGCCTCTATCTCGATCCCAAGCTCCACAGCTATATCGTCGACCTGGTGCAGGCGACCCGCAGTCCCAAGGTCTACGACGCCGACCTGGGTCGCTGGTGCCGTTTCGGCGCCTCGCCGCGCGCGAGTATCGCGCTCGCTCGCTGCGCCCGCGCGCGGGCCTGGCTGGACGGCGATCAGTTCGTCGCCCCCCATCACATCCAGGCGGTCGCCCCGGAGGTCCTGCGTCATCGCCTCCTGCTGACCTTCGAGGCAGAGGCGGAGGGCGTGACGACGGATGCCTTCATCAACCGACTGCTCAATCTGGTCGCGATCCCCTGAGCCGATGCGGAGGCCCCCGGGCCCCCGTCGCGCCCCGCGATGAGTCTCTATCCTCGACTCGACGATCTCCTGGAGCTGCGTCATCAGGCCCACACCCTTGGCCTGCCGTCGCATCACCTGGTCAATTCCAGCTTCGCCGGGCTCTACGCCTCGGTCTTCCGGGGTGCCGGGGTCAATTTCGAGGAGGTGCGCGAGTACCGCGAGGGCGATGACATCCGCTACATGGACTGGAAGGTCACCGCCCGCACCAACGAGCCACACCTGAAGATCTTCCGCGAGGAGCGTGAGCGCTCGGTGGTCCTGTGCGTCGACAAGGGCCCGCATATGCAGTTCGGCACGCGCGGGACCTTCAAGGCCGTCCAGGCGGCCCGCGCGGCGGCCTTGATCGGCTGGGCGGCGAGCCGCCTCAACGACCGGGTCGGCGGGCTGGTGTTCGGCGACCCCAAGGCGGGGCTCCAGCACTTTCGTCCGTCCCGGGGGCGGCGCGCCCTGTGGCAGCTCCTGCGCACCCTCACCGAGCCGGGCACCGAGCAGGATCGCTCCATCGACTGTCTTGGCGAGGCCCTGCAGCGAGCGACCTCCGGGTTGCCGACAGGCTCGCTGGTGTTCGTCATCGCCGACCTCAATCGAGATGCCATGGTGCTCGAGCGGGTCCTCGGCAACCTCACCCAGCGCAACTCGGTGGTGCTGATCCCGGTCGACGACCCTGCGGATTGGGAGATCCCGGCCATGGGCCTCGCGACCTTCTCGGGCACCGACGGCACCCTGATGGAGATCGACACCGACGACCCCGCGGCCCAGCGTGCCTATGCGCGGGCCTGGGAGGCGAGGCGCACCCTGCTCACCGCCATCGCGCAGCGCCTGCACATCGTCATGATGCCGATCTCCACCCAGGACGAGATCCATCTCTCCCTGATCCATGCACTGGAACAGCGCGCCCGCGCCCGGGGTGTCTGATGGGGCCTGACCTGCTGCCCGGACCCTCGGCCGCCGCCCTACCCGGTCTGCCGCAGGCGCTTGCCCAGCTGCGCGATATCCGCGGGATCGACGGGGTGCCCTGGTGGCCGCCGGCCGACGGCTGGTGGATGCTGCTCGGCGCCCTGGTCCTGTTGGCCCTGGCGGTCTGGAAATGGCGCACCGTGCTGCGCCTGCGCGTGCCCATCCCGGGGGTCACCCTCGGCAGTTGGCGCTGGGACGCCGCGGCCGCCCTTCGCGATCTGCGTCGGCGGGTCCGCACGGGCCTGGACGCCAAGACGGCCGCCGGCGAGCTCTCCGAACTGCTGCGCCGCATCGCCATGGCCCGCGAGGGCCGGGACGCCTGTGCCGGGCTCACAGGGGACGACTGGCTCGCCTGGCTGGCGGAGCGTGACCCTGGACGCTTCCCCTGGCACCAGCGTGGGCGGGTGCTCATCAACGCGCCTTACGCGCCGCCCGGCAGCGGGGACTCGCGCGAGATCGAGGCCCTGATCGACGCCGCCTATGTCTGGGTCTCGAGCCCCGCGGCACCCACCGACCCCAAGGGCCTGCGCATCCCCGGGCTGCGCATCGGCCCGGCCGGCCGGCGCCGGGCGGAGGTCTGATCCGCCCATGTTCGATTTCAACTGGCCCTGGGCGGCCGTGCTCCTGCCCCTGCCCCTGCTCCTGCCCTATGTGTGGCGGCGCCCGGCCGTGGAGGCGGAAGGCACCCTGGAGGGCCAGCGCCAGACCCTGCTCCACCCGAGGCTCGACGAGCTCCAGGCGGCCTATCAGGTGCGCCGACCGCGCCTCGCCATCGGTGGCTGGGTCCACAAGGCACTGCTCGGACTCCTTTGGGTGGCCCTGGTGGTGGCCCTCATGGGTCCCCAGTGGCTGATGCCCTACACCGAGGTCAGCACCCCGGGCTACGACCTGATGGTGGCAATGGACGCCTCACACTCCATGGACGCCATGGACTTCTCCGTGGCCGGCCGGCAGGTCACCCGCATGCAGGTGGTGAAAGGGGTGATGGGGCGCTTCGTCGACTCGCGCGACGGCGACCGTATCGGGCTCATCGTCTTCGGCAGCCAGGCCTTCGTGCTCTCGCCCCTGTCCATGGACCGCAACGCCGTGCGCCAGCTCCTCGACGGGGTGGTGGCGAGCATCGCTGGCCAGGGTACGGCCCTGGGCGATGCCATCGCGCTCGGGGTGAAGAAGCTCCGCGAGCGCCCGCCCCAGTCGCGGGTGATGATCCTGATCGCCGATGGCGACAACTCCGCGGGCGGTTTCGCCCCGGTGGAGGCCGCTCGCCTGGCGAGCATGGCCGGGGTGCGCATCTATGTGATCGGGGTGGGCAGCAAGGAGGCCCAGATCCCGATCATCGAGGAGGGCAGGGTGAGGTACCGCGACGACCTCACCATGGACGAGGACACCCTGAAGGAGATCGCCGCCACCACCGGCGGGGCCTATTTCCGCGCCACCGATACCCGCGCCCTGGAGGAGATCTCCGAGCGTGTCGGCCAGTTGGAGAAGACCCAGGCCGAGGCCCGAACCGCCTTCCTGCCCGAGCCCCTGTTCCGCTGGCCGCTCGGGGTGGCCCTGGCGGCGCTGCTTGCGCTCGGTCTGTTCCCGGAGGGGCGCAAGCGGTTCATGAGGGGGGCCGGCGGTGCCTGAGGCCGGCTTCCACTTCGCCCAGCCCGCCTGGTTCTGGGGTCTGCTCGCCATCCTGCCGGTGGCCCTGTGGCTGATCCGCAGTGCCGCCCGCGCCGCGCGCGGACCCGTGCACCGCTATGCGGATCCGCACCTGCTGCCCCATCTCACCGGGACCCGCGATCTCGCGACCACCGAGCGCTGGGGACGCTTCCTGCGCTGGGCCCTACTCTGGACCCTGCTCCTCACCGCGCTGGCCGGACCGCGCTGGGACGCGACCGATGTGCGCCTCTTCCACCCGGGCAACAACCTGCTGGTCCTGCTCGACATCTCGCGCTCCATGCAGGTGGACGACGCCTCCCCGAGTCGCCTCGCCCGTGCCCGCCAGGAGATCCAGGACCTCATCGTCAGCAACCGCAGCGTGCGCCTTGGCCTGATCGCCTTCGCCTCCGTCCCCCATGTGCTCTCGCCGGTGACCGAGGACACCTACACCATCCTCAACGCCCTGCCGGCCCTCTCCACCGAGCTGGCGAGCCTCCAGGGCAGCCGCCTCGGGATGGCCCTCGACCGTGCCGAGGCACTGCTCGCCGGGGTCCCGGAGGACAGCGCCCGATCCATCCTGTTGATCAGCGACGGTGATTTCGACGAGCCCGATCTCGAGGGGCGCATCGCCAAGCTCGCCGAGTCCGGGGTCCGGTTGCATGTCCTGGGGATCGGGACCCCCGAGGGTGGACGCGTGCCTGCCCCGCGCGGCGGCTGGCTCACCGATGCCACCGGGGCGCCCGTGGTCTCCCCCTTGAACGAGCCCTTGCTCGAGTCGCTCGCCGAGATCGGGGGTGGGGTCTATCGCCGCGCGGATTACCGCGACGGCGACACCGCCGCGGTCCTCAAGGCGGCGGCGGTCATGCGTCTGCCCCCGGAGGCCGGCGACCAGCGCACCCGACTGTGGAATGAACGTTACTGGATCCCGGTGCTCCTGATGCTCTTGCTGCTCCTGCCCCAATTCCGCGCCCTGATGCGCCGGAGGGCTGGGTCATGAGAGGGCTTTCGGCATCGGTTGGGGTCGTCTGCGGCCTGGGTCTCGTCACCGCCGCTTGGGCGGGGTTGTTCCAGAACGCCGAGCAGGAGGCCTTTGCCCGATTCCAGCAAGGCGACTTCGCGAACGCGGCCGATGGCTTCGCCGATCCCTACCGGCGCGGGGTCGCGCTCTATCGGGAAGGTCTCTTCCAAGAGGCTGCCCGTGCGTTCGAGGGCGCTGGCGAGGCCCAGGATGCCCGATACAACCTTGGTAACACCCGCTTCCAGCTCGGTGATTACGCCGGCGCCGCGGTGGCCTTCGAGCAGGTCCTGGCGGCCGACCCCGCCCATGATGACGCCGCCCACAACCTCGCCCTCGCCCGCGCCATGCTGGCCCGGATCGAGCAGGCCGCCTACGACGAGCAGCAACAGCAGGAGTCGGAGGAGGCCGATCAGGCCGAGCGCGACGAACGGGAACAGGAAGAGCAGAGCGACCAGCAGCAACAGCAGCAGGAACAGCAGCAGGACCAGCAACAGCAGGGCGACCAGCAGCAAGAGCAGCAGGACCAGCAACAGCAGGGCGACCAGCAGCAAGAGCAGCAGGACCAGCAACAGCAGGGCGACCAGCAGCAAGAGCAGCAGGACCAGCAACAGCAGGGCGACCAGCAGCAAGAGCAGCAGGACCAGCAACAGCAGGGCGACCAGCAGCAAGAGCAGCAGGACCAGCAACAGCAGGGCGACCAGCAGCAGGAGGGCGAGCAGGGCCAGCAGGAGCAGGAGGGCCGAGCAGTCCGCCCAGTCGGGTCAGGAGGAGTCCGAGGGGGAGTCGAGCGACCAGTCCCAGGCGTCCTCTGGGCAGGAGGAGCAGGACAGCGACGGCCAGCGCGCCGAGGAGACCCAGGCCGCTGGCGGCGAGGGCGGCGAGGAAAGCCGCCCGGAGGACAGCGCCGGGGATGAGAGTGATCAGGAGCCCGAGTCCGGCTCGCAGGCCGAGGAGCAGACCGCCGAGGGGGAGGGGGCCGAGACGGGCGAGCCCGACTCGGCCTCGGGGCAAGACTCCGAAGAGGCCGCCGACGATCGAGGCACCTCGGACCAGGAGACCGCTGCCGACGAAGCCGGCGCGTCTCCCGATCCGGCACGGAGCGAGCGCGACGAGTCGGCGGGCGGCGAAGACGAGGAGCAGCCGCCGGACGCCGAGGGCGAGGGTAAGGAGCGCGCCGAAGAGGAGCCCAGCGCCGAGGGTGATCAGGCCGAGCCCGAGGAGACGCCCACCGGCGATACGGGGCGGCAGCCTGAGCCAGACCAGCCGTCCGAGCCCGAGGGTGAGGAGGGTGGCGACCAGCCCGAGGATGCCCCCGGGCGGTCACCGGAGTCCGAACGTCCGGATGGGATGGCGGACGAGTCCGAGGCCGACGAGGAGCCGCCCGCGGAAGGTGGGGCCGAGGAGGCCCCCGGCGAGGGCAAGGCCCCCGACGAGACCGAGGACCGGCCGGGTGAGCAACAGGACGACGCCGAGGGAGAGGGCCCCGCGGAGCGCGAGCAGGAATCCCCGCCCGAGTCCGAGGCCTCCGAGCAGGCGCAGGGGGAGGGCAGCGAAGCGGACGAGCCGCCACCCGGTGAAGCGCCCGGCAGCCGCCGCCCCGGCAAGGCGGACATGTCTCTGAGCGAGAACGCTGCCGAGCAGGGTCAGGCCGAGGCGGTGGATCGCTTCGACCAGTTCGGCCAGCAGCCGATGATGGACGTCCCCGATGAGGCGGGGGCCGGAGAGGTCCCGGCCCTAGGCGGTCGGCGCGCCATGGGGCCCGGCATGGCCGTGATCGAGCAACGTCTGCGCCAGGTGGAGGGTGATCCGACCCTGCTCATCGGCAATCAGTTCAAGCTCGAGGAGATGCGCATGATGCAAGGCGGGCGCGGCCCGATGCGGGAGGTCAGACCGTGGTGAGGGGGCCGATCGCGAGGCGGCTGGCAGTGGGTCTGCTGGGGTGCCTGGCCTCGGGGCTCGCCCTGGGTTGGGGCATGCCCCCGTTCGCGCCTTATGGCGCGCCGCCCCCAAACGCCCAACAGCCCGCCCAACAGCCCCAACAGCAGCCTGGCCAGCAGCCCGCCTACCCCCCACAAGGCTATGTCCCTCAGGGCTATCCACAACCGGGCTATCCCCAGGGCGGCTATCCGCAGGGTCCCTATGGTCCGCCGGTCCAGGGCGGTTGGCCGGGGATGCCCCAGGGCCAACATCCGGGGCAACCCCCGGGTCAACCCCAGTTCAATCCCTTCCAATACCGACCTGTCGCCCCTGATAACGCCCGCGGCGCGCCACCCGCCTATCCCGCGCCGCCCGCCCAGCAGCCCTATCAGGCCCCGAGCCAGGCCCGCGGGCAGTCTGCATGGCCTGGTTCCTACGCCCAGCAGCAGCCCGCCCGGTCGCGCAGCGCCCCGCGGCTCGAGTGGACCCTGGACCAGACCAGGCCCTACCTTCAGCAGAACCTGGTCCTGCGCCTGCGTTTGATCAGCGCCGAGACACTCACCACCGCCGATCCGGAGCTCGCCTCCAGCGGTGATGCCTTGATGACCAAGGTCGCGGGCCCCGAGTCCAGCACCCGGAACGCCGGTGACGGGCGGCGAGAGGTGGTGACCGAGTTCGTGCTCAGCCTGACACCCCTGCGCACCGGAGAGCTGACCCTGCCTGCGCCCAAGATCACCGGCACCCGCCCCGGGAACTACGGTCGCAGCGAGCCCTACGAGGCCGAGGCCGATCAGCCCATCCGGCTGCAGGTCCGTCCCGCGGTGGCCTCTGTGCGCCCCTGGCTGCCCCTGCGCTCGCTGACCCTCGAGGCCCATGTGGATCACCCTGAGGAGGTGCGACCCGGTCAGCCGGTTTCCCTGGCCCTCGAGCTCTCCGCGGAGGGTGGCGATGCGGCCCAGCTCCCGAACCTCGAGGAGCAGCTGGTTGGCCCCGACTTCCGGGTCTATCGGGAGCAGACCACGACCGACAACGGGCTCTCCGGAGACGGGCGCTCCCTGGTCGCTAAGCGCACCGAGTACTACACCTTGGTGCCCCAGACCGGCGGGAACGTGCGGCTCCCGGAGATCACGGTACCCTGGTGGAACATCGATACGGAGAGCCGCCAGGTCGCACGCCTGCCCATCCGGACGGTGGCCATCAGCGGGGGGCGTGGCCCATTCATGCTGCCGGAGTCGCTCACCAGCGGCGAGGGCTGGGGCCGGATCTGGCTGCCCTTCGCCGCCTTGCTGCTGGTGCTCGCGGGTTATTGGGCCGGGGTTTTGTATCGGCGCCCGGGGGCGCAGGCTGAGCCCGGTAGCACGGGGACCGCGCGGGCGGTCGAGCGCGTGCGCGGCGGCCTGACGGCCGGGGCGCGTGCCCTCGGCGAGGGCGCGCGGGGCATACTGCGGGGTCTGCACCCGGCGCCGCTTGCGGCCTGGGCGCGGGAGCGCACCCTCGGGCTGTTACCGGGCAGCAGCCGGTTGCTCATGGCCCTGCGTCAGGCCAATCACGCCACGACCCCCGCCGAGTGGTGCCAGCGCTTCGAGCAGGCGGCCCGCGTGCACCTGCGCACCAACGACGAGACCGGCAGCCCGCGCATGACCGAGCGGATGCTGCGCCTGCGGCCCCGCGCCGACCGCGCTAAGGTCACCCGACTCATGGAGCAGCTCGACGCGGCACTCTATGGCCGCCAGGACATCGACTTCCCGCGCTGGAAGCGCGAACTCGCGGGGCAGCTCGGGCGCGGTCAGGGTCTGCTGAGGGGGCGGCGCGCCGAGCCGCGGATCCGCCGCGCGGCGCTGCCGGAGCTGAATCCGCGCGCCGCCTGAGCCTCACTCCGTGGGGGAGGCGAAGGGTGCCGATGGATCAGGCGCCGGCGCCGCGCGACGCGCCCATAGCCGCAGCCCGCCGAGCACCGCCGCGAATGTCAGCAGGCAGCCCGCGATCCACAGCCCCGACTGGATCGGATCACGCCCCAGGGTCGCGGTCTGATAGAACAGGGTGGCCGTGAGATAGGCGACGCCGGTGGTCCACAGGGCCACGAAACCGGCCCAGGCGGCCCCGGCCTCGCGCACGATCGCCCCGATGGTGGCGACGCAGGGGAAGTAGAGCAGCACGAACAGAAGATAGGCGAAGGCGCCCGCCTTGCCGTCGAAGCGCTCGGCCATGGCGCCGAAGGTGGCGGTCTGGACCCCCTGGACCTCGGCGGCCGCCCGGGTGTCCTCGCTGTCCGCGATGGAGATACCGAGGGGATCGGTCAGCCGGGCCCCGAGCTCGCCGAGGTTCTCGCCCACGGTGGCGCCTGCGGCCCCCAGGGCCACCCACAGATCGAAGGGCGCGGACGCGGCCGGGGTCGGATTCGACTCCTCGGCGAGCCGCCCGTAGAGCGAATCCAGGGTTCCAACGATCACCTCCTTGGCCAGCACCCCGGAGACCACCCCCAGCACCGCCGGCCAGTTGTCCTCCTCGAGTCCCATGGGCGCGAACAGGGGTGTGGCCGCGCGGCTCATGACCGCGAGGATCGACTGGTCGCTGTCCTGGGCGTCGAGGCGCCCGTCGCTGCCGATGCTGGCGAGCAGGTTCAGGGCCAGCACCATCAGGATGATCACCCGCCCCGCCTCGCGCAGGAAGAGTCGCACCCGGTCCCAGGTGCGCAGCAGCACGCCCTTGAGGGTCGGCAGGTGATAGGGCGGAAGCTCCATCAGCAGCCCCGAGCTCTCGCCCGGCAGGAGGGTGTGCTTCATGGCGAGACCGGTCAGGATGGCGACCGTGATCCCCGTCAGGTACAGGGCGAACACCAGGTTCTGGCCCGACTGGGGGAAGAAGGCCGCGGCGAACAGGGCATAGACCGGCAGCCGGGCGCCGCAGGACATGAAGGGATTCATGAGGATGGTGAGCTTGCGCTCGCGCTCGCTCTCCAGGGTGCGGGTGGCCATCACCGCCGGCACGTTGCAGCCGAAGCCCACGATCAGCGGGACGAAGGCCTTGCCGGGCAGTCCGATGGAACGCATGAAGCGATCCATCACGAAGGCGGCCCGGGCCATGTAGCCACTGTCCTCCAGGGCCGAGAGGGCGATATACAGGCTCGCGATGATGGGGATGAAGGTCGCGACCACCTGGATCCCCCCGCCGACCCCGTCCGCGACGACCAGGCTCAACCACCCCGGCGCACCCAGTTCGGTGAGCAAGGCGCGCGCGCCGTCGACGAACAGGGCCCCGGCGGCCAGGTCAAAGAAGTCGATGAAGGCCCCGCCGATGTTCATGGTGAACACGAACATCAGATAGATGGCGAGCAGGAAGAGCGGGATCCCCAGGGCGCGACTCAGCACCACCTGATCGATGCGGTCGGATAGGGTGCGGCCGACCCGGCCGCGCTCGCGCACCACCTGGCCGGCCAGGGCATGGGCATGGCCGAAGCGCGTGTCGGCGATGTGCAGGTCCGCGTCCTCGCCGGTGCGCTCGGCGATGCGCTGGCGCCACAGCTCGGCCTCGGCGAGCAGCGCGTCGCTGGCCCCACCGACGGCCGCCGGGTCGCCCTCCAGGAGCTTCAGGGCCAGCCAACGGGCGTTGGCGTCCCGTGCATGGCTCGCGAGGCTGGGCGCCATGGCCGTGACCGCGTCCTGCACGCAGTCGCCGTGACCCAGGGGCGTGCCGCCCGGCTCGTGGCCGTCGGCCACGGCGACGATGCGGGCCTGGAGCTCGCTCAGACCCTCCTTGGTCACCGCCACCACCGGCACCACCGGACAGCCTAGGGCCTGGGAGAGCAGCGCAGTGTCGATGCGGATCCCCCGCTTGCGGGCGACGTCCATCATGTTCAGCGCCACCACCATCGGCACCCGCATCTCCAGCAGCTGCACCGTGAGATAGAGGTTGCGCTCGAGGTTGGTCGCGTCGAGGACGTTGACGATCAGGCTGGCGTCGCGGGAGAGCAGATAGTCTCGGGTGACCACCTCGTCGAGGGAGCCGGCATCCAGGGAATAGATCCCCGGCAGGTCGATCACCCGCACCGGGCGGCCGTCTAGCTCCAGGCGTCCTTCCTTGCGCTCAACCGTCACCCCGGGCCAGTTGCCCGTCTGCTGGCGGATACCGGTCAGGGCGTTGAACAGCGCCGACTTGCCGCAGTTGGGGTTGCCGGCCAGTGCGATGGTCAGGGCGGACGGGGTTGTCGGCGGGTGCGACGGCATGACGGGACTCGGGCGGACCGCGGGGCGCCGGGCGGTGCTCCGGCGGTGCGCATGGGGCGTCGGTCAATCGTGATGGATCAGGCCGCCGCCGTCCATGTCGACGGGCGCGACCGGGTCGATCAACAGCTTCTCCGCCACGCCGGCGCCGAGTGCCACCCGGGTCTCGCCGACCGAGACTACGACCCCTTGCCCCTTGCGGTGGAGCATCTCCACCTCGCTGCCCACCCGCAGACCGAGCCCGCGCAGCCGATGCGCGAGCTGGCGGCCGCCGCGGATCTCGCAAACCCTTCCGCGGGAACCCTGCGGGAGCTCGGATAGCGGGGACATGTCCGGTTAACCTTGCGTGGGCTGCGGGTTACATCAACCCCCCCAATCATCGAGCCGCCAGGGCGCGGGATCAATCGCTCGATTCGGGGGGGCGTCGAGCGGATGCCCGCGTCGGCTGCAACCGACCGATCGCTGTCCTCGCCGCGGTCACCGGGGGACCAGGACCGGACAGGCGGTGGCATTCTCGCGCCCATGTTCGGCCGCTGTCAGTTTTCTTTACAGGTCCCCCGGGGCGCCTGTTCCGTTTTGTGGCTTATTGGCTGATTGATAGTTTCTTTCTCGCCCCGGAACGGCCCTGCCTTGTGGGGCTGCGACAGAGACGGTCGGGTTCCGAGCCGCCTGCTGAGCGGCCTAGTCGGACCAGGACGCATGATCGCAAACAAGCTAGGACGACGTTTGGCCGCAAACCTCTACCCCTTTTTGGATCGACTTCACGGAGGTCTGGAGCGCCGCGCCTGGCGCGGTCCGAGATGGTGCGGCCCGGGTCGCATCGGCCCAGCCGGCGAGGGGGCCCAATGCACCGAGCAGGAACAGAACAGGGAGTGACTGGGGGCGGTTGGTCATGGCAGGTCTTCTTCGTGCCTGCTCCTCCCCATCGAGGGGAAGGGGCAGGCTCGAGTCGGAATGAGTGGCGTCAGCTCGTTCGATCGGGTCCTGGGTGCAACCTCAAGCGAGATCGAAGCGCAGGAACTCCATGCTGAACTGGCCGCGGCCCTGGGTGAGGCTGCGCAGGGTGGTGGTGTAGCCGAGCAGGCCGGCCAGGGGCGCCTCGGCGCGGATCTCGCCCTGGTCAGAGGACCCGGCGCCCTCGCCCATGCGGGTGTCGAGGATGAGCGCGGCGCGGGATTGCAGATCGCCCAGGACCGTGCCCAGGTTGGCCTCGGGGACCACCACCTCCAGGGCCATAACCGGTTTCATCAGCGCCGGGTCGGCCTCGCCGATGGCCTTGCGCAAGGCCTTGCCCGCGGCGGCGGCGAGTGCCTCGGGGGTCGAGCCGGGCCCGAACAGCTCCGCCTCCTGAACCCGCACCGATAGATCGAGCAGGGTGGCCCCCTGGAGTGGGCCGGACTCGAGCCCGGAGCGCACCCCGGATTCGATGGCCCGACGCTGCTCGTCGCTGAGCACCGCGCCCTCGGGCAGGACCCGTGGCACTACCTCGACCGCCACCCCGGCGCCGCGCTCGAGCGGCTGAACCGTGAGCACGACCCTGGCCATCAGGTCGGGATGCTTGCCGTCGGGGAGCGGTGGGGGTGCGAACAGGGCGTCGGCGCTCGCCCGCCGGCGGATCGTCTCGCGCACGGCCACCGCCGGGCGGCCGCTGCGCACACCCACCGCGAACTCGCGCTCGAGGCGCTCGATCACCATCTGCAGGTGCAGCTCTCCCATGCCCTTCAACAGCCGCTGGCCGGTCTCGGGGTCCTCCTCGACCTTGAGGGTCGGATCCTCTTGGGTGACCTTATCCAGCACCTCGATGAGTCGCTCCTCCTCGGTCCCCGCGGCGGGCTCGATGGCGAGGCCGAGCACCGGGGCGCGGGCCTCGATCCGCTCCAGGGTGACTAGGTGCCCAGGGGCGCACAGGGTGTCGCCCGTGGTGGCGTGGCGCAGGCCCGCGATCAGCACGATCTGGCCAGCCCCGGCGCGCTCGAGCTTGCTGCGCTTGCCGGCGTCCACGTCGAAGATCCGCGCGGCGGTCTCGCGGCGGGTCTCCCCGCCCGCGGCCAGGAACTCCACCGGGTCGCCGGGCTTGAGCTCGCCCCGATAGAGGCGGGCGAACACATGGCGCCGCCCGTCCCAGAGCTGCACCTTGAAGGCGAGGGCGACCAAGGGGCCATCGTCACCGAGGGCGATGGACTCCCGCTCGCCGTCCGGGCGCAGGGCCTGGGCCGGCGGGCGGTCGAGTGGCGCTGGCAGAAAGTCGATGATCCCGTCGAGCAGTGGCTGGACACCCAGGTTGCGGAGTGCGCTGCCCCCGAAGCAGGGGAAGATCGCCCCCGCCAGGGTGCCCGTGCGGAGCGCGGCCCGTAGGGTCTCGGGGTTGGGCTCGCCGCCCGAGAGCACCACCTCTGCGAGCGACTCGTCATGGTCGGCGGCGGACAGGTGCAGCGCCTCGCGCAGATCCGCCTGGTCCGCCCACAGGGACTCGGGGCAGGGTGAGGTCTCGATGTGCTCTCCTTGCTCACCCGTGAAACGAATCAGCGTTTGGTCGATCAAATGCACAATGCCGCTGCCGTCGGGTAGGGGCACGGTAACCGGGGCGGGCTCTCCGCCCAGGCGCTGCCTGACCGCGTCCATGGCGCGGCGGAAGTCCGCCCCCGGGCGGTCCATCTTGTTGACGAACAGGAGCGCCGGGAGGCCGAAGCGGCTGCGCTGACGCCACACGGTCTCGGTCTGGGGCTCGACGCCACGGACCCCATCGAGCACCAGGACGCAGCCGTCCTGGACGCGCATGGCACGTTCCACCTCGATGGTGAAGTCCACGTGCCCCGGGGTGTCGACGAGCTGGATCAGGTGGTCCCGCCAAGGGGCCTTGGTGACGGCCGCGGTGATGGTGATGCCATGACGCTGCTCCTCCGCCAGGTAGTCCATGTGAGCGGCGCCATCGTGCACCTCGCCCATCTTGTAGGAGGCGCCCGTGTAGAAGAGGATGCGCTCGGTCAGGGTGGTCTTGCCCGCGTCCACGTGCGCGGCGACCCCGATATTTCGGACATGCGATAATCGCGATGTTTTCTTCATTGCCAGCTAACGGTAGGTGATCGCAGATGAGCAGCGTAAAGAGCGGCCGTTGGGCCGCCTGTGTGGCCGCTTCGGTGGCCTTCGGACTGACCTGGGGAGGGGCCGCGCATGCGCAGTCCTTCCGCATCGCGCCCGGGGATAGCGTGATTGGGTCACCCTTCTATGTAAAGACCCGACACAAGGACACCCTGCTGGACTTCGCGCGCCAGAACAACATGGGCTACGAGGACATGGACAAGGCCAACCCGCGGGTGGACATGTGGGTGCCGGGCGAGGGCTCCGAGGCGTTGATCCCGAGCTTCTGGGTCCTGCCTAACGTCTCGCGCAATGGGATCGTGATGAATAGGGCCGAGAAACGGATCTACTATTTCCCCCCCGATGACGCGAATCGGGTCGATACCTTCGCGGTGAGCATCGGCAAGGAAGGCTGGGACACGCCGCTCGGGACCTATTCCATCATCGAGAAGAAGGAGAATCCCACCTGGACGCCGCCCGAGTCCATCCGCAAGGCGCACGCGGAGTATGGGGACATCCTGCCCCCGGTGGTTCCGGCGGGTCCCGACAACCCGCTCGGGCTGTTCGCCATGCGTCTGAGCAACCCCAGCTATCTCATCCATGGGACCAACAAGCCCTGGGGGTTGGGCATGGAGGTCAGCTCGGGCTGCATCCGCATGTACCCGGAGGGGATCGAGGAGCTTTTCGGCAAGGTCGAGAACGGGACGTCCGTCACCATCGTCGATCAACCCTACAAGCTCGGCTGGCTCGGGGACGACCTCTATCTCGAGGTGCACGTGGACAAGGCGGAGAATCGGAAGGCGCCGCGGTCGGTGATCCCGGCGTCTGTCGCGGAGGCGGAAGGTCTGACGATCGACTGGCAGGCCGTGGAGCGGGCCCTAGAGGAGAACACCGGCCTCCCACAGCTCGTGGGAAGCCGGCGCAGCTCAGCCGAGAGGCTTCACTTGGACATGATCTTCTGATACATGCGGTCCAGACGCTCGGTGTTGGCGTCGCAGCAAGCCTGGGCGCCCTTGGCGGCGTCCAGGGCCTGCTGGGCCATGTCACGAGCGGTCTGGTCGGTGGCGCAGCCGCCGAGCAGGGAGGCGCCGAGCAGGGCCGCGGCGGACAGGGAAGCGAGCTTGACGATCTTGGTCATTGGAAATCTCCGTAGGTTGAGCCGTTAGGCCCCTTTTTTATAACACAGGGTTGGGGTTTTTCCGAATACCCCGCGCTGCATTTAGCCGGCGCCGATGCCAGCCCACATGCGGGATGACGGGGGAACCTCAGGGTCCGAAACCGGGTATCTTAAGCGCTAACCTAAGGAGTCGGACCCGGCGCACTAGATTGCGCTAGAGACGCGCGAAGCGCAAGAGTCACGCGACGCTTCCCTGTGTCACGCCGATACCACCCGCGCGGCGCCGTCGCCCCAATGGTCGTCATCCGTCCGGCACGGCGGCTCCCCGCGGCGCACCCCATCAAGGAGATCCGACTGTCCCGATGAATCGCTACTTCGGCCGCGAGGCCGCGCAGCCAGGGGGCGGGCCGGGCGCCGGCACCTTTCGCTGCGACGGCTATCTGGAAGAGGGCTGCCTTCAGGGTGCCGACGGCGTCCGGGTGCCGCTGGCCGATCTGCCCCCCTTCCTGCGCGCCCTTCTGGTCACCGACGGTACCGTCACCAAGATCCTGGAGGCCTACTTCTGGGAGCCGGTGCGCGTCGAGACCGTCGAGCAGCGCTTCGAGGACGCGGCGGCGCCTGTCCCATGGGTGGAGCTGGCGGTCGGTGACCGCTGCCTCGTGCGCGATGCCCGGCTGGTGGGCGCACATAGCGGCCGGGCCTTCGCGGAGGCCTTCTCGGTGATCCGCATCGCGCTCATCCCCGCGGATTTCCGGGATCGACTGATTCGACGCGAGATCGGCATCGGGGTCCTGATCCGCGACAGCGGTCTGGAGAGCTATCGCGAGGTGCTCGACATGGGCCTCGAAACCGATCGAGGTGGCCGTCCGCAGGTCTTCCGGACCTACCGGATCGTGATCGACGGCCAGCCCGTGATCCTGATCACCGAGTACTTCCCCCTCGCGCTCTACCGATCGGTCTGACCCCCGGCGGGCATCGCCGCCGCACGGCTTGCGCGGGCGTGGATGCCTCCGGCGGGTATTGCCCGATTCGGGCAGGTGTGGCCCTTGCCCCGTTAACGGTCCCGGCGTCTCGCCCGCGCGCCATTATGAGGGTTGCGATCGTCGGGAGCGAGGCGAGATGATGTCTGCGGCCCGGCAGCGTCGGTGGTACCGGATACCCCATTTGTTGGCACGGTGCCCACTCTTGCTCCCCCGCTTGCTGTTTTCGGCCGCCCACGATGCGCGCACCCCAGGGGGTCCATTCGGACCTCCTCCGAAAGCCCTCGCGGCTCTCGGCGTGGCAGAAGGGGGTGGAGCGGCCGAGAATGCGGCGCTCGGTGAGGTTCCGAGGCTTTCCCGGATCTCACGACTCGTTCGCCATCACGAAAACGCTTCGGGCGGCGACGATCGCAGCGCGAGGACGATGCGCGCGACAGCCTCGTCGGAGGAGAGAAGAAAGGAGAAAAAAAAAAATAGAGAGGAAGGAAGAAAGAAGAAAGAAGGAGAAGAGAGAAGGATTAGAAGGAGAGGATAAAAGGTACTGCATTTTGCGCGAACGGCATGTCGCGCCGCGATCGTGCTGGACCGGCGCGTGCGTTAGGCGAAGGTATGACCATCACCAACCCGAGACCGAGACGGGGGTCGGTTAGCCGGCAGAGGCCCCCAGCGTTGAACCTAGAAAGAGCGGTTGAACGGCCTCCAGGGTGCGTCCCGCGCGGTTTCTGGCTAGGCACAACGAGGCGGAATGGCCATTCCATTCCAACGAGTTGTAACGACGCCAGGGGCCGCGCGGGGCGTGCCATGGAGGTCAGGAAGTGCGTCCCGCGCGGTTTCTGGCTAGGCACAACGAGGCGGAATGGCCATTCCATTCCAACGAGTTGTAACGACGCCAGGGGCCGCGCGGGGCGTGCCATGGAGGTCGTAGCGAGCCTCACCCAACGGGTGAGCTTGACTGAGGGCAACAATCCGAGAAAATTCCAAGGACTTGCTTTTCGCGGAAAGCGGTCAACCGCTCTTTTTAGGTTGAGTCGCTTCGCGACGACCCGGTGGGTTACGGCCATCCATGGCCTAACCCACCCTACCTCTCGTTGGGCGTGAGCACGCCCGACCTCATTGGCAGCTCTCGCATTCCGGGTCGAGGATGGAGCACGCCTGCGGCGCGGCCGAGCCGTTGCCATTGGCCTTGCCGTTCGCCTTGGCCTTGTCGAGGGACAGATAGTTGCCCCCGACCGCGGACAGGCGATTGGCCTTGGTGGAGTCGTCCATGGTGGACTTCTCCACGTGGGTGGCGCCCATGGAGCGCAGGTAATAGGTGGTCTTGAGACCCCGCACCCAGGCGAGCTTGTAGAGGTTGTCGAGCTTCTTGCCGCTCGGCTCGCTCATGTAGAGGTTGAGGCTCTGGGCCTGGTCGAGCCATTTCTGGCGGCGGCTGCCGGCCTCCACCAGCCAGCGGGGGTCGACCTCGAAGGCGGTGGCATAGAGCAGCTTCAGATCATCCGGGATGCGGTCGATGGGCTGGACCGAGCCGTCGTAGTACTTCAGATCATTGACCATGACGGCGTCCCACAGACCGCGTTCCTTGAGGTCCGACACCAGGTAGGGATTCACCACCGTGAACTCGCCGGAGAGGTTCGATTTGACGAACAGGTTCTGGTAGGTCGGCTCGATGGATTGGCTCACCCCCACGATGTTGCTGATGGTCGCCGTCGGCGCGATGGCCATGCAGTTTGAGTTGCGCATGCCGACCGTCTTCACCCGCTCACGCAGGCCGTCCCAATCGAGGGTGCTGCCGGTGTCCATCTGGAGATAGCCGCCGCGGCCCTCGGCCAGCAATCGGATGCTGTCGATGGGGAGGATGCCCCGGCTCCAGAGCGAGCCCTCGAAGCTCTGATAGCGGCCGCGCTCCTCGGCCATCTCGGTGCTCGCCTGGATGGCGTAATAGCTCAAGATCTCCATGCTCTGGTCGGCGAAGGCCACGGCCTCTTGGGTCGCGTAGGGGATGCGGAGCTTATAGAGGGCATCCTGGAAGCCCATGATGCCGAGTCCCACTGGGCGATGCCGCAGGTTCGATTTGCGCGCCTGGGGGACGTTGTAGAAGTTGTAGTCGATGACGTTGTCGAGCATCCGCATGGCGGTGCGCACGGTCTTCTGCAGGCGCGCGGTGTCGAGTCCCCTGTCGGTGACATGGGCGGCGAGGTTCACCGAGCCCAGGTTGCAGACGGCGATCTCCTGATCATTGGTGTGCAGGGTGATCTCGGTGCACAGGTTGGAGCTGTGCACGGCGCCCACGTGCTGGTTGGTGTAGCGGACGTTGCAGGGGTCCTTGAAGGCGATCCAGGGGTGGCCCGTCTCGAACAGCATGGCGAGCATCTTGCGCCAGAGATCGACGGCCTTGATGCGCTTGTGCACCTTCATGTCGCCGCGCTCGGCGCGCGCCTCGTAGGCGGTATAGGCCGACTCGAAGCCCTGACCGGTGAGGTCGTGCAGATCGGGGGTCTCGTCCGGCGAGAACAGGGTCCAGTGGCCGTCCTCGGCCACCCGTTTCATGAAGAGATCCGGCACCCAGTTGGCGGTGTTCATGTCGTGGGTGCGGCGGCGGTCGTCACCGGTGTTCTTGCGGAGATCGAGGAACTCCTCGATGTCCCGGTGCCAGGTCTCCAGATAGGCACACACGGCGCCCTTGCGCTTGCCGCCCTGATTGACCGCTACGGCCGTGTCGTTGGCCACCTTGAGGAAGGGCACCACGCCCTGGGACTTGCCGTTGGTGCCCTTGATGTGGGCCCCCATGCCGCGCACCCGGGTCCAGTCGTTGCCCAGGCCTCCCGCGAATTTCGACAGCAGGGCATTGTCCTTGATGGCCCCGTAGATGCCGTCGAGGTCGTCCGGGACCGTGGTCAGGTAGCAGGAGCTGAGCTGGGGACGGAGGGTGCCTGAGTTGAACAGGGTCGGGGTGCTGCTCATGAAGTCGAAGGAGGAGAGCAGCTCGTAGAACTCGATGGCCCGCTCCTCGCGGTCGATCTCGTTGATGGCGAGCCCCATGGCGACGCGCATGAAGAAGGCCTGGGGCAGCTCGAAGCGGACCCCCTCGGCGGTGTGGATGAAATAGCGGTCGTAGAGGGTTTGGAGCCCCAGATAGTTGAACTGGAGATCGCGTTCGGGCTTGAGCGCCGCGCCGATGCGGGCCAGGTCGAAACGCGCGAGCTGGCGGTCGAGCAGCTCGAGATCCCCAGCGCGGCGCACATAGGCGGCGAAGTAGTCGGCATAGCGCTCGGCCATGTCGGCCTGGGTCTCCACGCCCACCCCCATGTCGAGATAGCCGAGGGCCTCGCGGCGCATGAGGTCGAGCAGGAGGCGCGCTGCGGCCTGGCTGTAGGCGGGCTCGCGCTCGATCATGGCGCGCGCGGACATCACCAGGGCCTGGCCCACGTCGGATTCTTTCACCCCGTCGAAGAGGTTGCGCAGGGTCTCGTCCTGGATGCGTTGGCCGTCGACGCCGTCGAGGTCGCGGCAGGCCTCGTCCACCAGCCTCCCCATGCGCTCGATGTCCAGGGGGCGAGTGGTGCCGTCGGACAGGGTCACGTGGATGCCCGGTGTGTCGGCCCCGCCGGTGGAGGCGGCGGCTCGCTCGGCGCGCTCGCGTGCCCGGGCCTCGCGATAGAGCACATAGTCGCGCGCCACCTTGTGCTCGCCAGCACGCATGAGGGCGAGCTCCACCTGGTCCTGGATGTCCTCGATATGCACGGTCCCGCCGCCCGGGTTGCGGCGGGTCAGCGCGCCCGCCACCTGCTCGGTGAGCTCGCGCACGCGTGCGTGGATGCGGCTGGAGGCGGCCGCATTGCCCCCCTCGACGGCCAGGAAGGCCTTGGTCATGGCCACCGCGATCTTGTTGGGATCGAAGTGGGTGACCTTGCCGTTGCGCCGGATCACCTGGACCTGGCCCGGGGCGTGGGCGCGCACCTCGGTCTCGGAGTGGACATCTCGGCTTGCGGCGGGCTCGGCCTCGGCCACTGGAGGGCGCCCCGCGCCCTGGGTGTCGATCGGGGGTTCGGCGGCGGTCGCGGACATGGCTCCTCCTGGTCTGCTCGGTTCTTGGCCGACTGCTGGTGGCCTCGGGGTGGTGCGATGACGCGCCGAGGGGCCGCCGCGCGAGGTGGGGCAACCGGTCGATGAGGCGCGATGGACGCAATATATACCCTCCGCGAGCCTCGTCAACCACAATATGTTGGGATATCCCTCTGTCTAAGCTGTCGACAACCGGTGCATGACCTGTGGATAACCAGGGTCCCGACCAGTCGCCAGAGGGTAAGGGGGAGGGTGCCGCCAAGGGCACGGCGCGCACGGGCTGGGATGGCCTTGATCGGACCTGGGCGACGGATGGCACCGCGCCGGGGTGTCGTTGCGTGTGGTGCTGGAGCGCTCGGGGCCGGGTGGCGCGGATGCCTGGCCGAGACTACCCCGACCTCGATCGGGTCACGCCCCGGCCGGGCGTCTCGTCGGGTTCGGCGGCTAGCGGATCTCGACCGCGAAGAAGCTGGGCTCGCCGGGTCGGATCTGCTCCACGGGGGCGGAATAGGAGCGCGTCTCCCCGGGCTGGAGCTCCGGGCCCTCGGTGGGGGTGGTGGCGGCCGCGCGCTCGATGCGGGCGGAGCCGGTCTGCAGGCCGTTGCGGTCGAAGAGCAGGATGGTGACCCCGGGGGTCACGGGTTGGCTGCCGGTGTTCTTCAGCACGGCGTAATAGGTCACGCGCAGGTCGTCCCCGACCCCCAACTCGGAGAAGCTGACCTTCTTGACGTACTCCCGGTTGACCTCGTAGAGCTTCTCGAGCTCCAGGGTGGTCGCGCCCGGGATACGCTGCTTCACCAGGCGCCCATCTCGACGTCCTGGGCGGCCAGCAGTTGCTTCGCCTGGTCGAGCTCCGCACGGGTGCTGTTGAGCTCGCTCGCCAGCATCCCGCTGTCGGCATTGGTATTGGCGAGCTGGGATTGGGCTCGGATCAGTAGGATCGCCAGGACGACGCCCGTCGCGATGGCGCATGCGGCGAAGATCCGGGCGACCAAGAGCTGGCGCTTGAGCCTGACCTCCCGAGAGCCGCCGCCGTGCCCCCGTCCGTGCTGGCGGGAGGAGCGTCGATAGAGACCGCTGGAGCGGTCCACCCGAACCGCGCGGGCAGGGGCCTCGCCGTCGGGATCGGCTCCTCCGCATCGCTGCCCGGTTCGGCGGGCGCCGGTTGGGTCTGCGTGTGCTGTTGCATCGACTGGATTCGGCGGCGGCGACAAGGGGCCGCAGGATACCGCCCGGCGGATTGTCCGGGCAAACCGTCGGCCGGATGCGGCGGCCACTGAATCCAGGCGCGCGTGCGTATAATCCCCGCGAACCCGGCCCGTGCGGGCCGGTGCGACACGATAAATGGGAGGAGCCACCCCGATGAAAGTTCGCGACGTGATGAGCCAGTCCGTGCGTTCGGTGAAGCCGGACACCAAGGTGATGGAGGTCGCCTCGCTGATGTGCCTCTATCGTTTCCACGGTCTGCCGGTGGTGAACGACGACGGCCAGTTGGTCGGTATCATCGCCGAGAAGGATGTGCTCCACAGCCTGTTCCCCACCCTCGAGAGCCTGATGACCGAGGGCATGCACTCGGTCGACATGGACCGGCAGATGGGTCGCTACGGCGAGGTCCTGGAGCGGCGGGTGGACGAGCTGATGGCCAAGAATCCCATCTCGGTCGATCCAGACATGCACCTCCTGCGCGCGGCGACCATCATGGTGAGGCACAACTTTCGGCGCATCCCCATCGCAGAGAACGGCAAGCTCCTGGGGATGTTGAGCCTGGGTGATGTCCACAAGGCGATCTTCCACGCCAATATCACCGGGGCCCTCAAGACCGAGTAGCGCCCAGGGAGGACTCCGTCCGTGCGGAGGACGTGCCCGATAGTCGCGAGTCTCTAGTGGCGAGTGGTCCTCGACGAGCGAGAGACCCAATCCTGGACCCGATGGAAAGCTCGCATGGCTCTGGTCGATCAGCCACGAGTGCGACGCCTACCATGGGACCGCGCGCTCCGAGGGTCCGGGCCGAGACCGCGGTTGACTTTGCGTACGGCGGGGGCCCCGGCCCACCGGCACGATCTCCCGGTCGCGCACCGGCGCCAAACCCCAGTCGCCCGCCGGGTTGCGACGGCGGACCTGGCGACCTAACCTGCTGTGATCAACAACAGAGGGACCCGCTGCCCCGCTGACGGAGTCCCGCCAATGGAGGTAACGAGTGAAGGTGAATCCGCACCGCGCGGGCGCCGCCGCCGCGCTCCCGATCGTCCTGACCCTGGCGTGCATCCCCGCCCTGACCTGGGCCGAGGCGCCTTCCGTGGTCGCCCACGCGGAATACGAGGACGTCATGGGCCTCACGCCCAACCTGGAGAACGGGCGCAGGGTCTATGTCACCTGCGCCGTCTGCCATAGGCCGGATGGCTGGGGCAGCCCGGATGGCAGCTACCCGCAGATCGCCGGGCAGCTGCCCACGGTCATCATCAAGCAGCTCGCGGACATCCGGGCCCGTAACCGGGACAACCCGCTGATGTATCCGTTCTCCGTGCCGCGCATCCTCGGTGGGCCGCAGAACATCGCCGACGTCGCCGCCTATGTCGCCGCGCTCCCCATGACGCCCGTGAACGGCAAGGGCCCCGGGGTCGATCTGGCACTCGGTGAGAAGCTGTACCGCGACTACTGCATGAACTGTCACGGCACCACGGGCATGGGCAATGAGGAGGATCATCTGCCCCAGATTGCCGGCCAGCACTATGCCTATCTGATGCGTCAGTTCGAGGCCATCCGGGACGGGCGCCGCAAGAACTCAGACCCGGAGATGGTCAAACAGATCAAGGGATTTACCTTGCGCGAGAAGTCCGCGGTGCTGGACTACACCTCGCGGATCGAGCCCCCGGTGGAGAAGGTCGCCCGGCTCGGCTGGTCCAACCCGGACTTCCCCAACTATGTGAGCGGGCCCGGCCAGATGGAGTTGGTGCCGATGCCCCCGGCCCCACCGCCGCCTCCGGCCATGCCCGCCCCGCCGCCCCTACTCGCCCCGCCCGCGCGCTGACCCGGTGCTCAGAGCCTGCTCACGCGGCCTCAAGGGCCCGCCGGATCCGGGTTGCGCGCCAGCTCGACCCGGTTCCGGCCTGACTCCTTGGCGACATAGAGGGCCTCGTCGGCACGGCGGATGAGCCCATCCAGGGGCTCGTGACGTTGGCGCACGGCCACCCCGACGCTCGCGGTGACGCGCAGCACCAGCCCGTCGCCGACCTGGAACCGATGGCGCTCGATCGCCGCGCGCAGCCGCTCCCCGTGCTCCGCCGCCCCGAAGGCGGATGCGCCCACCAGGAACAGGATGAACTCCTCACCGCCATAGCGCACCGCCACATCGGCGTCGCGGCTGTGATCGCGCAGGACCTGGGCCACCTGGCGCAGCACCTCGTCGCCCACCCCGTGCCCGTGGCGGTCGTTTACCTGCTTGAACCCGTCGAGGTCGAGCATCGCCGCCGCCACCGGGGCGGCGGCGTCGCGGTCGTGGATGCTGCAATAGCGCTCCACCGCATCCTGCATGTAGACGCGGTTGAAGAGCCCGGTGAGGGAGTCGCGGATGGAGCGCTGGTAGGCCCGGGCACGCTCTGCCTCGATGGTGAGATAGATCACCTCCCGCTCCAGGGCCACCTGCAGGGGCATGGCGATCTGGCGGATCACCTGCTCCTCCTCGGGCGTGATGGCGATGACGGTGGCGAGATGGATCACCGCCGCGGCGTCCAGACGCTGCTCCTTGGGTGAAAAGAGGGGCAGGGTCAGGATCATCCCACCGTTGCCGTCCGGCTGGCTGCAGAAGGCGTCGCCGTGCAGCCTGTGCCCCGACTCCCCGGCCCCGTGGGCCTCGGTCCAATTGGCGCGCTCGCTGCCGAGCATCCGCGCCACGTCGCTCGGGACCTCGGCCTGGTGACCGGCGAACCGGGCCTTGTGGGCGAGGGTGAGAATCTGTCCGTCCTCGAGGAGGGCGTAGTAGTCGATGCGGTCGGCGGGCAGGTTGTTCTGGACCACCTTCAAGAGCTGGTCGGCGATGTCGCGGAAGTCGCGGTACAGGAGCATGGTCTCGGTGATCTCCCGCAGCGTCTGGTTGAGCCGCGAGAGCCGCCGGATATCCGTGTTCTCCCGGGCGAAGAGATAGATGCCGCAGTCGAGGTGCCTGAGTTTGTCCACCATGAAGGGCACCAGGCGCTCCGGGATGATGGCGCCATGATGGGAGGCGATGACCCGCACCGGGTAGCGGGCGACCTGGTTCAGGGCGAAGGCCAGTATGTCCCGGCTCGGCATGTAGTGTTCGTGGAACGGGCGCAGGGCCTCGAAGTGGGACTCGTCCTGGGCCACCAGGTCCTGTCGTTCGGAGAAGCCCCCGAAGAGGTCGCTGGAGAAGAGGACCCCGGTGCTCGGGTCGAAGGTCGCGAAGGCGCTCGGGAAGTGGGCATAAGGGGTGAAGACAAAGCGCAGCTCGCGGTCCTCGAGTTCTAGGCGCCAGTCGTGCTCGTCCACGAGCCAGAACGGCAGCTTGATGCCGTAATGGCGCAGCAGGGCCCGGGTGCGCCAGTGGGTGATCACCACGGCGTCGTCGCGGTCGGTCAGCTCGCTGATCAGAGGCAGGGCGGCCGCGGTGTCCGGCGCCTGGTGGTGACAGACGAAGTAGCGGATCCGGGTGAAGGGGATCACCTCCTCGATCTTGCGCAGGGTGCCGGGGAAGGTGAGTCGTGATCCCGGGTCGAGCAGGACCGATTGATCGCCCTGTTCGATGAGGTAGGCATGGCAGGGGAAGACGTCGTCCTCCAGCATCTGTCCCACCCACCAGACCCGGGGGGCGATCTCGAGTGCGTGGGCGGTGTTGGCGCCCGCCAGGTGCGTCAGGTCGGTATCCATTCGTTATTCCTCGGCTCCGCCCGGCGGGCGAGGTCGATCGCCGGCGGAGTATGCCAAGGATACGTGCTACGTCACCCCAACAAAGGGACGCAGGTCATAGGGATACGCGCGTTCGTCCGTCATCCGGGGCGGTGGCGGACACGATTGGTCCCGCGGCCGGGGCGCGGCGCGCCAGCAACCGGTAGATGACGGGCACCAGCACCAGGGAGACCAGGGTGGAGAACGACAGCCCCGACACGATGGTCACCGCGAGTGGCTGCAACATCTCGGAGCCCTCGCCGACCGCCATGGCCAGGGGCAGCATCCCCACCACCGTGGTCAGGGTGGTCATGAGGATGGGCCGCAGGCGCAGGCGCGCCGCGGAGCGGATCGCGGGATCCAGCTCGAGCCCCCGGCGGCGCTCGATCTCGATGAACTCCACCAGCACGATCGCGTTGTTGACCACGATTCCGGCCAGCATGATCAGCCCCAGCCAGACGGGCAGGGAGACGGGCAGGCCGGTCCATTGGAGTCCCAGGACCACGCCCGTTAGGGCGAAGGGGACCGACAGCAGGATGATGAAGGGGTTGCGGATCGACTCGTACTGCACCGCCATGGCGACCAGGACCAGGAACAGGGCGAGCGCGAGCAAGATGGCCCCCATCTCCCGCCCCTGCTTGAGGGTCTCCAGGCTGCCCGCCTCGTACAGCGTGTAGCCGGGCGGCAGCGCGACCTGGCGTGCGGCGCCCAGCGCATTGGTCACCGCGTCCTCGAGGGTCAGACCCTCGCCCACGGAGGCGGAGATCTCCACGATCCGTTGCTGGCGGTCGCGCACGATGGAGGTGGGCTGGGGGAGCAGCTCCACCCTGGCCAGCTCGCCGAGGCGGATCGGCCGGCGCGGGTTGGTGCGGCTGAACAGGATCACCGACTCCAGGTCTCCGGGTGTGGCGATGTCGCCCCGGTCGAGACGCAGCCGGATGTCCACGCCCCGGTCCCCATCGATCAGCTCGGTGACCTTCTCGCCCTCCATGGCGAAGCGCAGCATGGCGCCCACGTCCGCTACCCCGAGCCCATAGGCCGCGGCCCGCTCCTGATCGAGCCGGATGCTGATCTCCTGGGCCACGGACTCGTAGCTGTGCTCGACGTTGTCGAGTCCCGGGATCTCGCGCAGCCGCTCTGCCACCCGATCCCCCAGCGTCGCAAGGGTCTCCAGCTCCGGCCCCTTGATGTGCAGGCTGACGTCCGTAGCGGCCTCGCTGAAGCGGATGCCGCGGATGCCCCGGTTGTAGAGCGAGACTCGCAGCCCCGGGGTCTCGCGGGCCGCGATCAGCCCCTTCACCCGGTCGCTCCAGGCCTTGCTCGAGATGCCGCCGCGCTCGGCCAGTGGCCGGAGCACCACCTGGATGCTTGCCCGGTTGGGGTTCTCGAAGCTCGAGCGTCCGAACACGAAGCCGCCCACGGTGGTGAAGAGCGCCGCCACCTCGGGCTGATCGGCGAGGATGGCCTCGATCTCCGCCACCAGGCGGTCCATCTCGTCGAGCGAGAGGCCCTCATCGGCGGTCAGGCTCACCTGGACGTTCCCCTCGTCCATCGCAGGCAGGAACTCCTGCTCGGCCTCGATGAGCCAGGGCAGGGTGAGTCCGAGGGCGGTCACGAAGGCCGCCACCACCAGCCAGCGCCAGCGCAGCAGCCCCCCGAGGAGCCAGGCATAACCGCGCTGCAGGGTCGCGATGGCCCGATTGGTGAGGCGTCGCAGGGCCCCCTCGCGGCCGGCCGGGACACGCCCGGCGAGCGCCGGGACCAGGGTGAGCGCGACCAGCATGGAGGCGAGGATGGCCGCCGAGATCGTGAAGATCAGCTCGCGGAACAGGAGCCCCACCAACCCGCCGATGAACAAGAAGGGCAGCACCGCGGCCAGGTTGGTACTGGTGGAGGCGACGATGGCGCTGGTGACCTCGCGGCTCGCGCGGTCGGCGGCGAGGGACGGCGACTCGCCTTGGCGCTGGTGGCGGTAGATGTTCTCGAGCATCACGATGGTGCTGTCGACCAGCATGCCGACGCCCAGGGCGAGCCCGCCCAGGGTCATGATGTTGAAGGCCAGCCCGAACCCGGACATGAGGATGAAGGTGGTGAGGATCGCGATCGGGATGGCGCTGCCGATGATCAGAGTACGCCGCAGACTGCCGAGGAAGAGATAGACCACGGCCATGGCGAGCAGGGCCCCGCCCGTCGCGGCATTCAGGGCGTTACGCAGCGAATCGCGGATATAGCGCGCCTGGTCGTCGACCTGGACCACCTCGATGTCGGCGGGGATCTGACCCGTGGTGCGCAGCCGCTCGAGCTCGGTCTCGACCCGGTCCACCACCGCCACCGTGTTGGCCTGGGGCTGTTTCTGGATGGATAGCTTGATCCCCGGCTCGCCATTGAGCCGCACGCGTAGCCGGTCTTCCGCCGCACCGTCGAGCACCCGGGCGACCTCGCCCACGCGCACCAGGGCGAGCGGTCCTGCCCCGCCCCCGCGCAGGGTCGATCCGCTGGTCGCCGGATCGAGTAGGGGCAGCTCGGCGATCTCCTCCACCGAGGTGAAGCGGCCCTGGGCGCGTCCCGCGAGCTCGCCCGCGGGGGTCCGCAGGCGCCCGGCGGCCACGTCCTGGTTGGCGTCGCGCAGACGCCGCTCCAGGTCCAGCACGTCGAGCCTAAGCCCCGCGAGCCGCGCCTGGTCGGCGACCACCAGCACCTCGCGCGGCACCCCGCCGCCGACCTCGGCCGCCGCCACGCCCGGCAGGTTCACCAGATCCCGGGAGAGCCGGTAGTCCACGTAGGCGCGCAGCTCCAGCGGGTCCATGAGCCCCGAGCTGACCACGTATTCCGCTACCGGGAGCTGGAAGGGGTCGCGCTTGTAGATGATCGGCGGCTCGTCGGTCTGGGGCAGGAAGCGCTTCGCCCGGTCGAGTCGGGAGCTCGCGTCGCGTAGGGCCAGGTCAACGTCCTCCCCGTAACGGAAGGAGAGATCGACCGCGCTGCGCCCCTCGCTGGTCTCGGACTGGATGGCGATGGCCCCCTCGGTGATGGCGAGCTGCTCCTCGAGCTGGCGGGTCACCTGGTCCTCCATCACCCGCGCCGGGACGCCGGGGTTGAGCACCCGTACCCGCACGTCCGGGTAGACGATGCGGGGCAGGAGGTCGATGTTCAGACCCGCCAGGGAGAAGGCCCCGAGCACCATCACCGCGAGGGTCAGTGCGACCACGCCGATGGGATGACGGACGGACCAGGTGGAGAGATTGGCTGATGCTCGAGAGGCGCGAGTATCGAGTTGCGAGTGGCGAGTATTCGTCATTAAATCAATTACCTAGCTCGCACTAAAAGGAAAAACTGACGTGGCTTGGGTAGACACGTCGAATTCTGTGTTGACTGGTCGGGCAGTCGCGGCTGGTGATCTCGGGCACCCCTGACCCGAGGTGCAGGCGGCCGACGGGGTGCAGGTCCGGCCCGCGCCTGGTGTCTGTTCTCTCCCGAGCGATGCAAGCGATCGGACGGCATCCTTGCAACTGGCCACTCGCCCCTCGCCTCGCAACTCGCTACTATCGCCAATAAGACGGCGCTGCGGGCGAACCGTTCGCCTTGCTATGATCCCGCGCCATGGCTCCGGGGACCAGACACCCGGCGGGGCGACCGACAGGGGGTGGAGCATGCGGGTACTGGTAGGCGATATCGGCGGCACCAAGACGGGGCTCGCGGTGGCCGAGACCGACGGGACCGCCGTCACCCTCACCGGCGAACGGCGTTATCCGAGCGCGGAGTTCGGCTCACTCTCCGCCATCGTTGGGCGTTATCTGGAGGAGACCGGTCAGGCACTCGGCGAGGGGGTCCCGTTCGGGGCCTTCGCCATCGCCGGACCCGTCCATGGCCGGCGCAGCAAGACCACCAACCTGCCCTGGGAGGTGGACGCCCAAGCCATGGAGCGGGATCTGGGATTCAGGCGGGTCGGCCTGCTGAACGACCTGGAGGCCGTCGCCTGGGGCGTCGCGGCACTCGGGCCCGATGACCTCGAGGAGCTGCACCCGGGTGAGCCCGGCGCCCAGGGGAACGCCTGCGTGGTGGCGGCCGGTACCGGCCTCGGCGAGGCCGGTCTGTTCTGGGACGGCACCCGGCACCATCCCTTTCCCACCGAGGGCGGTCATACCGATTTCGCGCCGGTGGACGAGCGCGAGTTCGCGCTCCTCGCCCACCTCCAACACAAGTTCGGCCGGGTGAGCTGGGAGCGGGTCGCCTCCGGGATGGGCATCGGCAACATCTACGAATTTCTGCTCGGCTGGTATCAGGCCCAGACCCCCGCTTGGCTGGCGCAGCGGATCGCCGAAGGGGACCTGGCTGCGGCGGTCGCCACCGCGGCGGCGGAGCAGGGCTGCCCCATCTGCGCCGAGACCATGCAGGTCTTCTTCCGGCTCTATGGTCGCGAGGCCGGCAATATGGGCCTCAAGCAGATGGCGCTCGGCGGCGTCTATCTGGGGGGCGGCATCGCGCCCAAGAACCTAGGGCCACTCAGAGCCAGCGGGTTCCTCGACGGGTTCTTCGCCAAGGGACGCATGGAGCCCCTCATGCGGCGGATGCCCGTACGGGTGATCCTGCGCGGCGACACCCCCCTGCTCGGCTCGGCGCGCTTCATGGTCGCCGATTGCCAGGGATGAGTCCGCGGGCCGCACGAGGGCCAGACCCTTTGCGGCATTCACCCCACCTACCATCAGACCCCTTGGACGCGCGATGACCACCGAGCTCGAGATCTCAGGCATGAATTGCCAGCATTGCGTCGCGGCCGTGACCCGCGCCCTGGAGGCGGTACCCGGCGTGACCGCTGTCTCGATGGATCTTGCCGCCGGGCGTGCGCGGGTGGACGGCGTCGCCGATCCCGAGTCCCTGGCGCGGGCGGTGATCGAGGCGGGCTACCAGGCGCGCGCCCTGCCCCCGTACTGATCCGCGGCGGGCGAGCCTTTCCCTCTCTGCGGATCGACGCCCGGGTCAGACCCGCCCGCGCCCGGATCGCGGATCCACGCGGACCAATGGCCCGGGGCGCCTGCGGGGGTGATCCCGGCCCCTGAGCTGACAGTCTTCTTGCGGTGTAGCCCGTGCCCATCGCTCCCGGCGCGGTTGATGAGGAGGTTGGTCGTGTTGAGCCGTGAATCCGTCGGCGCCTGGATCGAGTCCGATCGCATCCAGCGCTACATCATCATCCTGATCGTAATCAACGCCGTGACCCTGGGGGTGGAGACCTCCCAGGCAATCATGGCCAAGTACGGCGGGCCCCTGCATGCCATCGACCGCCTGATCCTGGCCGTGTTCGTGGTGGAGATCGGGCTCAAGCTCTACGCCCATGGGCCGCGCTTCTTCCGCGAGCCCTGGAACGTCTTCGACTTCCTGGTGGTGGGCATCGCCCTGATCCCGGCGAGCGGTCCGCTCGCCGTGCTGCGGGCGCTGCGTGTGCTGCGGGTGCTGCGGCTGATCTCCATGGTGCCGCGCCTGCGTTTCGTGGTGGAGGCGCTGCTCAAGGCCCTGCCGGGGATCTCCTCCATCGGCCTGCTGATGCTGGTCCTCTTCTATGTCTTTGCCGTGATGTCCACCGGGCTCTTCGGGGCGAAGTTCCCCGAATGGTTCGGGTCCATCGGGGCCTCCATGTACACCCTGTTCCAGGTCATGACCCTCGAGAGCTGGTCCATGGGGATCGTACGCCCGGTGATGACCGAGTTTCCCTACGCCTGGGCCTTCTTCGTGCCCTTCATCCTGGTGGCCACCTTCACCATGCTGAACCTGTTCATCGGGATCATCGTGGACACCATGCAGACCCTGCACGACGATCAGATCGATGCCGACCGCGAAATCATCGAACAGACCATCGACCGCGACACCCAAGGCATCGCGGAGGGCCTCGAGGCCCTGCGTGCCGAGGTGCGCGCACTCCGTGAGACCCTGCGCGAGCGTGGTTGATGGCCGCTGACCTGCTGCGGGGGGCGGTCGTTGAGTGTAAGATTGACACACTGTCGCGTGAATCACTCCTTGTGTGGCTTTTTTGTTGCTATTGCCCAACAGTAGCCCCGGCGATCGCCGCCGACCAGGCGTCGCTGCCCCTGGCCTATGGGGTCTGCTCGCGCTCCTGATCGGGATGCTGGTGGCGGGCGACGCCCTGGCCTTGAAGCTCCAGGTGACCGTCGAAGGGCTGGAGGGCGAGCAGGAGAAGAACGTCCTCGCCCTGCTCGCGATCTATCAGGAGCGCGATGAGGCGGAGATGGTCCCCGCGCGCGTCGAGGCCCTGCACCGACTGGCCCCCGAGCAGATCCGCGACGCGCTCGCGCCCTTCGGGCTCTACCGGGTGACGGTGGAGGACTCTCTGGTCGTACCCGCCACGCCGGACGGTACCTGGGTCGCCACCTACAAGGTCGATCCGGGTCCGGCGGTGCGTATCGGCGAGGTCCACTACGAAGTGACTGGTCCCGGGGCCGACAACCCGGCCTTCCCCAAGGAGTTCCCCCTGAAGGTCGGCGACGTGCTCCTGCACGCCGACTACGAGAAGGCCAAGTCCGATCTGCGCTTTGCCGCCGCGTCCGAGGGTTATCTGGACTACCAGCTGTTGCGCCATCGGGTGCTGATCGACACCGTCGCCTACACCGCCATCGTCGAGATGCATCTCGACACGGGGCCCCAGTATTACCTCGGAGACGTGCGCTTCCGCCAGGACCTACTCGACGACGACTTCCTGCGCCGCTATGTGGGCTTCGAGCCGGGTGATGTCTACGATCCCGACGTGCTGCTCGACCTGCAGGGGCGCCTGCTCGGGACCGAGTACTTCGAGTCGGTGGAGGTGGTGCCGCTCAAGGACACGGACGGCGGCGCTACCACCGTACCCATCGAGGTGATCGCCGAGCGCAACAAGGCCAACAAGTATCGGGTGGGCGTCGGATACACGACGGACTTCGGGCCGCGCTTCAGCCTCGACTGGAGACGCCGGTACTGGAACCGCTGGGGCCACAAGTCGCGCACCCAGTTGAGCCTGTCCCCGGGCCTCTCCACCTGGGACCTCGACTACCGCATCCCCATCCGCAACCCCATGCGGGACTATCTGAGCATCCGTCCCCAGGTCACCTATTACGACAGCTCGACCCGCAAAGGCTGGTTCGCGGTAATGCAGCTCGCGCATTCGGTGGTGACCCCCCGCAAGTGGCGTCGGACCGTCGGTATCGACTACCGCTACGAGGACTACACCATCAATGATGTGGAGACCGACGCGGTCAACGAGCTGGTCCCCTATATCACCTGGGCGAAGACCGTCACCGACGACCCGGTCTACACGAAGAAGGGCTATCGGCTGAAGTACTACCTGCTTGGAGCGGTGGGCGGGGTGATCTCGTCCGAGTCCTATCTCAGCGGCGGTGTCGGTTTCAAATGGATTCGCTCCTTCTTCAAGGACTTCCGATTCATCTCCAGGCTCGACCTGGGCGCCACCTGGGCCAACAGCGTCGATGACCTGCCCGCGAGCCGGCGTTTCTACGCCGGTGGCGACAACTCGATCCGCGGCTGGGGCTACGATGCCCTGGGGCCCAATGACCCGGTGACCGACGAGACCGTGGGTGGGCGGTTCCTGTCGGTGGGCAGCCTGGAGCTGGAGCGCCGGATCAAGGGCCCGTGGAGCGCGGCCATCTTCACCGACTTCGGCAACGCCTTCGACCCGGACTACCAGCAGCAGTACGAGCAGAGCGTGGGCCTTGGCCTGCGCTGGCTCTCACCCATCGGCCAGGTCCGGGTAGACGTGGCCTTCGCCCTCACCAAGGACGACTGGTGGGAGGAGCGATCCGGCCTCCCGCCCGCTCGACTCCATCTCGTTATCGGACCCGATCTGTGACCCTCCATCCGGACCCTCCAGGGTCACCCGGCCAGCCGTCCCAGGACCCAGCGGATGCGGGCGGGACCCAGGCCAAGCCGCCTCCCACGCGCCGACACCCGGTCCTGCGCACCCTGAGGTTCCTGTTCGGTCTGGTGGTCCAGGTGGTGCTCCTGGCCCTGGTCCTGGTCCTGCTGGTGCTCGGCACCCAGACCGGTCTGCGCACGGCCGTCGCCGTGGGCGAGGAGCTGGCACCCGGGGTCTTCAGTGTCGGCCGGGTGGAGGGACGGGTACTGGGCCGACTGCACCTCGAGGACCTGGAGGTCCATCTGCCCGCACTGGATCTCGCGCTCGGCACCCTCGATCTCGACTGGTCCCCCCTGGGGGCGCTGGCCGGGACCTTGCGGGTACGTGAGCTGAGCCTGCGGGACGTCGATGTCGCCCTCGCCCCCGCCGAGGAGAAGGAGAGCGAGCCCCTCGTCCTGCCCGAGGTCGTGCTGCCCATCGCCATCGAGATCGACGAGGCCCTGGTGGAGCGGCTCAAGGTCTCCGAGCAGGGGGCCGAGAACCCCATGGTCGCCATCGAGCGTGCGGTCCTCGGCGCGCGCGCGCAGGGAAGCGAGCTGGACCTCAGGCGGCTCGAGGTGGCGATGGCCGAGCCTCGCCTGGATGCGCAGGCGCAGGGCCAGGTGAGCCTGGCTGGCGACTATCCACTGGGGCTCGACCTCGACTGGCGGCTCTCGCTTCCGCCGTCGGCGAAGCTGACCGGCAGCGGGCGGATCGGTGGCGACCTCGGGCGCTTGTCCATCGAGCATCGGATCGACGGCTCGGTGCGCCTGCGTATCGACGCCCAGGTGGAGGATCCCATCGAGGCCCCGAGCTGGGATGGGGAGATCCGTCTCGCCGGGGTCGACCTGCCCGATTTCGCCCCCGATGCCCCCGCCGTGGATCTCACCGCGCGGCTGGCCACCCGCGGGGACCTGGAGCGGGCGACCCTGACCGGGACCCTCTCCGGCAAGGCCCCCGATCTGCCCGACTTCGGCGACCTGCGCTCGGCGGTGGATCTGCGTTGGGAGGACCGGGTGTTGACCATCGACGCCCTGGATCTCGACGAATCCGTCTCCGGGGCGCGGCTGCGGGTGAAGGGCGGGCTGGATCTGCGGCCCCAGGTCCCGACCTTCGATCTGCGCGGCAGTTGGGAGCAACTGCGCTGGCCCCTGACGGGGGACCTGATCGCCGAGTCGGCCAAGGGCAACCTGGCCGCCGCGGGTACCCTGGAGGACTACGATTACAGCCTCGACGCCGATGCCGCCGGCCCCGATCTTCCAGGCGTCGCGCTGACCCTGAGGGGCGCCGGCGACCAGCAGGGCACCCAGATCGAGTCGCTCGAGCTGCGCACCCTCGACGGGGTCGTGACCGCGAGCGGGACCGCCGCCTGGGCCCCGGAACCGTCCTGGGACCTGAAGCTCGCCGGCGAGGGCCTGAACCCCAAGGAGCTCGCCCCGACCCTCGAGGACCGCATCGATCTGCGCCTGGAGTCCAAGGGGGACCTGGAGGGCTATGGCTACGACCTCGCGGTGACCACCCGGGGGCCCGGTCTGCCGCCCGCACGGCTCGCCCTGGGCGGTACCGGCGACCTCAAGGGCACGACCCTCGATCTTCTGCGGCTGGAGGCCCTGAAGGGCAGCGTGGAGGGCAAGGGCAGGGCGACCTGGGACCCCGAGGTGACCTGGGACGCGACCCTCGAGGCCCGCGACCTCGATCCCGGCGCCTACGCACCCGAGTGGCCTGGGCGCATCGGCGGCCGTATCGCGACCGAGGGCACCCTGGAGCCCGAGGGTCCCGCACTCAGCGCACGCATCGAGGGCATGGAGGGCGTGCTGCGTGGCTATCCGGTGGCCGCCGAGGGGATGGTGCGCATGGCGGGCCGGTCGATCCAGGTCGAGGAGGTCAGGGCGTCGTCGGGCCCGAGCACCGCGCGAGTGGACGGCAGCCTGGAGCTGCCCGCCGAGGGCGACTCCGGCAACGGCACCCTGGACCTCGCCTTCGACCTCGCCTCGCCCGATCTCGCCAGTCTGCTGCCCGAGGCCCGCGGCAGCGTGGCCGCCAATGGGCGCTTGACCGGCGATCTGAAACAACCCGAGCTGAAGCTCGAGCTCTCCGCCGAGAACGCCGAGGTGGCGGGGCAGGGCATCGGCAGCCTGAGCGGTCGGGCCGACATCGCCCTCACGCCGGAGGGGCGGTTCGACCTCAGTCTCGACGGCAGCCGTCTGGTGGCCGGCGGCATGCTGTTCGATACCCTGAGCGTGCGCGGCGATGGCAGCATGCCCAGCCACCGATTGAGTGTCGGCCTCAGCGGGGAGCAGCTCTCCGCCCAATTGGAGGCGAGTGGCGCACTGGCGGCCGATGGGGCCTACCAGGGGGAGCTGGGACGATTGGATCTGACCCAGCAGGACCTCGGCGCCTGGCGCCTCGAGCGCCCGACGCCGATCCGGCTGAACGGGGAGCAGATCGCCGCCGGACCCCTGTGCCTGCGCGACACCGGCGGCTCTGGCGGCTGCCTCGGGTTCGAGCAGACGGCCGCCGGGCGTTGGAGCGCCGATATCGATCTCGACAAGCTCGCCTTCGATCTGGTCTCGGGCTTCCTGCCGCCGACCATGACCGCCGAGGGCGCCGCCCGCGTCAAGGGTCGCTTCCAGGCCGACGGACCCTCGCTCACGGGCGACGCCCTGGCCGAGATCCCGGAGGGCCGGGTGCGCGTCAGGGTCGGTGCCGGAAAGGAGCAGGTGCTCGATTTCTCGACCACCAAACTGAACCTGGATTCCGGCGCCAAGGGGATCGCGGCCCGCCTGGCGATGCCCTTGGAGGGGCTCGGTGAGGTGTCGGCGCGGCTCGATCTGCCAGGCTGGCGACTCGACGACCCGACTCGGCCCGAACAGCCCCTGCGGGGCGGGGTCGAGGCGCGTCTCGAGGGACTCGACAAGATCTCGGATCTGGTCCCCGACCTGACCGGGGTGACCGGCAGCATCGATGCCGATCTGGATCTTGGCGGCACCCTCGCGGAGCCCAGGTTGACCGGCCAGGCCAACGCGCGTGCCCTGGGCGCCGAGGTGCCGTTGATCGGGCTCAAGCTCTCGGATCTCAACCTGGGCGCGGTGGTGAGCTCCCAGCGGCTCGACATCCAGGGCCAGGGCGACCTCGGGGGCGGCCGGCTGGAGGTATCGGGCGAGTTCGTGTTCGGTCCCTCCGGGGTCGCCGGCGAGCTGCGCGCCGGAGGCGAGCGCCTGAGGATCGCGGACACCAAGGAGTTCCGTGTGGTGGCCTCGCCGAGCTTCGACCTGCGGGTCAGCCCCACGGGCACCCAGGTCCGCGGCGAGGTCAAGATCCCCGAGGCGCGCATCCGCCCGCGCGGCATCCCGGCAGGCACGGTCTCGCCTTCGGCCGACGTGGAGACCGTCGAGCAGGCCCGCGACGAGAAGGAGGGGCTGCCCCTGGATATCGACGTGAAGTTGACCATGGGCGACGACGTGACCATCGACGCCTTCGGCGTGCGCGGACGCCTCACGGGAGCGCTCCGGGTCTTCCAGCCACCGGGCAAGGAGCTCTTGGGCGATGGCCAGCTCGCCATCGTCGATGGCTTCTACCGCATCACCGCCGGGCTCGGGCTGTCCGCCGAGATCGGCGCACCCCTGACCATCGAGCAGGGGCGCCTGATCTATGCCAAGAGCCCCATCGGCAACCCTGGGCTGCTGCTCCAGGCGCAGCGCGAGGGCGGTGATACCACCGCCGGCGTCCGGGTGGTGGGGACCATCCGCAACCCGAAGCTGGCCTTCTTCTCCGACTCGGACCCAGAGATGAGCCGCTCCGAGATCACCACCTATCTGCTCACGGGGGTCCCGCCCAAGCGTGACGGGGAGGCCGACCACTCGCTGTCCCTCGGCACCTATGTGGCGCCGAAGCTCTACATGGAGTACGAGAACGCACTCGGGGACGCGCCGGACAAGGTGAAGCTCCGCTACGACCTCAGTCGTCGGATCGAGCTTCAGACCGAGACCGGGGAGAGCCAGGGCGGAGACATCTTTTACAAGTTCGAACGATGATCTGCGCCGCCCCGGCGCTGTCTGAAGAGAGGGACGCGTCCATGATCTCGGGAACCTATCGCGCTTGGGCTGCCCTCGCCCTGATCCTGATCGCCTCGGGCACCGCGGCGGGCGAGCCGGCCGAGGGGGTCATCGGCTTCGACCTTGGTCGCCTCGACGCGCGGGGGCTCCAGGGGCCGCCGTCCGGGCTGCGGGCGCTCGACTACGAGTATTGCATCCCCGCCGAGGGATCCGCCCGCGCGGAGGTGGCGGCCATCGACCCGAGCGCCCGCTTCATGCCCGGGAGCCGCGGGCGCATCGGCTGCGGTGAGGGCGAGACCCTGGTGCTCGGCAGCACCCATCAACCGGATTTCCGGGCGATCCTGGAGTCACTCGCGGCCCTGCCCTACGTCACCCGCATCGTCGAGGCCCACTTCGAGTGACGGCCAAGGCTGACCCGGGGCGGGCCAGGCTCTGGCGGCCCCGCCACTGGCCGAGCTGGGCCGCCGTGGGTCTGGTGACCCTGGTCGGGCGGCTGCCCTTCCCGCTGATCTGGCTGATCGGACAGGGGTTTGGGCGGCTCACCTATCTGTTCGCCCGCAATCGCCGGCGGGTGGGTCGCATCAACCTCGGGATCTGCCTCGCCGAGACCCCCGCGCGCGAGCGCGAGCGCATCCTGCGCGCCCACTTCGGCTGGCTCGGGGTGGCGGCACTCGCCCAGGGTGTGGGCTGGGGCATCTCGCGGCGGCGGCTCGAGCGGTTGGTGAGGATCCGCAACCGGGAGCGGATCGACCGGCGCCTGGCCGAGGGCCGGCCCGTGATCGTCCTGGTGCCCCATTTCGTCGGCCTGGAGCTGGGGGGCGCGGCCTTCACCGGGCTGGTCCATTCGGGCGTCTACATGTACCAGCGCATCCGCGACCCCGTGCTGGACTGGCGGGTGCGCAAGGCGCGGCGTCAATACGGCAGCGTCTCGGTGGAGCGCAGCGACGATTTGCGCGGCCTGATCCGCGAGATCAAGCGGGGCAACCCCTTCTTCTACCTGCCCGATCAGGACGGCGGGCGGCGTGGTATCTTCGCGCCTTTCTGCGGCATCCCGGCATCGACCGTGCCCATGCTCGGGCGCTTCGCCGCCATGACCGGCGCAGAGGTCATCCCCACCTTCGCCCGTTTCCTGCCCTGGGGGCGGGGGCTCGAGCTGAGCTTCGACCCGCCCCTGGAGCCCTATCCGAGCGGCGACCCGCAGGCGGACACGGCGATGATGAATGGGGTGATCGAGGCCCGCATCCAGACCATGCCGGAGCAGTATTTTTGGGTACACCGACGCTTCAAGACCCGCCCCCCGGGCGAGCCGCCCCTCTATCCGCCGAAGCGGCACCGGTCGAGGAGTCGCCAGCGCCCTGATCGACCCCGCCGCCGCAGCGGGCGGGACTGCGCCGCGGCTCGGCCGGCCTCGCGACTGGCTGATCGGCTCGGTGCTGCTGGTGGGCCTGGTGGCGGCGGTGCAGATGACCGTCGGCTGGGGCCCCCTGCTGGCGCCCTGGGCGTCCTTCCCGCCCGCCACCATCGCCTGGCTGTTCAGCCTGACCGCGCTCAGCTATGTCCTGCGCGCGGTTCGCGTCTACGACTATTTCTCGCCCCGGTTCGCCGGCCAGTTCGTCGGTGTCCTGCGCCTCAGCGTGCTGCACAACACGGCCAACAACCTGCTGCCCATGCGCGCCGGCGAGATGGTCTTCCCCTGGCTGATGCGCCGCTATTTCGGCCACGGTTTCCTGGACGCCGCCGCCTCGCTCCTGTGGATCCGGGTGCTCGACCTGCACTTCCTGGGTCTGATCGGGATCGGCATCCTGTGGCTGCGCTCGCCCCATTGGGGCTGGTGGCTGCTGGCGGGACTATGGCTCGCCGGGCTCAGTCTGCTCTGGCTCATCGGCCGCGCGCGCGGGCGTCTGGAGGGGCCCGGGCCGATCCGCAAGGTCCTGAGGCTCCTGGCCGGTGCCGTGCCGGCGGACCCCTGGCTGATCGCGCGGGTCTACGGCTGGACCGCGGCGACCTGGCTGCTCAAGTTCGTCGCCTTCGCCGGTGTCCTCGCCCATTTCGTCCCGGTGGCCTTCTGGCGCGTGCTGGCCGGGGTGATGGGGGCGGAGCTGTCCACCGTCCTGCCCTTCCACGGGGTGGCCGGGAGCGGCAGCTACGAGCTGGCGGTGGTGGCGGCGATGGTGCCCCTGGGCGTCGACGCCAGGGAGGCCCTCGCCGGGGCCGTCAACCTGCATCTGTTCCTGCTCGGCTCCACCCTGATCCTCGGCGGGATGGCCCTGCTGCTGCCCCGTCCCGGGTCGCATCCCAGGTAGTCCGATGAATCGCCTGGGCCGCGGGGCTCCGCTCGCGTCGTACATGCTCCGGCGCCTCTGGCTTGAGCAAAGGCGGGTGGGCGGTTAGTTTAGGTATCCGGTTGGCGGCGACCAACGAATCCGAGGGGTCCGAGCGATGAGCGACGAGCGCCTGACGAAACGCGAGCCCGTCTTCGAGGGCCGGATGATCGAGGTGGCGGTGGAGACCGTCGAGATGCCCAACGGCATGCAGGTGGAGCTGGAGATCATCCGCCACCCCGGGGGCGCCGCGGCGGTGGCCCTGGACGAGCAGGAGCGGGTCTGTCTGCTGCGCCAGTTCCGCCATGCCGCGGACGGTTGGCTGTGGGAGCTGCCCGCCGGTCGGATCGAGCCCGACGAGGAGCCCCGCCTCACGGCGACCCGCGAGCTGGCCGAGGAGGCCGGGGTCTCTGCCGACGATTGGACGGATCTGGGGCCGATGCACAGCTCGCCCGGGGTCTTCACCGAGGTCATCCATCTCTGGCTCGCCCGCGGGTTGAGCCAAGGGGAGCCCGCCCAGCACGCGGACGAGCTGATCGAGATCCATTGGCTACCCCTGAGCCAGGCCCTCGACTGGTGCAACGACGGGACCATCACCGACGCCAAGACCCTGATCGGCCTCTACCGCACCCAGGCCTATCTGAAGAGCCTGCTCGAGCTGATGCAGGAAGACCCGGGCTGTTGACCTGTCCGGGTCGAGCGGACCCTGATTCCGCCGCGGGAGCGCGGCCGATGATGGCACCCCCACGGCCCGAGGGCCTCATCCATGCGCATCCAGTGTATCCAACACGTCCCTTTCGAAGGCCCGGCCGCGATCGCCGACTGGGCCGACGCCCGCGGCCACGACCTTGCCCTGACCCCGTTGTATGACGGTGCGGACCCTCCTCGTCCCGACGATTTCGATTGGCTGGTGGTCATGGGTGGGCCCATGGGTGTCCAGGACGCGTCGATCTACCCTTGGCTGGTCGAGGAGAAGTCCAGGATCGCGCAGGCTATCGCCGCGGGCAAGACCCTCGTCGGCGTCTGCCTGGGTGCCCAACTGATCGCCGAGGCGCTCGGCGCCCGCGTCTACCCGAACGGGGAGAAGGAGATCGGCTGGATGCCCGTCGAGCTGACCGAGGCGGGCCGTCTGTCCCCGCTGTTCGGCTTCCTGCCGCCGACCTTCCAGGTCTTCCACTGGCACGGTGACACCTTCGAGCCCCCCGCGGGCGCGGTGCATCTCGCCCGCAGCGCGCCCTGTGAGCAGCAGGCCTTCCTCCACGACGGTCGGGTCCTCGGGCTCCAGTTCCATCTGGAGTCGACCCCCGAGAGCGTCGCGGCGATCGTGGAGCAGTGCGCGGACGAGATCGTCCCGGCCCCCCACATCCAGAGCGCCGAACGGATGCTCTCCGCGGGCTCGAAGGATTACGCACGCCTGCGTGACGCCCTGTTCGGGATCCTCGACCGGCTCGCCGAGGGGCCGACCGCGCCATGAGCCCAGGTCACCTTTCGCCGGCCCTCTGCATGGCCCTCTGCCTCGCGGCCGTCCCGCTGCTTGGCCCGACGCCGGTCCTCGCCGAGCCCCAGACCGAGGAGGGCCGGGAGGAGACTCTGGACGCTGGCCCACGCGATGAGGTCCGCGATACCGGGCACCGTGACGAGATCCGCGACGGCGGTCCGCGCGACGCACGTCTCGAGGTGTTGGAGGCGGGGGAGCGGCAGGGGTCCCCGGACGGCTGCGGCGCGTCAGGAGGCGCTCGATGCGGGTGTCCGTGAGGAGGTGGAGTGAGCCCCCGCGCGGGGGACGCGGTGGTCATCCGCTGCGCCTGGTGTGGTAGCGACCCGCTCTATCTCGCCTACCACGACCGGGAGTGGGGCGTCCCCAACCGAGACGAGGGCCATCTCTTCGAGATGCTGACCCTCGAGGGGGCCCAGGCCGGCCTCTCCTGGCTCACCATCCTGCGCAAGCGCGAAGGCTATCGGCGGGCCTTCGCGGGGTTCGATCCGGAACAGATCGCCCGCTTCGACGCGGGGGACGTCGCGAGGCTCCTGGCCGACCCCGGCATCGTCCGCAACCGGCTCAAGGTGGAGTCCACCATCGGCAACGCCCGCGCCCTGGTCGCCCTGCGGGATCAGGGGCGCTCGCTGTCCGACCTGGTCTGGGACTTCGTGGACGGGGAGCCCCGCCAGAACGTCTGGTCGAGCCTGAGCGAGGTCCCCGCGAGCACCCCCGAGTCCGAGCGCATGAGCCGGGAGCTCAAGAGGCTCGGATTCCGGTTCGTGGGAGCGACCATCTGCTACGCCTTCATGCAGGCGGTGGGAATGGTCAACGATCACACCACCGATTGCTTTCGCCACCGGGAGCTGGGTGGCTGAACCCCAGGGCCTTCCCCGATGGGCTGCCGGTCTCGGCCCGGAGATGGACCGATGACGCTGGGCCAGCAGCCAGCCAGCCGCACAGATCAGCAACTGCCTCGGCCGACC
>CAVQQM010000025.1:0-33952 GCA_963714915.1 uncultured Gammaproteobacteria bacterium
GGGGATCGACGTTGAAGCGCTGACCGCGTTCCAGTGCGTCGATGCGGGCCATCTCCGCGTCGGCCAGCGTGAGACCATCGAGGGCGATGTTCTGCCGCATGCGGCCGGGATCCTCGGATTTCGGCACCGGCACCCAGCCGTGCTGCTGGTTCCAGCGCAGGATCACCTGCGCCGGGCAGACATCGTGCTGCTCCGCGATCTCCCGGATCACCGGGTCCGCGACCGGTTTGCTGGCGTTCGGGATGTTGCTCCAGGAGCCCGTCCCCAGGGGCGAGTAGCTGACGATCTGGATCCCGTGCTGCCCACAGAACCCCCTGATCTCCGGCTGGGTGAAATAGGGATGCAGCTCGATCTGGTTGCACGCCGGAGGGACATTGGCCGTGGCGAGCAGGGTCTCGAGATCGGTGATGCGGAAGTTGGAGACGCCGATCGCCCGCACCCGTTTCTCGTCGAGCAAGCGCTCCATCGCCCGCCAGCTCTCGGTGATGCGCGCGGGAAACGGCCAGTGCAGCAGGTAGAGGTCCACCTGCTCGAGGTCCAGGCGCTGCTGGCTGGCCTCGAAGGCGCGCAGGATCTGATCGTAGCCGTGCTCCGTGTTCCAGGCCTTGGTCACCACGCACAGGTCCTCGCGTGGGACGCCGCCGGCCTTGATCGCGCGGCCTACGCTGCGCTCGTTGCCATAGATCGAGGCGGTGTCCAGATGCCGGTAGCCGACCCCGATCGCCTCGGCGATGAGATGCGCGACCGCCTCGTTGTCGGTCTGCCACCCGCGGATGGCCGCGGTGCCGAAACCCGGGGAAGGTAGTTCCACGCCGTTGTCGAGCCTTACGTCCATTGCCACACCTCGCTGGGTTGTCTCGGCCGGGTCGGAGGGTCCGCCCAGGCACTCGGTCGGTCGCATCTCACGGTCAGGATGGTCAACCATGGGCGGCGATGCAACCGGGCCCGACCCAGTCAGAGACGTTCCCAGAGCGCTCGCAGACGCCCCATGTCCCGCTGACCACGGACGCGTTCGGGGACGATGAGGGTCGGATGGGGGTTGCCACGCTCGGCGACGCGGAAGGCGAATACATAATCGGGCGCGACGCCCATGCGCAGATCGCTGATGACCACGCCCTCCCCGTCCGGGACGACGCGATAGAGGCCCCTGGTGAACCAGCGCAGGCGCTCGACGACCGGCGCGGTCTCGATGCCAGTGAGGAGATCGGGGCGATGTGCAAAGTGCCTCAGGGTGAGTCCCTTCTCGGGGCTCGCCAGGGACCAGAGCCCCTCGAAGTAGCGCTCCCCGTCCACGCCGACCACCCGCCACAGCAGGGTATTGAAGGGGGTGGGCTGGGTCTGAAGTTGCTGGTAGGGGATACCCTCCCGGGCCAGGATGTCGCGTACCGATCGATCGGCATAGAGCTTGGCGCCCAGGCTCCAGGCGAGATAGAGGCTGCTCAGGGTCAGGCCGGCCAGGTTCCAGCGGCGGGCACGGGGCTGGCGGCGAAGGATGAGGGCAGCGAGCACCCCGACGGCCAGCGGCAGGGTGTAGAGCGGGTCGATGATGAAGATACTCGCCCAGCCGATCGGCGGCACCGGCAGCGGCCACAACGCCTGGGTTCCGTAGACCGTGAAGCAGTCGAGCAGCACGTGGGTGGCGAACACCGCAAACACCAGCCGGTACCAGCCAGGGCGCTGGTCGGCGGTACCTGGGTGGAGCTTCAGGATCAGCCACACCACCAAGGGCGTCAGGGCGGCGAGGACGAACAGGGAGTGGCTCGGGCCGCGGTGCCAGGTGAAGGCGCTCACCGGGTCGGCGAAGGGGTAGAGCACGTCCAGATCGGGCAGGGTGCCGAGGATGGCGCCCCATAGGGCGGCCTTGGCCCCCACCCGGCGACCGAGGGTCGCCTCGCCGACGGCGGCGCCGAGAACCGCTTGGGTGATCGAATCCATGGCCGCTGGTGTTGGTGCGGTCAGGACCAATTCAATCGACCGACGGCGCCCGCCGGACCCTGGCCTCGCCATCCGGGTCAGCTTTGCTCGAACAGGGTCCGTGACCTCAGGGGCGGTCGATGACCGACCTGGGACTCGCGACCGATGACCCCTACCCTGGCAGGGCGGGCGTCCAACACCGACTCATGACCGACGCGCCCCGCCGGCAACGACCTGTGCCGGATCTGGATCTGGGTCTGGATCTGGGCCCGCCTCTCGTTCAGGCTCATCGGCTCGATGGAGCCAATCGATGGCGCCCCCGCCGGTCACCGCCGCGGCATCCACCCGACAGGCCTCGATCCCGGTCATGGAAGGCAGCTCGAACATGGGCCGTTGCAGCAACCCCTCCAGCACGCTGCGCAGCCCACGGGCACCGGTACCGCGCTCGATCGCCCGGCGGGCGATGGCGGTGAGGGCGTCAGCATGAAACTCGAGCCTGACCCCCTCGAAGGCGAAGAGCTGCTGGTATTGGCGCACCAGGGCGTTGCGGGGCTCCGTGAGGATGCGCACCAGCGCCGACTCGTCGAGGTCATGAAGAGCGACCACCACCGGAAAGCGCCCGATGAACTCGGGTATGAGACCGAAATGGCGAAGGTCCTCGGGATGGGTCTCCTCGAAGATCCGCCCCTCGGCGGTCTCGCGCGTTCGGTCCTTGGGGACGGAGTGAAAGCCGATCCCGGAATTGGCCGGCTCGAGTCGACGCCTGAGCACCCGCTCCAGCCCCGCGAAGGCGCCCCCGACCATGAACAGGATGTTGCGGGTATCGAGCAGGGGTGTATCGCCCGCGTCCTTGCGGCCCTTGGTGCCGATCTTGACCTGGGTGCCCTCCACCAGCTTCAGCAGGGCCTGCTGGACCCCCTCGCCAGACACGTCCCGGGTCCCGTGACTGTTCTCGCCGGCCCGCGCGAGCTTGTCGATCTCGTCGATATAGACCATGCCCCATTCAGCCAGCGTGGGGTCGCCGTTGGCGGCGTCCAGCAGGCGCGCCAGGATGCTCTCCACGTCCTCGCCCACGTAGCCTGCCTGGGTCAGGGTGGTGGCGTCGGCGATCACGAAGGGAACCCCGACGATGCGTGCCAGGGTGCTGGCGAGCAGGGTCTTGCCGGTACCGGACGGGCCGAGCATCAGGATGTTGGACTTGTCGATCTCCACCCGATCCGCGCCGTCGAGGGACCGACTCGGCGCCTTGGCCTCTGCGGCGAGACGCTTGTAGTGGTTGTAGACGGCCACCGCCAGGCACTCCTTGGCGGACTCCTGACCGATCACGTAGCGGTCGAGCTGCTCCTTGATCTCCAGCGGCTTGGGCGGCGTCTTGAGCGGACCCGACAGACCGCGGGTGCGGCTCCAGCTTCCGACCACCTGGTGGGCGAGGGCCACGCAGGCCTCGCAGATGTGTCCGTCGATACCGGCGATCAGCGGCGTATCGACCGCTTGGGGCGCCCCGCAGAAGGAGCACGCGTGGACTGGATCGCTCATTGGGCCCCCGTGTTGTCGAGCCGGGCCTCGGTTGTACCGACGGCGCCTCGTCGCAGCTCGCCGAGCCAGGCCTTCTGGCAGTTGCGGCGCCGCCGCTCGATGAGCACATCCCGGATCTGCTCGCGCACCTTCGAAAATGGCAGGGTGTGCCCGCGCTCGATGCGCTCGCAGAAGACGAGATGAAAGCCGAGCTCGGACTCCACCGGCCCACCGATCTGCCCTTCGGCGAGCCCAAAGAGGAGCGCGTCCAGCTCGGGATAGAGCCCGCCCCTACCCACCTCGCCGAGACGCCCGCCGTCGAGGGCCGTGGGACACTCCGAGTGCTTGCGGGCCAGCGTCGCGAAGCGCCTGGCGATGGCCTCCGGGCGGCCAGCGAGCTTGTCCATCAGGCGCTCGATGCGTGCCCGGGCGACCTCGCGGCGATTCTCGTCGAACGCGTCGTTGACGGTGATGAGGATGTGCCTGGCGGCGCGCCGCTCGGCGCTGGTAAAGCGCTCCCGGTGCAGCTCGTAGAAGAGACGCTCGTCGATCTCGTCGACCTGGGCATGATGGGCCGCGACCAGCTGCATCACGGCGTCGAAGACGAGCTCCCGGCGCAGGGCCGCGGCGAGTGCTCTCGGGATCGAGACCGTTGCGCTCCAGGTCGAGGTGAAAGGCATCCGGGTCCGCATAGCGCCCCCTGACCTCGGCGACCGCGGCCTCGACCCGTTTGGGCGGGATCACCACCTGGCGCGCCTCAGGGGATGCCAGCACCAGCTCCTCGATCTCGAGGGTGCGGTTGGCCTGCCGCTCCACCTCCTCCCGTTCGGCCTCGCCGAGGCCCGCGAGGTCGCCCTTGAAGCGTTCATTGGCGGCGCGCAGGAGATGATAGCGATAGACCCCGGAGGACTGCGCGGGCCGGCTGAGGGATCGTGGGGACGTCGATGCACTCATCTCGTGGTCGCGCGCTCGCTGCCTTGGCCCGTCAAGGCCCGATCAAGCCGCCTCGGACTCGCCCTCGGACTCGCCGGGGGACCCGTCCAGACAGGCGAGCGCCTCGAGGGCCGACTCGGGTACCTGGAGGGTACTGCGGCCGTCGAAATGGACGTGGTAGGCCACCCCGCCCGGGGCGTCCCGCAGGACCTTGAGGACCTCGCCGATCTCACCCCGCTCCACCAGCACGCGGCCGCCGGACCCCAGCCGCAGCCGGGCCGCCACCCTGTCGCGGAACTCGAATCGGCTCGGTGTCCAGGGCTCGGAGGCGAGCTGGAGCTCCTCCTCGCGGCAGCCCACCAGCCGGTCCTCGGCGAGGAAGTGCACCGAGTAGATAATCTGGTCCTGCAGGAAGGTCCCGCGGTCGCGGACGAAGCCGGTCGTGCCGCGGCGCACCAGGAGATTGCCCACCTCGGCCCCCGGAAAGGTGCCGTCGTTGCGCACATTGCGCAGGACCCGCACCTCGTCGCCATAGTCAAATCGGGGCCGCATGGGGCACCTGCGCGAGAAGATCGTCCAGCGGGATCGCGACCGTCTTCGGCTCGTGCATATGGAAGACGCGGAAGACCTTCTCGGTCCGGGCATCGGAGACCACGAAGTCCTGGTAGGCGGCCGCCAGCAGGTCGGCGTAGAGGGTCCAGCGGGTGGACGGGGCATCCGGCATCTCCTCGACCTCGGCGAGATAGTCATGGAAGCGCTGCAGGATGTGCAGGCGGCTCACCTGGACCACCCCCGGGTCGTAGGTGATCCCGAAGTAGTCGAGGAAGTCCTCGGCGCTGGAGAGGTCGTCCAGGTCGGCTTCGAAGTCGGCGTCGATCATGATGGCCTCCGATGGTCGATGAGCAAGTGAGTGAACGATTTGTGTGCCCAATCAGAGCAGGGGCCCCGTTCAAAGGGCCAGATATCGGACATTGCCGCCGAGGCGTTCCGCGGCGGCCTCGGCAACCGCCCCTCGGGCCATTGCGGTCAGCTCCTTGATCCCGATCCGGTCGTTGGTGTCGATCTCGGCGATCTTCTCGAACCGTGCCAGCGCTCCCACCGAGTCCCCCAGCCGCAGCAGCAGATAGCCCGCGCCTTTCAGCGCGAGGAGCAGGAAGCGGGTGAGGGTCATGGATTGGAGCACCGAGCGACCGAGATCCGCCTCGGAGAGATCCTTCCAGCTCGTCGGCAGCCCCAGACGCGACGCGGCCAGGGCGATGGCCCGGTCGGCGGTCGCCAGCGCCTCGTCGTACTGCCGCCGGTAGTAGAAGTAGCGATAGAGAGCGACCAGCACCGTCAGGTGCTCCGGCTCGAGGAAGTAGGCCCGCAGCAGGCAGAGCTCGGCGCCCGTGTCCTCGGGGCCGGCCCCGTAGTGCTCCGCGGCCTGTGCGAGCAGGGCCTCGACCCGCGGGGTCACCGGCTCGTCGAAGTACATGGCCTCGCCGTTGAAGTCGAGCAGATCCATGGTGTCAGACGCGCTCCGTCACGCGGGTGTCGTTCGTGGCCTGGGCCGCGCGCGGGGGCTCGCACACGAGCTTGGCGTCACAGTGTCTGCACTCGTCCTCGGCCTCGGTCCCGCCGGGGAGACAGCCGTGCACCCCGACGTGACGCTCCAACAGCCGGATGCGATCGAGCAGGCAGGCGATGGCCCCGGCAACCGGGTCGGGGATCAGATGATGGTCGAGGTCGATCCCATGGGGACCGGGTCGCTTGCTCGGCTTGGTCCGCACCGCCTTGGCCGGGATGCCGACCACGGTGCTGCCCTCGGGCACGTGGTCGATGACCACCGAGTTGGCGCCAACCTTGACCCGTTGGCCGAGGGTCACCGGACCGAGGATCTTCGCCCCGGCCCCGACCACGCAACCGTCGCCCAGGGTCGGGTGACGCTTGCCCTTGCGCCAGGACGTCCCCCCCAGGGTCACCCCGTGGTACAGGGTGACGTCGTCGCCGATCTCCGCGGTCTCCCCGATGACGACCCCGGCCCCATGATCGATGAAGAACCGTCGCCCGATCACCGCGCCGGGGTGGATGTCCACGCTGGTCCAGACACGCGCGATGTAGCTGATGAAGCGCGCGGGCCAGCGCCAGCCACGCCGCCACAGGGGATGGGCGAGACGATGGAGGATCACCGCCTGGACGCCGGGGTAGGTGGTGTAGACCTCGAAGCGGTTGCGCGCCGCCGGGTCGCGGTCGAAGACGCTGGCCACGTCCTCGCGCACCCTGCCCCAGGCCCCGGGGACCCTGGGCCCATCCATCACCGCCTGACTCAAGGTCGCCGTCATTGCAGGACCGCCGCGGGATGGCAGATCTCGGTCAGGAAGCGGCGCAGGTCCCGCCGGGTGGGGGAGCGCTTGGTCTCGGTGACGAAGCGCCGCACCAGTGGCAGCAACTGCTCGGCCTGCTCGGGCCGCAGGTCCAGGTTAAGCATCCGGGCATAGGCCTGGCACACCCCGTGGGTACCCGAGTGTTTGCCGAGCACCAGACGGTGACGGCGCCCGAGCTCCGCCGGGTCGACCCCCTGATAGTTGCGGGCGTCCTTGAGCAGACCGTCTACGTGGATGCCCGCCTCGTGGGTGAAGGCGCCGCGGCCGACCAGGCTCTTATGCCAGGCCACGGGCTTGCCGGAGGCCCGGCTGACCAATCGGGACAGGCGGGCGAAGCCGGACAGGTCCACCCCAGTCGCGACCCCCGCGATGTGCTTCAGACCCATGGCGACCTCCTCCAGGGCGGCGTTCCCGGCGCGCTCGCCGAGGCCATGGACGGTGGTGTTCACATGGGTCGCCCCGCCGCGCACCGCCGCCAGGGTATTAGCAGTGGCGAGCCCGAGGTCGTCGTGGGCGTGCATCTCCACCTCCAGGTCGACCACGGCGCGCAGATCGCGGATGCGCTCGAAGGTGGTGAAGGGATCCAGCAGACCCAGGGTGTCGGCGAAACGAAAACGGCTCGCCCCCGCGGCCTGGGCGGCCTCCGCGACCCGCCACAGGAGCTCGGGCTCGGCGCGGGAGGCATCCTCCGCGCCCACGCAGACGTCCAGGCCCAGATCCATGGCGCGGCTGACCTGGACCGGGATCTGGCGCAGCACCCAATCGCGGTCGCGCCCCAGCTTGCCAGCGATCTGCTGGTCCGAGACCGGGATGGAGAGATCGACGGCGTGCACCCCAAGGTCGCCGCACAGGGCGATATCGCCGGGTAGCATGCGCGCCCACACCATCAGCCGCACCGGCAGGCCGAGGGCCGCGAGGGCGCGGATGGAGTCGCGCTCCTCCTCGCCCATGGCGGGGATGCCCACCTCCAGCTCGGGCACCCCCAGGGCCGCCAGGCCGCGGGCGATGGCGAGCTTCTCGTCCAGGGAGAAGGCGACCCCGGCCGACTGCTCGCCGTCGCGCAGGGTGGTGTCATTGATCGTGACGACGGACGGGGACGATCCCACGGCAGGGCTCCGGCAATCGGCTTGGACGATGCGAAGCAACCGTTATGCCAGCAAGAATATCTCGGTATTTTAGTGACTTGGATCTCGCATCCAGAGCGGATGCGAGTTATCCGACGGACAGGGCAAGCGGGCATTGTCGGTTAACCGACGAGACGGGCCGAGCCGGGTCGCCGGCACGCGCCGCCGTAAGCAGAAGCCAATCGGCCTCGCCGAAGGGTTGCCCGGGATCACCGGCCACCCCGGTGGGACCTCCCCCGGCCCAGGCCTGACCCCCGGGATCAGCCCCTCAACGGCTGCCCACGATGACAACGGCGGCACCGGCCATGATCAAGAGGCCCCCGAGGGCGGAGGTCCAGGTCAGGTGCATCTCACGAAACAGCAGCCAGGTGAAGAGCACGATGAAGATCGGGTAGGAGATCTCGATCAGTCCGGCCATGGTGGCGTTCTTACCATCGATGGAGAGGAAGAGCAGCACCGTCGCCAGCAGACTCGAGAGGGCGACCGACAAGACCGTCCAACGCTCGCCGGCACCGAGCTGGGCGAGGGCACGTGCATCGGCGAGGAGGACCTGCCCATAGAAGGGCACCAGCAGCAGCACCGGGAGCGCGGTCAGGAGCAGGACCGTCAGCAGGGATACACGTTTGAGCGCAAACTCGATCAACGGATAGTGGATACCCCAGACCACCGCCGCGCCGAACGCCGCCACGTACCAAGGGATCATGAGCGCCATGAAAACCGCCTTCCTCGCTGGAGCCAACTCGGGTCCTGGCCGCGGGCTTGCCGCGTCTCCCGGTCGCCAAGACTGGCGCGTCCAGGGATGCAGCCGAGTGGGCCGCGACCTGCCCAGTGTGCGCGACAGGATCCACGACCTCGACGGTCACGACAATCTCCCGGCGATGTCGCCGAGGGCGCGCCCTGTCTGACTCGGGGGGATCGCGGCGGAGAGGACGTGGTGGCCTGTCGGACGCCGGGTGAAACGGGCGCGGGCGGACCCGCGCTACGAGCGTGGCTACCGGTCAACCAGATCGGTTGCCCGGCCCAAAGCGGGGTGGCCCGGCACCTCCCGGTGCCGCGTGGGTGGCGATCGGAGCGTCTCAGGCGTAGGCCGGGGCGAAGGCCTTCTCGGGCTCTTCGACGGGGCCGTTCTCGCCCCAATAGGGCGAGAGCTTGCGCAACTGGGCGACGATGGGCGGCACGGCCTCTATCACCCGCTCGATCTCGTCCATGGTGTTGTAGCGCGACAGCGAGAAGCGCACGGTGCCGTGGGCCGCGGTGAAGGGGATGCCCATGGCCCGCATCACGTGGCTCGGCTCCAGCGACCCAGAGGTACAGGCGGAGCCCGAGGATGCGGCGATGCCCTGCTTGTTCAGGAGCAGCAAGATGGCCTCGCCCTCGATGTACTCGAAGGCGATGTTGCAGGTGTTGGGCAGACGGTTGCCCGGGTCGCCGGTGACGAAGCAGTTGGGCACGGCGGCTAGGATGCCCTGTTCCAGGCGGTCGCGCATGGCCTTCACGAGGGTCTTCTCGTCCTCCATGTGGCGCAAGGCCATCTCGCAGGCCGTCCCTAGCCCGACGATGGAGGCGCTGTTCTCGGTGCCGGCACGCCGCCCGCGCTCCTGGTGGCCGCCCCGCAGCAGGGGCCGGAATCGGGTGTTGCGGCGCAGGTAGAGCACCCCGACCCCTTTGGGGGCATGGAGCTTGTGGCCGGACAGCGAGAGCATGTCGATGGCCGTCTCCTTGAGATCGATGGGGACCTTGCCCACCGCCTGGACCGCGTCGGTGTGGAACATGACGCCCGCGGAGCGGGCAAGCTCGGCCATCTCCTCCACGGGGAACAGGGTCCCGGACTCATTGTTGGCCCACATGACGGAGACGATGGCGACCCGATCCGAGAGCAGGTCCATGTAGGCGCGCATGTCGAGCCGGCCCTTGCCGTCCACCTGGAGGTAATGGACCTTGTAGCCCTCCTTCTCCAGGTGCTCGCAGAGCGCCAGCACCGCCGGATGCTCCACCACCGTGGTGATGATCTCCTTGCGATCGGGCTGGGCCCTGAGGGCGGAGAGGATGGCCGTGGAGTCGGATTCGGTGCCGCAGGAGGTGAAGACGATCTCGGAGTCATGCTCGGCGCCGAGCAGGGTCTGCACGCGCTGGCGGGCCTGCTTGAGTGCCATGCCCACCTTGTTGCCGTACTGATGCAGGGACGACGGGTTGCCGAACTGCTCGGTGAAGAACGGCAGCATGGCCTCCAACACCTCGGGGGCGACCATGGTGGTGGCGTTGTTGTCCAGATAGATGCCTTGGGTCATGGGGCTCACTCCGATCGCGGCGCGCGTCTCGGTGCGCCGACGCGCACCGTTGAACGCGGTTGGTGGGGGGCTGGCGAGGCCGCCCGGGGGCTGGCCACCGGCTCAGGCCCCTTGCATGGCGCTGGCAGGCAGCACGCGCACGAATTCGCCGAGGTCCTCCACGATGCGCTGCTGGATCCCGTCGAGGGTGGTAGCGGCCATCTGACACCCGGAGCAGGCACCCGTCATGTTGACGTAGACGTTCTTGCCGTCGATCTCGACCAGCTCCACGTCGCCGCGGTCGCGTTGCAGGTTCGGCCGGATCGCCTGTATGGCCCCTTCGATGCGCCGCACCCGCTCCAGGGTGCCGAGCTTCCTTCTCTGGGGGGCCGCCGGCGCGGCGCCGCTGGGGTCGAATGTACGGCCCTGCTCGGCGAGGACCCGGGTGAGGATCTCCTCGATCCCCTCGTGACAGGCGGAGCAACCGCCGCCAGCCTTGGTGTAGTTCGTGACCTCCTCCACCGAGGAGAGATCATTGGCGCGGATGGTGTCCTCGATGAGCACGGCGTCCACCGCGAAGCACTTGCACACCAGGGCGCCTTCCTCGTGGTCGTCGCACCACGTCTCGCCCCGGTAGTTGGCCACGGCGGCCTGCAGGGCCTCGCGGCCCATCACCGAGCAGTGCATCTTCTCGGGCGGGAGACCGTCGAGATAGTCCGCGATGTCCTGGTTGCTCACCTTGAGCGCGTCCTCCAGGGTCATGCCCTTGACGATCTCGGTCAGCGCAGACGACGAGGCGATGGCGGAGCCGCAACCGAAGGTCTGGAAACCCGCATCCAGGATGATCTCGGACTCCGGATCGACCTTGAGAGACAGGCGCAGGGCATCGCCGCAGGAGAGCGATCCCACGTCCCCGATGGCGTTGGCACCCGCCACCGCCCCGGCATTGCGGGGGCTGAAGAAGTGTTCTTTGACCTTTTCAGAGTAATCCCACATGGCGTGTCTCCGGTCTCGGTGATCAGGCGCTGAACGACTTGCCGCAGCCGCAGCTCGCGGACGCGTTCGGGTTGGTGAAGCGGAAGCCGCTGCCGTCCATGCCGTCCTGAAAGTCGACGGTGACCCCGGCGAGCATGGGCGCGCTCAAGGGGTCCACGAAGACCTTGAGCCCATCGATCTCGACGATGACATCGTCGCTGCGCGCCTGCTCCTCCAGGCTCATCCCGTATTGCATCCCGGAGCATCCGCCGCCAGTGACTGAGATGCGCAATCCGGCGATCGGGTCCTCGGCCCCTTTGATGAACCGGGAGACTGCCTTCTGGGCGCTGGGTGTCAGGGTCAGCATGGGTGTTGGGTCCTGTTGAACGGTGGTCGGTTGATTCTGGCTCGGGCCTCGAGGCCCCATGGCGAGCCTCATGCAAACCACTTGCCATCCAGAAAGGCACGGCGATCTCACTGATCGACATGCCCTTTGCTCTCAACCGAGGGTCCTGTTTGTCGTCAAAGTGACAGCCCCGCTCGCCCGCCGGTGGGATTGCGGACAGGCCCCTGAGCGCCGTCCGGCCCCCGGCCCCGCTGGTCAGTCGACGCCGTAGCCGAAACGCTCGATCACGCCCCGCGCCTCGGGACCCCTGAGATACCCCAACAAGGCCGCCGCGGCCGCCCTGCCCTGTCCGGCCTCGAGCAGCACGGCGTCTTGGCGGATCGGGTCGTGGAGGTCCTCGGGGACGCGCCAACTGGAGCCGGTGTCCTGGGTTATCACCTGGGATAGGGCGACGAATCCCAGCGCCGCGTTGCGGCTCATGACGAACTGGTAGGTCTGGGCGATGTTGTCCCCCTGGACGAGCCTCGCCGCCAGGGTCTCGTAGACGCCCAGTGCCTGCATGACCTGGATCGCGGCCGAGCCGTAGGGGGCGGTCTTGGGATTGGCGATGGCCAGCTTGTCGAAACCGCCCGCGGCCAGCACCTGCCCCGCCCCGTCCACCAGGTCCTCATCGGCGCTCCACAGCACGAGGCGGCCGATCGCATAGGTGAAGGCATCGCTCGCCAGCCCCTCCTCCACCAGCCGCGCCGGGGTCTTGGCGTCTGCGGCCAACAGGGCCTCGAAGGGGGCCCCATGCCGGATCTGGGCGTAGAGCTTGCCGGTGGAGCCGAAGCTCGCGAGCACCCGGTGGCCGCTGGCCTTCTCGAACCCCGCGACGATCTCCTTCATGGGCGCGGTGAAATTGGACGCGACCGCGACCTTGACCTCATCGGCCACGACGGGAACGGGCACCAGCAACACCAAGAGGGACACAACACGCAGCATCTTCTCAGCTCCGGTCTGGATGGAAGGGACAAAGGGGATCGGGGAACCCGCCCCTGCGGCGGCCCCGGGCCGTGGGTGTCAATGGGTACGCCTGAGGCAGGATTCGCACCAGATTCTTGGGGGGATCGTCCAACCGCCAGGGACGCGGCTCCCTGTCGCCTCAGGGCCGCCTATGCCCCTCCCGGGAGCGTTGTCGCAAAGGCTCCAAGGGACAGCGGTCGGCGTCGGACAGATGACAGGCTGCCGGTCACATGAGGTTCTAGTAGGCCCGGATGTCGACGCCGTACACCCCGCCGATCACCACGTACTCGTCCTCGCCCTTGAGCATCCCGGGCAGCAGACGGTTGTAGAAGAAGACCTTGGGGATGGGGACCCGGGCGCTCAGCAGATAGTCGCCGAACTCGTCGGCCCGCTCACGCTCGCTGGTGAAGCTCGAGAGGTTGTTGAGCAGCACCAGGTGACCCCCGTCCTGCTCGCGGCCCAGGGTCTCGTGCTCGTCGATGCGGTTGATGCCACGGTACAGGCTGAGGTGCGCCTCCCCGGGATGCTGGCGGGCGAGCTCGTACTGGCAATAGGTGTAGAGGAGATCGAGCTGGGACTCCAGTGAGTTGGTGGCATAGAGCCCCGCCGCCGCCTGTCCCAGGTACACCTGGTAGCGCTCGCTGCCGCGTGCGTGCAGAGGGCCGCCGTGATGGCGGGTCAGCAGCCCGAAGCGGGTCTCCACCCAGTGCTTGAGCACCGCCCCCTCGCGTCCGTCCGAGGCGAAGGACCACCCTCGAACCAACCGCAGGTAATTGGCATTGGCGCGCTTCTTCGACCTGCGTCCGGGTGTCAGGCCCGCCGCCTCCAGATGGTCGAGGCAGAAGTGGACCGCCATGTAATCGACGAATCGCTCAGCCCGCTCGCGCCGATCGGTGATGGGCGCGAGCAGGCCGAACAGATCCGCGTGGAAGGCCCGGATGCCGTCGATCTCGAGGGGGACCGGGTGGCGTTGGTAGGTGAGGCTTCCCAGGATCACCGCCGGGAGGTTGCAGCGGTTGATGGGCAGGCGCGCCGAGCGGGGCAGACTGGGTCCGGGCAGGCAACTGGCCCCCGGGTCGGCGGGCCCGACCGCGGCGGCAGACTCAGACCGGTCTCGGCTGTCGTTGTCCATACAGAGGATGCGGTCTTGTCGGGGATGCGACCAAACCGCCTTCCCCTTTCGCGACAGGTTTCTCTTTATTTCACATGGGCTTGCCATGCGTTTCATGCGCTGGCACAGGCCTTGCTGAACGTCCTGCGAACCTCAGCCTCTACAACCGCTGATCCAGCGACCCACAGGAGACCCTACCCATGGCACTGCGTCAATGCGCCATCTACGGCAAAGGCGGAATCGGCAAGTCCACCACCACCCAGAATCTCGTCGCCGGGCTGGCCGAGCTTGGCAAGAAGGTCATGATCGTCGGGTGTGACCCCAAGGCCGATTCGACCCGTCTGATCCTGCACGCCAAGGCGCAGAACACCATCATGCAGATGGCCGCCGATGCGGGCTCGGTGGAGGACCTCGAGCTGGAGGACGTGCTCAAGGTCGGTTACGGCGACATCAAGTGCGTCGAGTCCGGCGGCCCCGAGCCGGGCGTCGGCTGCGCCGGCCGCGGTGTCATCACCGCCATCAACTTCCTGGAAGAAGAAGGCGCCTACGAGGACGATCTCGACTTCGTCTTCTATGACGTGCTCGGCGACGTGGTGTGCGGCGGCTTCGCCATGCCCATCCGCGAGAACAAGGCCCAGGAGATCTACATCGTCTGCTCCGGCGAGATGATGGCCATGTACGCGGCCAACAACATCTCCAAGGGCATCGTGAAGTACGCCAACTCCGGCGGCGTGCGCCTGGCCGGCCTGATCTGCAACAGCCGCAACACCGCCCGCGAGGACGAGCTGATCATGGAGCTGGCCCGCCAGCTCGGCACCCAGATGATCCATTTCGTGCCCCGCGACAACGTCGTGCAGCGCGCCGAGATCCGCCGCATGACGGTCATCGAGTACGACCCCAAGGCCAAGCAGGCCGACGAGTATCGGACCCTCGCCCAGAAGATCATCGACAACAAGAACCTGGTCATCCCCACGCCCATCACCATGGACGCCCTGGAAGACCTGTTGATGGACTTCGGCCTGATGGACGAGGAAGACGAGGCCATCGTCGGCAAGACCGCGGCGGAGGAGGTCGCCGCGTAGGGTGGAACGGCGAAGCCGGTTCCGCCGACACGGCGAGGCCGGTTCCGCCAACCAGGGCGAAACATCCGGCGACTTGGCGGAACGCCCTGCGGGCTTCCGCCCTACGACCCTTCCAATCGGTGACCGTCGGCGGATTAGCCGCGGCGCCTCTCGTGGAGAGCCATCATGGCAGCAATGACCCGTGAAGAGACCCTCGACCTCATTGCGGAGGTCCTCGAAGTCTACCCCGACAAGGCCAAGAAGGACCGGGCCAAGCACCTGGCGGTCAACGATCCGTCCGTCGAGCAATCGAAGAAGTGCATCACCTCCAACCGCAAGTCCCAGCCGGGTGTGATGACGATCCGTGGCTGCGCCTACGCCGGATCCAAGGGCGTGGTGTGGGGGCCGATCAAGGACATGATCCATATCTCCCACGGGCCCGTGGGTTGCGGCCAGTACTCCCGTGCCGGACGCCGCAACTATTACGTCGGCGTCACCGGGATCAATACCTTCGGCACCATGAACTTCACCTCGGACTTCCAGGAGAAGGACATCGTGTTCGGCGGCGACAAGAAGCTCGACAAGCTGATCACCGAGATCGAGGGCCTGTTCCCCCTGAGCAAGGGCATCAGCATCCAGTCCGAGTGCCCCATCGGCCTGATCGGCGACGACATCGAGGCCGTGGCCAAGAAGAAGGCCAAGGAGCTCGAAAAGCCGGTGGTGCCGGTGCGCTGCGAGGGCTTCCGGGGTGTCTCCCAGTCCCTCGGCCATCACATCGCCAATGACTCCATCCGCGACTGGGTCATCGGCAACCGGGACGGGGACGAGTCCTTCCAGACCAGCCCCTACGACGTGGCCGTCATCGGCGACTACAACATCGGCGGTGACGCCTGGGCCTCGCGCATCCTGCTCGAGGAGATGGGCCTGCGCGTGGTCGCCCAGTGGTCCGGCGACGGCACCCTCTCCGAGATGGAGCTGACCCCCAAGGTCAAGCTCAACCTCATCCACTGCTACCGCTCGATGAACTACATCAGCCGGCACATGGAGGAGAAGTACGGGATCCCGTGGATGGAATACAACTTCTTCGGGCCGACCAAGATCGCCGAGTCCCTGCGCAAGATCGCGGCCTTCTTCGACGAGACCATCCAGGCCAACGCCGAGAAGGTCATCGAGAAGTACAAGGCCGAATACGACGCGGTGATTGCCAAGTACCGGCCCCGACTGGAAGGCAAGCGGGTGATGCTTTACGTGGGTGGCCTGCGCCCCCGTCACGTCATCGGTGCCTACGAGGACCTGGGGATGGAGGTGGTCGGCACCGGCTACGAGTTCGCCCACAACGACGACTACGACCGCACCATGAAGGAGATGGGCGACTCCACCCTGCTCTATGACGACGTCACCGGCTATGAGTTCGAGGAATTCGTCAAGCGCGTCAAGCCCGACCTGGTCGGCTCCGGCATCAAGGAGAAGTACATCTTCCAGAAGATGGGTGTCCCCTTCCGCCAGATGCATTCCTGGGATTACTCGGGGCCCTATCACGGCTACGACGGGTTCGCCATCTTCGCCCGGGACATGGACATGACCATCAACAACCCCTGTTGGGGCAAGTTGAAGGCACCCTGGCTGAAGGACGCCGAGTCCGAGGCCACCCCGATGGCCGCGAGCGCCTGAGCCTGGTGCCAATAGGCAAACGTAGGATGCGGTGAGGCACGAACCGCATCGCTCGCGAGAGAAATCCGCTCGATGCGGTTCGCTTCGCTCACCAGCATCCTACGGGGTTACACAGTCCGAATCGCCCCATTTCCCATTCAGGCCGTCGTCCGCGGATTAGCGGCGCGGCAGGAGAACCCAAATGAGCCAGACCGTCGACAACATCAAGCCGAGCTATCCCCTGTTCCGCGAGCAGGAGTACAAGGACAACCTGGGCCAGAAGCAGGATACGGTGGAGGAGCGCCACGACCCGGAGAAGATCGAGCAGGTCTTCCAGTGGAGCACCACCGAGGAGTACAAGGAGCTCAACTTCAAGCGCGAGGCCCTGACCATCAACCCGGCCAAGGCCTGCCAGCCCCTCGGCGCGGTGCTCTGCGCCCTGGGCTTCGAGAAGACCCTGCCCTATGTGCACGGCTCCCAGGGCTGCGTGGCCTACTTCCGCACCTACTTCAATCGGCATTTCAAGGAGCCGATCGCCTGCGTCTCCGACTCCATGACCGAGGACGCGGCCGTGTTCGGCGGCCAGAAGAACATGTTCGACGGGCTGGAGAACGCCAAGGCCCTGTACAAGCCGGAGATGATCGCCGTCTCCACCACCTGCATGGCCGAGGTCATCGGCGATGACCTGAACGCCTTCATCGGCAACGCCAAGAAGGCCGGTCATATCGAGCAGGACTTCCCGACCCCCTTCGCCCACACCCCGAGCTTCGTCGGCAGCCACACCACCGGCTGGGACAACATGTTCGAGGGCATCCAGCGCTATTTCACCCTGAATGCGATGGATGACAAGACGGTCGGCAGCAACGGCAAGATCAACATCGTGCCCGGCTTCGAGACCTATCTCGGCAACTACCGGGTCATGCACCGCATGATGAAGGAGATGGGGGTGGGATACAGCCTCCTGTGCGACCCCACGGAGGTCCTGGATACTCCCGCAGACGGAGAGTTCCGCATGTATGCGGGGGGCACCACCATCGATGAGATCAAGGACGCCCCGAACGCCATCGATACCCTGTGCCTCCAGCCCTGGCAGCTGGTCAAGACCCGCAAGTTCTCGGAGATAACCTGGAAGCACCCCACCAGCCATATCGATATCCCGATGGGCCTGGAGTGGACCGACAACTTCCTCATGAAGGTCTCCGAGCTCACCGGCAAGCCCATCCCCGAGTCGCTGGCCAAGGAGCGCGGCCGTCTGGTCGACATGATGACCGACAGCCACGCCTGGCTGCACGGCAAGCGCTTCGCACTCTACGGCGACGCGGACTATCTGCTCGGCATGGTCAAGTTCCTCCTGGAGCTGGGTGCCGAGCCGACCGACATCCTCTGTAACCATGCCAACAAGCGTTGGAAGAAGGAGATGGAGAAGCTGCTCGCCGCATCGCCCTATGGAAAGAGCGGGGTCGTACACACCGGCGCGGATCTCTGGCACTTCCGCTCGCTGATGTTCACGAACAAGCCAGACTTCATGATCGGCAATTCCTACGGCAAGTTCATCCAGCGCGACACCCTGCACAAGGGCAAGGAATTCGAGGTCCCGCTGATCCGTATCGGCTTCCCGATCTTCGACCGCCATCACCTGCACCGTATGACCACCCTGGGCTACGAGGGGGCCATGTATATCCTCACCACCCTGGTGAACGCGGTGCTCGAGCGGCTGGACGACGACACCCGCGGCATGGGCACCACGGACTACAACTACGACCTGGTGCGATAGAAAGGGCCGAGTGACGAGGGCCGAGGCTGTAGGTCGGACTTCAGTCCGACTGCGGCCTCTCGAGCGCCACATACGTTCGCCGTCGGGCCCAAGCCCGACCCACCCTGAAGTCGAGAGATCCCCATGCCCAATGTGATGATTCGAAAGAAGGATGACGGCGCCCTGCTCTTCTATGTCGCGAAGAAGGACATGGAGGAGACCATCGCCTCGGTGGAGACCGACACCGCGGAGGCCTGGGGCGGCGAGGTGGAGTTGACCGACGGCTCGCGCTGGTACGTCGACCCCATCAGTCCGCCGCCGGCCTTCCCCACCACCCTGCGCTTCAAGCGCGCCGGCGAGTGACCCGAGCCCCATTCAGCCCTTGGATTCCGGAGTAAACCCATGGCCCTTCAAATCGTACGTGACGTCTGCACCGCCTGCGGCGACTGCGAGCCGATCTGCCCCACCAAGTCCATCAGCCCCTGGAAGGGGGTCTACAAGATCGACCCCGAGACCTGCACCGAGTGCGAGGGCGAGTTCGACATGCCCCAGTGCCTCGACGCTTGCATGGAAGACGACTGCATCATCGCGGCCTGACCCCAGTCCCCGGGGCACGGACGCCCGGAGACACCCGCGACCCCCTGCAAACGAGGAACGCCGAGAGGTGCGCCATGACCGCCCCACCCATCCCCGAAGAGATCGCCCTGCGGATCGGGCTCGCCGCCCGTTCCCTGCCCGACACCCCGCCGGCGCGGCTGATCCGGGTCCTCGCCGATGCGATCGGTCTCCCGCCCACGGCCGAGAAGCTGGGCGGACTCAAGGTGAAGGACCTGAAGGACGCGGCCGACGGCGAGCTCGCCGACACCGACCCGGACGCGCTCAAGACCGCCCTGGCCATGCTCAAGGGTGAGGGCATCGCCGAGAGCGACCCGCCCCCGCCGCTGGAGCCCTATGCCGAGGGCGACATGCCGGGCTCGATCCGCGTCGCCTGCGCCTCCAACGACGGCGAGGCGCTCGATGGCCACTTCGGCAGCGCCCGGCGGTTCCTGATCTATCAGGTATCAGGCGAGGAGGTGCGGCTGATCGAGGCCCGCGCCGCCGACGACCTGGGCGCCGAGGACAAGAATGCGCACCGGGCCCATCTGATCCGTGACTGCCAGGTGCTCTACGTGGCCTCCATCGGCGGCCCCGCCGCCGCCAAGGTCGTCAAGGCGGACATCCACCCGATCAAGGACGCCGCCGGCGGCAGCGCCCGCGATCGCATGACGACCCTGCAAGGCATCCTGGCCGACAAACCGCCGCCCTGGCTCGCCAAGGTCATGGGCCAGGCGCCCGAAAAGCGCATCCGCTTCGAGCCCACGGACGCGGTGAGCGAGGCCAGCCCCTGATGGATCCGGCGCGCATCGATCAGATCGCCACGGTGGTCGAGCGGGCAGGACTCAACGAGCAGACCCTCGCCGCGCTCCGCCAGACCTTCACCGACATGCACCTCACCTACTGCATGGACGACGACATCGGCGCCGGCTCCGCGGCCATCGCGCCGGTGCGCGAGTCCGCGGGCTTCCGCATCTATCTGGTGGACGGGCGCGATCACTGCATGCGCTTCACCCGGGATCTCGAGTCCGCCACCGGGCTGGTGCTGGCCGAGATCCTGCCCGATGACGCGGGCTGAGCCAGTCCGTCGGGTCGGGGATCGAGCAGCGACAGCGCCAGGCCGGTCTCCCAAGCCCATGGTTGATTGTGCCGAGTGCCCGCACCGCCGCGACCTGCTCGCCCAGGGGCGATGCACCCCGGGGGACGTGTGCGTGCGCGCCATGAGCGGGCGCCAGATCGAGCGCTTCTTCCGGGTCAATCCAGACCTGGCCGACGACTATGCGGGAGATGCCTTCTGGGAGCGCCGTGCGATCGCCGCACGCTATGTCTCCCAGCAGAAGCTCATGCCCCTGATCGCGGATCCCGACGAGGTCGTGCGCCGGGTGCTCGCTTACCGCCTCCCCATCGAGGCATTGGACCCATTGATCAGCGACCCCGACCGCGAGGTGCGGATCACGGTTGCCGACCGAGTGCCCCTCGACCGGCTCGAGCGCCTGGCCGCGGACCCCGACTATCTGGTGCGCCAATATGTCGCCCGGCGGATCGCGCCGGGTCGGCTGTTCAGGCTGATCCGCGACCCCGATCGCCAAGTGCGGGCCACCGTCGCCGAGCGCCTCCCGCTCGAGAGTCTAGGCCTGATGCGGGACGACCCGGAGCCCGAGGTGCGCATCAAGGTCGCGGAGCGCATCCGCCCCGCCGAGGCGAACGGCCTGCTGCGCGACCCCGACTGGCGGGTGCGGCTGCGACTCGCCGAGCGGCTGCCCATCGACCAACTAGCCCCCATGATCGACGACATCGACCCCGACGTACGCGCCGTCGCGCGCGCTCGTATCGCCGACATGGACGAAGGGTCCGAGACGACCGCCACCACGGAGCATCCAGCGCCCCGACCATGACCAGCCACGCCCCCTCCCTCGAGGCGGAGCCATCCTCGACCCTGGAGTTGCGGTTGGCAGAGCTATGCGCCTCCCTCTCAGGCCCCTTCGATACATCCGGCCTGGCCGCCGCCGTTCAGGGGCTCCTGCCCGACCTGGAGGTGCGATACGCAATGGCCCGCTCGGGCTGGCACCGACTGGGCGGCGTCGTGGATCTCGATGGCGCACGCATCGCGCAGAGCATCGTCGACTGGGCCGAGGCGGAGTCCGGTGGCGACATCGACGACCTGATGTTCAAGCTGGTGGGACAACGGTACTTCGCGACCCGCCTCAACGGTCTCACCCACTACCTGGTGGCACCGACGGGCCCCGAGCCCCAGGATTTCGTCCAGCTCGAGATCGAGGAGCTTCAGGAGGTCCTGGACCGCTGCATCACCGACCCGGATTGGTTTCCGGACAGCATCGCGGAGTTCGTCGACCCGCTCGATTTTCCGCGCCTGGAGCCCGAGCCGGTGGGCGCGCCGCGCCTGGTCTTCCGTCGCCTAGTGCGGGTGCCGAGCCTCATGGCATCGGGTGACGCGGGGCCCAAGCTGCGCCGCTTCCTCGCGGACTGGGAGCGCAGCAGCGCCGGGGAGTCGGATCACTTCTGCGACCACTGGGTGCTCGCCATCCGCGAGTACCAGGGCCGGGATGGCGAGGATCACACGAGCGCCAAGCCGGTGCCGGCGATCCGGGACCCGGTCTCGGGCCTTCCGAGCGGTGAGGTCGCCCGCGGTGCGCAGCTCGCCAACCAGATCCACGGTTTCGATCGGGCACTGGGCTATCCCTTCGCCTGGTACTTCCACATGCTGACCGACCCCAAGGTCTCCCACCGGCTGGCAGAGGCGGTCCATGCCGACCTCATGGGCGCCTACGACTACCTGCCCGTGCGCGATCTCAAGGTCCTGCGCGACTGGTACGCGGAGCCCTACGGGGTCTGACCCACCCCATGGCCCTGGACGGCATTTCTCCCGGGTGTGGGGCAGCGAGATCCAGGTTCCCGATCCCATCACAGCCAATCGAGCGAGGTTACCCATGAAGGTCGCGGTCGTCAGCGAAGACTTCCACTCCCTGACAGGATCCGCGGGCCGCGCCCGGCGCTTCCTGGTGTTCGAGGCGAGCCGCGGCAATCGCCCCCAGTTGGAGCATTACCTGGAGCTACCCGAGCACGTCCCAAGCTATCACGAGCTGCACGATGACGACCTCACCCACCATCCACTCGACGGCTTGGTCCTGATCACCGCCGAGGCAGGCGTCGGCTTCGCCGAACGCCTGGCCCGGCGCGGTACCCGGGTCGTCATCACCGATGAGCCCGATCCACTGACCTCGGTCCTGCGCTGGATCGAAGGCGACCTGCCGAGCCTGCCGGCCCCGGTCCACGCCCCTGAACACTGCCTCTCACCAAACGAGGGCAAACCGACGCCAGCGAAATGAATGGTCGCCATCTCCAGGGCAGCATGAGGTCTTCTCATGTTTGGCTCGGCGACAGTTCCGAAGCTAAGCGCTCGAGTCGCCAGACTGGTAAGGGATCAACAGCGAGATTGGTCAACACTGACCAAGAGACTCGACGCTTTCGCAACAGGTACGACGAAACTCGTCGTAATCCGGGAAACGAGCACAGTCTGAACCCCGCAGAGCACCGGCGGCAGGTTTGCATCCTGACCTGCCGCTCAACCTCGACCAGTCGTGCGGCGGCTACATGCGCTTTGCGGTCACCGACTGGTGCGAGGAGGGGATGGACAGTACCGCAGGAAACGGACACCGACCGACCGTGGTGGTCGGGGCTACCATCCACCCGGCGAAGAACCGAGCCTACCGGCTGGCGAGCGGCCGGACCCGGCCAACTGCGGACATCGACTTCGGTTCGATGAGCGGCAGCTCAACGCCGGAAGCCGATACCGCAGGCGAACACGGCAGCTGTTCTTCAGGAGCGACAGGAGACGGACTGGGATCGGTGCGATATCCCCTTGATCTCGTGGTACGTCCCTATTTCCCGCAGGCTGAACATGCGCGTCGAGGCAATCGCGGGTTGGGCCAAGTCAACCCGCCCCAGCCTGCTCACCTCAGAAGAAAGTCTTACGCTTGGGTGTCCCGGACCCGACACCTTCGACCAGTCTCGGACGGCGCGGCTCCGATGCCGGGACCGTCGCCGGGGGATCCTGCTCTAGAGCGGGCGCGGGCGCCTCGCGATCATGCTTGGCATTGTAGAGCTCGCTCCGAAGCTGCGGGATCCGCTTGCCCGTCAGTTCCTCGAGGCGTTCACGGTCGTCCCAACGCATCCTCTCGAACGACTGGAGGCCGCGCTTCTCAGCAATCTCGCGGGCGCGTGGGCTGACCTCTTCCCACATCATGCGCAGGTCCTCCGCCCGGTCGCGCAACAGCAACTCTCGATCATGCAACTCTTCGAAGATCTGGTCGAAGCCACTAATCAGGCGCCGTTTGGCCCGCGGGAGGATGATGTACCCGATGAAAACGAAGGCCAGGACGGCGGCCAATGCAATCCCTGGCAACGCCACGACCAGGCCTGTGGCAAATGCGGCAGCGCTCAGCCCGCCAAAGAGCAGGATCGCGAGGCCTACCCAGCGCGCGCGGACTGACTTTAACCTTTCGGCGGCCTCGCCAATCACCATCGCGTGCAGCCGGAGCCGCTCAGCATAGGCCTGGATCTGCGTGATCTGGTTGTCCATCCGCCGGGCCGGTGCACGGCGTATCTCACCGATCAGGTCGTTGCGCGCCTCCTCGAAGTCCTCCATCGGCAGGCGCGACTTCGGCTTGTCGGCCAGCGGTACAAACATGTTGTAGATCATCGGCAAGTCTTTGCGCGGGATCACCTTTCCGAGGTTCCAGCAGAGGGCGCCATAGGCCCGCGCAAAGTCGTGCAAGCTCTGGAACTGATCCACCTTGTTCAAGATGATCAACATCTTATGGTCGATGCCCGCCAAGGACTCGCGGAAGACTTGAAGCGTTTCGCCCGTCGTCCCGGGCTTATCCGGGTCAAAGAAGACCAGCACGAGGTCGGCGCGTTCGGCGAACCAACGCACCACACCAGGGAAGTCAAAACCACGCCCGTTCTCGGCTTTAGCGGCATCGATCATGCCCGGGCTGTCGATCAGCGTCACCGTTTGCAACAGTTCAACGGGGCGCCGCTTCAGCCGCACATGCGAGACCAATTGGCTACCAAAGTGCCGCAGCCCCTCATAGGGCAAGTCCGGATTGGTCACGACAGCAGCTCCGTCTCGCTCGGTCGCGGTCACGCCATGGGTGATGATCGTGAACCCGTCATCCGTGGGAGCAACCCCAGTGTTCTGAACATCGTCGCCCAGGAGATAGTTCACAAAAGTGGACTTCCCCGATGAATGGTTGCCCAAGAGCAAGACCTGCGGCGGCCGACGCAACTCGCCCACAGTGGGGGGACGTCGGAACATGAACTCTTTTGCCAGCGGGTCGAGAAGATCGTCGTAGAAGCTGCGGATCTCGTTCGCGAATTTTTCCATCAGGTGCTGCTAAGGAAAACGTGGAAATTCGTTCGGAGTTATGGGTGGGGGTCGGAAATCCAAGCGGCTCTGTGCGTGTGCTCACACTGTCCGCTCTAGGTCCTTGCCGCCTTCGTTGTTGGAAGCGCCGATGTCTCCGTTGGGTCGGAAACCGGCTGCGGTGCACCAGCCCTGGGATGTCCGCTGAGGTTCGGTGAACGTGGGAGTGTCAGCTGTCCACGCGACTGCGGACCCCGACCAGGGAATCAGCAGTATCGGCGATCGCCCGATCTCTGAGGTGGCCACAATCGGCGACGAGCACCCTGATACTGACTCTCGGCTGGCACACGCGCTTCACTGCCGCTGCTTGAGGGGCTTCCCCCGAACCTCAAGTTGGAGCGGCTTCTGGATAGGCTGGCAGCGGATTCGCCGGAGCCGATCGCCGCGGCCATGCGCGAGCAGCGGCAGCACTACCTCGACCCCGACCGCGCCTGCCGGCAGCTCGAACAGGGGCCCTGCGCGCGGGGGCGAGCCCATCCACCGCCCCCACCCGGATGGCGCTCCCAAAGGCGAGGATCAGGGCATCAGCCGGGGAGACCCCTGACGACGCGGTCCCAGTCGATCTCCACCTCGGGGCATGCCTTACACCGCAGACTCCCTTGCATCTCGTGCACGCTCGGGCACGCGAAGGCACCGTCCTCGAGGCGATACACGGTCACCACCCGGTCCACCGGATGGGCCAGCCAATACTCGCGCACACCGTGCCGCTCGTAGAGTGCGAGCTTGCGGATCTGGTCGTGCCCGGCGCTGCCGGGCGACAGGACCTCAACGATCCAATCCGGCGCCCCACGGCAGCCCCGCTCGTCGAGCTTCGCCGGATCACACACGACCAGTAGATCAGGCTGGACCACGGTCGCAATGGCCTCGTCGGCCTCGTCGCCATCGGGCAGGCGCACGTCGAAGGGTGCCAGGTTGACCTCGCAGGGACCGCCCTCCAGGGCGTCGGCGACTTGGCGTGATATCTCCATCAAGAGCCGCTGATGCGACCTGGTGGGTGCGGGGGCCATGCAGAAGGCCTCGCCATCGATCAGCTCGTAGCGCACGTCCTCGGGCCAGGTGAGGTACTCGCCGTAGGTGTGGTGCTGCAAATCCCGCCGCGGCAAGGGCATGGCTGTCTCCTCCGATCGCCGAGACATCTAGTATCGGCACGGGCACTGGTGGAGACAACAACCAGCGAGACCGGCGCGCCGGCGCTCGTGTGCCTCGGCGCCGCTGTCGGCGTTCCACCAAGCCGTGGGGGTTGTCGGGTTTGCGACAGGCGTTTGTCGGGCCTGATGATCGATAGAACAGAGACTTAGAGCTTGGCATAGCCCCTGCTTCATGGCTCCCAAAGCGACCCTGGGAGCCCCCATGAAGCAGAAAGACATCGCGGCCCTGCTCGACGAGCCGGCCTGCGCCCACAACCAGAAGGCGAAGTCGGGCTGCGCCAAGCCCAAGCCCGGCGCCACCGCCGGCGGCTGCGCCTTCGATGGGGCCCAGATCGCGCTCCTGCCCATCGCCGACGTGGCCCACATCGTCCACGGCTCCATCGCCTGCGCGGGATCCTCCTGGGACAACCGGGGCACCCGCTCCTCGGGCCCGACCCTCTACAAGATCGGCATGACCACGGACCTCACCGAGCAGGACGTGGTGATGGGCCGCGGCGAGAAGCGCCTCTTCCATTCCATCAAGCAGGCCATCGACTCCTACAGCCCGGCGGCGGTGTTCGTCTACAACACCTGCATCCCGGCACTCATCGGCGACGACGTCGAGGCCGTCTGCAAGGAGGCGACCGCCCGCTGGGGCACCCCGGTGGTGCCGGTGGACGCGGCTGGCTTCTACGGCACCAAGAACCTGGGCAACCGCATCGCCGGCGAGGCGATGGTGAAGCATGTCTGCGGCACCCGCGAGCCGGACCCGGTGCCCGCCGGGCATCGAAAGGGACGGCTTCAAGGTCCACGACGTGACCCTGGTGGGCGAGTACAACATCGCCGGCGAGCTGTGGCACGTGCTGCCCCTGCTCGACGAGCTGGGCCTGCGGGTGCTGTGCACCCTCTCGGGCGACGCGCGCTTTCGCGACGTGCAGACCATGCACCGCTCCGAGGTCAACATGATGGTCTGCTCCAAGGCCATGGTGAACGTGGCCCGCAAGCTCCAGGAGACCTTCGGCACACCCTGGTTCGAGGGCAGCTTCTACGGGGTGGCGGATGTCTCCCAGGCCCTGCGCGACTTCGCCCGGATCATCGACGACCCCGACCTCACCGCTCGCACCGAGGCCCTCATCGCCCGCGAGGAGGCCGCCATCCACGAGCAGTTGGAGCCCTGGCGCGTCACGCCTTCAGGGTAAGAAGGTCCTGCTCTACACCGGCGGCGTGAAGTCCTGGTCCATCATCTCGGCCCTGCAGGACCTCGGCATGACCGTGGTCGCCACCGGCACCAAGAAGTCCACGGAGGAGGACAAGGCCCGTATCCGCGAGCTGATGGGCCAGGACGCGGTGATGATCGAGGACGGCAACCCCCGGGCCCTGATCAAGATCGTGCGCGACCACGACGTGGATGTGCTGATCGCCGGCGGCCGCAACATGTACACGGCGCTCAAGGCGCGCATCCCCTTCCTCGACATCAACCAGGAGCGCGACTTCGGCTACGAGGGCTACACGGGGATGCTGGAGCTGGCCAAACAGCTCTGTCTCACCATCGAGAGCCCGGTGTGGGAGGCGGTGCGGGGGGCGGCTCCGTGGGCTGGGCCGCTCCGAGGTGCAGGCGGGGAATACGGCGATCCCGTCCACTCGACAGCGAGTCAGAATCGCCCTCACCCCGGCCCTCTCCCGGAGGGAGAGGGGGAATTGGGAAGTCGCATCCCTGCGACATCTGATCAGAATTGGCCAGAGATCATCAAGCGCTCCAAGGCACTCTCGGTCAGCCCGCTCAAGGCCTCCTCGACCATCGGGGCCGCACTGGCCTTCCTCGGCTTTCGCCGCACCATCCCCATGCTGCACGGCTCCCAGGGCTGCACGGCCTTCGGCAAGGTCTTCTTCGTGCGGCACTTCCGTGAGCCGATCCCGCTCCAGACCACGGCCATGGACCAGGTGAGCGCCATCATGGGGTCCGGGGACAGCGTGGTGGAGGGGCTGCGGGTCATCTGCGAGAAGAACGCCCCGGACCTCATCGGCGTGCCCACCACGGGTCTCGCCGAGACCCAGGGCTCGGACGTCCGTATGGCGGTGAAGACCTTCCGCGCCAGGCACCCGGAATACGACGCCATCCCGGTCGTTGCCCTGTCCACGCCGGACTTCACCGGCTCGCTGGAGTCGGGCTTCGCGGCCGCCATCCGCGCCATCATCGACGAGCTGGTGCCCGCCGCGGCAGACGCCGGCACCCGTCCCGGACGGCGCCAGCGCCAGGTCAATGTGCTGGCCGGCTCACACCTGACCCCCGGCGACCTCGAGCATCTCAAGGACCTGATCGAGTCCTTCGACCTGCGCCCGGTGGTGATCCCCGATCTCTCGGATTCACTGGACGGCCACCTTCCGGAGCAGGACTTCAGTCCCCTGACCATCGGCGGGGCACTGGTCTCGGAGCTGGCAACCCTCGGGGACGCCGCGGCCACCCTGGTGATCGGCGCCTCCATGCGCAGCCCCGCGGACCTGCTGGCCGAACGCACCGGGGTGCCGGACTACCGCCTCGGCCACCTCATGGGTCTGGACGCGGTGGACGCCCTGGTGGCGACCCTGGCCCAGATCGCCGGACGCCCGGTCCCCGAGCGCCTGGAGCGTCAGCGCGCCCAGCTCCAGGATGCCATGCTCGATTGCCATTTCATGACCGGACTCACCCGGGTGGCCATCGCCGCGGACCCGGATCTGCTCGTCGGGCTCAGCCAGATGCTCGCGGGCGTGGGCGCCGAGACCGTCGCCGCGGTCGCACCCGCGGGCTCCCCGGCCCTGCGCGAGGCGCGCTGCGCCCAGGTGCAGATCGGCGATCTCGAGGATCTGGAGCTGGCCGCCCGGACGGGCGCCGCCGAGGTCCTGATCGGCAACTCCCACGCCGTGCACACCGCCGAGCGTCTGGGCATCCCGCTGATCCGCGCCGGCTTCCCCCAATACGACCTGGTGGGCGGCTACCAGCGCACCTGGATCGGCTATCAGGGCACCCGCGCCACCCTCTTCGAGCTGGCCAACGTCCTGCTCAAGCTGGAGCGCGGGGAGATCCATCCCTATCGCTCGCGGCTCTCGCCGCGTCCGCACGAGGAAGCGAGCGAGAGACCACAGGGTGAGCGCAAGGCCGCGTAGGTGGCGTCGGTAGCGTAGGTCGGGCTTCAGCCCGACAGCACCCTCGCGGCAGCCACAAACGCCGTCGTCGGGCTGAAGCCCGACCCACAGGAAGAGAGGTCGCGGGAGAACGCGAGGTGAACGCAAGGCGGCGTCGGTGGCGTAGGTCGGACTTCAGTCCGACAGCACCCTCGCGGCGACCACAAACGCCTTTGTCGGGCTAAAGCCCGACCCACAGAAAGAGGGGCCGCCGCAAGAACGCGACAGGATGGCCGAATGACTACCCAGAGACGTCTGAAAATCTTGAGCTTCGGAGCCGACGCCATGGCTGTGGAAAACGCGGTACGGGTGGCCTTTGCCAGCACCGACATGCGGCACGTGGACCAGCACTTCGGAGCGGCGGAGGGCTTCGCCATCTACACCGTCGACCCGGAGCAACACGCGATGGCCGAGCTGATCCAGTTCGGCGAGGTCTCCATGGACGGCAACGAGGACAAGCTCGCCGCCAAGATCGCCGCTCTCGAAGGGTGCATCGCCGTCTACTGCCAGGCGGTGGGGGCCTCGGCCGTGAACCAACTGCGCGCGGCCGGGATCCAGCCCGTCAAGGTCTCCGAGGGGACCGCCGTGGCCGGGCTGATCGCCGCCCTCCAGGACGAGCTGCGTGCCGGCCCGAGCGCCTGGCTCGCCCGTGCCCTGGAGGCCCGGGCCCCCACGGGCGCCACCCGCTTCGACGACATGGAGGCCGAGGGGTGGAGCGAATGACCGGCGCGACCCGGCGGGTACAAGGGGGTCGCCACCCATGATCGAGGAGCAGGGCACCGTGGTCGCCCGCGAGGGCAGCACCCTGTGGGTCGAGACCATGCGCCGCGGCACCTGCGGCGGTTGCAGCCAGGGCGCGGGCTGCGGCGTCTCCTTGTTCGGCAGGCTCTTCGCCACCGGGAGCAACCGGCTCGCACTCGACGACCGGCTGGGTGTCGCCGTCGGTGAGCGGGTGGTGATCGCCATCCCGGACAGCCTGCTGGTGCGGGCCTCGCTGGCGGCCTACCTGGCCCCCCTGGCCACCCTGGTGGCCACGGCCGCCGTTGCCCAGTGGCTCGGAGCCGCGGATCTGATGGTCGCGCTGACGGGCCTTGCCGGACTCGCGGCGGGGCTCGTGCTGACCGGCGCCATCACCGGCGGGGCCGCCGCCCGCGCCCGCTACCGCCCCGTCCTACTCCGCCGGCTCGGGCCCGGAGCCCAAGCCGTTCCCTTCACCCCCATCCCAACCAAGAGGTCATCCCCATGAGTGCCGCAGTCGCCGAAGCGCCGGTCCAGGACCCGCTGCTCACGTCTGATTTCGCGATCGAGATGGTGCGCCAGATGCGCGCCGTGGACAGCTACGGGACCTACGATAGCTGGCCGCCGGAGAAGATCCTGGCGCCCTTCGTCCTGACCAAGGAGAAGAAGCGCGAGATCCCCGTGATCGGCGACCCGGACGAGATCGTGATGTCGCGGGTCAAGGCCTTCTACAACGCCATCGCCGCAATGATCGAGAAGGAGTGCGGCCTGATGGCGGTGCCCACCATCAACCTCACCCACGAGGGCTTCGGCCGCGCACTCATCACCGCCGGCAAGCTCGTGGTGATGGACCGGACGCTCCGCGACGTCCACCGCTTCGGGTTCCCCAGCCTCTCGAAGATGAAGGACGAGGCCGACAAGATCCTCTCCGTGGCCCTGGAGCTGATCGGCGAGTATCCGAAGGTCGCGGGGTTGTAAAGCAGTAGCGAGGGCCGAGGGCCGAGGGCGGAGGAATGTATTTCCGCCTCGCCACTCGCCACTCGCCACTCTCCCTAATCACGGAGACAACATGACCATGACCGACGACCAGATCAAGACACTGGAGAAGGCGGCCAAGAAGGCCAAGCGCATCGCCAGTGAGAAGGCAGGCGAGCTGCACGACCTGGTGGAGGACCGCCTGCCCGCGGCCTACGAGGAGATCCCCGCCATCGCCCAGGCCTGCTACGACGCCTGTCGCGCCTGGGCCGAGGCCGACGCGGCGCTCAAGGCAGGCAGCGCAGAGGCCGCCTAGGACGCGGCGAGCCACTTCCAGCGGCCCCATCCCGACCCGAGACCCGTGCGGTCCCAATGGTCACCACACCCGAGCCCTGTGGAACAGCAACCATGAGCAACATCATCGGCATCACCCGCGGCGGCGCGGCCTGGACCCCCGCCTTCGTCACCGACCTCAACCAGACCCGCTGCATCGGCTGCGGGCGCTGCTTCAAGGTCTGCCCGCGCGACGTCTTCGAGCTCATCGACCGTGACGATCTGGACCTGGACGACGCCGACGATGACGACAGCGACGACTTCGACGAGGCCCCGGGCATGGTCATGAACCTCAAGGACATGCTGGACTGCATCGGCTGTCAGGCCTGCTCCCGGGTCTGCCCGAAGAAGTGCCTGAGCCACCAGCCCCAGCCGCAGGCGGCCTGAGACAAGGCCGTTCGTGAGTGTCCCTGACTGACCGAGAGACCCCGAGATGCCAAGGCCCGATAAGCACGTCTTCGTCTGTACCCAGCAGCGCCCCCCGGGACATCCGCGTGGCTCCTGCGCCCAGCACGCCTGCGGCGAGGTCTACGAGGAGCTCCTAGCGCAGCTCCAGCAGCGCAACCTGTACGCCAGCGTCCAGGTGACGGCCACCGGCTGCATGGGACCCTGCGGCGAGGGGCCGAGCGTGCTGGTCTATCCCGAGGGCGTGATGTACGGCCGCGTCAAGAAGACCGACGTGGCCGAGATCTTCGACCAACATCTGGAAGGCGGGACGCCCCTGGATCGGCTCAGGCTGCCGGCGGATCTCTGGTGACCCGCCCGCCCCCCAGCACCGGTCCGCGCGCCGACGGACCGGTGCAAGGGGTCCCGGAAGCTGTCCAGTCCCGGCTCGACGCCATCTCCCCGCTGGCTCGCGCCGTCTGCGGGGCCATGACCGCGGAGCTCGATCGGCTCGGCTTCCCGCCCGGCTCGGTCGGCGTCGGCGATCCATCCCAGGCGCTCTACCATCTGGACCGAGATCCTGCCTCCGGCACAGACAGCCTGGTGGGCGAGTGGCGCGACCCCAAGGGCCAGAGGCTCGGCAACTTGGTGTTCCATGCCGACGGGACCTTCTTCGTCGAATACGACGTGGTACGACCCCATCCCGGCGACCGTCGCTGGTTCGTGGAGGCCGTCAACGCCTGGGGCCGGGACGCCGAGATCCGCGCCGAGCCCCGCCTGCTGCCCGCCCTGGGCTGACCTCGGGAGGCGGCAACCTTGGAGCGCACCGACCCGGGCACCCCCTGGCAGCTCTACGACCGGCTGATGACCTCGGCCCAGGGTGAGCCGGGACGGGTCCTGGAGGTCCTGATCGGCCTGACCTGGACCCTGTGCCGCTGCCAAGGCGCGGGGGGCGAGGTCAGGATCGGGCTCGCCATGAGCCCGGGCGCACCCACCCGCACCCTCCCCTGGCCCGGGACCCTCGCCGGACGCCCGTGCGCGGATCTCGTGGGATGGCTGACCTCCTGGGACCCCTACGAATCGACCGTGGCGATGGCGGCCCTCAACGCCTGCCTGCCGGGGGCAGCGGACCTCGCTCGATCGGCCACCCCGCTGACCACCGATGGGCCCGCCAATCTGGCGGTCTTCCAGCACTTCGCCGAGCGGCTCGAGGGGCGGCGCGTGGTGGTGGTGGGACGCTATCCCGGACTCGAGGGGCTAAGGATCGGCTGGGACCTGACGGTGCTCGAGCGCCAACCCGGGCCGGGGGACCTGCCGGACCCGGCGGCGGAGTACCTGATCCCCCAGGCCGACTGGGTCTTCCTCACCGCCAGCTCCATCCCGAACAAGACCTTCCCGCGCCTGGCCGAGCTGGCGCGCGACACCCGGCTGGTCCTGATGGGGCCGACGACGCCCTGGATCGAGGGGCTGGAGGCGTTGGGGGTGAACTACCTCGCCGGGGTCCAGATCAGGGACCCAGATGCCCTGCGCCGCACCGTCGCCGAGGGCGGCGGGACCCGTCTCTTCGAGACCGGGGTGCGGTATGCCGTGCTCGATCTCGGTCTTCAAGAACCATGACTCGCCTGGCGCGAGCGCGGGCGCCCCTCGCCCCCGGGTCGGCGCGGCGCCACACCCCAACCGCCGAGGTGACGATGAGCACGCCCCGCCTGATCCTCTTTCACAAACAATCGACCAGTGCGCGCACCCGTTTCCTGCGCCACGGTCATGGCGGGATCTGCACCCTCGGGCCCTTGCCTGAAAGGGCCCGATTGGCGGAGCCCGCCTCCGGCGTCGTGGCCGTCCATCCCGCATCCTGGCTGCGTGGGGCAGAAACCAGTCTGGCGCTACCGGCGGGTAGCCTGGAGGCCGAGCCCGGGTTTCGCTGCACCCTGCGCACCGCCGAGGGTGATACCCAGGTGCTACTCGCCCGCTTCACCGCCATCGACCCGCCCTTCTCGGCCGCCGAGCAACTCGGCGGCGCCTTCATCGACCTGACCCAGGCCCGCGGTCTGCCGCCTCTGGAGCTGGACCTGTTGCGACGCGCCTACGAGGTCATCCTGGGCTGACACCCATCACCGGTGACCAGCCAGAGATGCGGCCCGGATACACAGGAAAGCGGACCCGCCAAGGAATCCACGCCACTGGCCACGCACCACGCATCCCTCGCCCCTCGGCTACTCTCGGCGAAATGTCGTATTCCCGACCAAGCCCCCCGGCTCAGGGCCACCTAACCCACTGTTTCCAAGCACCGACAGACCTGGCAGAACCCTTGCTTAGTAAAAGGCTGATTCCGCAAGCCACAGGTGACCATGGTGTCAGAGCAATTGACCGATCTCATCGCGGGCATCCGTTCGGGGCAGATCGTCCCCTATCTTGGCCCGGGCGCCCTCGCGGGGGTGACCGACCCGAGCACCGGAGAGCCCATCCCCGCCGATAGCGACAGCCTCATCCTCGGGCTCAACCAGGGCAGGCCCATGTCGACCCGGCTGATGTGGGAGTTCCCACGCGCGGCCATGGACGTGGAGCTCAAGCGCGGCCGCGGGGCGGTCCATCGCTTCCTGGATACCACCTACGGCGAGCGGACCTGGACGCGGGCGCCCATCCACGACTGGCTGCGCGACCTCGCCCCGCCCTATGTCGTCGACATCAACCGCGACACCCAGCTCCAGGAGTCCTACGCGGATCGGCCCCACACCCTGGTGCGCGGGATCGCCCGGGTCGGGGGTACGGATTACCGGTTCCGCATCCATCACTTCGACGGGAGCACCTATCGGGAGGTGGAGCAGGAGGACGTCGACCCGGGGCTGCCCATCCTCTTCAAGCCCATGGGCAGCCCGCGACCGGACTCGACCTATATCGCCTCAGATGCCGACTATGTGGACTACATCACCGAGCTGATGGGCGGCTTCGCGATCCCCGGCTTCCTCAAGGCGTACCGGCGCGAGCGCCAGTACTGCCTGCTCGGCCTGCGCCTGCTGCGCGATACCGAGCGCATGGTCCTATCCGACATCATCTACGGGTCCGCGCACCCCCGCCGGCTGGGCCCTGATCCCCGAACCCACGCCCAAGGAGCGCCGCTTCTGCCAGGGCCGCGGCATCGAGATCATCCAGGCGGACATCCCGGACCTGCTGGCCGCCGC
>CAVQQM010000026.1:0-27469 GCA_963714915.1 uncultured Gammaproteobacteria bacterium
TGCGGCACCGCCGCGGTTGCCTGCGAGTGGGTGCGTCGACGCAAGGGCAACCGGGCGGTCGGGGTGGATCTCGACCGGGAAGTGCTGGACTGGGGCAGGCGCCAAAACCTCGAGCGGCTGAACGAAGACCAGCGTGGGAGAGTGGATCTGCGCGCCGAGGACGTGCTGACCGTCGCCTGCGCACCGCTGGATATCGTGCTGGCCATGAACTTCAGCTACTGGCTGCTCGCCGGGCGCGAGTCGCTGCGGGACTATTTTTCGCGCGTGCGCCAAGCCCTCGGCCCCCGCGGCATCTTCTTCCTCGACGCCTACGGGGGCTACGACGCCTATCGGGTGATCGTCGAGGAGCGCACGGTCCCGCATCCCGGCCTCGGCGAGTTCAAGTACGTGTGGGAGCAGGAGCTCTATGACCCGGTGAGCGGACGGCTGGTCTGCCACATCCATTTCGAGCTGCCCGACGGGTCGCGTCTCGAGCGGGCCTTTAGCTACGACTGGCGTCTGTGGTCCCTGCCCGAGATCCGCGATCTGCTCGCGGAGGCGGGCTTTTCGCGGGTGCTGGTCTATTGGCAGGGTTGGGATGCCGAGGGCAATCCCGACGGGGTCTTCGTCCCTGTCGAGAGCGGCGAGCCGGATGCGGGCTGGATTGCCTATCTGTCGGCCGAGCCCTGAACCTTTAGCTCCGGGGCCTGGACCAGCCCCGATCGGCCGCGGGGCGCGGGTCCGTGTCGTCGGACCCGCCTGGTGGGGTGGGTGCCGGTCAGTGGGCCGCGACCTGGGCGGCCTGGTCGCGGGTGTAGAAACGGCCGTCGCGAAGGAAGCCCGAGACGACACCAGGGCGTGCCCGCGTGACCCGCCCTTCCGGATCGCGCTCGGCGACCCAGTGCTCGGGTAGACCATCCAGCAGGTGCATGGGCGCGGGGGCGCCGTCGGCATAGCGCGAGCGCGCCAGCTCACCGGTGACCTCGTTGCGGAACCCGGGGACGAAGCCCTGGGGTCGGTCGCCCCGGCGTGCGCCGTGGGTGCGCGCATAGAGTCCTTCTTCGTCGGCGAGTGCGATCTCTGTCAGCACCCCGTGCAGGCGGCGCTCGCGCTCCATGTCCCGTGGCGCCGGAGGGGTTTCGACGGTTACTTCGAGCAGTTGCAGCTGTGTGAGCATCATCGTCAGTCTCCCGGCCCGGCTCTGGTGCGGGCCCTGTGCGATCAGATAAGCATCTTCCACGCCAGGTCAGGTTGCGGCCTGAGGCCGCGAACCCAATAGCCGGGGTGACCCGCGGACGTTGGCCAGGGTCGGGCGGTCTGCCGGATCGTGCGGGCGCGGACGTTGCGTTTCGGGGGCGGGCCGTTGCAATCTGCGGGGGCGCAATGTGACCCATCCGGTCCGTTTGCGTCCAAGGTTGGCGCCCTCGGTCGCCTGCCGGGTTCCGGGCCAGCCGCCAGATCCCCCCGCGTGAGCATCCGCCATGTCCCAGGTCTTCCCGACCGAAGCCCAAGCCGACCGCCGTCTGAGCCTCGAGGAGGTCCTTGAGGACCTGGTGGCTGACGGGCTGGTCACGGCCCAGGCCGCCCAGAACCTGCTGCGGACCGCCACCCCGAGTGACCGCGCCGAGCGCCATGCCCTGGAGCTGGTGGCCGAAGCCAAGCTCCATCATGCCCAGTCGCCCAAACGGTTGTTGACCCTCGAGGAGCTCAGCTTTTGGCTGGCCCGCAAGAGCGGGCTCGACTATCTGCGCATCGATCCGCTCAAGATCGACGCACCCAACGTGGGCGATCTGGTCACGGCGGCCTATGCCGCCTGGAACCGCATCCTGCCGGTGGCGATCACGCCGGAGCGGGCGGTCTTCGCCACCTCCGAGCCCTATCTCACCGGCTGGGTCGAGGAGCTGCGCGGGATCATCCGCCGCGAGATCGTGCGGGTGGTTTCCAACCCGAGGGACATCGAGCGCTACCGCAAGGAGTTCTTCGGGGTCTCCAGCTCCATCAAGGGCGCCCAGACGGGCGGGGACGAACGGCGCTTCGGCCTCGGCAACCTCGAGGCCCTGGTGGAGCTGGGCAAGGCGGGGAAGCTCGACGCCAACGACAGCCACATCGTCCACATCGTCGACTGGCTGCTGCAATACGCCTTCGACCAGCGCGCGAGCGACATCCACCTCGAGCCGCGGCGTGACCTGGGCAACATCCGGTTCCGCATCGACGGGGTCATGCACCCGGTCTATCAGGTCCCCGCGAGCGTGATGACCGCCATCACCAGCCGGGTGAAGATCCTCGGGCGCATGGATGTGGCCGAGAAGCGCCGTCCCCAGGACGGGCGCATCAAGACCCGCGGCGAGGACGGGCGCGAGCTCGAGATGCGCCTGTCCACCATGCCTACCGCCTTCGGCGAGAAGCTGGTGATGCGCATCTTCAACCCGGACGTGCTGCTCAAGGACTTCGCCGCCCTTGGCTTCGGCGAGGACGACGCGCGGCGCTGGCGGGAGCTGGTGGCCCGCCCCAACGGGATCATCCTGGTCACCGGGCCGACCGGCTCGGGCAAGACCACAACGCTGTATTCCACCTTGAAGACCCTGGCCACCCCCGAGGTGAACGTGTGCACCGTGGAGGAGCCCATCGAGATGGTGGAGCCGGCCTTCAACCAGATGCAGGTGCAGCACAACATCGGGCTCGACTTCGCCTCCGGCATCCGCACCCTGATGCGCCAGGACCCGGACATCATCATGGTCGGCGAGATCCGCGATCTCGAGACCGCCGAGATGGCGGTCCAGGCGTCGCTGACCGGCCATCTGGTGCTCTCCACCCTGCACACCAACGATGCCCCCAGCGCCATCACCCGGCTGCTCGACATCGGCGTCCCCCACTATCTGATCAAGGCGACGGTCATCGGCGTGGTGGCCCAGCGCCTGGTGCGCACCCTGTGCCCCCACTGCAAGGAGGCCGCGCCCATCGATGCGGACATCTGGGAGTCCCTGATCCGCCCCTGGCGGCTCAACCGCCCGCCGACGATCTATGAGCCCAAGGGCTGCCTGGAGTGCCGCAATACGGGCTATCACGGCCGGGTCGGGCTCTACGAGATGCTCGTCCTGGACCAGGAGATCCGCGACCTCATCACCCGCGACTTCGACGAGCCGCCCCTGCGCCGACTGGCCTACCAGAAGGGACTCAAGCCGTTGCGACTGGGTGGCGCGGTGAAGGCGGCGCTGGGCGAGACCAGCCTCGAGGAGGTGCTGAAGGTCGCGCCGATTCGGGTCGATTGACGGCTACAGGTCCGCGTGGGCCGGGCTTCAGCCCGACAAATGCTGAAGGTCGCGCCGATCGACGGCCACAGGTCCCCGTGGGTCGGGCTCCAGCCCCACAGGTGCAGAAGATCGCACCGATTGCCGGCCACAGTTCCGCGTGGGTCGGGCTTCAGCCCGACAGACGCTGAAGGTCGCACCGATCCAGGTCGATTGCCGGCCACAGGCCCCCGTGGGCCGGGCTTCAGCCTGACAGACGCTGAAGATCGCACCGATCCGGGCCGGCTGACGGGCCAAGGTGACATATCCGGCCTACAGCCGGTCCGCGAGGTCGCGGACGCAGAACCCCCGCCAGGGTCCCTCGAGGTCCCGGCTCAACCCCAGGACCTTGAAGCGCTCTCCCATCGCGGTGGGCAGCAGGAGCTGCTTGGCGCCTTGGAGCAGATCGAGATCGGGAGGGCCAGCGACCGATTGGCCGCTATCAGTTGGTCGATCCCGCAGCCGATCAGGAAATGGGCCTGGGTGGTGAAGCCCGCGATGTCGAGACCGGCGGCGCGAGCCGGCGCGGGCGGCGGCGCTGAAGTCAACATGGGCGGTGATGTCCTGAAGCCCGAGATGGGTGTAGGGATCGGAGTGGGCGCGGTGGCGCAGATGGCACATCAGGGTGCCCATGGAGCGGTCTGGCTGGTAGTAGGCGCGCTCGGGATAGCCGTAGTCGATCAAGAGGACCAGGCCGGCCTCCAGCGCGTCGGCGATCGCCGCGAGCCAGGGCCCGGCTCTGAGGTTGACCTCCGAGGTGTAACCGGGCGCCGTGGCGAGGCCACTGGCCTGAAGGGCCGCGACCGCCTCGGAGAGACCCGGAGAGCGGACGGGCCCCCAGGTCTCCCCCAGGTCGCCCCCCTCGGCGGTGACGAAGCACTCCAGCGGGCGGGCGTCGTCGCCGATACGGAAGCGGTGGACGGGCATGGCGTCCAGCACCTCGTTGGCCAGAACGATCCCGCGAAACCCCGATGGCAGTTCGCTCAGCCACTCGCACCGGCCGGCCAGGTCGGGGTGCTCCGCGTGCAGCCGGGCGCGCTGGCGCTCGGCGAGGTCCGGGCTCGGCTCCAGCAGCAGGTAGCGGCCGGGGAGGGCGCCCAGACCGGCGAGGGCCCCGAGCACCTGAGAGGCCAGGGCGCCGCTGCCCGGGCCGAGCTCGAGGATGTCCCCGCCGCCCAGCCCCCCGACCAGCCGAGCGAGCACCTCGGCACATTGGGCGGCGAGGCAGGCGCCGAATAGGGGCGAGACCTCGGGCGCGGTGACGAAGTCGCCGCCCGAGCCGAGCTTGGGCGCGCCGGCGACGTAATAGCCCAGCCCGGGGGCGTAGAGGGCCAGATCCATGAAGCGGTCGAAGGGCAGGGCGCCCCCGGCGGCGGCGATCTCGGCGCGCACGTGCGTGTCCAGGCGGCGGCTCAGCTCTAGCGCCAGCGGGTCCCAGGAGGATGGATCGAGGGGCATGGTCCAGGCATGGGTTCGGGTTGCTGGCGCGCGAGACTGGCAGCCCCGCGCGCGGCACGCAACCCGGATCTCTCGCGTCGTTGCGGTGCCATGGCGCGCGGCTCGGGTTGGAAAAGCCCCGCGGGGGTGCAATCCTCGGGGCTGCGACTTGCTCGAACCGCGCACTCGCGCAGTCAGGATGTGCCCCCATGACCGACCCCACCGCCCCCAACCCCCCGGCGTCTCTGCATCAGGGCGCCGACCACAGCTCACCCTATCCGGTGAGCCGGCTCGCACCGGCGTTTTCTGGCGGCGAGCTGGCGCAAGAGGTGGCCAAGGCGGAGGCCATGCTATCCGCCCGCACGGGCGCCAAGCTCCGGGTGATCGCCGATCAGATCAAGGCGCTCCAGCGCGAGGCCCGCAAGGTGCTGGACGAGGCGCGGGAGGAGCAGGCGCTCAACCAGGCCCGCTGTGCCTTCAAGCGCATCCCGGGAAAGACGTATCACCTGTACGGTAAGGGCGATGGGACGAGCTTCTTCTCCATGCTCTCGCCGGCCGACTGGGGCGGCCGCGCGCCCCACGAGCACCTGGGGTCCTATCGTCTGGAGGCCGACTACTCCTGGACCCCCGCCGAGCGCGCCACCGAGACCGACGACACCGGTGCCGTGGTCGCCCAGCTCTTGCGCATCGGTGGCCTGCCGGGTGGCGCGGGCTGAGGGTCGCGTGTACCTGATAGTGCCGAGTGGCCAGTGGCGAGGATTCTCCGAACGGCCGGGGGCTTGGTGCGTGCCGAAGCGGAGACGCGCATGAGACGGGTGTTCATCGGGCGGACGCCACAGATGCGATCGGTGTCGCCCCGATGGCCTTCAAAGCCGCGGCGCTAGCGGTCCTTCACACCCCGTTCGATCGTCACGCCCACGTCGATCCCTTCACCCAAGGCACCTGGCTTGTGCAGGGTGAGCCGTGTCCAGGGGATGCCCATCTCCTCGCGCAGGATGTCCGCGCAGCCCTCCGCCAGGGTCTCGATCAGGTCGAAGCGGCTGTCGGCGACGAATCGGCGCAGGCGCTGGGTGACGGCGTCGTAGTCCAGGGCATCGGTGATCCGGTCGCTCGCGGCCGCGCGGGCGCAGTCGCTGGCCATCTCGATGTCGAGCACTACCGGGCGCGGGGTGTGCTTCTCCCAATCGTGCACGCCGACGATGGTTTCGATCACCAGACCGCGGATGAAGACCTTGTCCATGCTGAGCCTCTGGGTGATGGGGGCCGCGAGATGATGCAGCAGCTTGGACCTATGGGCCAGATCAGGGACCGCGGGGTCAGGTGGCGATGCACCTTGACCCCGCGGATCGTCCCGGTTCCAATGCGCCGCCATGTTGATCCCGAGCCTACTCGTCCTCGCCGCCTACCTGCTGGGCTCGGTCTCCAGTGCCATCCTGGTCTGTCGGGCCCTGGGGCTCCCCGATCCCCGCACCCAGGGCTCCAACAACCCCGGGGCGACCAACGTCCTGCGCATCGGCGGCAAGAAGGCCGCGGCCATCACCCTCGTGGGCGATAGCCTGAAGGGTGTGATCCCCATGGTCGCCGCCCATCTGCTCGGGATGGGGCCCGCCGTGCTGGCGGCGGTGGGTCTGGCCGCCTTCCTCGGCCATCTCTACCCGGTCTTCTTCGGCTTTCGCGGCGGCAAGGGTGTCGCCACCGCGCTCGGGGTGCAGATCGGGCTCTGGTGGCCGATCGGGCTGAGCGTCGCGGCGATCTGGCTGTTCGTGGCCAAGGTGCTCAAGGTCTCCTCCCTCTCGGCCCTGGTTTCCATGGCCCTGGCGCCGATCGTGGTCTGGGCCTTCTGGCCGGAACGGGTCCTGATCGGGATGCAGCTGGTGGTGACCGGGATCCTGTTCTGGCGTCACCGCAGCAACATCCGCAACCTGATCTCGGGCACCGAGGAGCGGATCGTGGCGGCCGACGAGCAGCCGCGGGATTAGCCTGATCAGCCGTCGCGGCCGGCCCGGGCCGCGGGATGCCCCGAGCGCGCGCCGAACGAGCGGGTCACGACACGGGCGGCAGGGAGGTCATCGCCCAGCGCGCCCGGGGCGCGAAGCTCAGGGGCTCATGCTGGCCGGCCCGCAGTCGATGCCAGCCGGCGAAGGCGATCATGGCCCCGTTGTCGGTGCACAGCGCGGGGCGGGGATAGTAGGTCCGCCCGCCCAGATCCGTGATCGCCTGGTCCATGCGCTCACGCAGCCGCCGGTTCGCACTCACCCCGCCGGCCAGGATCAGCCGCTCGCGTCCGGTCTCCTGCAAGGCCCGCCGGCACTTGATCACCAGGGTATCCACCACCGCCTCCTCGAAGGCCCGGGCGATGTCCGCGCGGGTCTGCTCCTGGTCCTCGGCCCCGGCGAGCTCCGTATGCAGGGTATTGAGGGCGAAGGTCTTGAGCCCGCTGAAGCTGAAGTCGAGTCCGGGTCGGTCGGTCATGGGGCGCGGGAAGCGGAAGCGCCCGGGATCGCCGCGCTCGGCGAGCCGCGCCAGCTCGGGCCCGCCGGGGTAGGGTAGGCCGAGGATCTTGGCGGTCTTGTCGAAGGCCTCGCCGGCGGCGTCGTCCACTGACTCGCCGAGCATCCGATAGCGTCCCACCCCCTCCACGTCGACGAGCTGGGTGTGGCCGCCGGAGACCAGCAGGGCCACGAACGGGAACCCCGGGGAGGGGGTCTCGAGGAGTGGGGCGAGCAGGTGACCCTCCATGTGATGGACGGCGATCGCCGGCACCCCCCAGGCCCAGGCAAGACTGCGCCCCAGGGCCGCGCCGACCAGGAGCGCGCCGATCAACCCCGGTCCCGCCGTGTAGGCCACGCCCTGGATCTCCGCGGGCGCAAGCCCGGCCTCGTCGAGCACCTGGCGGATCAGGGGGAGCGTCTTGCGCACGTGATCGCGCGAGGCCAGCTCCGGCACCACCCCCCCGTACTGGGCGTGGATCTCCACCTGGCTGTAGACCGCGTGGGCGAGCAGCCCGGCGTCACCGTCATAGACGGCGATGCCGGTCTCGTCGCAGGAGGTCTCGATTCCAAGCACACGCATCGGGTCCACGGGCTCTACTCCAGGGGCTTCGGGATCGGCGGGGTTCGGTTCGCGCCAAGTCGCTCGGTCGCACGACCGGACCCCACCAGGGTTCGTGGCGAATGGTCGCCGCAGGCTCCTCGGGATTCAACCGCCGGGGTCGCGGCGGCTTTGCAATCGTCCGCGGCGTTGGGCTAAAATCCGCGATCTTTGTTTGGCCAACCCCATCGTCTGGAGACCCAAGGACTTTCCATGCCCAGCGTCCGCGTCAAAGAAAACGAGCCGTTCGAGGTCGCCATGCGGCGCTTCAAGCGCTCCTGCGAGAAGGCAGGGGTGCTCGCCGAGGTCCGTCGCCGTGAGTTCTACGAGAAGCCCACCTCGGAGCGCAAGCGCAAGAAGGCGGCCGCGGTGAAGCGTCACCACAAGAAGCTCCAGCGCGAGTCGCGACGGTGGGAGCGGCCGTACTGACGGGCTGCATCCCCCGCCCATAGGTCCCGCGCGGCCGACCCTCCCGCGCGATGCCCGCCCTAGACCGCCTGCCAGATCACCTGACGATCCCTGCCTCCATGCTCAAGGACCAGATCCAGTCGGACATGAAGGTCGCCATGAAGGCGGGCGACAAGGCACGACTCGGCGTGATCCGCTTGATCCTCGCGGCAGTCAAGCAGCGCGAGGTGGACGAGCGGATCGAGCTCGACGACACCCAGGTCCTCGCGGTGCTCGACAAGATGGTCAAGCAGCGCCGCGACTCTATCTCCCAATACAGCGCGGCGGGCCGACAGGACCTCGCGGATGTCGAGCAGTTCGAGATCGAGGTCATCCAGGACTATCTCCCGGCGGCGCTTTCCGAGGCCGAGATCGCGGGGCTGGTCACTGCCGCCATCGCGGAGACGGGCGCGGCCGCCATCAGCGACATGGGTAAGGTCATGGCCATCCTCAGGCCCAAGGTTCAAGGCCGCGCCGACATGGGCGCGGTGAGCGCGCTGGTCAAACGCCAACTCGCGGGCTGATATTTCACCGCTCCTTCCCCCGCCGCTCTGCTAGCTTTCGCGCATGGCCGGCAGAATCACCCGCGAGCTGAAGGAATCCATCCTCGCCCGTACCGATATCGTCGACCTGGTCGGCAATCGGGTCGCCCTGAAGAAGGCGGGCGGCCTCTTTAAGGCCTGCTGCCCCTTCCACACCGAGAAGACCCCCTCCTTCACGGTCAGCCCCGAGCGGCAGACCTATCACTGCTTCGGTTGCGGGGCCCACGGCAACGCCATCGATTTCCTCATCGAGATGGATCGGCTCTCGTTCGTCGAGGCCCTCGAAGATCTTGCCCAGCGGGCCGGGATCGAGATCCCAGACGACGCCTCGCCGGTCCCGCGGGGTCCTGACCCCAAACCGCTCTACGCCATGCTCGAGCGCGCCGCCGCGTTTTACCGGCGACAGCTTCGGGAGCATCCCGAGCGCGCGGCGGGCGGTGGACTATCTCAAGGGGCGGGGTCTGAGCGGTGAGATCGCGGCGCGCTACGGGATCGGCTATGCCCCGCCGGGCGGCGACGCCGTGCTCGCGGCGCTCGGTCCGTCGGCTGGCGAGCGTGCCCATCTCGTCGCCAGCGGACTGCTCAGCGAGCAGGACGGCCGCCGCTACGACCGCTTTCGCGACCGCGTGGTGTTTCCCATCGTCGACCGGCGCGGGCGGGTCATCGGCTTCGGCGGGCGGGTCCTTGGGGACGGTCAGCCCAAGTATCTGAACTCCCCCGAGACCCCCGTCTTCCACAAGGGCCGCGAGCTCTACGGCCTCTACCAGGCCCAGAAGGCCCGCCGCACCCTGGAGCGACTGGTGGTGGTCGAGGGCTACATGGACGTGATCGCCCTGGCCCAGTTCGGGATCGACTATGCCGTGGCGACCCTGGGCACGGCCACCACCCCCGAGCACATCCAGCTCCTGTTGCGCTCCGCGCCCGAGCTGGTGTTCTGCTTCGATGGCGATCGCGCCGGACGCGACGCGGCCTGGAAGGCCATGGAGACCGCCCTGCCGTTCGTCACCGGCGCCCAGACCCTGCGTTTCCTGCTCCTGCCGGAGGGCGAGGACCCGGACACCCTGGTCCGCTCGGCGGGCGCCGATGCCTTCGCGCGCCTGATCGCGGACGCCACCCCCTTGTCGGAGTTCCTGTTTCAGCAGTTACAGGATCGGGTGGGCGACCTGGTGTCGATCGATGGACGCACACGGCTCGCGAGCCTTGCGGAGCCCTTGATCCAGCGTATGCCGGTCGGCATGTACCGGGAAATGGTCGAGACCCGGCTCGCGCGCGTCGCGGGCCTCGAGCGGCCCGTCGGCCAGGGTGCAAGGACTCGCCCGCGACCTGCTCGGCCGGTCGGGCGGCCGACCCGCCCGACCCGGGTTGCCCAGGCTATCGCCCTGTTGCTGGATCGCCCGGCGCTCGCCCAGTCGGCCATCGCGCGGGATGATGACTGGCGGCGCCTCGACAATCCGGGCATCGCGATACTCGCCGAGCTGCTGGACACCATCGCCGCCTATCCGCAGATCAACCAGGCGACCCTCTTGGACCACTGGCGCGAGCATCCACACTATCCCTACCTCAAGCGTCTGTGTGTGGAGCCCTTTCTGCGACATGTCCCGGAGGAGGGCGCCGAGGCGGAGCTGGTCGGTGCACTCGACGGGCTGAGCGATCTGGCACGCCGCGCCGAGGCCCTGCGCCCATTCAGCGGGCGCAGCACGAGCGACTGGACCGCGGAGCTGCGGGAGCAGATGCAACGGGGGCTGGCGGATCCCGGAACGGATGATCCCCAGTCGGGCAATCAGGAAAAATGATGTTATACTGCGGAGTTTGCCGCGCCGTGCTTGGTCGGCCCCGCCCGATTGACCCGCGTCCCTCCAAGGCCTTTTAGCCGTTAGGTATCCCATGGATCAAGAACAGCAACAGTCTCAGCTGAAGCAACTGATCGCGAAGGGCAAAGAGCAGGGTTTCTTGACCTACTCGGAGGTCAACGACCACCTGCCGCCCGGGATCGTCGAGCCCGAGCAGATCGAAGACATCGTTCGGATGATCAACGACATGGGGATCATGGTCCACGAGACCGCCCCGGACATGGTCGATCAGACCCTGAGCGACAGCGCCGTCTCGGACGACGACGCGGCCGAGGCCGCCGCGGCGGCGCTCGCGAGCGTCGACAGCGAGTTCGGCCGCACTACCGATCCGGTGCGCATGTACATGCGCGAAATGGGCACGGTCGAGCTGCTCACCCGCGAGGGCGAGCTGCGCATCGCCAAGCGGATCGAGGACGGGCTCAACCAGGTCCTCTCCGCCCTCTCCGTGTATCCGCGCTCGGTGGAGAAGCTGATCGAGATCTTTGACCGGGTGGAGCGCGAGGAGACCCGGCTCACCGACGTCATCTCCGGCTTCAACGATCCCGAGGCGGATGAGCCCGAGATCCCGGTGCCGGCGCCGGTCGTTCAGGCGGCCGCGACCAACTCGGGCAACGACAGCTCGGACTCCGACGATGACGACGACGACTCGAGCGCCCCGGCCGACACCGGACCCGATCCCGAGGACGCCGCCCGCCGCGTACAGCTCCTGCGCGAGCGTTTCGCGGTGCTCAAGGCCCATCTCGAGGAGTATGGGCGCGACGACCCCCGCTCACGGGAGGTCATGGCGGGGGTCTCGGAGGTCTTCCTGGAGTTCAAGCTGGTCGCCGCCGTGTTCCAGGAGCTGGCGGAGATCCTGCGCAGGACCATCGAGCGCATCCGCAACCAGGAACGGTCGATCATGTCGTTGTGCGTGGAGCAGGCGGGGATGCCGCGCAAGCACTTCATCGACACCTTCCCGGACAATGAGACCAAGTCCGAGTGGCTCGAGCAGCAGCTCGCGAGTGGTGAGCCCTATGCCGCCGCGCTCTCCACCCTCGCGGGCGACGTGCGGCGCGCCCAGCGCAAGCTCCAAGAGGTCGAGCGGGAGAACTACTTCACGATCTCCGAGATCAAGGAGGTCAACCGCAAGATGTCCATCGGCGAGGCCAAGGCCCGCCGCGCCAAGAAGGAGATGGTCGAGGCCAACCTGCGTCTGGTGATCTCCATCGCCAAGAAGTACACCAACCGGGGTCTGCAATTCCTCGACCTGATCCAGGAAGGCAACATCGGCCTGATGAAGGCGGTGGACAAGTTCGAGTACCGCCGCGGCTACAAGTTCTCGACCTACGCCACCTGGTGGATCCGCCAGGCGATCACCCGTTCGATCGCGGATCAGGCGCGCACCATCCGCATCCCGGTGCACATGATCGAGACCATCAACAAGCTCAACCGCATCTCCCGGCAGATGATCCAGGAGATGGGCCGCGAGGCCACGCCAGAGGAGCTGGCGATGCGCATGGACATGCCCGAGGACAAGGTCCGCAAGGTGCTCAAGATCGCCAAGGAGCCCATCTCCATGGAGACCCCGATCGGTGACGACGAGGACTCGCACCTGGGCGACTTCATCGAGGACGCCGGGGTGATCTCGCCCGTGGAATCCGCCACCGCCGAGGGGCTGCGCGAGGCCACCCAGAACATGCTGGCGAGCCTCACCTCCCGCGAGGCCAAGGTGCTGCGCATGCGCTTCGGCATCGACATGAACACCGACCACACCCTCGAGGAGGTCGGCAAGCAGTTCGACGTCACCCGCGAGCGCATCCGCCAGATCGAGGCCAAGGCCCTGCGCAAGCTCCGCCATCCCACCCGCTCCGAGAAGCTGCGCAGCTTCCTCGACTCCGACTGACGCCGCCCCGCCCGGCGGGTCGTCGGCGCGACCAGGGACGGTCGATCCCACGCCCGCGAAAGGGCCGTTGGCTCAACGGTTAGAGCAGGGGGTGAGCGAGGACCGTCGTGACTTAACGTCACGACGCAGCCGAGCGAACGACCGTCAGGGACGACGGGCTGGAAGCCGCACCAGGGAGGGTTGATCGCACGCCCGTGAAAGGGCCGTTAGCTCAACGGTTAGAGCAGGGGGTGAGCGAGGACCGTCGTGACTTAACGTCACGACGCAGCCGAGCGAACGACCGTCAGGGACGACGGGCTGGAAGCCGCACCAGGGAGGGTTGATCGCACGCCCGTGAAAGGGCCGTTAGCTCAACGGTTAGAGCAGGGGACTCATAATCCCTTGGTTGTAGGTTCGAATCCTACACGGCCCACCAAAAACAATCAGTTAAGATGGGCGGCCTGACCGGCCGGAGACGCGGTACGGATCGCCCGCATCATGGGCTGTACGTCTTTAGCACGTTCTTGGTCCAGGCCGGACCCGACTTCGCCAGCCGATCGTCGTTCGTCCAAAGTGCAGTGCAGCCATGCCGTTGCGCGAGCGCCACGTGCAATGCGTCCGGCGTCTTCAACCCGGACACTCGCCAACCGAGGGCCGCATCGAGGATGGCGTCATCGATCGCCAGCACCTCTTGCACCCCGAGGAATGCCTCGTAGCGCCGCACCAGAGGCTCGTCATGCTCGCGCAGGGGGCGGGTCAGCACCTCCAGTCGCGTGAGCGCGGATATACAGAACCTGGCCTCGGCGTGCGCTGCGATGCGGTCGCGCAAGGGGACGAAGAAGCGCGGATGCCGCTCGACCAGATAGATGACGAGACAGGAATCCAGATAGACCTTATCCATCGGGCGAGTCGCCCCACGCCTTGCGATTGGTGGCGATGTCGCGCTCCATGCGTTCAGGATCTCCAGGCCGCGCCCCGACGAAGTCCGCGCTGTCGAGGATATCCACCAGGGCCTTACCAGACCCCCGCTCCAGCAAGGGCGCGTCGATGGGTGACAGGATGGTCACCACGGCCCTGGCCCGGCACGCTAGATGGACCGGTTCCAGCAGGGTCACCTGTCCGTCGGGACTGATCTCGGCTTCGATGGCTTGAAGCATAGGTTTCCTCCGTCATCCGGTTTACTCACCCGCCTCGGCGAGTGTGGGCGCTTGGCCGCGCCAGTGAAGCAGCTTATGGTCTTCGTTTTGGGCCTCCGCGGGGATCTTCCCGGCGACCTTGATGATGGTCTTTTATCGACAGCGTTGCTTCAATCCTCCCGTCCTATCGTGAAACCTGCCCGCGGACGGAGCTGGGGAGGGCCCCCGAGGCCGCCCGGGGTTTGAGGTCTTCCGCCCACTGCCTGGAGGTCATACCCACCATGTCCCGACGATTCACCGTCTTGTTGACCGCCGTCCCTTTGCTGCTCCCACTCCCGGCACCCGCCGGCGAGCAGCTCTTGCCCGGGGCCCTCGAGTCGGTGGCAGAGCTTGCCATCAACCCCGGTAACCTGGCGGTGACCGCGGATGGGCGGGTGTTCGCCACGGTCCACCAGTTTCGGCGCGCCGACGCCCAGCTCATCGAGGTCACGGGTCCGGCGAGCGTGCGTCCCTGGCCGGATGAGGCCTGGAATGCTCCCTTCGCTTCCGGCCCCGACGTGCTCAACAGCCCGCTCGGGATCACCATCGACCGCAAGGGACGCCTCTGGGTGATCGACAACGGGCTGGGCGAGCCGCCCCAGGCGCCCAAGCTCCTGGCCTTCTCCCTGAGCGACGGGAGTCTCGCCTTCCGCTACGACTTCCCACCCGAGACCGGACCGGTAGGCAGCTTCCTCAACGACCTGGCCGTGGACGACGCGCGCGGCTTCGTCTACATCGCGGACGTGGGCGGCAGCCACGCCCCCGCCCTGGTGTGGGTGGACATCGACACGCAGACCTCGCGCCGATTTACCGACTCGCCGGCCTTGCAGGCGGAGGACGTGGATCTGATCATCGACGGCCGGGTGGTCGGGCGCGCGGGCGACGACGGGGAGCTCAAGCCCGCGCGCATCGCGGTGAATCCCATCACTTTGTCCGCCGACGGCGAGACCCTGTTCTTCGGCGCCATGAACGGCGAGACCTGGTACGGGCTCCCCGCGCGGCTGCTGCGCGAGGGGGCGGACGACGCGGCCATCGCGGCGGCGATCGAGCGGGCCGGTCCCAAGCCCGTGTCCGACGGGGCCTCCACCGACCTGGACGGCAACCACTACTTCACCGACCTGGGTGCCAACGCCATCACCGTGCTGCGCCCTGAGGGGACCCTGGAGACCCTGGTCAGCGATGAGCGTCTCTCCTGGCCCGATGCCCTGAGCTTCGGCGAGCCGGGCTGGCTCTATATCGCCGTGAACCAGCTCCACCGGTCGCCGCCACTGAACGGCGGGGTCGAGGCCGCGGTGCCGCCGTTCCGCATCCTGCGCGTCTACACGGGGACCGAGGGCGTCGCGGGGCGCTGAGGTCGCCGCATGGTGGCGTCCCGGACTCGACGACCCCGGCGGGCCGGGTGGCCCCTGTCCCGGGCCTGACCAGTTCGGGTTCCGAGGGTCCCCGGCTGGCCGCTCGGAACGGGTCCCTCAGAAGGCCTCGGCCTCAACCTCGAGATAGGCGAGGGAGATGTGCTTGCCCAGCTCCTCCTCGAAGCCCGGCCAATCCTGGAACCGCTCGAGTGACTCGGCGATCCGCGGCTTCATGTCGAAGTCGCTGACCCCTTCCTCGTAGAGCTCGGCGACGCCGTCGAAGACACCGGCGAGATAGGCGCGGTAGTCGTCCACGATCTCCCAGCCGCCGGTGCGGCCGTGCCCCGGCACCAGAATCTGCGCCTCGACCGCGCCCTTGACCCCGTCCAGCGCCGCCAGGCTGCCGCGAAAGGAGCCGTCGTCCATGCGCACGATGCGCCGGTTGCAGGCGTTGTCACCCAGGAACAGGACACCCAGCTCCGGAACCTCGAACATCAGGTCCGTGGTGGTGTGCACATGGGGGAAATAATGGGTCTTGAAGGTGACGCCCCCGAGCACGAGGGTCTCGCCGCCATCCAGTGCGCGGTTCGGTCCCTTGGCCAGGGTCCCGTCGGTGGCACCCTCGGTGGCGCTCATCATGCGCTGGACCCATTCCTCGCCGGCCCCCTGGGCGACCTGCTCGAGCATCTTGGGATGGCCGAAGATCGGCACATCCGGGGCCGCCTCCAGCATCGCCTGGTTGCCGAGCCAGTGGTCGCCGTGGACATGGGTGTTGAGCACCGCGATGAGCGGCTTGTCGGTGACCTTGCGGATCTGGCGCAGGACCATCTCGCCTGTCTGTACGCTGGATCCGGGGTCGATCACGATCACCCCCTCGTCCGTGACCAGGAAGGCCGGGTTGTTCATGAAGCCCTGGTTCTCGGGGTTCGGATAGTCCACGGGGCCGTGGATCACATGGAGCCCGGGGGCGACCTCGTCGGCCGGATAATCCGGCAGGTCCGGGCCGCGTCCCGCAGCCGCGGGCAGGGCGAGTGTGAGACCGAGGCAGGTGACCAGGGCGAGGGACCAGGCGGTTGGTCGCGGGGTCGATCGGTGGGGCATGGGTCGAGACTCCAGGGTAGAAAAGGGTAGGGGCCCCTATATAACCCAGCGTGGCGATCGGGGACACCCCGGGCGGGGCCGGCGCGCGGCCCTTCCGGGCAGCGACACGCCCGGGCATGCGGCGAGGATCCCCCTGCACCTGATCCGAACCTATATAGATCGTCGAGGATGCTCTCTCACAGGCTGGATCGATCTTGGATGCTGTATTGACCTTGGGATTGTGCCTGGCGGGGATCGCTGCCCTCCCCGCGGCGGTCCACATCGGATTTCGCGCCCCGCGCATCCGCGAGACAGGCTCCCCGGCGGACCACGGGCTGGACTTCGAGGAGGTGCGCATCCCGACGGTGCGCGGCCGCACCCTCTTCGGCTGGCTCCTCCCGGCCCCTGATTCCGGGCGCACGGTGGTCGTCCTGCATGGCTGGGGCAGCAACGCGGAGCTCATGCTGCCCATCGCCGCACCCCTGCGCCGCGCCGGTCTCAACGTGCTCCTGTGCGACGCCCGCTGTCACGGCAACAGCGACCCCGACACCTTCGCGTCCCTGCCGCGCTTCGCCGAGGACCTCGGCAAGGCGATCGACTGGCTCAGGCGCCAGCATCCGCGACGGGCCGCCCGCGTGGCGGTGCTGGGACACTCCGTCGGTGCCGGGGCGGCCCTGTTCCTCGCCTCGCGCCGGGCAGATCTGTCCGCGGTGATCAGCATCGCCGCCTTCGCCCATCCGGCGGAGGTGACCCGGCGCTATCTCCAGCGTCTATGGTTGCCCGGGCCCGTGACAGGGTTGGTCGTCCGCTATGTGGAATGGCTCATCGGCCACCGCTTCGAGACCATCGCGCCGGTGAACACCGTGCGCCGCATCGCCTGTCCTGTGCTGCTGGTGCATGGTTCGCACGACCGGGCCGTCCCCATCGAGGACGCACGACGGATCGAGGCGAACCGCGGGGGCGCACGGGTGCGGCTCGTGGAGATCCCGGGCGCTGGACACGGCTCCACGGAGCAGATCGAGCGCCATGCACCGCGGTTGCTGGCCTTCCTGGACGAGAGCTGGTGAGCGGGACGCGGTGGTCCAACCCGCGTCGGCGTTTGGTCTTCGCGAGCGATCCAACGGATCAGACGAGGAATCCTCGCCACTCGCCACTCGCCACTCGCCACTCGGCACTCGCGCCTGTCGGCTAGACCTACGGCGTCTCCAGCGACTCCCCCGTCTCTACCGTCTTCGCCATGCGCTTGGCGAAGTAGTAGATGCGCTTGAGCTTCTCGATGATGTCGATCTCGATGGTGTAGGCGGGGATGCGCTTGGGCTCCGCGGCCACCAGCCGCTGGGCCTCGTGGGCGGCGGCCGAGTCGGCGATGCGTGAGATCTCCTGCTTCATCGATGTCACGCTGCGGGCAGCCAGCTCGTTTTTCTGGGACACCGCCTGAATCGCCGCCGCGATGGACTTGGTGACGGCGTTGTGCAACCCGGCCAACACCTCGCGGGTCGGCTGGCTGATCGAGACCCCCTCGTTGATTCGATCGTGACCGAGCACCACCAGATTGGTCTCGATCACATCGCCGATGTTCTCCAGGTCGTTCACCGCCTCCATCAGCCCCATCAGCTCGTGGGTCTGGTGCTCGGTGAGTGCCAGACGGCTGATCTTGCCCAGGTAGACCAGGATCTCTCCATGGAGTGTGTCCACGTCGTCGTCCATACGCTCGACCTCTCTCAGGCTCTCCTTGTTGCCGGTGAGGATGGCCGGGAGTATCCGCGACATCATGTCCTGTACACGCTCCCCCATGTGGAGCACCTCGAGCCGTGCCCGGTCCAGCGCCAGAGACGGGGTCGCCAGCAGCGCCTCGTCCAGGTACTTGGGCCGCACCACCAGGGCCTCCTCGCCCAGCGGACGATCCGGCACCAGCCACTCCACCACCCGCGCGAACTGCCCCGTGAACCAGATGAAGATCAGGGTGTTGCTGACGTTGAAGAGGGTGTGGGCATTGGCGATCTGACGGGGCACTTCCGCGGCCTGACGGGCGCTGCCCGAGAGCTCCGGGTGGGCCGGTGAGATCCATTCGACGACGTCCGCGAGCTGGTCGATGAAACCGACGAAGAGCAGGACCCCGGCGACGTTGAAGAGGACGTGTGCAAGGGCCGCTCGTACCGCCTCCCGGGGCTTGCCGATCGCCGCCAGCAGCGCGGTGGCGCAGGTGCCGATGTTGGCCCCGAAGGCCACTGCGATTCCGGTCGGCAGGTTGATCAGCCCCTGACTGGCCAACACGATGACGATACCGGTGGTCGCCGCCGAGGACTGGATGAGGGCGGTGAACAGGGTCCCCACCAGGATCCCGATCAAGGGGTTCTCCAGATGGGCCATCACCTCCAGGAACGGCTCATAGCTGCGTAACGGGGCCATGGCGTCGCTCATGATCCCCATGCCGAGGAAGACCAGACCCAGCCCCATCAACATGCCCCCGTACTGGCGGACTCGTTCCATGCGGGAGACGAACAGCATGGTGAAGCCGACGCCGATCATCAGCAGGGCGGCCTTGGAGACCTTGAACGCAATGAGCTGAGCGGTCACCGTCGAGCCGATGTTGGCCCCCATGATGACGCCGATGGATTGGGAGAGTGACATCAGGCCGGCGGTGATGAAGCCCACCAGCAGCACGGTCGTGACGGACGATGAGTTGATGACGGCGGTGACGAAGGCCCCGGTCACCGCGCCCATGAAGCGGTTGGTGGTGAGCTTTGCCAGGATGTCCTTCATGCGCTCGCCGGCGACCGCCTTCAGGGCGTCGGCCATCAGGTCCATCCCGTAGAGGAAGAGCGCGAGGCCGCCGAAGAGCCCCATCCCCATGGTCCAACCGTCGAGGGCCGAGACATCCGGGCCGCTGGCCTCGCCGTCGACCGCCGCGAGGGCGCTACCGCCAGCCCAGATGAACAGCAGGACAAGTACCAGTAGCCGAGGCCAGCCGAGGTACGGAGGCAGGGAGAATGCCGAGAGGCCGGAGCGGAACCTCACTTGACTGACTTCACGACAGTGACCGGGATCGGGGCCAGGTGGACCACCCGTTCGGCCACCGAGCCGATCATCAGATGCTTGAGGCCCGTGAGCCCCTTGCTGCCGAGCACGATCAGACTGGCACCTTGCTGCTCCGCCACCTCCAGGATGCGGCGGCTGGGAAGCCCCTTGACCAGCATCGACGGTATGTCGCGCAGAGCGCGCAGGTGCGGATGGCGCTCGACTACGTCCTTCAGGAACTCCGCGAGCATGTCCGCCGCCCCGTCCTCGATGCGATGGACCTGCTTCTTTCTCAAGGCGCGGCTGTAGTACCCGGGCATGGAGCCGGGATCATGCACCACGTGCAGGACCAGCACTGGCTGATGGAGGCACTTGCCGAGTCCCACCGCATAGACCAGGGCGGCCTCGGATTGGGATGAGAAGTCCACCGGCACCAGGATGGGTTTCACCTCGGGTTTGTCTGCCATCGCGTCTCACCCTGCCGGCGGCATCGACTCTGGGACTGCCCAGGCCGGGGAGTATGCCAGCAATGTTACAGTTTTGTGACGTTCCTCTGAAACTCCGGTCACAGCCGCAGCCCGCGGCCGGTCTCGACGAACTGGTTGAGCACCGCCGTCAGGGGCTCGCTGGGATAGAGCATGGGCAGCAGATGCTTGCCCACTCGGGTCATGAGGCCGGCCCAATCGGGATGGGAGCCCAGCAGGACGTGATGATTGGGGATGCCGCCGGCGTTGATCCAGAGGGTGCCATCGTTGGATAGCGGTGTGTGTCCGGCGAGGATCGGCGCGTTGGCCTCGAGCCCGAGGCGCTTGCGAAAGGCGGCGATGTCGCCGCGGCCGTAGCCGCTGGGTGATTGACCCCGTCGAATCCGGTTGTGGGTCAGCTCGTGCTCGAGCTTCGGGTGCTGCTTGATGTCGATGAGCGCGGCCCGCGACCCGCGACGGGTGGGTGGACCGGCATGCACCGCGGCGTAGTGACCCGACAGGGCCACGTAGGGGAGTAGTTCATAGAGCTCCGCCATTGCCGCCTGGTATTTCGGCCCACGCTCGTCGTGCAGCGCGCGCTCCCATAAGAGCCCCTGGGGGACGCCCGCCTTGCTGATCTCCTCGGAGAAACCGTCGTGGTTGCCGTGGAGGTAGAAGACACGGTCGGGGAATCGCAGCTTGAGTCTGAAGATCAGGTCCATGATCAGCATGGAGGAGCCCATGTCCTCCTCTTTGCCGGGTTCGTCCGGATGGACGGCGTCGCCCAGCAGGATCAGTAAGGCGCTGCGGTCCTCCAAGGCCTCCAGGAAACCGTTCTGGGTCAGGATTACCAAGAGATTATCGATACGGGTATGCAGATCCCCGACGAAGATCGGGGTCGGGCGGTTGGGAAGCGCGAGGATCCCACCCGGACGCCCGCGGCTGTCCGGCAGCCGGTAGGGCTCCTGGCCCATGAGGTCGATGACGCGTTGGATCAGCACCAGGGCATCGCCCTTGGATGGCGGAACGATGCCGCCGCCCAGCAGCTCGGCCAGTCTTGCCAGCTTGGCCTGGCGCCACTGGACCAGCCGCTCGAGCTCCCACTTGTCGGTCAGCGGCGCCAGGCAGGACCCTTGGCCCTTGGACTTGTTGCGCAGGTCCAGGCCCTTGTCGGAGAGCTTGAGACGCAGGTGGCGATCGTCGACCAGCTTCGGATACTGGAGCATCAACCGTTGGTGGCGATCCTCGCGCCCGAGGGTGAGCGAGTCGCCCTTGGACAAACGCACGAACCCGCTGATCTGGGAGAAATACTGGTCCGGCTCGAACAGCAGGTAGTCCCCCGTCGGGCGCATCTTGCCGGTGTCCCGCGCAACCAGCTCAGGGTACATGTGGAGCCGATAGCCCGCCTCCTCTCCCAGTCGCAGTTGCACCGGAAGGACCGGTTGCGGTACCCGGATCTTCTTGTCCTCGAGGCGCAGGGACTCCGCCAGCTCCACGTCGTCGCACTGCTCCATGTCGTCGAGCAGGCTACGGAAGCGCTTGAGAAAGCCTTTCTGGGAGGTCGTGGAGTCAGCCATGGGGATGGTTGCCCGGGGTGTCGAGGATGCGCGCCGGTGGAGCGGACGCGGCCGTTCGGATGTAGATGTTCATTCCCTGGCGGTGCAGGTACAGGGCGACCTGGGTGAGGATCTCCAGCTGCCGGCGAATCTGCCCCGGTTCTATGCGTTGGTCCATCGGGTGAGTGCCGAGCTTGGCGCGCTCCTGGGTGCGGCGGATCAGGACCTCCGCGGGAGGCAGCAGAAACTCGAACGCGAAGCGGGAGCGCCAGTCCACGGAGAGGAAATGGCGCGGCGCAGGGGGGATCAGGATACGCGGGAGGTCCAGTTTCAGCTCCCGCCAATGGGCAAGCCAATCGTCGTGGAATAGGGACAGGGCCTGTGAGCGGCCCACGAAGGGTAACCCCAGGTGAACCTCCCGCGGGCGCAGGACGAGGTTGGGGGCGCGCCACCAGCCCTTGATCGACAGATCGATATAGCCCTCCTCGGGCCAGCCGCCGATGCTCCGCACCAGAGAGGACTTGCCGGATGCCGGCGGGCCGGTGACGAGGATCTGACTGAATTTCAGGGCGCGGTCGAAGGGCACGCCGCGGATGTTCCGCAGGTTCGAGACCGGCTCGAGCTTGAGCGTTGGAGTCATGCCTTCGGGTGACGAGGTCGCGTCAGACACATGCGTTCAACCTGACCAGAGGGCCTGGCCGTGGGCGGCCGGAACGGGGGAGCGATCGACCGACAGGCCGAGTCCGAGCTTGGCGCACCACCCGCGACCTCGCAAGCCAAGGCGATGGTGTTGCCAGCTCTGGTCGGTCCGCCGACTCCCCGGCCGACAGGCCAGGGAGTCCGCGAACGGCATCAGAGAAAGACCGCCATGAACAGGTAGTAGAAGCCTGCGGCGAGTATGGCGCCGATCGGTACGGTCACGAACCAGGAGAGGATGATCCCACCGATGACTCTAAGGTCGATGGCGCCGATTCCGCGTGCCAGGCCCACGCCCATCACCGCTCCGACTGCGATGTGGGTGGTGGAGACCGGGAGGCCGAGGCCCGACGCCATGACCACCACGCCGGCCGCCGAGACGGTGGCGCAGTAACCGCGGGTCGGGGTCAGCTCGGTGATCCGGGTGCCGATGGTCTGCATCACCTTGTAGCCGTAGGTGGCCAGGCCGACCACGATGCCGATGCCGCCGAGCAGGAGCATCCAGGGCGCCACCGGGGATTTGGACGCGATCACCCCGCCGCTGTTGATGAGGTTGATCACCGCGGCCATGGGGCCGATACCATTCGCGACGTCGTTGGAGCCGTGGGCGAACGCCATCGCGAATCCCGTGAAGATCATCATGGGCACGAAGAGCTTCTCCACGCTGGCGAAATGGAAAGCCTTGTCCGCCTTCGGATCGAGTTTGATCCGGTTCATCATGACCTTGCCGATGATGGCCACGATGATGCCGAAGACGATGGCCAGGGCGTTACCCTGTAATGTCGTCAAGTGGATATCGACGTGCTTGAGGCCCTTCGTGAGCGTAACCAGGGACACCATCCATCCCACCAGGAAGGCGTACATCGGCCCCCACTTCTTGGTCTGGGCGATTGGGTCCTCGGCGTTGAGGATGAGCTTCCGAATGCTCAGCATCAGCAGCAAGGCGCCGATGCCCCCGAGCACTGGGGAGACGAACCAGCTGGCCACGATCTCGCCCATCTTGCCCCAATTGACCACCTCCATGCCGAGACCGGCGATGGCCATGCCGACCACGGCCCCCACGATGGTGTGGGTTGTGGACACCGGCCAACCGCGCTGAGTTGCGATCATCAGCCAGACGCCGGCGGAGAGCAGCGCCGCGAGCATGCCGAGCACCAGAAGCTCCGGGTGGCCCTCATACATGGTCGTATCGACGATGCCCTTGGAGATGGTGGATGCCACCCCACCGCCGGCCAGATAGGCGCCGGCAAACTCCGCGATTGCGGCGATCACAATCGCTTGCTTGACCGTGATGGCCCCGGAACCTACCGAGGTCCCCATGGCGTTGGCGACGTCGTTGGCGCCAATACCCCAGGTCATAAAAAGGCCGAAAACGATGGCGAGGATCAGGAGCACTGTCCCCCATTCGGAGATGAATTCCATGGAACCCCCGGTAACTCAGTGGTAAACGTGTCGTGTCTTATCTGGCACCGCAGCATGGTCGCCGTGCGCCGACGGATTGACTTGGGTCGTCGCGTGGCTAGCGGGCGATCAGCAGCAGCAGGCGATTGCCGACCCGTTCCGCGTAATCCGCGAGATTGCCAATCCAATGGATCAATCGGTACCAGAACATGACCGACACGGGGCTCATGTCGTCCTCGTGCGCGAACAAGGCGGTGACCAGGGCCATGCCCAAGGCGTCGGTGTCGTCCTCGATGCGGCTGAGATCCTTCACCATCTGCTCCACCCGAGCCGCCTCGGGCCCGCGGAACCCGGTCTCGACCAGCTCGTCGAGCTCGTTGACGACGGTGTTCGCCTGGCTGCAGGTCTCCACGCAGCGCTGGACCAGGGTGCGTAGGTCCGCCTGCATGTCCTCCGGGACCGTCATGGTGCGCGTCACCAGCAAGCCGGCGATATCCTGGGCGGTATCCGCGATGGCGTCCTGCATGTCGAGGACCTCCAGCAGATCGCGGCGGTCCACGGGCATGAACAGGCCCTTCGGCAAGTGGATGCGGATGTCTTGCTTGATCACATCGGCGGCCCGTTCCCGCTCGAAGATGCGTTCCTTTGCGCGGGCGACGCCGGCCTGATCGCCGGCGATCAGGGCTTCGAACAGGGGGGGTACCTCCGCCACGCATTCGGCGACGATGCCCATGTGCTCCTGCATGGGCTTGAACGGCGATCGCCCGAACAGGGCCGCGATCGGATTGGTCGATTTCATGGTCTGGATCCTCCTCTCAAGTGGCCGATTGCAGCCGTCGCTGACTGGGGGGCCGCCGTGTCACCGATGCAGCCCCGAATCGCGCTGTCATCGCATGGTCATCGAATCGTAATCCTGCGAGGTTCCCTTCTACACCCAAATATCTCCTAATTACACCGACCTGGATCATCGACTTTGATAGTCGTGCGGCGGCTGGCGATGGCAACAGGTGCAGGCCAGGTGAGTTTGCCGCACACTCCGGATGAGCCGACCGGCTGGCCCCGGCGGGCTCGCGAGCCGAACTGCGAGTGCTAAGGATTTTCCGTTCGGGGCAAGTCTGGGCTGACATGGTCGGGTGCCGCAAACGCCTGAAAATCTGGCGTTTCGAGAGTTGCGCCTCTCGATGCGCGAGCCGGTCGAACGCCATGACGGCCTTTTGATCAGCGCTTCCGAAGGAGAACGACATCGTGATCCGACCAGCGACCCGTTTTCGAATCGGCGAGAAGATGGCCCTGGGCTTCGGTGTCCTGGGTCTCACCTTCCTCGGAGTCATCTGGCATGACCGAGTTGTCCTGGAGCAGGTGCTCGCGGACTCCACCCGGCTGCAGACGGTCTATGGCGCGCGCCAGGCGTACGCCTTCGATATCGAGCGCGGCCTTGCCGCGATGCGCGGTGCGGAGCAGGCGTTTCTCGCCCGCCGCGAGCTGGCGCAGGCCGATGCCCTCGCCCGGGAGGCCAACCGGTTCGAGGCGACGACCCGCGCCCTCGCAACCCTCGATGCAAGCTCGGCACAGACCGCCGAGGAGATCCGCAGCTCGGCCGATGACTACCGTCGGCGATTCGACGCCATCGTCGAGGCCTGGCGGGTCAAGGGCCTCGATCACGACTCCGGGCTCCAAGGGGCATTCCGTACCAGTGCCCACGAGCTCGAGGCGCTGATGTTGGCGCACGGGCTGCCTGCCCTCGAGGTCGAGGTCCTGCAGTTGCGCCGCCGCGAGAAGGACTACCTCCTGCGGGATGATCCCGTGTATGTCGAGATGGTCGATTCCATCGCCGCGAACCTGGCTCGACGTATCTCAGTCGAGCCGCTCTCGCCTGCGGATAGAGATCAGCTATCCACGCTGCTCGCGGCCTATCTGCGCGATTTCCATGCCCTGGTCGATCAAGACGCCCGCGTCGCCGAGCTCTCGGAGCAGATGGGCGCGGCTGCCTCTCGGATCTCGCCCCTGGTGGCGGCCAACCTCGAGGCCGCCAGGAACGACCTGGCCGTGATGACCGAGCGTCTGGCGCAGGACTCCGCCGCGCGTGCCAAGCGCGGGCTGATGATCGCCCTGGGCGCGGCCGGCCTGGGTGCGTTGTTCGCCCTGCTAATGACGGTGCGCATCGTGCGCCCGGTGCGCGAGATGGCCGGGCTCCTGGACCGACTCACCCACGAAAGCCCCAGCGAACGGATCGCCGTGGACCCAGACGGGCGCGACGAGATCAACCACATGGCCATCGCCCTCAATACCCTCGCCGACCATCGCGCGCGACTGGTGCAGTGGTGGCGCGCCTCGATGCAGGAGACCACGGCCCTTCGCGACCTGCGGTCCGCATCTGACCCCGAGGAACGGCAAGCCGCGGAGGATGAGCTGCAACAGGCCGGGCGCGCCAAGGCCGTGCTGCTCGCCGGGGCGCGCGATCACATCGGGGCCCAGGCACGGCGGGTGACCGCGGTGGCGGACCGCCTCGAGGACCGGCGCGATCTGACCGATGCCGCCGCCCTGCGCGAGGCCGCCGCCGACATCGTCGATCAGCTCCAGATCCTTGACGTGGAGCGTCCTGTGCCCGCCAACGCCCAGAACGCCTGATCCTGGAGAACCCGCTTGGTCCGGCTGCCCGTGCGGCCATATCCGGCCGGCGGGCGCCGGACCCCTGGACGCCCCCCGTCGATCCACCGACTCCCGAATCGACCCTCACTCGGGCCGCGCGTTGAAACCGGGTCAAGGTGCAGCCAGTTACCACCACGCGACAGCCTAGGGATCACCTACCCCAACGCGAACGCCGTGGTCGATCCTTCCCGACATCCAACAAAGGACTTCACCAAGATGAGCAAAGAGCTAAACGATGCGATCCACGACCAGGATGCGCGCGGGCGCGCCATCAGCCGCCGCTCCCTGTTGATCGGCGCGGGGGCCGTCGGCGCCGCCCTGGCGAGCGGCGCCAGCCTTGCGGGCGATGCCCCGGGACATCGGCATGAGGATCACGCCCCCAAGAACCCAGGTGCGCTCGAGGCGGTGAACGACTGCGTGGTCAAGGCCCAGCAGTGCGCCGCACATTGCCTGGTCGCGTTTCAGGAGGGCGACACCAGCCTCGCGGACTGCGCGCGGAAGGTGAACGAGATGCTCCCCATCTGCCGGGCCTTCTCCTATCAGCTCGCCAGCAACTCGCCCTACATCAAGGCCCTGGCGCCCGTGTGCCGGCAGGCGTGCAAGGATTGCGAGGACGCGTGCCGCGAGCATGAGGACAAGCACCTGGAGTGCAAGGAATGCGCGGAGGCCTGTGCCCAGGTCATCTCGGCCATCGAGGCGATGCCCGCCTGATTCGGATCCGCCCGAGCGGCACCAGCCTGGCCGCACCCGCTGCGGTGCGGTCAGGTGGCATGCTCGCCGGTCAGCTCGGCCCCGAGGGCCGCGCGCCCAGCGTCCCCCCCATTCGTTCCCCCCAGGCCCCCGAGGTGCTCCTCGATGCGCTGAGCGAGGCGGGCGATCTGGGGCCAGTCATGGGTGATGATGTCCTGGGCATGGGCCAGGTTGTTGCGCAACGACTCCAGGTCCTTGATGACCCGCTTGGCCGCGCCCTTGGTGCGTAGTCCGGAGCGCTCGCGCTCCTGTTCGTCCTCCATCAACACCTGGGCCTTGTCGGAGAGCTGTAGACAATCCGCCAGGTCCACGTGCTGGCCCCGGCGGCGGCGCTCCTCCAGCAGTTGCTGGGCCTTGTTGAGGCGCCCGGCCGAGATCAGGCGCGTCCAGCCGCCGTCGGGCCAACGCGCGCGGATGCGCTCCAGCATATCCATCTCGATCAGGGTGATGATGCCGAACAGCCACATGCGCACCACCGGCTGCTGGATGTCCCCCCGCGTGATCACCCCGGCGACGTCCCCCATGGACGTGACGAAGCAGTAGTCATACAGGGTCAGCACCCGGATCACCTCGGAGAGGGATGCGTCCCCTTGCAGGAGCTGGGCGGGCGCGAAGAGTCGCAACAGGTCCGCCCCCGGCCTCGCCCGTCGCGGGTGGACATAGCCGACGCACACCCCGTGCCGCCGCAGCCCCGCCACCTCCAGCCCAAGATCATCCAGGGCGGCGATGATCTCGCCCGGTGGGCGCTCTACGTCGAACGAGCGCAAGGGTCTCGCCACCTCGCGGGCCGTGAAGGCCTCGGCGAAGAGCCGCAGTGCGCGCCGCTCCGAGAGCA
>CAVQQM010000027.1:0-12500 GCA_963714915.1 uncultured Gammaproteobacteria bacterium
CTCCCATCGCCGAATCCAACGGAATCGCCACCGGGCGCGCTCCCATCGCCGCTCTGGTGGACGTCTTCCGCGCCCCGGCGCTGGTGGTGGCGCCGGTCATCGGGGGCGGAAAGCTGGTCTTCCCGCCCAAGCACCCCGACACCACCAACCTGCGGTTGGCGGTCGCGGGGGCGCTGCTTGCTTATGGGCTGGCCCGCTGGTCCGAGCGGGCCCTCACCGGCGGGCTCGACAGCAGCCCGGGCCAGACGCGCCCGGCGCGAGGCTGGGATGCGCCGCTCGCGGAGATCGAGCCCCAGGGGCAGGGTCGTGGACGTGCGTGCGCCCACGGACGGACTGCCGCCGCCTGCCGCAGGGAAGGAGGTTGCGGCGGACCTCGTGGCCCCCGGGCCGTCGCACCCCGGACCTACGCCGAGGCCCCTGGGCATCGCACTCGGCGTCGCCGCCGCGGTGCCGCTGGTGGTCGGCGTGCTCAGGTTCCCGCTCGCCTGGCCCGTGCTGGCCGTGCTCCTGGCACTCTACGGGGCGCTGCCCTGGGTGCAGCCGCTCGCCTGTCTACTGATCCTCCCCGTCCTCTTGCCGGTCCTGGACCTCAGCCCGATCACCGGGCGCCTGTCCCTGGATGCCTTCGACCTGACGGTTCTCACGACCCTCGCCGTGGGTTATGCGCGGAGCGGGGGAGCGCCCCCGGTCACCCTGGCCCAGCGCACTCTTTCCGCTTGCACTAGGGAGATGCTGACTAAAGCCATCCCTGGCTTGAATCAGCTCGCGCCCCCCGAGGCGCGACTCGTGGGGCGCTCCTTTCAACGGCTTAGCGCCGATGAAAATGGTGGGCCATCCTTGGCCCACACGGGAAACGCTTTAACCAGCGTTTCCCTGGAACCTCATGTAACAAATTCTTGCGGTTCCATGGCGGGGCGTGTCGACGAGGTCGGCGATGGGACGCCGGTCGCCCCGCGGGCGTTGGATGGGACTTGGCAGGCGGTGGACATCAACGGCACCGCCACCGGAGGCTGGCGGGTCCGGTACTCCTATACGGGCGGGACGAGCTACGAATGGGAGGTCTACCGCAACCGAACAAACAATGGTCTCGGGGTGGGCATCTGTTGAGAGGACGAATCGGGTAATGCGGTCGCGACTTCTCCAGCCGCCACGGCTGTCGGACCCTGTCCCTGATCGGCTTCCGCGCAGGGCCCCTTTCGACTAGCGAAACGCCTTCAGCACGCCCAGGGTCTCCTCCCGTGAGATGCGTGGTCCCAGGCTAGTGACCAGCCTTCGCAGATGCCGCCGAGGCGAGGTCTCCCGGCACGCTGGCGGGTCCAACCCTGGGTGAGGCCGTAGAGATAGGCGCCGGCGAACATGTCGCCGGCGCCTACCGTGTCCACCGCCTCCACCTTGTTGCCGGCGATCTCGATCAGCTCGCGCCCGTCATAGAGCAGCGCCCCTTTCGGACCCCGGGTGATCGCAAGCTCCCGCGCGAATCCCTTTAGGACCTCCACCGCGGTGCCCAGGTCGTCGGTGTCGGCCAGGCCCATTGCCTCTGACTCGTTGGCGAAGATCAGGTCCACCCCGTCGCCGATCATCTCCAGCAGCCCGTCCCTGAAGTACTTGACCATGTTGGGGTCGGAGAGCGAGATGGCCGTGCGCACCCCGGCCGCCTCTGCGATGCGCTTGGCCTCGTTGGAGGCGGCACGTGCCGAGGGCGAGGTGACGAGATAGCCCTCCGTGTAGAACCAATCGGAGTCGACCAGGGCCTCCTCCACCAGCTCGCCGGCCGAGAGGTTGCCGCTCACGCCGAGGAAGGTGCACATGGTGCGGTCGCTGTCCGGGGTGACAAGCACCACGCAGCGTCCCGTGTGGCCGCGCTCCTTCGCGGTGTGATGGTTGGTGTCCACCCCGCCATCGATCAGGTCGCGCATGTAGAAGTGGCCGAGCTCATCGTCGGCCACCTTGCAGGAATAGAACCCCCGGCCGCCGAACTGGCTGAGCCCGATCACGGTGTTGGCGGCGGAGCCGCCCGAGCCCCGCTGGTGATGGTGATCGGCGAGATGGAGCATGACCTCGAGCTGCTTGGGCTCGTCCACCAGGGTCATCACCCCCTTGTCGATGCCGAGGGTCTCGAGGTCCGCAAGCCCCACCTCGTACTCCATGTCCACCAGGGCATTGCCGATCCCATACACGTGATAGCGCGCCATTGATACTCAGGTCTCCGATTCGTCTCGCAAGGATGGCGCATTGTACAGGGGCCCCGGTCCTGGGTGCTGGCAGCAGGATCGGAACGGGTAGGCGCGGCCGAACAGGGGACCTGGGGATCGGGGTCGACCTGCCGGGTTGCGATTGGCGAGTCGCGAGGATCCACAGACCGGTCAGCGACCTCGCGCCTGCCACGACGAGAGACCGACGTGACTCGGGCAAGCCTGTGGGGCGCGACTCGGATGTGCTCGCGGCGGCGTGGTGCCAGATGCGGGGCCTTTGGTCGTCGCGGGCTCAGGTTTTGAGCCACCGGGTGGCGGAGGATCACTGGACCATCGCACCGGGGATCCGCGCCATGTCGAGCCTTGCCGCACCAAGCGCCAATTCGGAGGCCTCCAACACGGGGTCCACCCCTGACCTGTCGGTCGATCGTCTGCGAGGTCGGCTGGTCGGGCGCTACCCGGGCCGCATCGCCGGTGCGCTCACCCGCGCGGGCACCCCGGCGCGGTGCGTGGATCTTCCGCCGGACCTCGATCCGCGTCTGCGCGAGTCGCTGGTCCGCAGGGGGGTGGCCAGTCTCTACAGCCATCAGCGCGAGTCGTTCGATTTGGCGCGCGTCCGGCGAGCACCTGGTCGTCGCCACCCCCACCGCGTCGGGCAAGACGCTCTGCTACAACCTGCCGGTGCTGGACGCGGTGCTCAGCTCCGGGGTCAAGGCGCTCTATCTCTTTCCCACCAAGGCCCTGGCCCAGGACCAGGTGGCGGAGCTGACCGAGCTCAATCGCGCCGCCGACCTTGGGGTGCGTGCCTATACCTTCGACGGCGACACCCCGGGCGATGCCCGCAAGGCGGTGCGCACCCGCGGCGACATCGTGGTCAGCAACCCGGACATGCTCCACCAGGCGATCCTGCCCCATCACACCAAATGGGCTCAGTTCTTCGAGGGGCTCGCGTACGTTGTGGTGGACGAGTTGCACAGCTACCGGGGGGTCTTCGGCTCTCACGTGGCCAATGTCTTTCGGCGGCTGCGTCGCATCTGCCGCTTCTACGGGGTCTCACCCATTTTTGTCTTCACCTCCGCCACCATCGCCAACCCCTCCGAGCTGGCCTCGCGGCTGTGCGGTGAGCCGGTCACGGCCATTACCAAGAGCGGTGCGCCCCAGGGCGAGCGGCACCTGCTGCTGTGGAATCCGCCGGTGATCAACCCGGATCTCGGCATCCGCGCCTCTGCCCGCTCCCAGACCACCCGCATTGCCCGGATGGCGGCCAAGTCGGGCCTCAAGACCATCTGCTTCGCCCGCTCCCGGCTCATGGTGGAGGTCATCACCAAGTACCTGAAGGATGTCTTCGACCGCGACCCGCGCCGCCCGCCGCGGGTGCTGGCCTACCGGGGCGGCTATCTGCCGAGCGAGCGGCGGGCCGCCGAGCAGGCCATGCGCGCCGGGCGGGTGGACCTGGTGGTCTCGACCTCCGCGCTGGAGCTGGGGGTGGACATCGGCGCGCTGGACGTGGCGATCCTCAACGGCTACCCGGGCACGGTCGCCGCCACCTGGCAGCGACTGGGGCGGGCCGGACGGCGCCAGCGCCCGAGCCTCGGGGTGCTGGTGGCCACCAGTGACCCGCTCGATCAATATCTGATGCGCCACCCCGAGTTCTTCTTCGGTGCCTCCCCTGAGCAGGCCCGCATCCACCCGGACCAACTCCTGATCCTGCTCGATCACGTGCGCTGCGCCGCCTTCGAGCTGCCCTTTCGGGACGGCGAGACCTTTTCGGGTCCAGAGGCAGACGCGGATCTGGGGGAGATGCTCGGCTACCTGCGCGACGAGGGGGTCCTGCAGCGTCAGGGCGACCAGTGGTTCTGGGTGGCAGACAGCTATCCCGCCAACGCCGTGTCGTTGCGCTCGGTTGCGGAGGGCAACTTCGTGGTCATCGACACCACCGGCGGCGCCCAGACCATCATCGCCGAGGTGGACTGGACCAGCGCCCCGTCCACCCTCTACCCGGGCGCCATCTACATGATCCAGTCCCAGCCCTATCAGGTGGAGCGACTGGACTGGACCGGGCGCAAGGCCTTCGTCACCCGCACCCGGGCCGACTATTACACCGACGCCATCGACTACACCCGGCTCAAGATCCTCGATCGTTTCGAGGCGCGCCAGACCGCCGGGGAGGTCAGGCCCAGGCCGCGGTGGCGAACGGCGAGGTCCATCTGGTGCGCCGCTTCCCCGGCTACAAGAAGATCCGTTACTACAGCCACGACAACATCGGCTACGGCAACATCGACCTGCCCGATCAGGAGCTGCATACCACCGCCGTCTGGTGGCAGGCGGACCCGGAGGCCCTGGAGTCCCTGCTGCCCGACCGCCAGCAGGCCATCGAGGGCTTCCTCGGCGCCGCCTATGCCCTGCACCACGTGGCGGCCCTGCGCTCCATGGCCGAGATCCGCGATCTCGGGCGGGCGGTCGGCGACGGTCAGGGGACCTGGTTCGCGGTGACCGGGGCCGATGGTCGGGGTCAGCTCCGCGGGCCGGACAATGGTCCGCTCGACAGCGGCTGCGTCGCCCGCTTCGAGCCCACCCTCTTCCTCTACGACAACTACCCGGGTGGGATCGGGCTCTCGGCGCCGCTCTTCGATGCCGCCGATGCACTGGTCCGGGACGCATTGGATCTGGTCGCCGCCTGCGGGTGCAACGCCGGCTGCCCGGCCTGCGTGGGGCCGGTGCTGCCGGGGGACGGCGAGCGGAGCGTCACCCCGCGCCAGGCGGCGCTCGCGGTTCTGGATCTGCTAGCCGGGGCAGACCAGGCCGCGTCCGGTGTCGGCCGGTCGGAGCGCTGCCAGCCGAAGATGGGTGCGTCCCTTGCCGACGGCCCTTGAGGCCCGGCTGCGCCGGCTGCGGGGCGGGACGGTCCCGCCCGAAGCCCCGGGTGTCGATCCGGAACCGGATCGGCCGAGCCTCGCGGATCGGCTCGGTCGTCTCAGGGCCGGGGCAGGTCTCGGGACGACCGCGGCTGGATCGCGCCGGGGCGTGCCAGACGAACGGCGGCTCGCCGAGACACTGGGCGCGGAGCTGCTCGCGCCAGGGGTGCTGCTGGTCGAGCGCTGGATCGACCCGCGCCTGCGCCATGGCCGCCGGCCGCTTGGAGCGATCGGAGACCTCGCCGCGCTGTCCTTGCCGGAGGTCCGCGCTCCCGGCGCCGCGGGCGCCCCCTGGCTGGGTCTCGATACCGAGACCAGCGGTCTTTCGGGTGGCACCGGGACCTGGGCCTTCCTCGCCGGGTTGCTGAGGCAGACCCCGCGCGGCTGGCTGCTGCGTCAGATCCTGCTCACCCGGCTCGACGCGGAACCGGCGTATCTGGAGCGGGTCGTGGCCGAGCTGGCTCCCCCGGTCCGGCTGGTCACCTACAACGGCCGCGGTTTCGACGTCCCCCTGCTGGTCGCGCGCCTACGCCTGGCCGCGCGGGCGGACCCCTTTCCCGGACTCGCGCACCTGGACCTACTCGCGCCCACCCGGCGCGCCTTCGCGCGCAACTGGCCGGACTGCCGGCTGGTCACCGCGGAGACGCGGCTGCTCGGGCTCAGGCGCAGTGACGACCTGCCCGGGGCGGAGGCCCCGCGCGCCTGGCTCGCCTGGTTGCGGGGTGGCGAGACGGCGCCGCTCGCCCGGGTGCTGCGCCACAATCGGCTGGACCTATTGTCGCTCGCTGCCTTGCTGCCGGTCCTGGACGACGTCTACGGCGATCCAGCCGCCTCGGGAGCCGACGTGCGGGCGGTGGCGGCGGCCCACGCCGCCCGGGGAGACCCGCGGCGCGCCCTCGCCCTGCTCGCGCGCGAGCGGCGGCGGCTCGACACCCGCGGGCTCCACGACCTGGCGCGGTTGTATCGCCGTCTCGGGGACTGGGCGAGGGCGGTCGAGATCTGGGAGGGGCTCGAGTCCGCGGGCGACCTCGATGCGCGTGCCGCGCTCGCGCGCTATCTCGAGCATCGTGCGCGTGACCCGCAGGCTGCGCTGGCCCTGGTGGACGGACTGCCGCCTGGCCCGGATCGGGAACACCGCCGCACCCGCCTGCTGGGGCGATGCGCACGAATCACGGGCCGCTTACCCCTTGATGTCGGACAGTCAGGCTGCTAGATCTTGTTGATATTAAACATGATATCGTTCGGCCGACTTACTGATGCGGAGAACTTATGCCAAGCCTGAACCTGCGCGATGATCAACGGGAGCGGATGGCGCACCGGCTGCCAGGCAAACCGGGTGAACGCGGGTGCAGCACTGCGGACAATTGCTGATTCGTCGAGGCGGTGCTGTGGATGGCACGCTTGGGAGCCCCTTGACGCGATCTGCCGGAGGAGTTCGGGCCCTGGAGCAGTGTCTATTAGCGGTTCGCACGGTGGCGGAAACAAGGTAAAGAAGCTTCAGCAGGCACTTTATGTAAAAGCGAGGGAGCCGTCTGACTTCCGCTTCTATGCCTTCTACGACAAGATCCGGCGGGAGCACATTCTCGCTCACGTCTATCGGCTTTCCCGCCACAATGGCGGTAAGCCCGGGATGGATGGCGAGGACTTCCCGCGCGCCAGCGAGCCGAGAGATGGGCGCGGGCGGGCTCAGCTCGGCGCGGGATCGAGCCCGAAGAGCCGATTCGGGGTGAGCTGCCCTTGCCCCGTGCGACGGGCTCGCTCTAGGGTGTTCCAGGTATAGGCCTGGGCGTCCTCGACGGCCTCGACCATCGAGGCCCCCATGGCCAGGCGCGCGGCGATGGCGCTCGCCAGGGTGCATCCCGACCCGTGGTAGTCGCCGGGGAGCCGCGGCCAGGTCCATGTGCGGTGGGCGCCGTCTGCGGCGAATAACTGGTTGACCACGTCGTCGGTCTGATCGTGGGTGCCGGTGACCAGCACCCAATGTGCGCCGAACCCCAGCAGTCGGCGGGCGCAGCTGGCCGAGTCCTCTCCGTCGACGAGGCTGTGCGCCTCGGGCAGGTTCGGCGTGATCAGCGTCGCCCGCTTCACGAGATGGGTCCGCAGCTGGTTGAGCAGCGCGGCGTCGACCACGCTCTGGCCGGCCCCAGAGGCGAGGACCGGGTCCAGCACCACGGGGACATCTGGGAGGGCGTCGATCAATCGGGCCAGCACCCGGGCGATGCGCGAGCTGCCCACCAGACCGATCTTGATCGCGCTCGGGCGGCCGTCGGCGAGCACGGTCTGGCAGAGGGCCTCGACCTGCTCCGGTGGCTGGGGGAAGAGGGCGTGCAGGGCGCCCGTATCCTGGTCGGTGAGTGCGGTGACGACCGTGAGCGCGTGCGCGCCCGCCGCGCGTACTGCCTCCGCGTCGGCGGCGATGCCGGCACCGCCGCTGGGGTCGTGTCCGCCGATACAGAGCACGGTCGGTGTTGGGCTGGGTGCGGTCAAGGGTTGGCTCCTGTTCGGGGCGTGGGTCCAAGCATAGGTCCGGTCCACACCTGTCCGGAAGCCCAACCATTGAGATTCTCCGAGAATGTCTTAATTTAGCGGGCCTGTTGTCCGTTGGGCTGTTTCGCGTCCGTGTCCCCGCACCGAGTCGTCGAAGCGCATCGACCCCTGAAGCCGAGGAACGAGACGTGAAGTCGTACATGTGCGTGATCTGTGGCCTGATTTACGAGGAAGAGAAGGGCTGGCCGGAGGACGGTATCCCGGCCGGGACCCCCTGGGAGGATGTCCCGCTCACCTGGAAGTGCCCCGAGTGCGGCGCCGGCAAGGAAGACTTCGAGATGGTCGAGGTCTGAGGTGGCTGTCGCAGGCGCACTCGGCCGGGCAGCGCCGCCGCCGGCGGTCCGCCCCGGGTCGACTACACTGCTTCCCATGGACGCACCGACGGTCATCCGCGAGGCCCGAGACCCGCGCGTTCGCGAGGCCATCGCGGTCGCAAGACGTTACTGCGAGCTCATCGATGCGTCGGGCGCCGACTGTCCCCATTGGTTGTCCGAGATCGCCGCGATCCTGCCGCGACTGCACGCGGTGATGTCGTCCTTCAATTACCCGGCGCCGGACGCCGAGCACGACCATCCCGTGAACCTGGATGCCCGCTTCGAGCTCTACTCCCATCTGCGGGATCTACTCGCGGATCGGGATGGCTATTTTCTCGCCTTCGATGCCTACAAGGAGGGCAGAGAGGCCATGTCGGGCAGCCTTGCGGACGATCTGACAGACATCTACTGCGAGCTGAAGCACGGGCTTCGTGCCTTCGGCTCGGACCCCGCCCACGCCTTGGAGACCTGGCTGCTCGGCTACGAGCACCACTGGTGCGAGCACCTGGTGGACGCCGAGCGCCACCTGGCCAACCTGGCCGCGAGCGACCGGCTGGGCTGATACAGCCGGAGCGCGACCCCGCCGTAAACCCCCCTCGCGTCCCTGGAATAGTCGACCCTTTTTCTGGTAGATTTCCACGCCGTTGCTTTGTCCTCAGAGGATCGCTTCCATGTCCGCTGTACTCTCCAACTCCGAGCTCACCCTGACCTCCCCGGCTCAGGCCAAGATGAGCGAGCTGTTCTCCCAGGTGGATGACGCCATCCAGGGCGTGCGGGTCTTCGCGACCCCGGGCGGCTGCAGTGGCGTCAGCTTCGGGATGACCTTCACCGATGCCATCAACGACGATGACGGCGTGTTGAGCTACGGCGACTTCAAGGTGGTGGTAGACGACGGGACCCTAGGCTACCTGCGCGGAGTCGAGATCGATTTCGTGGACGACGGTCAGGGCCACGCGACCTTCGTCTTCAACAACCTCCCCCAGATGGGCGGAGGCGGGTGCGGCACCTGCGGCTCGTCCAGCGGCGGCGGCTGCTCCTGACCCGACCCGCGTCGCCGGGGCATCGTCCGTGACGACGCCCCGGCGGTCATGGCCCCACTCGCCGCGCAGCACCCCCCCACCCGTCCCACCGATCCGTCTTAGCCGAACACCTGCCACATGGGTCGACAGCCTGAGACCCTCGATCGCGTTCGTCGGCCCGGATATCCCACATGATCAAGGTTGGAATCGTCGGAGGCACCGGATATACGGGTGCCGAGCTCCTGAGGATCCTCGTCGGTCACCCCGAGGTCAGCCTCTCGGTCATCACCTCACGCGGGGAGGCGGGCACGCCGGTGGCGGGGCTCTTCCCGCACCTTCGCGGGGTGCTCGATCTGTGCTTCAGCGAGCCCGATGCGGGCGTACTGGGCGACTGCGAGCTGGTCTTCTTCGCCACCCCCAACGGGACCGCGATGGGGATGGCCCCCGAGCTCCTCGACCGGGGTGTGCGGCTCATCGACCTTGCGGCGGATTTTCGGCTCACCGATCCCGCCGTCTGGGAGACCTGGTATGGCATGCCCCACGCCTGCCCGGAGCTGCTCGACGAGGCCGTCTACGGTCTGCCTGAGCTCAACCGGCAGGCGGTTCGCGCGGCGCGCCTGGTGGCCAACCCCGGCTGCTACCCCACGGCCGTGACCCTGGGATTGGTGCCCTTGGTCGAGGCCGGTCTGGTGGATCCGGGCTGGTTGATCGCCGACTGCAAGTCGGGCGCCAGCGGGGCCGGACGCAAGGCATCTACGGGGCTGCTCATGGCGGAGGTCGGTGAGAGCTTCAAGGCCTATTCAGTGGGTGGGCACCGCCATTCTCCAGAGATCACCCTCAACCTGAGTCGCTTTGCCGGCGCCGACGTGAGCCTGACCTTCGTCCCGCACCTGGTGCCCATGATCCGCGGGATCGAGGCGACGCTCTACGCCCGCCCGCCCGCCGGCCGAGATCCCGACGACGGCGAGCTGGAGGCAGCGTTGCGCCAGCGCTACGCCGCCGAGCCCTTCGTCGATGTCATGCCAGCCGGCGGACATCCCGACACCCGCTCCGTGCGCGGATCGAACCATTGTCGGATCGCGGTCACCCGCCAGCCGACCAGTGGCACCATCGTGGTGCAGTCGGTGATCGATAACCTGGTCAAGGGGGCGGCCGGACAGGCGGTGCAGAACATGAACCTGATGTTCGGTCTGGGGGAGACGATGGGGCTTCGGGGCGTGGCGCTGCTGCCCTAGCAGCCGATTTGGCACCCGCAGCGACGCGGATGAGTCGGCGGCTGCGAGGTTTCCTCGGAATTGGCGCCGATCTCGTGGTCGAGCGGCGATGCGCCGCACCACCGTTTTAGGGCGATAACAGTCATGGCCCAGAACACGGCCCGCACCTGGAGGCGCTTGCTAGCGCTCGCCTTTCTCGCCTTGGCGCTGGCCGGAGCTTTCTGGGGCGGCTTCGAGCTTGGCGAGACACGCTTCGCCGCCGTCGTCGGCCCCGAGCTCGACCGGTTGCGAGCGGAGCGCGAGACCGCAGCCGCGGAGCTTGGTGAGCTGCGTTCGAAGGTCACCGACCTCCAGCAGGAGAGCGTGGTGCTGGAGCGCTCGCGCCAGATCGAGCGGGAGACCAGCAAGGCACTGCAGGACCAGATGAAGGTGGTCCAGGACGAGCGGCTCGATCTGATCCAGGACCTGAGCTATCTCAAGCGCCTGGTTCAAGAGGGCGGTCGCGGCGCGGTGAAGGTGCACGATCTTCGGATCGAGCCGGGAGGCGCGCCGGATGCGTTCTCCTACAGCTTCACGGTCACTCAGCTCATCCAGGACTTCGGGGAGACTCGCGGGCGCGTGCTGATCGAGCTCACGGGATCGAGCGGGGACGAGGACCTGGTCCTTGGGCTCTCGGATCTGCCGGGCGCCGACCCTCAGGAGCTCGAGATGGGGTTCGAGCACTTCCAGACCTTCAACGGGCGTCTTGAGCTTCCCCCGGGCTTCATTCCGCGAGTGCTGACCGTCACCATCCGGCCGGACGGCGAGCAGCTCGCCGAAAACTCGAGCGCCTTCCCCTGGGCGCCCGTGCCGGACCAGCCCGAGGTGTCGCCCCGAACCGAGCCCGAGTGAGCGAGGTGCCCATCGCGCCCGGGACGAGGCGAGGGGCCGCGTCCGCTGTCGTCGGTCCCGCGGCGACCCGCAACCGCCATCTTGAACTCTTGGGCATCGAGGCTCACACTCGTTATATCCGAGCGTTTTACTAGGTACATGTCTCCCATGAGCACCGATACAGCAACAGCAATCGAGTCACCCCTGGTCTTCACCGGCGCAGCCGCGGCAAAGGTCGCGCAGCTGATCCAGGAGGAAGGCAATCCCGGCCTCATGCTTCGCGTCTACATCCAGGGCGGGGGCTGCTCGGGCTTCCAGTATGGGTTCACCTTCGACGAGTCCCTCCAGGACGGCGACACCGAGGTGGTCACCGATGGGGTCAAGCTCCTGGTGGACCCCATGAGCCTGCAGTATCTGATGGGGGCCGAGATCGACTACACGGAAGGCCTGCAGGGGGCCCAGTTCGTGATCCGCAACCCCAACGCCTCCACCACCTGCGGCTGCGGTTCTTCCTTCTCGGTCTGATCCCTGGGCCCGCTGCCCTTGTGTCCCAGCGGGCCGCCTCGTAACCTGCCCCGTTCTTTGAACGCTTGGGGTAAGTTAGATGGCCGACTCGGGAGAGGCGCTCGAGCTGATCCGGCGCGGGACCGTAGAGATCCTGCTGACAGACGGGTTGCGGAAGAAACTCGCGACAGGCCGCCCGCTGCGAGTCAAGGCGGGCTTCGATCCCACGGCGCCTGACCTGCATCTCGGTCATACGGTCCTGATCAACAAGCTCCGGCAGTTTCAGGAGCTTGGGCACCAGATCCTGTTCCTGATCGGTGACTTCACGGGCATGATCGGTGACCCCACAGGCAAGAGCGCCACGCGGCCGCCGTTGTCTCAGGAAGAGATCGAGGCGAACGCGGCGACCTATCGAGATCAGGTCTTCAAGATCCTCGACCCCGATCGCACCGAGGTGGTCTTCAACTCCGCCTGGATGAAGGAGCTGGGCGCCGCGGGGCTGGTTCGGCTCGCGGCTCAGCACACCGTGGCGCGCATGCTCGAGCGCGATGACTTCTCCAAGCGCTACCAGTCCGGCCAGTCCATCGCCGTCCACGAGTTCCTCTATCCCCTGATCCAGGGATACGACTCCGTCGCCCTGGGCGCCGACGTGGAGCTCGGCGGAACCGACCAGAAGTTCAACCTGCTGGTCGGGCGTCAGCTCCAGGAGGCCTACGGGCAGGAGCCGCAGGTGGTGATCACCCTGCCGATCCTCGAGGGGCTCGATGGCACCCAGAAGATGTCGAAGTCGCTGGGGAACTACATCGCCATCGCCGACCCACCCGAGGAGATGTTCGGCAAGGTGATGTCGATCTCCGACGAGCTTATGTGGCGCTACTTCGAGCTGCTCAGCACGCGGGACATGGCCGAGATCAGTGCGTGGCGG